>JAPOKJ010000070.1 GCA_029977705.1 Burkholderiales bacterium | reverse complement strand
GAGCAGCGACTGTTCGACGTCCTGGGGACTGCCGCGTCTGGTCGGTTATCGCAAGGCGATGGAGATGGCCTTGCTGTGCGATTCCATCGACGCCCGCGAGGCGCTTGCCCTGGGGCTGGTCAACCGGGTGCTGCCTGCCGACGAACTGATGCCGGCGGCACTGCAGTGGGCAGCCCGCCTCGAGTCCAGCGCACCGATGGCCCTGGCCCGGCTCAAGCAACTGATGCGTGCCTCTCTGCACAGCGACCTGCACGGTCAGCTACGGGCCGAGGAAAAGGCCTTTCAGGAGTGCGCCAGAAGCGCTGATTTTGCCGAGGGCGTGGCGGCCTTTGTTGGCAAGCGTCCGGCGCGTTTCAGCGGTCGCTGACCGCCACTACCGGCGGCAGCGGCTCGGCCGTGAGCAGGCTGCCTTGCCTCAGGCCTTGCAGTGTGGCGTAAGACAGGGCAGCGATCACCAGGGTGCTCAGCGCCAGCAGGCCCAGCGCTGGCAAGGGCGTCACGGTCCTGGGCCAGAGGGCCAGGGTGAGGGCGCTGAGCGCAGCCAGCGGGAAGCTCATGCCCCAGTGGGCCAGCCCGAAGGGCAGGGCGGCGATGCGCTTGAGCAAGGGCAGTACCCAGAGCAGCCCGAACAGCGCGATTCCCCAGCACATCCAGGCCAGCGCCAGGGGCGCACCCGCTTGCAAGGCTACCAGGCCGATGACGGCAGGCGGCGCAATCACGATGAAGGAGGCAGGCAGCAGGCGCTCGGGCCACATGCCCTGCACGCCGATCCGCACCAGCAGCAAGACCAGCACGATCGGCCAGAACAGCAGGCCGATGCCGAACTGGGCCATGGCCCACTCGCCCAGGCCGAGGGCATGACCGGCCAGCGGCAGCAGTACATTGCCGACGACCGGAATGAACAGCGCCGGGGTGATGGCCGTCCACTGGAAGCCGCCTGGGTGATTGCCCAACCACCACCGGCCCAGTATCCAGGCGGTGATCAGCAACTGGGCCAGGGCACCAGTCATCCAGATCAGCGTGATGGTCGGGTGGCGCAGCCCCAGGCTGGTGGCCACGGTAGCCAGCAGGGTCCAGGATATCGGCAGCGCGGCGATGAAGGCATGGCGCACCGGATGGCGGCGATCCTCACGCCAGACATCGGGATGGCGGATGGCGCGCACCACAAAGGCGACCGTCAGCAGCGTCAGCACGAGGCCGGCCAGTGCGCCCAGCACCTGGGACACCAGGCGTGCGCCGTCGCCCATCAGGACGCTGGCGCGGTGCCAGGCCAGTGCCAGACCGCACAAACCGAGCACGATCGCAAACCAGGCGGGATACAGGTGCCGCAAGGGCGCCTGGGGCGCGGGCGTCATCGCACCTTGCCGAGCAGTGTCTGCACGTCTTCCAGCACCTTGCCCACGGCGTCGAGCTGCGCCTCGTTCATGCCCAACTGCTGGCTCAACTCCTGTTCTATGAAGCACACCGTCATGCGACTGTAGGTACTGTCCAGTGCCTTTCGGACCGCGGCCATCTGGGTGGCAATGTCCAGGCAGGGCTCTCCCGCTTCAACCATGCGCTGGATGCCTCTCAATTGGCCCTCGGCGCGTTTCAGTCGATTCAGGATGTCGGCACGCATGCCCTGATCTTCAAAACCTGGCATCGCGCAGGACTCGGGCGGGTTGGCTTTCATGGCAGTGTGTCTTTCAAGCGGCGCCCCAGGCGCCGAGATCTCGAAGCGGCGCATGGCGCCTCATTCCGGAACGCCGGCTTTCTTCAGGGCCCAGCCCAGCGGGCAGAACCTGGAGATACCGAATTGGAAGAGATTAGCACCGACGAAGGCTGTGAAGGCCAGCCACCACTGATTGACGAACAAGGGACTGCCCGGCAGGCCCAGGGCCAGGGACAGGAGGATGAAGCTGCCGGCAGCCAGGTGGATCAGACGGTCAATGGTCATGGGGACTCTCCAGAATGACGGGGGTGGATGATGCGTCGCTGTGACGCTTGCGGAAAAGCGAGAAATACAGGACGGGGATCACGATCAGGGTGAGCAGCGTGGACACCGCGATCCCAAAGATGAGCGCAATGGCCAGGCCGTTGAAGATCGGATCGTCCAGGATAAAAAAGGCGCCGATCATGGCAGCCAGTCCGGTGAGGGCGATCGGTTGGGCGCGCACGGTGGCCGAGTGGATGACGGCCTCCTTGAAGGCCACGCCAGCGGCCAACTGCAATTCGATGAAGTCGACCAGAAGGATGGAGTTGCGCACGATGATGCCGGCCAGCGCGATCATGCCGATCATCGAGGTGGCGGTAAACGCCGCGCCCAGCAGGGCATGACCCGGCATCACGCCGATGATGGTCAGGGGAATCGGCGCCATGATCACCAATGGCGTCAGGTAGCTTCGAAACTGGGCCACCACGAGCAGGTAGATCAGGATCAGGCCCACGCCGTAGGCGGCGCCCATGTCTCGGAAGGTTTCGTAGGTGATCTGCGATTCGCCGTCCCACTTGATGGCGTACTGCCGCCAGGGGTCGGTCGGCGCGTGAATCCAGTATTCGGCCAGCTCACCTGCGCCAGGCAGCGCCGCTGCCGCCAGACCGGCACGCAGGGCGAACAGGCCATAAAGGGGCGAATCAGGGAGCCGGGCGGCGTGGCCTTCAGCCTTGCCGATGTCGCCGAAGACGTAGCTCAGGCCCTGCAGGTCCTTGGTGTACAAGGGCTTGTCGACGATACCCCTCTCGATGCGAACCAGTTCGCCGAGCGAGACCAACTGGCCGTTGGCAGCACGCATCGGCAAGGCCAGAAGCGCATCCAGACCCACCTGCGACTGTCGCGGCAACTGCAGACGCACCGGCACCGGGTACTTGCTCTGGCCATCATGCAGCCAGGCCACATCCATGCCGGACAGGGCGCCTGCCACCGTCTGGGCAATGCTCTCGACACTGATGCCCAGGCTCATGGCCCGTTGCCGCTGGATGCGCAGGAAGGCCCTCGGGGCATCGGTGGCAAGGCTCGAGTCCACGGCCACGATGTCGCCGGTGGCGCGGAACAAAGCCTGCAGGCGCGCCGCGATCGCCTGACGGCCGCTTTCGTCCGGCCCGTAGATCTCGGCAACCAGCGGACTCATCACCGGAGGTCCAGGTGGCACCTCGACCAGTCTCAGCCGAGCCTGGTGACGGTTGGCGATGCGCTCCAGCGCCGGGCGCAGGCGCTGTGCGATGGCATGACTTTGCTCGTGGCGCTGGTGCTTGTCCACCAGGTTCACCTGCAGGTCGCCCTGCTCGGCATCGGCCCTCAGGTAGTACTGGCGAACCAGGCCATTGAAGGTGATCGGGCTGGCGCTGCCAGCGTAGCCCTGAATGTCGCGCACCTCGGTCTGGCCGGCCAGGAAGGCGGCCATTTCCTGAAGGCTGGCGGCCGTATCCTCCAGAGGCGTGCCGGCCGGCATGTCCACGATCACCTGGAATTCGCTCTTGTTGTCAAAGGGCAGCATCTTGAGCACCACCCCGAGCGCGCCATTGGGGAACAGCGTCAGGCTGACCGATGCAAGGAGGCTGGCGATGATGCCGAGCAGCAGCAGCCAGCGTCGCCGGGCACTGTCCAGGAATGGGCGCAGGATGCGTTCGAAAATACGTGACAGCCGAGTGCTGCCATCAGGGCCACTGCTCACAGTGTGGCTGGACGGTTTCATCAGTTTGAGGGCCAGCCATGGAGTGACGGTGAAGGCGATGGCCAGCGACAAGGCCATGCCCAGACTGGCGTTGATCGGGATCGGACTCATGTACGGGCCCATCAGCCCGGACACGAAAGCCATCGGCAGCAGGGCCGCGATAACGGTCAGGGTCGCCAGGATGGTCGGTCCTCCGACCTCATCGACCGCCATCGGGATCAGTTGCCGCATGCCCAAGCCGGGATGCAGACGCTGGTGGCGATGGATGTTCTCGACCACCACAATCGCGTCGTCCACCAGGATGCCGATCGAAAAGATCAGGGCGAACAGGGAGACGCGATTGAGCGTGAAGCCCCAGGCCCAGGAAGCGAACAGGGTGGCCGCCAGGGTCAGGATCACGGCAGAACCGACGATCACCGCCTCGCGCCGTCCCAGGGCAAGGCCGACCAGCAGGATGACCGAGGCGGTGGCAAAGGCCAGCTTCTGGATCAGCTTGTTGGCCTTCTCGGCAGCAGTCTCTCCGTAATCGCGACTGACCGTGACCTGCATTCCTGCCGGTATCAGTGTGTTGCGCAAGCTGTCCAGGCGTTGCCGTGCGGCGCGCGAGACCTGCACGGCGTTTTCGCCTGGCTTCTTGCTCAGTGTGATCGTGAGGGCCGGAAAGGATTGACCTGCACGCAGGCCGTGGGGAGCGGACTGCTGGAGACCGCCCTTGCCGGGCATGTGCCAGACGTGCTGGCGTGGCTGCGCCGCACCGGCAGACACCAGGGCCACTTCGCGCAGGTAGACGGGCTTGCCGGCACTGGTGCCCACCACCAGCTCGCCGATGTCCTCGGCACTGCGCAGGAATTCACCGGTTTCGATCTGCAGGTTCAGGCCCTGTCCCGGCTGGGCGACCAAGCCCGAGGGCGAGGCCAGGTTGGCTCCGGCCAGCACCTGGCGCAGGCCTTGCAGGTCAATGCCGCGCTCGCGCAGGCGGGCCGGATCGAGACTGACCTGGATGACCTGGCCCGGCCCGCCGATGCTCTCGACCTCGCGTGCGCCGGGGACCTGCTTGAGCTCGGCTTCCAGCACGTGGGCAACCCGCCCCAGCTGATCGGCCGACTCCATCTCTGGTGTCCAAAGTGTCACGGCGAACACCGGCACGTCGTCGATCCCCTTCGGCTTGACGATCGGGGGCAGGGTACCCAGGCCGCGGGGCAACCAGTCCTGGTGGGCATTGAGCACGTCGTACAGACGCACCAGCGCCTCGGTGCGCGTAACGCCCACCTTGAACTGGACGGTCAGCACGGCCATACCGGGGCGCGACACTGAATAGGTGTGCTCGATACCGGCGATCTGGCCCAGCACCTGTTCAGCGGGGCGGGCCACCATACCTTGCACGTCCTGGCTGCTCGCCCCAGGAAACGGGATCAGGACATTGGCCATGGTCACGTTGATCTGCGGCTCTTCCTCGCGCGGCGTCACCAGCACCGCAAACAGGCCCAGCAGGAGCGCTAGCAAAGCCAGCAGAGGCGTCAGGGCGTTGTCCTGGAAGGCGGCGGCCAGACGGCCGGCGATGCCGGCCGGGCCATGCTGGCCAGGGTGCGGTGCAAGGTCCGCGGGCGAACCGTCCGCGCGAGCGGGCGGCTTGGCGTTCGGTCCTGTGATCATGGTGCCGGCCTGGCGTTCAGCAGCCCCGCCCTGAGCGCATCGATGGCCACCCGCTCGCCCTCGCGCAGGCCAGCCAGGATCTCGATCCCCTCGCTGCCGCGGTCGGCACCGAGCCGCACCGCACGGAGCATGAAGCCGTCAGCGGCGGCGACGTAGACGGCATTGAGCTCGCCACGACGCAGGATGGCACTGGCCGGCAGCCGAAGGGTGGTGCCCTTCAGGGGAGCGTCGCCGTGCGCCGCTGGCACCCCAGAGAAGCGCACCCGCAGTTGCTGCCCCGGCAGGGTCGTTGCGGGCAGGTCGGCGGGCAGGTCGAGTCGCCACTCGATGGTCTGCGACACCGGATCGGCGCCAGCCATCTCGCTCCTGCGCAGTGGCTGTACCCAGTGACCGCCGGGAAGCATGACTTCGATCAGGCTGGCCTTGCGGGCCTGTTCGCCCCGGCTCAAGCCGACTTGTACCACTGCGCGATACCACCGAGGTACATACAAGGTGGCGATCGCCCGTCCAGGGGTTGCCAGATCACCCTGGTCGACATGGGTGGCCAGTACCACGCCGTCGAAGGGCGCGAGCACCGTTGCATAGCCGCGCACAAGGCCGGCCTGTTTCAGCGCGGCCTGGGCTTGCTGGACCTGGGCCTGGGTGCTGCGTGACTGTGCCTCGGCCTGGTCCAGGGCGGCCTGGCTTATGAAGCCCTTGCTGCGCAACTCTTTCTGCCGCTCCCACTGGTTTCGGGCATTGACGGCCTCGGCCTGCGTCTGGGCAAGCACGGCCTCGCTGCGCTGCAGGGCTGCGGCGCTGTCGCGCTCATCGATGCGTGCCAAGGTCTGGCCGGCCTTGACGCGCTCGCCTGCCCGCACCGCCAGCGTCATGACGTTTCCGCTGATTTGCGCCGCTACGGTGGATTGGCGTATGGCCTGAACCGTGCCGTCGATCTCGAAGCTGAGGCCCTGGGCACTGCGAGATGCCAGCACGGTGGGCAGTCGCAGTTCGGCCGCTCGTGCGACAGGGCTGGCAAGGACCAGGGGCAAGAGCAGAAGCCAGAGCCGGGCCGATGAGCGCGTGTAAGTGACCGGCCTGCCGCCGGCAAAGCATGATTTGATACCCATGGGGGTATTATGACATATACCCCTATGGGTATCAACCCCTGTCTTGCCAATGTCTGTATCAGACCCGATACGCATGACCAGCGGATCAGGCCAACGCGACCCTTGCCGTGCCTGGCCCGCCGGCCATTTCAGCGCTTTTTCGGGCGTGCCTTGCGCAAGGCTTCGCTCAGCACGCTGCGATCGCCCACATGGTTGGCGAGCAACAAGACCAGCTTGGCATTCATCAGGGCCGCCTGGTCGTCGTCGAGGTCGCGCTGGCTGCGCACCAATTCCTCGTAGAAATCGTCGGGCGAGGGAATGTTGGCTTGATGCTTGAGGGGCATGGGCTTCTCCGTGCTTCAAAGCGCCAGGCAGCGGCGCAGGGCTGCCTGGACCTTGCCGGCGTCGAACTGACGCCAACGCGCAGCAACATGTTGATCGGGCCGGATCAGGTAGACGGTGCCGGGCTGCGCGTCGTAGCGCTGCTCGGCCAGGCCTTCGCTGTCGAGCAGGTCGCCTGGCATGGCCAGCACGCGGGCCTCGATCCCTGCGACCGTGACCGTCTCGGCCCGGTGTTCCTTGCCAAAGCAAAGCAGGACGAAGCCCTCGCCCAGGTGCCCGAGCAGCCAGGACTTGCGGCCCTGGCAAAGCACCGGCGCATCGGCGCAGGGCGTGCCCGGCGACATGTTGCCGCCAAAAAGGGCCTCGTCAGGCGTGTTCAAGGACGACAGCCGGTACGGCGTGGGCGTCGACAGGCGGCCGCTGTTGACCAGGGGCCGGGCAAAGGGCTCGGTCTCGGCCAGTTCGAGCACGGCGTCCCGGTACAGGCGGCTCGATCGGCTCTTGGGGGTGATGAAGTCGGTGGAGCGGGTCGAATGCCGCAGGTTGTCGTCGGCGGCAAAGGCGCGTTCCTCGTGATAGCTGTCGAGCAGGGCGGTCCCGGCGGCACCGCTCAGGACCAGCTTGAGTTTCCAGGCCAGGTTGTCGATGTCCTGCACGCCCGTGTTCGCGCCGCGCGCGCCGAAAGGAGAGACCTGGTGGGCGGCATCGCCGGCAAAGATCACCCGGCCCATACGGAAGCGGTCGATGCGACGACAGGCGAACTGGTACACCGATACCCATTCGAGCTCGAACTCGACGTCGGCGCCGAGCATGGCCTGGATGCGCGCAATGACCTTCTCGGGCTTCTTTTCCTCCTCTGGGTCGGCATCCCAGCCGAGCTGGAAATCGATGCGCCAGACGTCATCGCATTGCTTGTGCAGCAGCACCGACTGGTTGCGATGGAAGGGCGGGTCGAACCAGAACCAGCGCTCGGTGGGAAAGTCGGCCTTCATCACGACATCGGCAATCAGGAAGCGGTCCTGGAAGAATTGCCCGGTGAACTCGGCGCCGACCATGCGGCGTGTGTCGCTGTTGGCGCCGTCGCAGGCGATGACCCAGGTCGCTTCGCTGTGGAAGACCCCGTCGGGTGTCTCGATCGTCAGGACCGCATGGTCATCCTGCTGGCGCAGGCTGACCAGCCGATGCTTCCAGCGAAGCTCGATCAGGGGGTTGGCCTGGCAGGCCGTCACCAGCGTTTCCTCGAGGTGATACTGCTGCAGGTTGATCATGGCCGGCATCTTGTGGCCCAGTTCAGGCAGCAGGTCGAACCGGTAGGCCAGATCGTCCTTGAAGAACACCTTGCCGACCTTCCAGCTGATGCCGCGCGCCACCATCGCATCGGCCACGCCGTGCCGGTCCCATATTTCAAGGGCGCGCTTGGCATAGCAGACGGCCCGAGATCCGATGCTGACGGTATCGTTGTCGTCCAGGACGACGCAGCGGATGCCTTGACGGGCGCATTCCAGGGCGGCGCTCAGGCCGATCGGGCCGGCGCCGATGATCACCACGTCATGGCGCTGCGTCCTGCCCTGCGACTGCTCGGGCGAGCATTGGTAGGCAAAGCGCGGATAGCGGTAGGTCTTGAGCATGGTCACAGGCCTGCTGGGGGTGCCTTGAATTCCTTCTCATGCATCCAGGCGGCGTGCTTGGGCGCGCGCCGCGTCCGGCTCCACTCCTCGAGCATGTCCCATTTGACGCGGTCCAGTGCCTGGTACATCGCTGGCGTGCCGGTGTCGGCGGCCAGCTCCACCCGATGGCCATTGGGATCGAAGAAATAGATCGACTGGAAGATGGTGTGGTCGGTGATGCCGACCACTTGTATGCCGGCCGCCTCCAGCCGGGCCTTGGCAGCCGCCAGGGCCTCGACACTGTCGACCTTGAAGGCCAGGTGCTGCACCCACTCCGGCGTGTTCGGGTCCTTGCCCTGGGCCGGTGCATTGGGCAACTCGAAGAAAGCCAGCACATTGCCACCGCCGGCATCCAGAAACACATGCATGTAGGGGTCTGGCGCATGCGTGGAGGGCACCTGGTCCTCGGCGATGGCGAGCACGAAGTCCATGCCCAGGTGCTCGCCATACCATTGGACGGTTTCCCGTGCATCGCGGCAGCGATAGGCGGCGTGGTGGATGCGATCGATCTTCATGAGGCCTCCTGCTTTATTCGTAACACATGTTACTAAAAATAAAGAGGCAGGACAAGATCTCAGAGCCTGACCTGCAAATAGGCTTCATGGGAAAAGCCGTGCTATCTTCCCGCATGGCCTCAGGATTCCAGCCCAATTTTGTATCTCCGGTTACGACAGGCTTTCGTCAGCTTGGCTTCGAGCGCCTGCCTTGCAGCCCTTCGGGACGCTGCCACCGGGCGCCCCGCGATGAACCTTGACGATTTCTTTCCGTATCGCCTGGCGCGCCTGTCCGAGTCGGTCAGTCAGGCCGTTGCCCAGGTCTACAAGAGCCGCTTCGAGCTGTCGCGCGATGAGTGGCGGATCGTTGCGGCGCTGGCCGGCAACGAGCGCATGCGCAATGTCGACCTGGTCAGCCATTCCTCGCTCGACAAGATGCAGGTCAGCCGCGCCGTGGCCCGCCTGGCCGATGCTGCCCTGGTCACCAAGCTCAAGGATCCCGAAGACGGCCGCGGCTTTGTGCTGCGTCTGACCCCTGCCGGCCGCAGCCTGTACCGCAAGATCGTGCCCATGGTGCTGGCACGCGAGGCTTTTCTGCTCGAGGGGCTGGATGCGCAGGAGCGCGCCAGCCTTGCGCGCGCGATGGACAAGCTTCAGGCCCGGGCCCGAACCCTTCAGCAGCAGGGCTGACGATGGCCAGCCCTGTCGACACCCCTGATCCTTCAAGGAAGAAAACCATGAACCCACTGTCCTACCAGAGCGGATTCGGCAACCTGTTCGCCAGTGAGAGTGCCCCCGGCCTGTTGCCGGTGGGCCGCAACAGTCCGCAGCGGGTCGCGGGCGGGCTGTTTGCCGAGTTGCTGTCGGGCACGGCGTTCACCGCCGCCCGGCACCACAACCTGCGCACCTGGATGTACCGCCGCCTGCCCTCGGTCGTGACCCAGCCGGCCCGCGCCTATGAGGGCGCCGCGCACTGGCTCAGCGACGCAGGACAGGGCCTTGCCGTGCCGCCCAATCCGATGCGCTGGGCGCCCTTCGGATGGCCCGCCCAGGCCTGCGATTTCGTCGACGGGATGCACAGCCTGGCGGTCAACGGCTCGCCGCAGGCGCAGAGCGGGGTCGCGGTGCATGTCTATCTGGCCGAGCGTTCGATGGGGCGCACCGCCCTGGTCAATGGCGATGGTGAAATGCTGCTGGTGCCCCAGGAAGGCGGATTGCGGATCACGACCGAGTGCGGGGTGATGGACGTCGCCCCCGGTGAAATTGCCTTGTTGCCGCGCGGCATGGCCTTCAAGGTCGACCTGTTGGCTGCACGTGCCCGCGGCTATGTCTGTGAAAATTTCGGGGCGGCATTCCGCTTGCCGGAATTGGGGCCGATTGGCTCCAATGGCCTGGCCAATGCGCGCGACTTCCTCTCGCCAGTCGCGGCGGCCGAGCCTGAAACCGTCCAGGATTACCGGATCATCCGCAAGAGCGCCGGCCAGTTCTGGTTGTCGCAGGGCAACCCGACCCCCTTCAATGTGCTGGCCTGGCACGGCAACCTGGTCCCCTGCAAATACGATACCGCCCATTTCATGGTGATTGGTTCGATCAGCTTTGATCACCCCGATCCGTCCATCTTCACCGTGCTCACCTCGGCCTCGGATACCCCCGGGACGGCCAACTGCGATTTCGTGATCTTCCCGCCGCGCTGGCTGGTCGGGGAGGACACCTTCCGCCCGCCCTGGTATCACCGCAACGTGATGAGTGAATTCATGGGGCTGGTGCATGGCCAGTACGATGCCAAGGAAGAGGGCTTCCGGCCGGGCGGCGCAAGCCTGCACAATGCCATGGTGCCGCACGGGCCGGACAGTGATGCCTTCCACAAGGCCAGCCAGGCCGAACTGAAGCCCCAGAAACTCGATCACACCCTGGCCTTCATGTTCGAGAGCCGATACTTGTTCAGGCCCAGTCCCTTTGCGATGAACCACGAAGGCTTTGAAGCTGATTACTGGCGCTGCTGGCAGGGGCTCAACCGTCCGGCCTGAGGCCGCCCAGACGTTCTGTCATCCACTGGCAGGCGCGCTGCCAGTCGGCCGGCCGACTGAAGGTGTGATCGGCATCAGCCAGGTCCAACTGGCGTTCAGGACCCACCCGGGAACGCAGCCCCGCCTGGCTTTGCAGCCAGTTGCTGAAGCTGCGCGCGGTCAGATCATCGCCCGACAGGACCAGCAGCAACGGAACCTCGCTGCGCACCAGCACGCCGGCCAGGCGGGCCGACACGCTCTCGGGCGGGCCGGCGGCTTGCGTGCTTTGCAGCAGCGCCCGGGCGGCGCCACCCAGGGCATCGCCCAGGCGTACCTTTCCCTTCAGCAGATGCGACCAAAACTGGCGCGAGACCAGGCGTTTGAGGTAGTAGTGCTTGACCCTGGCACGTGCCTGCATCTGCTGGCTGTCGATCCAAGGATTCATCAGTATCAGCGCCTGGACCGGGCAGGATGCGGCCAACACCAAGGGCAGGCTCAGGGCCGCCGCCGTCGCGCCGTCGCACAGCCCAAGCAGCACCAGCGGCTGGCCGGGGTGGGCCGCGCGCATGGCCTTGGCCACCGCCATGATGTCGGCGATGGAGGCTTCGAAAGGCTCTGCGGTGCCCGGGCTGTCACCCCAGCCGCTGCAGTCAAAGCGCAAGCTGGACAGGCCGCCTTGCGCCAGTCGCCGTGCCAGCTGGACGAACATGCGGTGGGCGCCGACCCGGGTCTGGGGCTGGCCGGCCACGATGATCACGCAAGGGCGTGGCTGCTCCCCCGGGTTGGCCGGGTCGCAGCGGATGCCAACCAGCGGCCCGCGGGGCCCGGGCAGGCACACTGCGGTCTCGATGTGTGCCGCCTGCAAGGTCATGGCGCCAGCACCGTGCGCTCCCGCTCCTCCAGCCAGGCCAGGGTCTGCTCAAACAGATCGGGTGCGTCGACCGGCATCTGCGAGGCCCAGAACGGTTCGCAGGCGAGGGCACGGGCATGAACCGGAAAACCGCTGCCGCGCCAGTGCGAGGCCATGGTCTGCAGGGCAGGGGGCAACTCGCTCGGGCTGGCACCGCGGGCCAAAGGGTCCTGGGCCGACTGCAGCCCGAACATCGCGATCCGGGCGGGCAGGCCATAGCCGCTCCAGGCACTGGCCGGATTCAGTGACAGGCGCCGGATGTCATCGATCAGGCTGCGCTGGTAGGCCGTGCCGCCAAGGATCAGAACCGAAGCGTCGGGGGAATTGTCCGCTGCCGATGGCGAGTCGACTGATGCAGGTGTCGCGGAAGGCACGGCTGTCGCCGAATCGCCCACGGGGCGCCCGCTCCGGATCATGCGCGACAGGGTATTCCCCCGTTGCAGGTGATCGACCCAGGTGCGGCCGTGCGCCAGGGGCGCCCACATCAGCACCCCGTCGATGGTGTCCGACTGGCTGATCAGCAGGTCGGCCGCCAGCAGGCTGCCCAGTCTCAGGCCCCAGACCAGGAAGGGCAGGTCATGGCGCTGGCGCATCAGATGGGCGATGCGCATCAGGTCGGCGCGCCAATCCTGCAGGCTGGCCTCGACGGTGTCGCCATCCGAGTCGCCGACACCGAAAGGGTCGAAGAGCAGAATGACAAAGCCTGCCTCCGCAAAGTGCCGGGCGGCGGCCACCATGGTCCGGCGGGCGAGATTGTTTTCTTCGCCAGGGGTCTGGATGGCCAGGATCAGTCCGCGTGCCCGGGTGGCTTGCCCTGGCCGCACCCACAGTCCGAAGCGGCTGCCCTTCGGAAAGCCCGCAAAGATCTCAGGTTCGACGAGACTGGGCTGACCCACACCGCAACCGCAGCATCAGTTGAGGGTCTTGGCGGGCGCGTCGGTCGTACCGGAGGCGTCGCCACCAAACTGCAGGCGCACGATGCGAATCAGTTTCTTGAGCATGCTGTAGGTGGTGGTGGTCGAGGCCTCCAGCATGGCCACCCGCTCTTCCAGTTGTGCCAGGCGCTCTCCGCTTTGCGGATCGAGACCACGCAACGGTCCACCAGCCTGCAAAGCGGCCTGGGGCTCGCCCTCGCTGTTCCGGGACTCGTTGGGATTGCCCAGTTCGGCCGCCATTTCCGCCGCGACCTCCCGGATATCCTTGACCGAGACCGCCTTTTGCTCGGCGAGATAGACCCCCAGCAACAGCCGGTCACAATGGGTGTTGATGCGCCGGGGCACGCCTGCCGTGACCTCGTGGATCACCTCGAAGCAGTCCGGATCGAAGGAAGGGACTCCCTTCCAGCCGACGTGGCGCAGGCGGTGTTCGATATAGGCCTGGGTCTCGCTGCGATCCAGGGGGCCAAGATGGTAGGAGGCGATGATGCGCTGCTTGAGTTGGCGCATCTCAGGACGCTGCATCACTTCGCGAAATTCGGGCTGGCCGATCAGAAAGCTTTGCACCAGCGATCGCGTATCGATCTGGAAATTGGACAGCATGCGCAATTCCTCGATCGCCTTGGGCGAGAGGTTCTGGGCTTCGTCGACGATCAGCAAGGCCCGTCGGCCCTCGGCATGCAGGTAGCGGAAATGATCTTCCAGGCGCATCAGCAGGGCAGATTTGTCCAGCCCTTCATGGGTGATGCCGAAACTGCCGGCCACCAGCCGGAGCAGGTCATCGGCATCGACCTGCGTGCTGACGATCTGGGCCGCACTGACGGTTTCCTGGGGAATGCGACGGATCAGGTTGCGCACGAGCGTCGTCTTGCCGGCGCCGACCTCGCCGGTGATGACGATGAACCCTTCTCCCTGGTGCAGCCCGTATTCCAGATAGGCCATGGCCCGCTTGTGGCCGCGGCTGCCAAAGAAGAAGTCCGGGTCCGGGTTCAGCTGGAAGGGCTTGGCGGAAAACCCGAAGTAGTTTGCGTACACGTTAGAACCTCATGTCGAGGGTGCCGAACACGGCCGTCTCGTCGTAACTGATGGACAGGCCCGAGCCGCGCTGGCGCGTGTGGCGCAGGCCGAAGCTGGCGGCCGTATCGGTCGTCAACTGGGTGCGGTAGCTGGACTGGACGAGGTTGATGGCGCTGTTGCCGTTGCCGGTGACGGCGACGCTGTCCAGGATCAACCGAGACAGCTTCAGGCCCAGGGTGCTCTTCGAGTCGAGCGTGTGGCTCCAGTCCAGACCCAGATTCGTGGTGTTGTAGGCGCTCAGGTTGACTGGCGTGACCAGGGACGGCGAGGAGATGCCTCCGAGCTGCGATCCGAAAGTGGCCACCGAACGGCTGGCATCGGTCTCGCGCCGCGAGCGCGTGCCGGTCAGGACGATGCTGTTGCGCGGAGACACATAGGCCAGGGACACCGTCAGGTTGTTGCTCAGTACGAGGAAGTCGCTGAGAAGGCCGCCACCGATCGCCGAACCGTAAGTCTGCAGCAGGTTTTGCGAGACCAGCTGGTTGAACAGGGGGTTGAGCGAGGAGGAAAAGCCCCCGGCGCTGAACAGCGAGCCCGGGTTCACCGACAGGATCGACCCGTCACTGCTGGTCAGGACGCTCTTGTCCCAGCTCACCGCGCCGGTAAACAGGCCAAAGCGATGCGTGGCGGAGAGCCGGCCGGTGGTGCCGTAATACAGCCGCTTGACCGATGCACTGACCGAGGTCCGGTTCGAAGGCGTCCAGTCGGCAAAGGCACCCAGGCCGGTGCCGCTGTTGCGGCCGTTGATGAAGAAATTGTCGATACGGTCGTAATTGAACGACGCGCCGACGCGCAGGTCGGGCTGCGGCAGCATGAACAGCGAGCCGCTGGCCGACGTACGGTTTTGCACCGTGCCGCCATCGAACTCCCGACGCTGCACGTCGCCGGTCCATTCCCAGCCCCAGCGGTTGAATTGCGGGCCGCTCTTGAGGGAACCGGAAAAGCGCTGGTCAAGGCGGGCCAGGACCACGTTGCCGTTGCTGCTCGAGGTACCCAGGTTGTAGCCGACGTTGTAGTCTGCGAAGGTACCGATGCGGCCCTGGACATAGGGGTTGATCTGGAACTGACGGTACTGGATGGTGTTGGTGTTGTAGACCGCGGGGTCCAGGCTGACCGCGCCGAAGGGGTTGGAGATCAGCGAATAGATATTGGCTGTGCCGCTGATCCAGAGCCAGTCGCCGAGCAGGGCGGTACGGCCGGTCGAGCGCAACTCGGGGGCCAGCGAATTGCCGCTTGAGGTGCGGAAGAACCCCCGCAGGCTTGCATACAACTGCGCCTTGCTGCGTTCGGTGTCGATGGCGGCATCGAGGTAGGGTGAGGCTTCCGCGATCCAGCCGCTGTTGCCACCGGCCGCGCGATCGATGTTCGAGGTGTAGGTCAGCGAGGTTCGCACGCCCGGCAGGAACTTGATTTCCTCCTTGCGGCTTCCCGGCGCCACGCCCTGGATCACCTGGGTGTCGGCCAAGGGCACGTTGGCACCCGGAATCGTGACCGGCGCCGGCGTCTGTGCCCAGGCAGGCCCCAGTGCTGCCATCAGGACCCAGGCCGGCGAAGGTTTCATGAGCCTGAGCCTGAGTGAAGCGATCCGGAGATCAAACGCCGTAACCGTAACCACCGTAGCCACCGTAGTACCCCTGTTCAGCGGACCGAGCCTTGTTCAGGATCAGACCGACAACTTCAGAAGACCCAATAGTAGCAAGAGCTTCCTGCACCGACTCATGGGAAGTCTTTCCGGCCTCGACCACGAGCACGACCTGGCCCATGTAGGAACTGAGGACCCGCGATTCTGTGGTGACAAGCAGCGGCGGGGAGTCGAAAATGACGACGCGATCCGGAAAGCGCGCGGTGATCAGTTCCATCAGCCGGCTCATCGAGGCACTGGCCAGCAGCTCCGTGGCCTGCTGGTGGCGTCGGCCGGCGGGAAGGATGGCGAGCTTGTCGACATTGGTGGGCAGCACGAGCTGGGAAATGTCCAGGTTGCCATCGATCAGCCAGTCCATCAGACCGGCCTCGACGGTAATGCCCAATTCCTTGGGGATCGAGGGGCGGGCGACATCGGCATCGACCAGCAACACCTTGTTGTCGCGCTCGGCTGCAATGCTCATGGCCAGGTTGATGGCGCAAAAGCTCTTGCCCTCGCCCGGGAAGGCACTGGTGACCATGATCCGCTTGCCGTTCTTGATGGCCGGGACCCCTCGTCCAAAGGCATTGGCGAGCAGGGGGCGCTTGATGACGCGGAATTCTTGCGAAATCTGGGTCTGGTTGCCATCCGGGGTCACGAAGCCGCGCGATCGCAGGGACTCCAGGTGGATGCGCACGCCCTCGCGGCGGTGTTGCTCAGCGACCGGTTTGGCGCGGGCCGCGGTGCCGTTCTCCGGCGAACGCAACTGGCCATCGCGGGCCAGCGCTTCGCTCATCCGCTCGATGGTCGAGCCGCCTTTCTCGGCACGTGCTGCCGGTTGCAGGGCTTCGGCATCCGGTACCGCGATGGCGTCGGCAGAGACATTGGTCAGCTTGCTGACGGCTTTTTCGATGAGGCTCATGGGAGTGTCCTAATGGGGGCGGTGCGTGCTTTATCGGCCGGCGTTCAGAACCGTCTGGTACACGATCACGCCCAGGAACAGGCCGAGATAGGCGACCGATGCGCCTGCAAAGGTCAGCCCGCTGATGCGCGCCTTGGCCTTGGCCTTGGCATCACTGAAGAAGGACACGGCGCCCAGGATCGGCACCTGGGTGACATTGCGCAGGGTACGGAGGTCAAAGAAGGTCGGACGGCTTTGGTCGCGGATGAAGGCGGCGGCAAAACCGGCGGCCACCGAGACCAGCAAGCCCAGCAGCAACAGCAGGTTGCGGTTTGGCCATACCGGCTGGGCGCTGACGCGGGGGGGGTCGACCACCCGGAACTCGGCAACGCCGGCCGAGTTTTCCATCTCGCCCGAAATCTGGGCAGACTCGCGACGGGCAAGCAACTGCTCGTAGTTCTTCTTGTTGACCTCGTAGTCGCGCGTCAGGGCGATGTACTGGGCCTCGACCTTGGGGATGGTCTGGGCTGCCTCGCGCGATTGGCTCAGGCGCATCTCGTAGTCGGTCACACGCGCGCGCAGGGCGGCGATCTGGGCCTCGGCGTCCGCCAGGGACAGTTTGAGCTGCTGGAACACCGGATTGGCGGCCTGCTGGGCGCGCCGCTGCTGGGCCACCGGCTTGGCGGCTTCGGCCTTGCGCTCGGCGTCGCGCTGCGCTTCCAGTTGCTCGAGAATGCGGCGGGCTCCGACCACATCGGGGTGTTCTTCGGTGTAGCGCGAACGGAAATCGTCGAGCCGGCGGCGCGTGGCATCGACACGCTCATCGAGTTCGGTCGGTTTGGCGCGCGGCAGCTCGGTCACCGTGTCGCCGCCGGCGACGCCCATGGTCGGGGTTTCGCCATTGAGCTGGCGCTGGATGGCATCACGCGCAAATTCGGCCTGGCGCAACTCGAGCCGGGCCTGGGTCAGCTGGTTCTGCAATTCGCCGGACTTGGCGATATAGTCCTGGGCCAGATTGGGCATCAGGGTGAGGTTCTTGATCTTGAAGTCCTTGAGCGCATCTTCGGCCTGCAGCAGGCGTTGCTCATAGGCCTTGATCTGCTCATCGAGGAAGCGGCGGGCGGCATCGGCATCGCTGGTCTTGGCCTTCAGGCTGCTCTCGACAAAGATGCCCAGCAGCGACTGCACCACCGCCTTGGCCGACTCCGGCTTCTCGTTGCGGTAATTGATGATGTACAGGTTGGTCGCTCCCGGGACAGCCCGGAACTCGACATCGCGCAGCAGCGTGTCGATGTAGGCATCGCGCTCCGCCTGGCTCTTGACCTTCAGGTCGAGGTCGGCCATCCGCATCACGCGCTCGATGTTGGGACGGCTGATCAACGTGCGGCCCATCATGGCCACCTGCTGCTCGATATTCGGCTGCACCGCCAGACCGGTCATCAGGGGCTTGAGGATCGACTGCGTATCCACATAGACGCGCGCCGAGGCTTCGTACTTCGAGGGGATCGCGAACGCCGCGATGATGGCGCCGATACCGACGATCACGGTCGTCACGAACCCCCACCACTTGTAGTACCAGAGGCCCCTGAGGACCGATCGCAGTTGTTCGACTATCTCTTGCATGACGGGCTCTTCTGAAAACAGGCCGTGGGGCGTCTGGGGTGGAGCGGATGCGGGAAGTGGATCAGAACCAGCTTTCCGGAATCATGATCACGTCGCCCGGCTTCATTTCGATATTGGCGGTGACATCACCGCGCTTGAGCAGGTCCCGCAGGCGCAGGCCGTACTGGCGGTTGCCCTCCGAGGAGCGGATCAGCACGGCCCGGTTGCCCGAGGCAAAGTCGGTGATGCCGCCGACCGCGATCATCACATCCAGCAAGGTCATGTTCTGCCGATAGGCCAGGGCCTGCGGCTTGGAGGCCTGGCCGACCACGCGGACCTGCTCGCTGGTGGGTCCGACAAAGTTTTGCACGACCACAGTAACCACCGGATCCTGGATGTAGCGCTTGAGCTTGGCTTCGATCTCGCGGGCCAGTTCGGACGGGTTCTTGTTGATCGCGATCATGTCTTCGATCAGCGGCGCGGTGATCTTGCCGTCAGGACGGACCGGCACCGTGGCCGAGAGCTCGGGATTGCGCCAGACCACGATGTTCAGACTGTCACCCGGGCCGATCAGGTACTTGTAGTCCGGCGTGGCCGCCTGGCGCGGTGCCGGGGGCAGGTTGGTGGCACATCCGGCCAGGGTGGCCAGGGCGAGCAGGAGCGTGAAAAAGCGTTTCATATGTTGTTCTCCATCATCGGTCGAGTTCCTGATTCCGAGGGTCCGACGGCTACCGTCGGCAAGCAAGCCTGAGCGGACCGGCAGGCGCTGCCACCGATGAGCGGTAGTCTGAGCCTGCTGAACGTGCTGGCAGTATGAACTTTCTCACCACTTCCGGGAAGCTTGGGGGACCCCATGCTGCGCTGCGTTGAATATGTCATGGGTTCAGCGCGGCGCAACGGTGCCACGCATGGCCAGGCGGGGCTCGAAGGCATGGAAATCGCGCGGATACAGGGCGCGGATCTTCTGCACATAGGCCATGGTCTCGCTGAAAGGGG
>JAPOKJ010000001.1 GCA_029977705.1 Burkholderiales bacterium | reverse complement strand
GGCAGCCCTCAGGCTGAGCAGTCTGCCCGAGGGCATGGATCTCGAACCGCAACGCAGCCGCCCCGGCTTGTCCAGCGCCATGCCCCTGCACGCCGCGCCCGTGGCCGACCTGCCCGAACCGGCCAATGGCGCGCAGTTCAGTGCGGCGCCCGAGGATGAAGATGGAGAAGGGGGTCAGGCACGGCTGCAGGATCAGGATCAGGAGCGGCTTCAGGCCGACGCCGCAGCGGGGACCGCAGCGGGGACCGCAGCCGGGACCGCAGCCGGGACCGCAGCGGCGCGCCGCCGCTTTCCTGGCGCGGCACTGGCGGCGGGCCTGCTCCTGGTGCTGGCCCTGGCACAGGCTGTGATCACGGCCCGCAATGAACTGGCCGTCCAGTTCCCGATGCTCAAGGAGCCGCTGGCGCAATGGCTGCAGCCGCTCGGCCTGAAGGTCGAATTGCCGCGCCGCTACGATGCGGTAACGATCGAGTCCTTCGAATTGCAGGCCGGCGAGGCCGTGGCGGGCGAGATCCAGCCCTATCTGGCCCAGGCCCTGCTGCGCAACCAGTCCTCGCACCCGGTGCAGTGGCCTGCCATCGAGCTGAGCCTCACCGATCCGGCCGGCCAACTGCTGGCCCGCAAGGTGCTGCTGCCCGCGGACTATCTGGCCGGCGAGTCCCGGGAAACGGGCTTTGCAGCGCGCTCGGAGCGGACCGTCAGGGTTCGCCTGGGCCTGAACCAGATCACCCCGAACGGCTATTCGGCCGTCCTCTTCTACCCCTGAACGAGCGCCAAGGCGCGCAGCAACCGCAACGGCTTTCACGCATGTCCAACACCATTACCCGCAGGGTCGGCATCTCCGGCTCGGTCGCCTTCGACAACATCATGGTCTTCGAAGGCCACTTCAAGGACCACATCCTGCCCGACAAGGTGCACATGCTCAATGTCTCCTTCCTCACACCCAGCCTGAAGCGGCAATACGGCGGCTGCGCGGCCAACATCGCCTACACCCTGGCCGGCCTGGGCGGGTCGCCCGTGGTGCTGGCCACCATCGGCATGGACGGGCAGCACTATCTGGAACGGATGACGGCGCTGGGTATCGACACCTCGGTCATCCGCCGGCTGGACGAGTGCTATACCCCGCAGTGCTTCATCACCACCGATCTGGCCGACAACCAGATCACCGCCTTCCACCCCGGTGCCATGGCCGAAGCCCATCAGGTCCAAGTCAGCGACGCCGCTCCCCTGGCCTGGGGCATCGTGTCACCGAACGGCAAGGGCGCCATGCTCAGCCATGCCCGCCAGTTCAAGCAGGCTGGTGCCCGGGTCATTTTCGATCCCGGCCAGGCCATGCCCATGTTCGATGGCAGCGAGCTGCGCGACCTGGTGGCGCTGGCCGATGCCGTAACACTCAATGATTACGAGGCGCAATTGCTGTGCGATCGCACCGGCTGGAGCGAGGCGGAACTGGCCGGGCAGGTCGATGCCCTGATCGTCACCAAGGGTGCCGAGGGCTCAGTGCTCTACGAACGCGGCCAGGCAGTGCAGAACATCGCCAATATCGCCATCGCGCGCGCGCTCGATCCCACCGGTTGCGGCGATGCCTATCGCGGCGCCCTGTTGTATGGCCTGTCACAGGGCTGGTCATGGGGCGACAGCGCCCGGCTGGGCAGCGTGCTGGGCGGCATCAAGATCGAGCAGGCCGGTGCCCAGAACCACGCCCTGGACTGGGTGCAGATCCGCCAGCGCTACCAGCAGGCGTTCGGCCAGCCCTGCCCGCAGTAGGCAGCGGCCCGCCCGAGGGGCAGTGGCCCCCACCCGATGTCAGAACAATGCGCCGTTGAACAGGTTCTGCCCGAGCATCATCAGGAACTGGATCACCAGGATGGCGATCAGCGGGGACAGGTCGACACCGCCGAGCAGGGGCACCACCTTGCGGATCGGGTCGAGGATGGGACGGGACAGGGTATCGAGAACCGGCGCCATCGGCGCATGGGGATTGACCCAGGACAGCAGGGCCGAGGCCAGCAGGATGAACATCAAGGCGTAAAGCCCGTACTTGATCATCCATAGCAGGGCCATCAGCGCCGACGAGGCCAGCACGGCCACCAAGTCACGGCCCAGCATCAGGTTGAACAGCAGCGCCGCCACGAAGGACACCAGAAAGGCAGCCAGCAGCGTCGACAGGTCCCAGCGCCCGCGCGCCGGCACCAGCTTGCGCAGCGGCAGCACGCACCAGTTGGTCAGTGCAAACACAAATTGGGACAGGGGATCGCGACCGCGCAAGCCGAGCCAGTTCATGTACGTGCGCATGAGCAAGGCGCCCACCAGGAGCGAGGCGATGGTATCGATCAGGAACCAGAAGGCTTGCATGTCGGATGTCCGGAGTCAGGCGGGCGGGGCAGCAGCAAAATTTTGGCACAAAAAACCCGGGGTGCTTGCGCAACCCGGGTGGTGCCGCAGGTCAGTCAAGACGGGAATGGTCGGCCCCGGCTGCGGCTGACGCCGCTCTCGAGCGGCATCCGCATGCCCGGGGCGCCTTCCCCGCCCTGGGATCAGGGCTTGTTGCCGGTCGGGAAAGGCCAGGCAGCCGCAGGATTCAGGGGCTTGGCCGCAGCAGCAGGAGCTGCAGGGGCTGCAGGGGCAGCCGGTGCTTTGGCAGCTTTCTTGGCAGCAGGCTTCTTGGCAGCCTTCTTGGCAGCAGGTTTCTTGGCAGCAGGTTTCTTGGCAGCAGGTTTCTTGGCGGCGGCCTTCTTGGCGGCGGGCTTCTTGGCGGCGGGCTTCTTGGCTGCGGCCTTCTTGGCAGCAGGCTTCTTCGCGGCCGGTTTCTTGGCAGCAGGCTTCTTGGCGGCGGGCTTCTTGGCAGCAGGCTTCTTCGCGGCCGGTTTCTTGGCGGCGGGCTTCTTGGCGGCCGGTTTCTTGGCGGCGGCTTTCTTTGCAGCAGGTTTCTTGGCGGTTGCCATCATGTTCTCCTTAGACGGATGTGTGAATGGAAAACCCGTTCGGCAGGCCGCCGGAGCGACCCCTGTCGTACGGGCTATTCATCGGCGCAAGTCTGGGAGAGCAGCGTGTACCCGCTGACAGATGACCAACGCTAATGAATGGGGCAGAGAGGGATGTCGACAACGGCCTGCGGGCTGGCAGGCCCCCGGCAATAACAGACACCCTTCGCAAGGCGCAAAAAAAGCGCCCGGCGATGAGCTCGGGCGCTTTCAAAATCGAAGCGGACAGTTGACCCCCGGAGGGTGTGAAGACATTCGTCACACGCCGGATCCACGCTGCATGAAGGACAACCGCTTGTTTCGACCTCAATTCAAATCCGTGATGCTGACCGCCCGCAGGCACTACTCCCAACTGAGAGCGCCTCCGGTCTGGTACTCGATGACGCGGGTCTCGAAGAAGTTTCGCTCCTTCTTCAAGTCGATCATCTCGCTCATCCAGGGGAAGGGGTTCTCTTCGTTGGGGAACAAGGGATCCAGGCCGATCTGCTGGGCGCGACGGTTCGCGATATAGCGCAGGTAGCCTTTGAACATCGATGCGTTCAGACCCAGCACGCCACGCGGCATGGTGTCCTCGGCATAGGCGTACTCGAGATCGACAGCCTGCTTGAACAGGCCCTTGATCTGCTCCCGGAATTCCGGGGTCCACAGATGGGGGTTCTCGAGCTTGATGGTGTTGATCAGATCGATGCCGAAATTGCAGTGCATCGACTCGTCACGCAGGATGTACTGGTACTGTTCGGCAGCGCCGGTCATCTTGTTCTGGCGGCCCAGCGCCAGGATCTGGGCAAAGCCGACGTAGAAGAACAGGCCTTCCATCAGGCAGGCGAAGACGATCAGCGAACGCAGCAGGCGCTGGTCGTTCTCGGGCGTGCCGGTCTTGAAGTCGGGGTCGGTGAGCGTGTCGATGAAGGGGATCAGGAACTCATCCTTGTCGCGGATCGACTTGACCTCGTGATAGGCGTTGAAGATCTCGCCCTCATCCAGTCCCAGGGACTCGACGATGTACTGGTATGCGTGGGTGTGGATCGCTTCTTCGAAACCCTGGCGCAGCAGGAACTGGCGGCACTCGGGCGCCGTGATGTGGCGATAAGTGCCCAACACGATGTTGTTGGCGGCCAGCGAATCGGCAGTGACGAAAAAGCCCAGATTGCGCTTGACCAGGCGGCGCTCGTCTTCGGACAGGCCGTTGGGATCTTTCCATAGCGCGATGTCGCGGCTCATGTTGATCTCTTGCGGCATCCAGTGGTTGGCGCAGGTGGCCAGGTATTTTTCCCAGGCCCACTTGTACTTGAAGGGCACCAGCTGGTTGACGTCGGAGGCGCCATTGATGATGCGCTTGTCCTCGACGCGTACGCGCCGTCCAGCCTCTGCATCGGCCGGGCGAGCTGCCTGGGGCTGACGTGCAGGCTGGGGCTGGGCCGGCGCAGGACGTGCCATCAGGCCTGCGGGGGCATGCGGCACCGGATTGCGTGACGGGGTTGCCGCGGGCTGCGCGCTGCGCAGCGCCGGTTGCGCGGCCAGCCCGGGGGCGGGCATGGGCATGCGCGGCGCCTGCGGGCGGGCGGGTGCGGGTTGGATCGGATCGTCCCAGGACAGCATGTCTATCTCGCTCGTGTACGTGGTGTTTTCAGTGAATCGGGTCAGGGCGTGCACGCGTTTCAGGGGCCGCTCGAAGCTCAAGGAAGTGACTTCTTGCTAACAGTCTTCTTTTACTTGAAATCCGAGAGCTAACTCTTTGTACTATCGCGAGAATATGCAGTTATACACAGGTCGGATAGTACGCCGGGTGTGAACGGCTTGCAACGCCTTTATGAATCTTCTTGACAGTCGTGTTGCCAGGACAACAACAGCGCCAGGGGGCTGGTCCGACCGGCTGCCGTGCCTGCAAACACGAGGGTTCGCGGCGGACACGGCGGCCGGTCGCCACCGGCCTTACTGGCAGGCCTCGCAGTCCGGGTCGTCCAGGGCGCAGAACTTGACGCCATCATCGGCCGAGATCTCGGCGTAGGCCGCCGCCGTGGTGGCAGAGCCGGCCTGGGTCGTGGCATACGAGAAGCTGCCGGCAGCGCCGTCGACCGCCACCGCATTGAGCTGGCCGATGCGATCGCTGGTGGACTTCTCAGCGCTGGTGGCGCCCATGGTGCGCAGGTAGTAGGTGGTCTTGAGACCCCGCTCCCAGGCAAGCATGTAGGTGTCATGCAGGCGCTTGCCCGATGCACCCGCCATGTAGATGTTCAGGGACTGGGCCTGATCAATCCACTTCTGGCGCCGCGCGGCGGCCTCGACCAGCCAGGACGGTTCGATCTCGAAGGCGGTGGCATAGACCTCGCGAAGGTCGGCCGGCACCCGGTCGATGCGCGACAGCGTGCCGTCGAAAAACTTCAGGTCCGACACCATGACTTCGTCCCACAGACCCTGGGCCTTGAGGTCGCGCACCAGGTAGTCGTTGACCACGGTGAACTCGCCCGACAGATTCGACTTGACGTACAGGTTCTGGTAGGTGGGCTCGATGCAGGCCGACACCCCGATGATGTTCGAGATGGTGGCGGTCGGGGCGATCGCGATGCAATTGGAATTGCGCATGCCATGCTGCTGGATGCGCTCGCGCAGGGCAGCCCAGTCCATGGTCTCGGACTCATCGACCTCGACATAACCACCGCGCTCGTCACGCAGCAGGGCGATGGAATCCTTCGGCAGGATGCCGCGATCCCAGAGCGAGCCGCGGAAGCTCGAATAACGGCCGCGTTCCTGGGCCAGTTCGCTGGAGGCCCAGTAGGCGTAGTAGCACACCGCCTCCATCGAGCGATCGGCGAATTCGACCGCCGCCTCGCTCGCATAGGGCGTGCGCATCAGGTGCAGGCAGTCCTGGAAACCCATGATGCCCAGACCCACCGGACGGTGCTTCAGGTTCGAGTTGCGGGCCTTGTTGACCGCGTAGTAGTTGATGTCGATGACGTTGTCGAGCATGCGCATCGCGGTACGCACCGTGGCCTTGAGCTTGTCCAGGTCCAGTTCGTGACGGCCATCGCGCTCGATCATGTGATTGACCAGGTTCACGGAACCCAGGTTGCACACAGCGATCTCGCTGTCGTTGGTGTTCAGGGTGATCTCGGTGCAAAGATTGGAGCTGTGCACCGTGCCCACATGCTGCTGCGGCGAGCGCAGGTTGCAGGGATCCTTGAAAGTGATCCAGGGGTGACCGGTCTCGAACAGCATCGAGAGCATCTTGCGCCACAGCTGCACCGCCGGGATCTTCTTGCTCGGCTTGATCGCGCCCTGCTCGGCCAGTTGCTCGTAGCGCACATAGGCCTGCTCGAAGGCCTTGCCGCACTTGTCGTGCAGGTCGGGCACGCTCGAGGGCGAGAACAGGGTCCAGTCGGCGTTCTCGCGCACCCGCTTCATGAACAGGTCCGGAATCCAGTTCGCGGTGTTCATGTCGTGGGTACGGCGGCGATCGTCACCGGTGTTCTTGCGCAGCTCGAGGAATTCCTCGATGTCCAGGTGCCAGGTCTCGAGGTACGCGCACACCGCGCCCTTGCGCTTGCCGCCCTGGTTGACCGCGACTGCCGTGTCATTGACGACCTTCAGGAAGGGCACAACACCCTGGCTCTTGCCATTGGTGCCCTTGATGTGCGAGCCCAGGGCACGCACCGGCGTCCAGTCATTGCCCAGGCCGCCGGCATACTTGGCGAGCAGGGCGTTTTCCTTGATCGCCTCGTAGATGCCGTCCAGATCGTCGCTGACCGTGGTCAGGTAGCACGAGGACAGTTGCGAGCGCAACGAACCCGAGTTGAACAGGGTCGGCGTCGAGCTCATGAAATCGAAGCTCGAGAGCAACTGGTAGAACTCGATGGCACGCGCTTCACGGTCGACTTCGTTGAGCGCCAGGCCCATCGCCACGCGCATGAAGAAGGCCTGCGGCAGCTCGATGCGCTGCTCATCGATGTGCAGGAAATAGCGGTCGTAGAGGGTCTGCAGGCCCAGGTAGGTGAACTGGTAGTCGCGCTCGGGCAGCAGCGCCGCACCGATGCGTTGCAAGTCGAAATGGGCCAGCGCCTCGTTGAGCAGGCCGGCCTCGATGCCGCGCTTGATGAAGCGCGGGAAATATTCGGCATAGCGCTGCTGCATCTGCTCCTGGGTGACTTCCTCGCCCAGCACCTCGCGCCGCACCGTGTGCAACAGCAGACGGGCGGTGACCTGGCTGTAGGCCGGGTCCTTTTCGATCAGCGCGCGCGACGAGAGGATGGCCGACTTGTAGACCTCGTCCATGGGGACGCCGTCGTACAGGTTCTTGATGGTGTCGGACAGGATCTGTTCGCCATTGACGTACTGGCCCAGCCCGGAGCAGGCCGAATCGATCAGGGCCTGCAAGGCGCCCTGATCAAGGGGAATGGACACGCCCTTGTCGACCACATGAAGCGTCGGATGCTGCACGGCCGGGCTTTCCTGGCGCTTGGCCGCACGCTCCTGGGCGCGGCGCTCGCGGTACAGCACATAGGCGCGGGCCACCTCGTGTTCGCCCGAGCGCATCAGGGTCAGTTCGACCTGGTCCTGGATGTCTTCGATGTGAAAGGTGGCGCCGGCCGGCTTGGCTCGTGTAAGGGCCTGCACAACCGTCTGGGTCATGCGCTCGACCAGTTCGCGGATGCGCGCTGAGGCAGCCCCCTGCCCGCCCGAGACGGCAATGAAGGCCTTGGTCAGGGCGATGGCGATCTTGCTCGGCTCGAAGGGCACCACCGCGCCATTGCGGCGGATGATGCGGTAATCGGAATAATCGACGGTGGACACGCCTGCAGCGGCGGATGACTGGCCGCCGGCGATGGCGACGCCAGGATGAAAGGCGTGGCCTTGGGGTTGCGAACCGACCCTTTGCATGTTTGGAAGCCTCCGGAATGGGACTGGTGTTCTTGGGATTTCGGGAAATTCCGGGGATTCGGGGGAACCAGCCAGAAATCTCTGCGGACCACTAGATATGGGGTTTTTTTTAGCGGTGGCCCTAATTCTAGTGGTATAGACCCCCGGGTGCAAGCCGAAGTCCCGTGCAAAAACAAAGGCTTGGCCCCCAATTTTCGCGTTGTAAAAAAGCTTCGCTCCGAAGCCAGGCGCTCTTTCCGCAACGCACCAAAAAAGGATAGCGCTTGCTCACGCTTTGGCAAGGCTCGACAAATCGGCCCCTGTCATCAAATCGTCAAGATCGGCGCGGGCTGGCGGGTAAAAGTGCCCGCCAAAGCGCATGCCTGAAGGCTTCACGCGATTCGCCCGGGATCAGGCCCGGGGCGGCTCAGCCGACGTCCTGCACCATCCGGTGGCGGACACTGTCGGCCAGAAGCCGCAGGCGGGTGGCCATCATTTTTTTTGAGGCGCGATCGCTTGACAATCGGTCCAGGCTATCGGCCAGCCGACGCCAATCGAAATGGGGACCCGGGTCCTGCTTGCGGCCCGGCGCGATGTCGCTGTGGCCGCGCACCGCACGCAGGGGATAGCGCTGGCTCAGGGCCGCCGTCAGCGTCGCCAGCCGGCGGTACTGGCGCTGCGTGAAGGGATGCTCCCCGTCACCCTCCAGCTCGATGCCCAGTGAAAAGTCGTTGCAGCGCTCGCGGCCCTCAAACTGCGACTGTCCGGCGTGCCATGCGCGTCGGTCACCGTCCACAAATTGCAGCAGCGCCCCGCTGCGCCGGATGAAGAAATGGCTCGAGACGCGCAGGCCGGCCAGATCGGCCAGCGCGGGATGGGACGAGCCATCAAGGCGGTTCTGGAACAGCTGCTGAACCGCATCGCCCGAGAAACGGCCAGGCGGCAGGCTGATGTAGTGGATGACCAGCAACTCGACCGCCACCCCGGCGGGACGGTCATCGGCATTGGGGGAAGGGAGGCGGCGCGCCCCCGGCCACCAGCCCTCAGCACCCCATTGCATGGCCCGACCCCTGGAACCCACCGGCGCGGTCCGCTCAGTTGATGTTCAGTCGCTGCATCCGGTAGCGCAACGCGCGAAACGAGATGCCCAGCAGCTTGGAGGCCGCGGTGCGGTTGTACTTGGTCTTCTCGAGGGCCCGGCCGATCGCCTCGCGCTCGATCTGGTCCAGATAGTCGGGCAGGCTTTCCGGCACGCCATCGACCGAGAGCAGCGCCCGGGCACCGGACAGGCCCGTGGCGGCGGGGCTTTGCGATGGCGGCAACTCGCCGCGGTGATCACGATCGCGGTTCAGGTCGGCCTCGGCAGGTTCGCTGGCCAGGGCCTCGGTAGTCAGGGGCTTGAGACCCAGGTCCTCGACATTGATGATCGCGCCATTGGAGAAGGCCAGCGCCCGCTCCAGGATGTTTTCCAGCTCGCGCACATTGCCCGGGAAGTGATAGGTCTCCAGGAAGCGCAGGCACATGCTGGACAGGCGCGGATGCTGGGGCAGGCCGGCCCGGTCGGCCAGCTTGATGACGATCGCCTCGCACAGCAGGCCGATGTCCTCGGGGCGCTCGCGCAGCGAGGGCAACTCGAGCCGGATGACATCGAGGCGGTAGAACAGGTCCTGGCGGAAGCGCCCGGCCGCCACACAGCGGGCCAGATCCTGGTGGGTGGCACTGATGATGCGCACATCGACCGGTTCCTCGGCGGTGGCACCGACCTTGCGGACCTTCTTTTCCTGGATCGCCCGCAACAGCTTGACCTGCATCACCAGGGGCAGGTCGGCGACCTCGTCCAGAAAGAGCGTGCCCCCATGGGCGGCCTGGAAAAAGCCCTCGCGCTCCTCGTCGGCACCGGTGAAGGCGCCCTTGCGGTGCCCGAAGAATTCGGACTCCATCAAGGCTTCAGGAATGGCGCCGCAATTGACTGCCACGAAGGGCTTGCCCTGACGCGCCCCCGACTCGTGGATCAGGCGCGCCGCCAGTTCCTTGCCCGAGCCCGATTCGCCATGAATGGCCACCGGGGCCATGCTACGCGCCAGGCGGCCGATCTGCTCACGTACCGAGATGATCGCCGGCGAAACGCCCAGCAGGCGGGTCTGGGGCTGCAGCGGGGCGACCGGGGCAGCGCCGGGCGAACCAGTGGCCTGCCCCAGCGCGCCACGCACCAGGTTGCGCAGGGCCTCCAGGGCAATCGGCTTGCTGAGATAGTCGAAAGCACCCGCCTTGAGGGCGGCCACCGCGTTCTCGGCGCTGCCATAGGCGGTGAGCACGGCCACCGGCAGGTTCGGATGATGGCTGTTCAGGTACGACACCAGATCCAGGCCATTGCCATCGGGCAGGCGCATGTCGGTCAGGCACAGGCTGAAGGCGTGCTGGCCGAGAAAGGCCTTGGCCTGGCCCAGGTCGGCGGCGCAATCGACATCAAGCCCCATGCCGACCAGCGTCAGCTCGAGCAGCTCACGCAGATCGGCCTCATCGTCGACTACCAGGACACGGGGAACAGTGCTCATGGGCAATTGCATCTCTTGACAGGGCCATCAACGCCACAGGCGGCTTCGCGCAGGACAGGAGCAAAGCCGACAGAAGCCATCGCCATCAGCGCGGCTCCGGCTCAATGATAAAGGCACCGGAGTAGGGCGAGGGCGCGGGCAGCCGCCGGTAGTGGATCTGCGCCTGGTTGGCGACGCACCACTCGCGCACCAGGAACAGGCCCAGGCCGGTTCCCTGGGTATGGGTGGTGTAGAAGGGCTCGAACACATGCTCGATGTGGGATGCCTCGATGCCGGGACCGGCATCGGCGATCGACAACTGCAGCCGGCCGCTGGCCGAGGCCGACCACTCGAGCTTCACGGCACCCGGGCTGGCCGGCGCAAAACGCAGTGCATTGTCGAGCAGGTTGGCCAGCACCTGGCGAAGGTGTCCGCTGTCGAACCACAGGGGGGCATCGCTGGCGATCACCAGCTTGACGCGATCCGCCGCCATGCCCTTGAGGTGCAGATGCTCCTCGAGCAGCACGGGCAGGACCCTGACTGGCTCGATCGCCTCGATCTGGGCGCGGTCGCGGCGGGCAATGGCCAGCACATCTTCGACGATGGTGTTGATGCGTACCGTGTTGTCTTCGATGATGCGCGCCAGCCGCGCCGAGGGGCCGGCCGCCGCCGCCTGCTGCAACTGCTCGGTCAGCAGGCTGTTGGCATGGCGGATGGCACCCAGGGGATTGCGGATTTCATGGGCGATCGACGCAGACAAACGGCCCATGGCAGCCAGCTTTAGCTGCTGGGCACGCTCCTGGAGGGACTGCACATCCTCGATCAGCACGAGGATGTCGGCAGGGCTGCGCGCAGCCGCAATGCCATCGCCGGGTGGCTCGGGCGCCACCTGGGCCGCTGCCGAGGCAATCGGCAGCACCCGCAGCCGGAACAGCCGCGCAACGCCCTCGGGCATGGGCAGGGACACCTCCATCGTCTGGTCGGGGGGCAGGCTCTGCAGCTGTCCGCAGGCCTGGCGCAGGGCCTGCCAGGCAGCGCGGTTGACCGGTTCGGCAGCACCGGCCGGCAAGGACCCGAGGATGCGCTGGGCAGCCGGATTGAGCAGGCTGATGCGGCCCTCGACATTCATCAGGACCACCCCTTGCTCCAGCTCGAGGATGACGCGTCGCGTGACCGACAGCTGGGTCAGCACATCCTGTCCGCGCGCCTCGGCCAGGGCCTCCTGGGCCTTGAGCCGGGTGGCCAGCAGGCTGATGGTGATCGCCACCAGGAAACAGGCCAGCCCGAGCAGGCCGGCCAGCACGAAATTGCCGGTATCGATGTCATCGAAGGACAGCGCGCGCCAGCCGGTCACCGCCAGCAGGGCCAAGGTCGCAGCGGCCGCCAGGCTGAGCGCCCAGCGCGGCCGCACCAGGACCGACGAGCCCGCCACCATCACCGGCACCAGGGGCGCCAGGCCGGCACGCACACCACCGGTTGCAAGGATGATCAGGGCCAGTACCACCAGGTCCAGCACCGCCCCCAGCGCCCAGTTCAGGTAAAAGCGCGCCGGCCAGACCCGCAGCGCCCCCAGCAGGGCCAGGGTCCCGACCCCATAAGCGGTCATCAGGGACTGGACCGCGGCGCGCTGCTCGGGCGGTATCAGCGAGGCTGACCAGCTCGCGTGCGCCATCCAGACCAGCACCAGCACGATGCTCAGGCGCATCGCACCGAGCAAGCGCATGGCCCGCCAGTTGGCTGGACTCAAGAAGCGTCCTTGGCGCGAGGACCCAGTCGCGCGTGATCCTGGCCGCAGTACGGCTGTCCGCCCCGTTCGAGCGCCTCGTCGGCAGGCAACTGCAGGCCGCAGCGGGCGCAGGAGACCAGGCGCAGGGGAAGCGCGGGATCCGGCTTTTCCTGTGCACGCCGGCCGGCCCCTTCAGGGTCCGAGGCGCGCGCACCGCCAGGCTTCGACTTTCGCTGCAAGGCAATCACCACCTTGAAGGCCACATACAGCGCAAAGCCGATCACCACCCAGCTGAGCAGCTTGCCCATCAAGGCCTCCCGGGGCGCAAGCCCCCGCGCAGATCGTCAGCGACCAAGCAATACCTCCAGAACGAAACGGCTGCCCACATAGCCCAGCAGCAGCAGGCCAAACCCGATGAGGGTGAAACGCAGCGCCGTGCGCCCCCGCCAGCCACGCAGGCGCCGGCCGATCAGCAGGACGGCAAACACCAGCCAGGCCAGGCTGGTGAACAGGGTCTTGTGATCCAGGCGCAGGGCCCGGCCGAAGACCTCGCCCGAGAACAGCAGGCCCATCAGCAGCGTCAGGGTCAGCAGGGCAAAGCCCAGCCCGATGATGCCAAAGAGCAGGCGCTCGAGCGTCAGCAGGGGCGGCAATTCGCCGATCACGCGCAGCGGACCGGTGGCAGGCTGGCCGTCATCGCGCGATTGGAGCGCGCGCTGCGCCGACACCATCAGCAAGGCATGCAGCAGCGCGATCAGCAGCACGCCGTAGGCCGCCGTGCCCAGGAACAGGTGGGCCATGAATTCGGGACGCGCCGCAGAGGCGGGCAGCAGCTGGCCGGGAAAGACCAGACACAGCAGACATACCGCCGCCGCCACCGGCATCAGCACACGCATCAGCGAGCGCACATCGAGCTGGCGGGCCTGAACCAGCAAGACCGCAAAGGACACCCAAAGCGTGCCGCACAGCGCCTGAGCGAAGCCAAAGCGCGGCGGCCGCTCGGCCAGCAGCAGCAGCATCAGGCCGGCCAGGTGCAGGGCCCAGGCCGACCACAGCAAGAGGGGCACGCCAGGCCGTTCGCCCTGCCCGCCGGCACGCAGCAGTTGCGCAAAGCAGCCCATGTACAGCAGGCTGGCCAGGGCCAGGCCGAAGGCGCCGGCGTTCATCTCGCCCATGTCGCCCCGCGTTCAGACGGCAGCGCCAGGGCGGGCCCTCGCGCCGCGACCCGGGCGCCGGGGAGCGTCCACCCAAAGCAAGGCCTTAGAATAGTCATCCTGCCAGTTTAATGGATATGCCAAAGCCCTCCCTGCGGGAAAGCCGGCATGTCCCGGGCATTCGGCCAGGCGTCCTCCCTCCCCGGCCGGTGCCTTTTTCCGGGAATCTGTTGCGCCATGCTCGAAAACCTCTCACAACGCCTCGCCAAGGTCGTCAAGACCATCAAGGGCGAAGCCCGCCTGACCGAGGCCAACACCCAGGAGATGCTGCGCGAGGTGCGCATTGCCCTGCTCGAGGCCGACGTGGCGCTGCCGGTGGTGCGCGACTTCATCGCGAAGGTCAAGGAAAAATCGGTGGGCCAGGAGGTGCTGCAAAGCCTTACCCCCGGCCAGGCCCTGGTGGGCGTCGTCAACCAGGAACTGACGCAACTGATGGGCGGTGCCACCGCCGAGCTCAGCTTTGCCACCCAGCCCCCGGCCGTGATCCTGATGGCCGGCCTGCAGGGCGCCGGCAAGACCACCTCGGCAGGCAAGCTGGCCAAATGGCTCAAGGCCGAAAAAAAGAAAAAGGTCCTGACCGTTTCCTGCGACGTGTACCGCCCGGCCGCCATCGAACAGCTGAAAACCGTCAGTGCCCAGGCGGGTGCCGAGTGCTTCCCCTCAACACCTGACCAGAAGCCGGTCGACATTGCCCGCGCCGCCCTGCAATGGGCCCGCACCCACTACTTCGATGTGCTCATCGTCGACACGGCCGGCCGGCTGGCGATCGATGAGGCCCTGATGGCCGAGATCAAGGCGCTGCACGCCGAGCTCAACCCGATCGAGACCCTGTTCGTGGTCGATGCGATGCAGGGCCAGGATGCGGTCAATACCGCCAAGGCCTTCAAGGAGGCCCTGCCGCTGACCGGTGTGGTGCTCACCAAGCTCGATGGTGACTCGCGCGGCGGTGCCGCGCTGTCGGTCAAGGCGGTCACCGGCGCACCGATCAAGTTCGTGGGCGTCGGCGAGAAGCTCGAGGGCCTGGACGTCTTTCACCCCGACCGCATGGCCAGCCGGATCCTGGGCATGGGCGACATCCTGTCGCTGGTCGAGGAGGCCCAGCGCTCGGTCGATGTGGACTCGGCCAAGGCCCTGGCCGACAAGCTCAAGTCGGGCAGCAAGTTCGACCTGAACGACTTTCTCGAGCAGATCGGCCAGATGAAGAAGATGGGCGGTTTTTCTTCTCTGATCGACAAGTTGCCGGCCCAGTTCCAGCAGGCCGCCGCCGGTGCCGACATGGGCCAGGCCGAAAAGCAGATGCGCCGCATGCAGGGCATGATCCACTCCATGACCCCGCTCGAGCGCAGCAAGCCCGACCTCATCAAGGCCACCCGCAAGCGGCGCATCGCGGCCGGCTCCGGCGTCACCGTTCAGGAACTCAATCGCATGCTCAGCCAGTTCGAGCAGATGCAGAGCATGATGAAAAAAATGCAGAAAGGCGGCCTGGCCAAGATGATGCGCGGCATGCGCGGCATGATGCCGGGCATGCGCTGAACCCGACACCAGGACCCCTCATGCAAGAGCTGATCGAATCCCTGCGCCAGGCCTATCCGGGCAAACTGCTCAGCGACGAGGCTGACAAGGCGCCCTTCCTGCTGGACTGGCGCAAGCGCTACCGCGGCCAGGCCCTGGCCGTGATCCAGCCGGCCAGTGCCGACGAACTGGCGCGCGCCATTGCCTGGGCCGATGCCCACGACGTGCATGTGGTGCCTCAGGGTGGCAATACCGGCCTGGCCGGCGGCGCCACGCCTGATGGGGGCGCCCGCAACCTGGTGGTGTCGCTCACGCGCATGAACCGGGTGCGTCACATCGACACCGTCAACAACACCATCACCGTCGAGGCCGGTTGCCGGCTCCAGGAGGTGCAGGAGGCAGCGCGCGAGGCCGGCCGGCTGTTCCCGCTCAGCCTGGCGGCCGAGGGCACCTGCACCATCGGCGGCAACCTGTCCACCAATGCCGGCGGCGTACAGGTGCTGCGCTATGGCAACGCCCGTGAACTTTGCCTGGGCCTGGAAGTGGTGACCGCCCAGGGCCAGGTCTGGGACGGCCTGCGCGGCCTGCGCAAGGACAATACCGGCTACGACCTGCGCGATCTGTTCATCGGCGCCGAAGGCACCCTGGGGGTGATCACGGCGGCCACCCTCAAGCTGTTCCCGCTGCCCAAGGGCCAGAGCACCGCCATGGTGGCCCTCGATTCGCCCGAACAGGCCCTGCAACTGCTGGGGCTGGCCCAGGCCATGCTCGATGCCCGCCTGACCGCCTTCGAGATGATCAGCGAGGTCTGCATCCGCATGGTCCTTCAGCACTACCCCGACTGCAAGCGGCCGCTGGCGCAACCCAGCCCGCAATACGTGCTGCTCGAATGCTCCGATCCGGTCAGCGAGGAAAGTGCCCAGACCCAGACCCAGGCCCTGCTCGAGGCGGCCTTCGAACAAGGCCTGATCAGCGATGCGGTGCTGGCCACCTCGCTCAGGCAGTCGGCCGACCTGTGGGCGCTGCGCGAGAACATCTCCGAGGCGCAGGCGGCCGAGGGCAAGAACATCAAACACGACATCGCAGTGCCGATCTCCTCGATCGCCGGTTTCATCCGCAGCACCAATGCGGCGCTCGAATCGCGTTTCCCGGGTATCCGCATGGTGGTGTTCGGGCATCTGGGCGATGGCAACCTGCACTACAACGTTTCGCCACCGGCAGACCAGACCGGCCCAGAGCACGAAGAGGCCTTTCTGGCCCTGCAACCCGAGATCAATCTGATCACCCATGATGCGGTGCATGCGCACCGGGGGTCGATCTCGGCCGAACACGGCCTGGGGCAGCTGCGCCGCGACGAGTCGACGCGTTACAAGAGCGGGCTCGAGATGGCGATGATGCAGGCCATCAAGCGGGCCCTGGACCCCAAGGGTCTGATGAACCCGGGCAAGCTGATACCGCTACCGTCCTGAGGCTTGCTCAGGCGTCTGCGACGCCCGCGGGCTCCAGCGACTGCGCCGCTGCAGGCGCAGGGCGGGCGCCCGACAGCTTCGAGACCCGTGCCCGGCGCAATTCCATCATGCGCCCCGCAAAGCTGGCCAGGGGCTCGGGCTTGGCAATCGCATAGCCCTGTACATAGTGCGCCCCGAGGTCGCGCATCAGGTCGATCGACTTCTGATCCTCCACCTGCTCGGCGACGGCCCGCGCACCGGCGACCATGGCCACCCGGATCATCGACGAGACGACCTCGCGGTTGATCGGATTGGCATCGGCCTCGCGTACGAAGGAACCATCGATCTTGATCCAGTCCGGCTTGAAGGACTTCAGGTAGTCGAAGGTCGCCAGGCCGGTGCCGAAATCATCGAGCGCGATCGAGCAGCCCAGGGCACGCAGCGCTGCCACATTCTCGAGGGCTTGCTGCTGACTGGAAATATGATTGGACTCCGTGATTTCAAAGATCACCTGGCGCGGCTCGATCAAGGCTCCTGCAAACTGCGCTTCGATGAAGGGCAGCAGATGGGGATCCGCAATGGTCGGGCCGGTCAGGTTGATCGAGCAGCTGCGGATGGCCCGCACCAGCCCCGGCTCGCGGCTCAATTGGTCGAACAGATGCTCGATCACCTGGCAGTCAAACTGCGTCAGCAGGCCGTAAGCGGTGTAGACCGGCAGGAAGCGCGCGGGCGAGATGACCTGGCCGTCGGCCCCCTTCATGCGCGCCAGCACCTCAAAGTGCAGGCCCTCGTCCGGTGTCCCCGCAAGCGGCTGGATCAGCTGCGCGTAGACCAGTACCTGTGACTGGCTGAGCAGGTCGACCAGGGTCTCGCTTTCGCGAATGTCTTCACGCTGCTTGTTCAGTATGCCCTGTTGAAGGGTGGACATCGACCAGCGCTTCAGGCTCTTTTCCGATCGCTGCAAGGCCAGCGACAGGGACGAGAGAATGTCTTCGGCATCCAGCTTCAGATCGGCAGGCACCCGCAAGAGCGCGATGTGCGGGCGCACGCGCATGCGGCGCATGTCTGAGTGGGTGCAGGCCTGAAGCACCCCGGCCTCGACGGCATCGATGACCGCCAGCGGATCGGCTGTCGCCTGCAATTGCACGAAATAGCTGCCCAGGGAAGCGTGTGACAAACCCATGGCATGGGTCTGAAGGCTGCTCGCCAGGGTTGTCGCAATCAGGGTGTCGACCCTGTAAACCGCTTCGCGGCCAGAGAACTCGGCCAGAAAGTGCAGGTCCGGAATGGCGATTTCCGCAAAGAAGGCCTGCTGCCGCTCGCTGCGGCTTGTCAGCGCCTTGATCGTCCTGAAAAAGTGCAGCCGATTGGGCAGTCCCGAAAACGGATTCTTGAGGACCTGCTCCTCGAGTTCCTTCCGCTGCGCGGCGCTGCGGATGGCGACAGCATTGAGCAGGTGCAGGACGAAGGCCCCCATGGTCAGCAGGACACCCAGGGCAATCACCCGCTGCTCCGGGCCGAGCATGAGCAGGTGGGCCCCTTCACGAATCAGGAAGGACTGCTCCACCAGCAGGGCGATACCGGTCCAGGCGACCATCAGGGCCGACACCCGCGCCGATCCCATGATGACCGGCCCCAGGGCCGCCGCAGCCACCAGGAACAGACAGATCTGGGCCAGCAGGATCTGCTCATTCACCCCGAGCGCGTGGGCGATGGCCAGCAGTGCCGCAGTCAGCGCCACTGAAAAGCCGGTGCTGCGCCCCGAAAGGGCCAGGTGCGGATCCTTATCGGAAGCGTCTGGCATCAGGGTCAGCACGACCGGGCCGAACAGCACCAGGCCGAGGGAATCGGAGGCCAACAGGAACAGGAAGCGGTGCTCTGGTTCCCAGGCCCCGTGCTGGTAAGGAGCGCCTGCAAGCCAGTAGGCCAGCGCCGACAGCGGGGTAACGACCAGCAGCCCGTGGGTCATCATGGCCAGGCGCCGCTTGAATGCCGAACGGGTCGGCGCCGGCTTGGGCAGGCAGAGGACAACCAGGAGCGGCCCGGCCGCAGTGGCCACTCCAGCCAACAGGCAGCCCAGCCAGGGCACACCCAGCATCAGGTGACCAGCCACAGCACCGAGCGCGCTTGCCACCGCCATCCACGGCCCCAGGCGTATGGTCAGGGCAAAACTCAGCGGCGTCACCACGCCGAACACGAGCACGTCGAGGGTCAGCAGGGCGACCCAATGGTTGAGCAGTACCGCCAGCGCCGTCCCGGCAACGGCGGCGGCCATCACTGCGGGAGAGGGCATGCCACGCGCGGGGTAGATGCGAAGGGGAAGGGGAACTGCGTTCATCAGCCCATTTCATCGGCAGCAAGGGGCTGGCGGAATACCCCGTTCAGGGGAGGTTCCCTCGCCGTCTGACCGGCGGTCGGGCAGGCGCCATGAGCGGCGGCGCCGGGCCTGCAATCGTCACCCGGTCTGGGCAGGCACTGCGGAAAACGTCACAGCGCGCGATGGCCGGCAGTCAAGAGGCTGACGCTCAGGCCCGCCCGCCCTCGCGCAACACCCGCTTGAGGATCTTTCCGGTCGCGCTCTTGGGCAGCGCCGTGACGATGTCGACCTGCACCGGATACTTGTAGGCTGCCAGGTTGTCGCGGCAATAGGCCTGGACCTGGGCGGCCGTGATGGTCGCGCCGGGTTTTGGCACGACCGCCACCGCCACCTGCTCGCCCTTGTCCGGATGGCTGATGCCGTAGACCGCCACCTCCTGGATCGCCTCCAGCCGGTACAGGTACTGCTCCACTTCGGCCGGCCAGACCTTGAAGCCCGAGACATTGATCATGTCCTTGACGCGATCGACGATGAACACATAACCGTCCTCGTCCATGCGCCCGATATCGCCCGAATGCAGCCAGCCGCCGCGCAGCGCCTGTGCCGTGTCGGCCGGCCGGTTCCAGTAGCCCTGCATCACACCGGGCCCCTTGATGACGATCTCGCCCCAGGTGCCGCGCGCCACCTCGTGGTCGCTCTCGTCGAAGATCGCGAGCTGGAAATTCTCGACCGCCCGTCCCACCGAGCCAAAGCGGTGCTCGTGCAGGTCGTTGTAGCAGGCAAAGGGCGAGCACTCGGTCAGCCCGTAGCCCTCATAGATGCGCCGTCCGAAGCGCTCGGTCCAGCGCCGCGAGATCTCCTCGGGCATGGTGGCCGCCGCCGACATTTCGAAACGCAGCGTGGACAGATCGAAGGGCGACAGGTCCATCGCCAGAACCCCGATGAAGATGGTCGGCACCCCGAAGAACATCGTGATGCCCTCGTCGCCGATGGCCCTGAGCACCACATCGGGCACAAAGCGCCGGAAGATGCACAGGGTGGCGCCCGAGCGCACGCAGGCATTCATGATGAAATTCTGCCCATAGACATGGAACAGGGGCAGGAACAGGGCCAGCTTGTCCGAAGGCTGGTAGCCGGCATAGCGCGCACAGGTGGCCACGTTCGAGTCGATGTTGGCCTGGCTTAGCGCCACGCCCTTGGGGAAACCGGTCGTTCCCGACGAATAAAGGATGGCGGCGGTGTCCCCGGCATCGCAGTTGACCGCCTCGAAGGGCTTGCCGGCCAGTTGCGCCTTGCCCACACCGAGCCAGTCCTTCAGGCCATCACCGTCGGTCGTGACCCGGTACTGCAGTGCCGGACAGTCGGAGGGGACATTGGGCAGCAATTCGGCTTCGGTGAATACCAGCCGGCTGCCGGAGTCATCGAGCAGGTAGCGGACCTCCTCCTTCTTCAGGATGGCGTTGACCGTCACCGTGATCGCCCCCAGCTTCTGGATCGCGTAATAGGCGATCACGAATTCGGGCACGTTCGGCAGGTACAGGGCGACACGATCGGCCTTGCCAATCCCCGCTTCGCGCAGGGCGGCCGCCAGTTGGTCGGACCATTCATTGACCTGGGCATAGGTCCAGCTGCGCCCCTCGAAACGGATCAGCACCTGCTCCGGGCTGCGGCGGGCACTGTCGATCAGCGCATGGGCGATGTTCATCGGCGTCTGTCTCCTGTTGTTCAAGGAAGGTCCGCAAGGCGCGAGATTACACGAGGCCCCACGTATCCAGGATGCTGGATAATTCATTTCATGACAGCCTCGATCTTCAAACGTCCCACCGACCTGGCGCAGATCCAGGCCATCCACCGCGACACGGCCGTCGAGCGGCTGGGCATCGAATTCACCGAAATCGGTCCCGACTACATCGTGGCCCGCATGCCGGTCGACCGGCGTACCGTCCAGCCGATGGGCATCCTGCATGGGGGCGCCTCGGTGCTGCTGGCCGAGACCCTGGGATCGGTGGCCGGCATCTTTGCCACCGAACCCGGGCATGCTGCCGTGGGCCTGGACATCAATGCCAACCACATGCGCGCTGCCACCCAGGGCTGGGTCACCGGCCGGGTCAGCCCGATCCACCTGGGACGCACCACACAGGTCTGGTCCATCGAGATCCGAGACGACGCCGGCAAGATGGTGTGCATTGCACGGATCACCATCGCCATCGTGCCGGATTCCTCGGGCAAGGATGTGGCGACGCTGTCCAAGCGTTCCTGAGGAAGGCCCGCACAGACTCCGCCGTGGGCGCGAGAGGTTTTGCGGCCCTTGCCTAGCGGTTGCCCGGAGGCGCACTGGGCGAAGGCCTGGGCGGCAGTTGCCAGCGCTTCCAGGCGGCCAGCACCGCCTGCGGATATTCGGGCCGGCCCAGGCTGCCGTTGTAGCGGCCCAGGGCGCGAAACAGGTCGCCCTTTTCCATGTCCAGGTAGTGGCGCAGGATGGTGCAGCCATAGCGCAGGTTGACCCGCATCTGGAACAACTGCGTGGCATCGCCATCGGCGAGCACTCGCGTCCAGAAGGGCATCACCTGCGTATAGCCGCGGGCACCGGCGCTCGAGACCGCATACTTGCGGAAATAGCTTTCCACCTCGACCAGCCCGAGCACCAGCTCGGGCTCCAGGCCGGCTCGCTGCGCCTCGTAGCGCAGGCTGAGCAGGAACTCGATGCGCTGGGCATGATCCGGCTTCCATTTGCGCGGCAGCTTCTGGGCCGCGAAAGAGAGCCACTCGATCTTGTGCTGGACCGAATCGAAACGCGGGTTGGGGGGCGACTTGTCGGCAATCGCGGCGGCCAGCGCGCTTTGCACGGCCGCACTCAGGGGCTCGTACTGCTGGGCTCCGGCCAGCACCGGCCGGGGCAGTCCCAGGGCAGCCACCAGCATCAGCAGTGCCGTCAGCACGACGGGACGGGCAGGCTTGAGGCCGGCCGGAAACACCGGGAACGACAGGCGGATCATGAGCCTGGATTCTCGCATGCTTCATGCATGCGCAATGACCTGTGCCGGCCCGGTGCAGGGGCAATGCGCCAGCGGGGTCGGCCCGCATCCATCTGGCCCTAAAATGGCAGGCCCCAGGATCATCAGGACATTTCCATGAGCGAAGGACACATCGTCGTCATCGGCGCCGGCCAGGCGGGCGTGATGGCGGCTGAAGGCTTGCGCAGCGCCGGCTATGCCGGTGCCATCACCCTGCTCGGCGACGAGCCCCATGGCCCCTACCACCGCCCGCCCCTGTCCAAGGGCTGGCTGGCCGGCGAGGTGGATGCAGCGCAGCTGGTGATGCGTGCCCCCGACCTGTTGGCCAAGAAAAACATCACCCTGCGCACCGACACCCGGGCCAGCGCCATCGACCGCGTCGCCCGCAAGGTGCTCCTGGCCAGTGGCGAGGCACTCGAGTACACCGGTCTGGTGCTGGCCACCGGTTCCACGCCGCGCAGTCTGCCCCTGCCCGGCATCGACGCTGCCAACGTCCTGCCGCTGCGCTCGCGCGACGATGCCAGCCGCATTGCCGAGGGCCTGAAGGCCTGTACCGAACGGCAGCAGGCCCTGGTCGTGATCGGTGGCGGCTTCATCGGCCTGGAGGTGGCAGCCACCGCCCGCAAGAAGGGGGTGGCGGTCACCGTGCTCGAGGCCGCCCCGCGGCTGCTCGGCCGTGTGCTCACCCCTGCCCTGTCCGACTGGTATGCGCAACTGCACCGCGGCCATGGCGTGAACCTGGTGCTGGAGGCGCGCATCGCCGCGATCGAGACCGACGCCAGCGGCCGGCAGGCCACTGCCATCCGGCTGGCCGACGGCAGCACCCTGCCCTGCGGCCTGGTGGTGATCGGCGTCGGTGTGAGCGCCAATGACCAGCTCGCCCAGGCCGCCGGCCTGGCAGTGGATCGGGGCATCATCGTCGATGCCTGCGCCCGAACCAGCGACCCGCTGATCGTGGCCGCCGGGGATTGCACGGCGCGGCGCCTGCCCGATGGCAGCCTGCTGCGCCTCGAATCGGTGCAGAACGCGACCGAGCAGGCGCGCTCGGCCGCTGCCGCCCTGATGGGCCAGGAGCGGCCCTTCATCGCCACCCCCTGGTTCTGGTCCGACCAGTACGACCGCAAGCTGCAGATGGCAGGCCTGAGTCAGGGCGCCGAGCAGAGCGTACTGCGTGGCGACATGGGTGCAGCTTCCTTCTCGATCTTCCATTTCGCCCAGGGCCGGCTGATCGCAGTCGACTCGGTCAATGCCATCAAGGACCACCTGGCGGTACGCAAGCTGCTTGATGCGGGCCTGTCGCCCACCCCGGCCCAGGCGGCCGATCCTGCCTTCGACCTGGCCAGCACCGGCAAGGCCTGAACATAAAGCCCTTCCTTTTTTGGGACTGGTGCCCGCCATTCCGTCCGCGCTGTGCCACCATCCCATGATCTCTGCTGCCTCGCCCCGCGAGGTGGCAGCGCCGTTCCAACCCATGAGCTACCGGAGGATGACCGACCATGAGCACCAAGCCCGCAGCCAAGTCTGCCGTGAAGAAAGCCGCTGCCAAGCCTGCAGCCAAGTCTGCCGCCAAGTCGGCCAAGCCTGCCAAGGCCTCGCCCAAGGCAGCAGCCAAGGCCGCCAAGATCGAGTCCGCCTTCGGCATGGACCCCAACGATGTGCTCAACGACCTGCGCATGTCCGACAAGGCCGTGCCCCTGTACGAACACGTCAAGCGCTTCATCGCCGAGACCGTCGAGCCGATGAGCGAGAAGTATTTCAAGCTGGGTGAAGGTCGGGTCGGTGCCGATCGCTGGACCTATGCCCCCGGCCAACTCGAGCTGCTCAACGGTGCCAAGGAAAAGGCCAAGAAGGAAGGCCTGTGGAACTTCTTCCTGCCCGACGCTGAAACGGGCGAGGGCCTGTCCAACCTCGACTACGCCTTCATCGCCGCAGAGCTGGGCAAGAACCCGCTGGCCTCCGAGACCATGAACTGCTCGGCACCCGATACCGGCAACATGGAAGTGCTCGAGCGGGTCGGCACCCCGGCCCAGAAAAAGCAATGGCTCGAGCCCCTGCTCAATGGCGAGATCCGCTCCGCCTATGCCATGACCGAGGTGCACCATGCCTCCTCGGATGCCAAGAACGTAGCCACCAGTGCCGTGCTCAAGGGCAACCACTGGGTCATCAACGGCGAGAAGCACTACATCTCCGGCGCCGGCAGCCCGCGCTGCAAGATCCTGATCACGATGGTGCGCACCAGCCCGAATGCGGCCCCGCACAAGCAACAGTCGATGATCCTGGTGCCCAAGGACACCCCGGGGGTCAAGATCGTCGGCCCGATGCATGTCTTCAGCGAAGACCATGCCCCGCACGGTCACATGCACATCATCTTCGACAACGTCAAGGTGCCCAAGGAGAACATGCTGCTGGGCGAAGGCCGTGGTTTCGAGATCTCCCAGGTCCGCCTCGGACCGGGCCGCATCCACCACTGCATGCGCTCGATCGGTGCCGCCGAGAAGGCGCTGGACATGATGGTCGGTCGCGGCCTGTCGCGCGAAGCCTTCGGCAAGAAGCTGCTGTGGCTGGGGGGCAATATCGAGCATGTCTCGCGTGCCCGCATCGAGATCGAAGCCATGCGCCTGATGGTCCTGAAGGCCGCCAAGGCGATGGACGTGCTGGGCAACAAGGAAGCCCGTATCTGGGTGCACATGGTCAAGGCCATGGTCCCCGAGAAGGTGTGCCAGATCATCGACCAGGCGATCCAGATGCACGGCGCCCTGGGCGTGTCGCAGCACCCCCCGCTGGCCAAGATGTATGCCCAGCAGCGCACGCTGCGCCTGGCCGACGGTCCGGACGAAGTCCATCACCTGGTGGTCGGTCGCAACGAGGCCCGCATGTACGAGGGCCGCGAAGAGGATTCGTCGATGCCGGTGGTGTTCCGCAGCTGATCGGACAAGCGCGCAGGCCGGGCTTGAACAGCTGGCCTCAAAGAAAAAGCCGCCCTCGGGCGGCTTTTTCATGAGCGATGAGGGCGACCTGCAACGACCCCGTCTTCCCGATCAATCTGGATCCGCAAACCCTTTCCCCAATCGGTATCCTGCGCCGTGCCGAACGCTCGAAAACGCTGCCCCTCGAAATATTAGACAGCAGCGAATCGCTTTGAGCAGCACATTTGCGCTTCTAGGCAGCCTTCCTGACGTCCAACTCCCATCCAGGAAAAACCAGGACTGCGGGATGGCATTTCAAGGCGCGCGCCAGGACCTTGGCTCGCTCGACCCCCAGGTTGACGCGATCATTCTCAATGGCTGAGAGTGTCGATTGGGGAATCCCCGTCAGTTTGGCCAGATCCACCTGGCTCAATTCCTGAAGCTCCCGGATGATCCTGACGGATTCTCCGACGGACACATCGACACGACGTTTGGCAGGACGAAAATCGCTCATTTACTTTCTCCGATAGTCATGAGGTGTGACTTCGACGACATGTACTTCCAATAGGTCGTTTACGACCCGAATCTTATTGGGTATGTAAAGATGCAGGCGCTATCCCAGCCGCTCCACCGCCGCCTGCGCCGCATCCAGTGACATCAGGATCGAGCGCTTCAGGCCCTCCATGTCCACCCCCACCGTGCTCTTCTTGCCCTCCATGTAGCGGGCATAGACGCCGTGCACGATGCAGGCCGACTTCCAGTGGTTGAAGCCGATGTAGTAATCCAGCTTGGACAGGTCGCGCCCGGTGCGGGCTGCGTAGCGATCGGTCAGGGTCTTTCGCGAAGGAAAGCCGGGCAAGGCCGTGGGACGCGGGCCGCGCGGCGGCACTGGGTCGCCCGGCTCGGCCCACTGGTTCAGGGCATAGGCCAGGTCGGCCAGCGGATCGCCGAGCGTGGAGATCTCCCAGTCCACCACTGCCGCCAGCGTGCCATCGGGACCGATCAAGGTGTTGTGGGTGCCGTAGTCACCATGCACCACCCGCGCCGGGCCCTGGTCGGGCACATTGTCGAGGAAGAACTTCTGCAAGCGATGGGCACGCTCGTCATCCAGCTGCGCGCCCTCGATCGAGGCATTCCAGGAGCGGTACCAGGTCTTGAGCTGGCGGCCGATGTAGTCGTCCTTCTTGCCCAGGTCACCCAGTCCCACCGCATCGGGATCGACCGAGTGCAGGTCGGCCAGCACATCGATGAAGGAATGCGCCATGCGCTCGCGCAGCGGCAGCGGTACCCAGCGCTCGGTGTCCTCGACCTTGTACAGCGGATGGCCATCGATCAGACCCATCACGTAGAAATGCGCACCGGTGACGGCCGGGTCCTCGCAAAAGCCCATCGCCTCGGGCACCGGCACCGGGGTCTTGCCCAGTGCACTGATCAAGGCCCATTCGCGGCCCATGTCATGGGCCTTGGGCAGCAGCTGGCCCAGGGGCGGACGGCGGATCACGGCGGCACGCCCCTGCGCGTCGTCGAGGCGATAGGTCAGGTTGGAATGCCCGCCTTCGAGCTTGGTCCAGCGCAAAGGGGCCTTGAGCTGCGGCACATGGGTGGCCAGCCAGGCCTCTACGGCGGCCACCTGATAGCCGGGGATGGCGGCGTCTTGTTCGGCGGAAGGGGTATGGGCGCTCATGGGATGTGCCTTGCGGGTCCGGTTCCTGGGGAAACCGCAATGTAGCGCGGAACCTGCCTGGCCGGGCGGGCCGTTTTCACCCGCATGCGGCCCTGTCCGGCGAAACCCCCATGCGATACTGCCCGCGAGGTTTCCATGAACAAAATCGCCAAAGTCCCCGGTCTCAAATCCATCGATACAGTCACCAAGGCCCTGTCCTCGGTCGGCTACATCTCCAACCGCTCCATCTCCACCGCGGTCTACTTGGCCCACCACCTGCGCAAGCCGGTGCTGATCGAGGGCCCCGCCGGCGTCGGCAAGACCGACCTGGCGGTCAGCCTGTCGCGCTCGCTCAAGATGCCGCTGCTGCGCATGCAGTGCTACGAAGGTCTCGATGAATCGAAGGCCCTGTACGAGTGGAAATACGGCAAGCAACTGCTGTACACGCAAATCCTCAAGGAAAAGATCCACGAGCTGATCGGCAAGGCCGACACCCTCGAGTCTTCCTTCAAGAAGCTCACCGGTTTTCAGGACCTGTTCTTCTCGCGCGACTTCATCGAGCCGCGCCCGCTGCTCAAGGCGATGGAGCAGGAAGAAGGATCGGTGCTGCTGATCGACGAGATCGACAAGTCCGACGAGGAATTCGAGGCCCTGCTGCTCGAGATCCTGGCCGACTACCAGATCACCATCCCCGAGATCGGCACCATCGAGGCCAGGACGCCGCCGCTGGTGATCCTCACCTCCAATGCCACCCGCGAGCTGGGCGATGCCCTCAAGCGGCGCTGTCTGCACCTGCACATCGGCTTCCCCGATGCCGATCGCGAATGCGAGATCGTGCGCGCCCGCGTGCCCGACATCACCACCAAGCTGCTGCGCCAGCTGGTGGCCTTCGTGCAGATGGTGCGCAGCGAGAACATCCGCAAGCAGCCTTCGATCAGCGAGACCATCGACTGGGCCCGCACCCTGATCCTGCTGCATGCCCCGGTACTCGAGGAGGAGATGGTGCGCGACACCCTCAATGTCATCCTCAAGCGCCAGGCCGACATCACCGAGGTGCAGTCCAAGGTCGAGACCCTGCTGCAATCGGCCATCGAGGCCGCCCAGGGTGCAAGGCGCTAGACGGGCGCGCGACCCCAGGCCCGCGAACCCGCGCACGCGCTGATCCCGCATGGAAACCACCCTCAACGAGTTCATCCGGGCCCTGCGCACCGCAGGCGCCCAGGTCTCGAGCGCCGAGGCCATCGATGCCGCGCGCACGCTGGCGCTGATCGGCTACGACGATCGCCAGCGCATGAAGGATGCGCTCAATGTGGTGCTGGCCAAGAGCGAGGAAGAAAAGGACATCCACGACAAGCTGTTCGAGATGTTCTTCTCGCGCAAGTCGGCGCCGCAACGCGAGCGCAAGGCCGACGAGAAGGAGCAGGGCAAGGACAGCAAGTCGGGCGCGCAGCAGATGCAGAAGCAGGCCGGTGGCGGTGCCCCGCAACAGGCTGGCGGTGCGCCCGGCCAGGGCGGCGGCGGCGGGCGCGAGCCGGGCTTCATGGAACTGGCGCAAAGCCAGGATCCGGACCAGGTCGCGGTAGCGCTCGAGCGTGCCGCCGATGCGGTCGGGGTCGATGACATCCGCTTTGCCTCGCAGACCGCCTACTACGTGCGCCGCATCATGGAAAAGCTTGGCGTGGACGAGTTCGAACGCGAACTGGCCCGTCAGCTCGATGACCCCTCGCGCAAGGCACAGCGTCGCGCTGCCGAGCTGGCCCAGGCGCGCACCGCCTTGCAGCGCCAGGCGCGTGCCCTGGTGGACCAGCGCTTCGAGCTGTTTGGCCGTGCTGCCCAGGAAGCCTTCATGAACGAGGTCACGGTCAACCGCGAGATCGGCCAGCTTGCGGTAGGCGACATGGACCGCATCAAGGCGATCGTGGCGCGCATGGCCAAGCGCCTGGCGGTGCGCCACTCACGGCGCCGCAAGCAGGTGCAGCGCGGCATGCTCGATACCCGCAAGACCATGCGCGTCAATGCCGGCCACGACGGCGTGCCCTTCGAGCTGGTCTGGAAGACCAAGCGCAAGGACCGCCCCAAGATCGTCACCATCTGCGATGTGTCCGGCTCGGTGGCGCGCTACGTGCGCTTCCTGCTGCTGTTCCTGCACTCGCTCAAGGACGAGGTCACCGATCTGTCGGCCTTTGCCTTCTCGGCCCACCTCAAGGAGGTCGGCCATACCCTGGAGACCCTCAGCTTCGAGAAGGCCATGGACCGCATCGTGATGGACGCCGGTGGCGGCAGCACCGATTATGGCCAGGCGCTGGTCGATTTCCAGACCGACTTCATGGATGTGATCGACCGGCGCACCACGGTGCTGATCCTGGGCGATGGCCGCAGTAACCAGACCGACCCGCGCATCGACATCTTCCAGGAGATTGCCGACCGCGCCAAGCGTGTCGTCTGGCTGTGTCCGGAGCCGCCGCGGCGCTGGGGCACTGGCGACAGCGCGGTGCTGCGCTACCAGCCGTTCTGTACACAGTTGCTGTATTGCGCTTCAGCCGCCGACCTGGAGCGTGCGATCGATGATGTGCTGACGGCCTACGACTAGGGCGGCGCCACGGCAGCGGCGCGGCCCAGGGTCGGCCGTGCACCCTGCAATGACCCCCGACCGACAGGCCTTCACCCCCAACCCGATGACCAAGGAAGCGGACATGGACGACGCCCTGCTGTTCAAAGGCCTGAAAGTGATCGACTGTGCCAGCTACATCGCGGCGCCCGCAGCGGCCACCGTGCTGGCCGACTTCGGCGCCGAGGTGATCAAGGTCGAACCCCCCGAGGGCGATCCCTACCGCGAACTGTGGCACCTGCCCGGCGCCCCGGCAGCGCGCAGCAACTATGCCTGGGAGCTCGACTCGCGGCACAAACGCAGCCTGGTGCTCGATCTCAAGCGGCCCGAAGGGCTGGCGGTGATGCACCGCCTGATCGGCCAGGCCGATGTCTTCATCACCAACCTGCCGCTGCCGGTGCGTGAACGCCTGGGGGTGGCCCATGAGCAGTTGGCGCCCCTCAACGAACGGCTGATCTACGCCTCCTTCACCGCCTATGGCGAGCACGGGCCGGAAAGCCACAAGACCGGCTTCGATGGCACCGCCTGGTGGGCCCGTTCCGGGCTGATGGACATGGTGCGCCCGGATCACACCGCGGTGCCGGCCCGCGCCACCGCCGGGATGGGCGACCATCCCAGCGCGATCGCGATGTACGGGGCCATCGTCACCGCGCTGTACCGGCGCGAGAAGACCGGCAAGGGCGGTCTGGTGGCCACATCCCTGCTGGCCAATGGCGCCTGGTCCAACAGCGTACAGATCCAGGCCCACCTGCGCGGCGCCAAATACCCGCCGCGACCGCCGCGCGAGCAGGCCGCCAATCCGCTGTCCAATGTCTTCAAGTGCCGCGATGGCCGCTGGCTGAGCATGATCCTGCTCAATCCGGCCAAGCAGCTGGCCGGCCTGTACACCGCGCTGGGCTGCCCTGAACTGCTCGATGACCCGCGCTACACCACGCCTGAAGGCCTGCGCGCCAATGCCCAGGCGCTCACCCGGCTGTTCGATGAGCGCTTTGCCGAGCGCGACCTGAAGGACTGGCGCAGCCGGCTCGATGAGGCCGGTGTCACCTTTGGCGTGATCGGCAACCTCACCGACATCGATGAGGACGAACAGATGCGCGCGGCCGGCGTGCTGGTCGAATCTGGCGATGGCTCGGGGCTGGCGGTGAACAGCCCCATCCATCTGGAAGGCAGCCCCAAGCGCGCCCCCGGCTTTGCGCCGGCCCTGGGCCAGCACAGTGAACAGGTGCTGCGCGAGGCCGGCTATGGCGAGCTGGACATCCAGGCCCTGTGCGCGGCCGGGGTGGTGATCAAGAACAAGCCCTGAGGAGGACCCCATGACCTATGCCAACGGACGCCTGATTCACGATGCGGACAGTCACCTGATGGAGCTGGATGACTGCCTCGACCCCTTTTTCGATGCGCGCATGCTGGCGCGCTTTCATGCCCACCCCAAGGTGCGCGCCCGCATCCAGGCCGGCGTGGTCAAGGCACGCGCCGGACGCTCGCTGGCGGCCCATGCCGACCCGGCCTTCCGTGCCGGTGTCGATGCCAACATGCTGCTGCGCAAGAACTACGAGGCACATGGCGCCTTCATCAAGGCTGACCGGCCCCATGTCGTCGACTGGCTCGGCTTTGCCAGCCAGCTGGTCTTCACCACCTTCTGCCTGGGCAACTTCGGGCTGGACCGGGATGAGGACGTTGAGCTGTGCTATGCGGCAGCCCTGGCCCACAACCGGATGATGACCGACTTTTGCAGCGTCGATGCGCGGCTGCTGGCCACCGCCTATGTGCCGCTGGAGGACTTCGAGCGTGCCAAGGCCCTGACCCGCGAATCGATTGCCCTGGGTGCCAAGGCCTTGCTGATTCCCTCGTGGTGCCCGCAGCATCATGCGCCCAGCCATGTGGCGCTCGACCCGGTCTGGGCGATGGCCCAGGAGGCCGGCATTCCGATCCTGTTCCATGTCGGCGGCGAGGACAAGCTCTCGCCGGTGTACAAGCAGAACGGCCTGCCGCCGGTGCCCGACTTTCACGGGGGTGATGACAACTTCACCTCGGTCAGCTACATGCCGATTCCGGCATCGGTGATGCAGACCATGGCCACCCTGATCTTCGATGGCGTGCTGGACCGCTTCCCACGCCTGAAATGGGGCGCCATCGAACTGGGCGCCGCCTGGGTGCCCGGGTGGATGCGCGCCATGGATTCGGCCGCCCATGCCTTCATGAAGAACGAGACCCGGCTGCAAAAGCTCTCGGCCAAGCCCAGCGAGATCATCCTTCGCCAGTTCCGCGTCACCCCTTATCCGCATGAGGACAGCGGCTGGATCGTGCGCAATACCGGGCCGCAGGTGTGCATGTTCTCCTCCGACTATCCGCACGTCGAGGGTGGCCGCCATCCGCTCAAGCGCTTTGACGAAGCCCTGGCCGGCTGCAGTGCCCGTGAGATCGAGGCCTTCTATGCCGACAACTTCATCGACCTGATGGGTGCGGGACTGGCCCCCGCCCTGCGCCGGCCGCTGCAGGCCGCCTGAGCGTCGCGCCAGCGCCGGCCCGCGTTCCGCAGGCCGGCCCGGCCGCGCGGCTTGCCGGTGGGCATTGATTACCATGAAGGTGGGTCTGCCGCCGGCGTCGACGGCCCGGCCCCCGACGCCGCAACCGCGACGCCGGACACCCGACGAGCGCCCCGCGATGACCCCCTATCCCCTGCCGCAAGCGGCCCTGTCCGAAAACGGTATCCGCCCCGAGCAGATCGCCTTGCTCACCGGGCTGATCGAAGGCCATATCCGCGAAGGCCGCTACCCCGGCGCCCAGATCGCCCTGGCCCGTGGTGGCAAGCTGCTGCTCGAGCGCACCTTCGGCCATGCCCGCACCGAGCCGTCGCGGGTCGAGGCCGGCACCCAGACCCTGTGGCTGCTCTACTCCAACACCAAGGTGGTGCTGGCCACGGCGCTGTGGAAGTTGTGCGAGCAGGGCGCCTTCCGCTTCACCGACCGGGTCAGCGACCACATGCCGGCCTTCGCCAAACATGGCAAGAAGGAAATCACCATCCTGCAGGTCATCACCCATCAGGGCGGCTTTCCCTCGGCGCTGATGAGCCCGGCCGGCTGGCAGGAAGTGGCCACGCAGCGGGGTACGGTGCATCCGGCCATGCATGCCGCCGTGGCCGACTTTCCGCTCGAATGGACCCCGGGCTCGAAGATCCATTACCACGGCCTGTCGGCGCACTGGGTGCTGGCCAGCCTGATCGAAACCCTGACCGGCCGTGACTTTCGCGAGGTGGTGCGCGAGGACATCCTGGTCCCGCTGGGCCTGGACCAGGACATCGTGATCGGGGTTCCACCGGCGATGGACGCCCGTATCGCCGACATGCATGAACCGACGGCGCAGGGCATGCGGCCGCTGCCCGACAGCAACAACGATACCTGGCGCCGTGCCGGTGCCCCGGGCGGCGGCGGCTACGGATCGGCGCGCGGCATGGTGGCGCTCTACCAGATGATGATCGCCGGTGGCGCGCTCAACGGCGTGCGCGTGCTCTCGCCCCGCATGCTGGCCTATGCACTGCGCAACCATACCGGTGATCGTGTCGACGAATTCATGGGCATGCCGATGCATCGTGGCCTGGGGCCGCATCTGCGCGGCACGACGCCCAATGTGCGGGGCATCGGCGCGCTGGCGGCGCCCGAATGCTACGGCCATGGCGGCGTGGGCACCTCTTATTGCTGGGCCGATCCCAGCAGTGGCGTGTCCTTTGCCTACGTCACCAACAACCGTATTCCCGACCCCTGGCACAGCGAGCGTCTGGACACCGTCGCCAATCTCGTGCACGCCGCCATCCTGCCGCTCGCCTGAGCCAGCATCTGATTCGACAACTGCTTCAACCCTTTCTGCTCCAACCCGATTAGGAATTCCTGCCGTGGACCTGAACTACTCCTCCGAAGAACTGGCTTTCCGCGACGACGTGCGCGCCTGGCTCAAGGGCAACCTGCCCGATGACATCCGCGAAAAGGTGGTCGGCTATGGCCATCTGAGCAAGGACGACTACATGCGCTGGCACCGCATCCTGGCCGCCAAGGGCTGGTCGGTGCCGCACTGGCCGGTCGAGTGGGGCGGCACCGGCTGGGACGTGACGCAGCGCTACATCTTCGACGAGGAGATCGGCCTGGCCGGTGCGCCGCGCCTGCCCGCCTTCGGTCCGAACATGTGTGCCTCGGTGCTGCTGCGCTTTGGCAGTGACGAGCAGAAGAACAAGTACCTGCCGCGCATCCGCGACGGCATCGACTTCTGGGCCCAGGGCTATTCCGAGCCGGGCGCCGGCTCCGATCTGGCCTCGCTCAAGACGAAGGCCGAACGCCAGGGCGACCACTATGTCGTCAATGGCCAGAAGATCTGGACCACGCTGGGTCATTACGGCGACTGGATTTTCTGCCTGGTGCGCACCGATCCCCATGCCAAGGTGCGCCAGGAGGGCATCTCCTTCCTGCTGATCGACATGAAGACGCCCGGCATCACGGTGCGCCCGCTGATCCTGATGGATGGCGGCCATGAGGTCAACGAGGTCTTCTTCGAAGACGTCAAGGTGCCGGTCGAGAACCTGGTGTTCGAGGAGAACAAGGGTTGGACCGTGGCCAAGTACCTGCTCGGCCATGAGCGCATGGGCTCGGCCTCGGTGGGCATGTCGCGTCGCGAACTGGCCTCGCTGCGCAAGCTGGCCGGCAACACCCTCAAGAACGGCAAGCCGCTGCTGCAGGATCCGCGCTTTCGCGACCGCCTGACCCGGGTCGAGGTCGAACTGGCGGCGCTCGAGTTGACCGCGATGCGCTTTCTCGATCGCATGCGCCGCAGCGGCAACCCGCCCGGCGCCGATGTGTCGATGCTCAAGATCAAGGGCACCGAGATCCAGCAGGCCCTGACCGAGCTGATGATGCAGGTGGCCGGCCCCGAGGCCCAGCCCTTCAGAGCGGTGGAAGGCGGCAGTGTCGACCCCCTGCTCTCGCGCCTGACCCCGCGCTACGCCAACCTGCGCAAGGCCAGCATCTACGCCGGCTCCAACGAGATCCAGCGCAACATCATTGCCAAGGCCACCCTGGGCCTGTGAGTGCCCCCGGGATCCGCGAACACGATACGAAAGAGCATCACCATGAATTTCGAGTACACCGAAGAGCAACAACAACTGGCCGACTCGGTACGCAAGTACCTGTCCGGCAAATATGACTTCGAGGCACGCAAGGCGATCATCAATTCCGGCAGTGGTTTCAGCAATGAGGCCTGGTCGACCTTCGCCGAGATGGGCCTGACCGCGATCACCTTTGGCGAGGATGACGGCGGCTTTGGCGGCGGCGCCGTGGACATGATGGCGCCGATGGAGGCCTTCGGCGAGGCCCTGGTGGTCGAGCCCCTGCTCGACACCGTGGGCCTGGCTGGCCGCCTGATTGCGCGCCTGGGCTCGGCGACGCAGCGCGCCGCGTTGCTGCCCAAGGTCATCGAGGGCAGTTGCAAGCTGACCTGCGCGTATCTGGAGCGCGGCGAGCGTTACGATGCCGCCCCCAAGGCCACCACCGCCAGGCGCACGAGCGAGGGCTGGGAACTCAATGGCGAGAAGATCGTCGTCATGGGTGCAGGGGTGGCCGACAAGCTGGTCGTCTCGGCCGATGCCGGGGGCACCAGCCTGTTCATCGTCGATCGCCAGGCGGCAGGCGTCGAGCTGAGCGGCTATCGCACCGTCGATGGCCAGCGTGCCGCCGACGTGCGCTTCAAGGGCGTCAAGCTGCCGGCCGATGCCCTGCTCGGTGAGGCGGGCAAGGGGGCCGAGGCCCTGGATGAGGCCATCGACTTTGCCACCGCGCTGCTGTGCGCCGATGCCATCGGGGCGATGAAGTATGCCAACGAGGCCACCCTCGAGTACCTGAAGACGCGCAAGCAGTTCGGCGTGGCGATCGGCTCCTTCCAGGTGCTGCAGCATCGCATCGTCGACATGGTGATCGTCACCGAACAGGCCCGCTCGATGGCCATCCTGGCCGCTGCCCGGGTCGACGGCAGCAGCGATGCCGATGAGCGCCGCCGTGCAGTGTCGATGGCCAAGATCAAGATCGCAGATGCAGCGCGACAGGTCAGCCAGGAGGCCATCCAGCTGCATGGGGGCATGGGCATGACCGAGGAAATGAAGGTCTCCCACACCTTCCGTCGCCTGACCATGATCGCGCAGCGCTTTGGCGATGCCGATCATCACCTCGAGCGCTACGCGGCGCTCAGCTGAGCCCCGGCCGGGACGGTCGCGGCGGCCGCATTGGTGGCCTCGACCGCATAGCCGGCAATCGCCTTGTAGCGGGCCGCGTGCTCGGCCAGCTCCTGCTGCGAGATCACATCCTCGACGCGCTCGAACCAGCCACCGCAGCGCTCCTCGACCACATCGAGGATCTGGTCTGGGCCGGCGACGCGGTTGGTGAGCACCACCTTGGAGGTGATCGGCCGCATCTCGGCTTCATAGGCCTGCAAGGCCTGCGGCCCCAGGCCATGATCGAGAAAGGCGCGACCCAGCTTGCGGGCATCGATCAGCGCCGAGCCGGCGCCATTGGAGCCGACCGGGTAGGCGGCATGCGCTGCATCACCCATCAGGGATACCCGGCCCACGGTCCAGCGATCGAGCGGATCGCGATCGACCATCGGATACTCATAGACCTTGTCCGCAGCCCGCACCAGGGCCGGCACGTCGAGCCAGTCAAAGCGCATGCCCTCGAAGCGCGGCAGGAAGTCATCGAGCCGGGCCTCGCGGTTCCAGTCCTCCTTGTTCCAGGCCTGGTCGGGATCGTATTGCAGGTTGGCGATCCAGTTGATGGTCGCCAGGCCGGTGGCCGGATCGGGCCGCGAGATCGGGTAACTGACAAAGCGCAGGCCCGAATGACCGATCATCACCATCGAGGCCCCCGTCTTGAAGGGCTGCGCGCGGGTGGTGCCACGCCAGAGCATGGCGCCGCCCCAGCGCGGCTCGCCTTCGCCGGGCGCGATCTGGCGGCGGATCGCCGAGTGGATGCCATCGGCACCGATCAGCACCTTGCCGCGCTCGCTGCGCAAGCGACCATCGCTGTGCCGCAGGTGCAGGACGGCCTGCTCGCCCTCGTTGCCAAAGCCCGTGGCGCTCCAGCCGCACTCGATGCTGCCGGCACCGGCGCGCTCGATCAGGGTGTCATGCAGCATCATGTGCAGCAGGCCGCGGTGCACCGAATATTGCGGCCAGCGGTAGCCAGCCCAGGTGCCGCGCGGCTCGGTCCAGATATGCAAGCCGCGCTTGGTGTACATGCCGTAATCGCGGGTGCGCACACCGATCTGCTCGAGCCGCTCTTCCAGTCCCAGATCGATCAACTCGCGCACCGCGCTGGGCTGAAGGTTGATACCCACACCGAGCGGCCGGATCCGGGCCACCGACTCGAAGACCTTGAAGGGCGCACCGATCTGGTGGCAGGTCAGGGCCAGCGACAGCCCGGCAATGCCTCCCCCTGCAATCAATACCGTCATCGTCACTCCTGATACGAGTTGCCGGCCTCAGGCCCGACCCATGAAGCGCAGCAGCGTCTGCGCCAGTTCCGGCCCCTTGTCCTCCTGCAGGAAATGCCCCGCGCCGCGGGTGATCGCATGGGCCTGACCCTGTGCCCCCGGGACCTCCTGCTTCCACTGCCGATGCCCGCCCCGCGTGATCGGATCGTGGTCCGAAAACAGCGTCAGGAAGGGCTTGTCCCATTGCCGGAACATCGCCCAGGCCTGCTCGTTGCGCGCGCGTTCGGGATCATTGGGCGTGGTCGGCACAAAGCCCGGGAAGACGCGCGCCGCCACCTTGTAGTGCGGCTGCGGAAAGGGCGCATCATAGGCGGCGATCTCGTCGGGGCGCAGCGGCGTCACCGCACCGGCCTTGATGATACGGCCGATCGGAAACCAGGGGCTGTAGCGCGAGAAGGCACGCCACAGCTTGAACGCGGGCGGGACCGGCGTGGCGCCAGTGGGCAGGCCCCCATTGGCCAACGCAATGCGGTCAAAGCGATCAGGGTCATCGGCCACCATGCGCAGGCCGATCAGCGAGCCCCAGTCCTGGCAGAACAGCGTTATGCCGCGCAGGTCGCGCGCCTGCAGCCAGGCGTCCATCCAGAGTACGTGGTTGAGATAGGAATAGTCCTGAGGCCGGGCCGGCTTGTCGGAGCGGCCAAAGCCGACCAGGTCTGGCGCCACCACGCGCACCCCGCCCTGCAACAGGGTCGGGATCATCTTGCGATACAGGAAGGACCAGGACGGCTCGCCGTGCATCAGGAGCACGACGGGCGCATCGCGTGGCCCCTCGTCGATGCAGGCCACCCGCAGGCCGCCGATGGTGTCGTAGTGCGGGGTCCACGGGAAATCCGGCAGCGATTCAAAGCAGCGCTCGGGCGTGCGCAGCACCGGTCCGGTGACCGGCAATTGCCCCTGGGAGATGCGTCCGATACTCATCAGAAGCGCCTTCCCTGGCGGATGTCCTTGCTGCCGGCCGGCAGGGTGATGAAATCGCCATCGATGCCCACCTTCAGGGGTCCGCCGAAGATTTTCGGCGCAGCACCCACGAAGACCTCCTCCATGCCAGGCAGCGGCAGGGGCGGCGCGATATGGTTGAGCAGCAGCATGCCGACCTGGGCATCGCGCGCGGTTTCGGCGGCCTGCTCCGGTGTGGCGTGGTAATCGACGATGTCGGCAAAGATCTTGGCCAGCTTGGGCCGGCCCGCCTTCTCGGCCGCCTGCCTGAGCAGGCCGACCATCTGCGGGGACAGGGCCTCATGCACCAGCAGGTCGACACCCTTGGCAGCGGCCTGGATCGAGGCCGCCTTCTTGCTGTCGCCACTGATCACCACACTGCGGCCCTTGTAGCTGATGCGATAACCGACCGCCGGATCGACCGGACGATGGTCCACCTTGAAGGCGAGGATCTCCAGCTCGCCGTCCTTGATCAGGCTGACCGGCTCCCCCGATCCGGCCGCAAAGGGCTTGGCCGTACCCCCAAAGCCACTGGCAGGCACGGTGGCATCCCCGTGATGGGCCACCCGATAGCCACGGTCCAGCGTGTAGGCCTGGGCAAGACCGGCCACGACCGACTCGACGCCGGTGGGTCCATACACCGGCAGGGGTTCGGTGCGCGAGGCCGACACCCAGCGCTGCAGCATCAGCTCGCCCAGTCCGTCGATATGGTCGGAATGAAAGTGGGTGAGCAGCACCGCCTCGATCTGGCCATGGGAAAAACCCAGCTTGCCGATGTTGCGCACGCTGCCGCTGCCCGCATCGACCACGAACAGGCGCTTGCCGGCAAGCACCAGGGTGCAGGGGCCACTGCGGCGCTCGTCGGGAAACGGCGAGCCGGCACCGCACAGGCCGACGTGCAGGCCATCGGGCAGTTCGGCCATGGCATCGAGCGCCATGCGTTTGGGGATGGAGCGCTCGACGATGGCCATCGCAATCGGACCGCGTTGCCACCAGGCAAGCGCGGCGACCAGCAGGAGCAGCAAGAGCGCACGTTTGATCCAGGAGGACATGGTGTTTCCTTGAGTCGAAAAAGGGAGGACCCGGGCGTCAGTGCGCGGCCGGTGGCAGGGCCCTGCGCCGCCGCTGGCGGCCGCGCCGCCACAACCCCCACAGCAGCAAGGCCCCCAGCATCGGCGCCCCCCAGCGCAGGATGCGCGGCAGGTAGACGTTGTGGATCGAATTGATCAGGACCTGCCGCGTCGGCTCATAGCCGGGCGGCATCGGCAGCACGCCATGCTGGCGGGCGTAGTCCTCGTAGAGGGCCTGCATGCGCTGGAACATCGCAGGCTGTTCGGCCTGCAGGTCACGCGTCTCACCCGGGTCACGCAAAATGTCATACAGGTGCCAGCGGCCATCGCCGACCGGAGCGATGTTGCGGATCAGTTTCAGGTCGCCCAGGAACAGCGCCTGGTTGCCCGACAACTCATAGCCGATCGGCTCATCGACCGGGTGCACGCGATCGGACTTGCCTTGCATCACGGGCAAGAGGCTGCGGCCACGCATCGGCTCGATGTCGCGTCCCTGGTGCCGCCCCTGCGGCATCGCCACGCCGGCCAGTTGCAGCAGGGTTGGCGCAAGGTCGGTGACATGCACGAAGCGCGAATGCACGGTGCCGGCCGCGATGCCGGGCGCGCCGGCGATGATCAGGGGCACCCGGATGCCGCCCTCGCCAGAGTAGAACTTGTAGGTAGACAGCGGCGAGGCGGCCGCACTGGCCCAGCTCGGGCCGATGACCGCATAGGCACCCTTGTCGCCCAGCCGCTCGATCTCCCGGTTGTACTGGGTGGCAAGCCACAGCCGGCCGGTGAACGTGGCATAGGGGTCGGAGGGTTCGGCGCCATTGTCGGACAGGAACATGAATACGGTGTTGTCATATTCGCCCGCCTCGCGCAGGTAGGCGATCAGCCGGCCGACCTGGAAATCCATCGCCTCGGCCATCGCCGCATACACCTCCATGCGGCGTGCCTCGTAGGCCTTCTCGGTGCTGCTCAGGGCATTCCAGTCGCGCGTGCTGGCCATGCGCTGCATCGCTGCATCGGCCGGGATCAGGCCCAGTGCCGCAGCCTTGTCGCGGCGTTCCTTGCGAAGGACCTCCCAGCCGGCGTCGTAACGGCCCCGGTACTTGTCGATGAAGCTGCGCGGCGCCTGCAACGGAATGTGATTGGCCTGAAAAGCGACGTAGGCGAAAAACGGCTTGCCGCTGGCGGCATCGGCCCGCAGGAACTCGATGGCACGGTCGACGAAATACTGCGACGAGTAATAGTCGCGCGGCACCTGGGCCGGTGCGCCATTTTCAAACCAATTGACCTGCTCGGTCAGGGCCAGATAGCGCTGCTGCGAATCCCAATTGTCCGAGCCGCTGTCGGCCTGGATGATCGAGCGGTCAAAGCCGCGCGCGGGTGGCAGGTTGTGCGGCTCCTTGCCGATGTGCCACTTGCCGCTGGCATAGGTGCGATAGCCCGCCTCCTGCAGCAGGGTGGACACGGTGACCACGCGCTGGTTGAGGACGCTCAGGTAGCCCGGCTTGCCGATATGCTCGCGCGGAATCGACTCGCGCATGTTGCCCACCCCGTTCAGGTGGTTGTCGACGCCGGTCAAGAGCATGGCCCGGCTTGGCGAGCAGGAAGCGGCCACATGGAAATTGGAAAAGCGCATGCCGCGTCGCGCCAGCGCATCGAGGTGGGGGGTGGCCATCTCGCCACCAAAGGCGCCCACGTCGGTAAAGCCCCAGTCGTCGGCGAGCAGGATGACCAGGTTCGGGCGGCGCGCCCCAGGCGCCTGTGCCTGTGCCTGTGCCTGTGCCTGTGCCTGTGCCTGTGCCTGCGTCTGCGGTTGCGCCAGGGACAGCCCGGCGCACCACAGCAGACCCGCGGCCAGCAGGCCCCTGCCCATGCGCCGCAGGCCGTTCATGACTCAGCCGGCAAAGCCCGGCAGGCGCTTGCGGATGATGTCCTCGGCCTCCTGCATGATGCGGTCCATCAATTGCTTGACGGTCGGGATGTCATGGATCAGGCCGGCCACCATGCCGCAGGACCAGGCTCCGGCCTCCATGTCGCCGGTCTTCATGATCTTGGGATAGACGCCGGCCACTTCCTCGATGATGTCCTCGAACTTGATGTTGCCGCCCAGCTCCTTTTCCTTCTTGAGCAGGCGCTCGACCGCCGCATTGTTCAGCACGCGCTCGGTATTGCGCAAGGGACGCATCACCAGACGGGTATCGAGTTCGGTGGCGGCCACGATCGCCTGCTTGACGTTCTCGTGCACCGGCGCTTCCTGGGTGGCGATGAAACGCGTCCCCATGTTCATGCCCTCGGCGCCCAGTGCCATCGCGGCCACCAGCGAGCGGCCATCGGCCATGCCGCCAGAGGCGACGAACGGAATCTTCAGGCTTTCCGCGGCGCGCGGCAGCAGGATGAAATTGGGCACGTCATCCTCGCCAGGGTGGCCGCCGCACTCGAAGCCATCGACGCTGACGGCGTCACAACCGATCGCCTCGGCCTTCAGGGAATGACGCACCGAGGTGCACTTGTGGATCACCTTGACGCCCGCCTCGTGCAGTGCCGGCAGCCATTTCTGGGGGTTGTTGCCGGCGGTCTCGACCGCCTTGACGCCGCCATCGATGATCGCCTTGATATAGCCGGGATAGTCGGGCGAGCTGACCGTGGGCAGGAAGGTGAGATTGACACCGAAGGGCTTGTCGGTCATCTCGCGGCAGCGCCGGATCTCGTTGGCCAGATCAGCGGGCGTGCGCTGCGTCAGGCCGGTGATCAGTCCCAGGCCACCGGCATTGGAGACGGCGGCGGCCAGCTCGGCAAAGCCGACGTAGTGCATGCCGCCCTGGATGATGGGGCGCTCGATGCCAAACAATTCTGTGATGCGGGTTTTCATGGGTTCGTCTCCTGTTCTGTCTTGATGAAGGGATGCCGGCCGCCGGTCTGCCCCTTGGCGGGTCGATGGCTCAGGCCGGCCACAGCGACATGATGCCCCAAAGGCCCCACCCCAGCAGCGCCAGCATCCCGGCCACCAGCAGGCGCACCACGATCAGGCTGAACAGCGGTCGTACCGGAAAGACCTGGGTGATCTCGATGGCGGCCCACTTGTGGAGCGCAATCTCACCTGTCTCGATGGCCAGCGCAAAGCGCAGGAAATCGCGCATGCTGCGATAGCGCACCATCGCCACATAGTCCCAGCAGGGCAGGCCATCAGGCTCGATGAAGCGTCCGACCCGTGGTGCGATGAACAGCGGCAGGCAGCCATGGCGCAGCAGGTGCGGGGCGAGCAGACGGCCATAACGGCGATCCGCCTCGCGTGCATCCTCGCTCCAGCCGCGCGCCTGCGCCAGGCCCTCCGGATAGCGGGCCTGCGGGCGGTGACGCACCACGTTGTGCATCACGAACTCGCGACCATCGTCCTGGCTGACCAGGTCGCGCACCTGGGCCAGCAGGCGCTGCCCCTCGGGCCCTTCGGCCTGGGCCCCGAGCAGGGCCATGAAGCGCTCGGTCTCGGCGGCATCGAGCGGCCGTCCACTGCCGCCATACCAGAGCAGGAAGACGCCATAGAGCGCGACCAGGCCCGCAGCGATCCACAGGCCCGTGGTCATGGCCGGGCTCCCGGCGAAGGGACCTGGCAGGGACTGCCGCAACACGCCGGCAGCACAAGGCCCTCAATTGGCAAAGTAGACATAGGCATCCTCCGCAGCCTGGGGGGCCTTGAGGGTCTTGTCCAGGGGAATCGGCGCCTCGGCGAGCGAGGGCCAGAGCGGCTTGGCCTGCTGGGCATTGAACTGGTTCAGCAAGGCCTTGAGTTCGGCCACCTTGGCCCCCTGGCTGGCGGCCAGGTTGTTGCGCTCGCCCGGGTCATCGGCCAGGTTGTACAACCAGTCCTGTTGCGGCAGGTTGGTGACCTGCAGCTTCCAGTCCCCCTGGCGCACCACCCGGTAGTCGCCGCTGCGCCAGAACAATTCGCGATGCGGCACGCCCTGGGCCTGGCCGCGCACGAAGGGCAGCAGGTTGGCCCCATCGATGATGCGATCGCGCGGGACCGGCACGCCGGCCACCGCTGCGGCAGTGGCGAAGATATCGAAGTGGCTGACTGGTGCGCCATACGATTGCCCGGGCGTGATCACTCCCGGCCAGCGCATGAAGTAGGGCACATGCATGCCGCCCTCGAAGAAGGTCGCCTTCCAGCCCCGATACGGCTTGTTCAGCCCATCGATGCCGACATAGTGCGCCCCGCCATTGTCACTGGTGAAGATCACCAGGGTGTTGTCATCCAGGCCCTGATCCTTGAGCGCCTTGAGCACGCGCCCGATGTTGCGGTCCAGCGAGCGGATCATGGCGGCATACACGCGGGTGGTATGGTCGGGAATCGCCGCCAGTGCATCGTAGTCCTCACGGGTGGCCTGCAGCGGCGTGTGCGGCGCGTTGTAGGCCAGGTACATGAAGAAGGGGCGATGCTTGTTGGCATCGATCACCTTCACCGCCTCGTCGGTGAGCACATCGGTGAGATAGCCGGCGGGCTTGAACACCGGACCGGCGTTCATGCGCAAGCCCCAGGGATGGGCCGCCCACAGGAAGCGGTCGATCGGATCGAACTCCTGGCGGGCATTGACCACCTTGGGATCGTCGGCCGCCAGATACATCGAACCGCCATGCTGCAGGGACAATGATTCGGCAAAGCCGTGGGCATAGGCCCGGAATTGCGGGCTGTCGCCCAGATGCCACTTGCCCAGATGCACGGTGTGATAGCCAGCCCCCTGCAGCAATTTCGCGATGGTGATTTCGCTGGTGGGCAGGCCCTGATCCTCGTAGGGCAGGATGCCCGCCTCACGCTCGGCGTGGTAGACCGGATTGCGCAGGCTGCCCGGACGGCTGTGACCGCCGACCAGACGCATGAACTGCACCGGCACCGGCGTGAACTCGAAACCGAAGCGGGTGGCATAGCGGCCGGTCATGATGGCGGCACGCGAGGGCGAGCAGGTGGCATTGCCCGAATAGCCCGCGCGGAAATTCACGCCATCGCGGGCAATGCTGTCGATATGGGGCGTGGGTACCTGGCCACCGGCAATGCCGCCGCCATAGAAGCTGATGTCGTTGAAGCCCAGGTCGTCGGCCAGGATGACGACCACGTTCGGCGGCCTGCGGCCCCCCGGGTACTGCGCAGCCGGCAGGGCTGCGGCCGGGCCCTGCTGCCAGACGATGGGCTGGGTCTCGATCGGGTCCTTGCGCAGGACATGCTGGACATAGAACAGGAGCACGCCTTCCCGTCCGCCCAGGGCCCAGAAGGCCAGGCCGGCCAGAACCGCCAGTGCGGCAAGGCCCAGACCCAATCTGCGAAATAGCACTGCCATGCGACTCTCCGGTCGAACCTGGGCCCGGGCCCTGCGGGCGGCCCGAAACGCTTCAAAGTGAACTGCTGACGGGCATTATGACACTGCATGTGCCAATTGATGCGGGCCTCGCGGTGCATTCATGGAATGACCCTGACCTTACTCGCCTGCCGGCGGCAGCACGCGCTGGTCCTGCGAGGCAAACTGGGCATAGGCCACACCGGCCAGCGCCAGCACGGCGCCCAGGATCTTGACCCAGGTGAAACTCTCGCCTCCCACCGCCCAGGACACCGCACCCGCCACCGGCGCCATCAGGTAATTGAGCGGCGCACTGCGGGCCACGCCGCGTACCCGGTTGATCCAGCCCCACACCGACCAGCCAACGAAGGCCGCCACCACCACGCTGTAGCCCAGGCTGAGCCAGCCACTGAGAGGCACCTGCGACCAGGCCACCGACCAACCGCCCCCGAGCGAGGCCATCAGCACGATCGGTGGGCAACTGAGCAAGGCGGTGTAGGTCATCACCGGCACACCGCCCAGACGCTCATTGAGCGGACGGGTGACCACCGTGTAGTACGAAAACAGCGCAGCGGCCAGCAGGAGGGCGAGATCGCCCAGGCTGGCGGTGAAGCTGCCGGTGAGCAGCTTTTCGGACAGGAAGATAAGGACGCCAGCCATTGCGATCAGGACGCCCGAGAACACCGCGCGCTGCATCTTCTCGTGGGTCATGACCCGCAGCAGCAGCAGGGTGAACAAGGGTCCACAGGCAATCAGCACCGAACTGGAAAACGGGGTCGACCAGTTCATGCCATGCATCACCAGGCCGACATGCACGAGATGGCCGACCAGACCGACCTTGAACAGCGTCCAGACATCGGCCCGCGACAAGCGCGGCCAGCGCCGGCCATAGGTGAGCAGCAGCAGGATGACCGAGCACACCGGCATGATCAGGCCATAGCGCACCAGCAGGACGCCATTGGGAGACATCCACTGGAAGACCGACTTCTGTACCGAGAAGTTCAGGCCCCACAGCGTGATCAGCACCAGGGCGATCGGCAGGGAATAGGCTTCAAAGGCATGGCTCCAGTGCGCGGGAGAGGGACCCGCTGCGGCCGGGTGCTTTGCACCGGAATCAGCCCTTGCATCAACGTGGGACATGTCCGGTTTATAGCACTGAACATAAAAAAGACCCCATCGACCGCAGTGGCGATGGGGCCCAGGGCGAACCTGCCGTCAAGAGGGTCTCGGCAAGACGCAGAGGAAGACACTCCGGGTCCATGGCCGGCAAGGCCTGCGCCCGCGGGGGACGCTGCAATGCTGACCATGCCTTGATCATACAAAGCACAGCCAACGCGACATTGACGCAGATCAAGCGAACCGTCCTTGATCCCTGCGCAGGCCGGCGTCAGGGCTTGGGAACGCCCGGCGGATGAGGATGCTCCTGGGAACAGAAGGCGCCGCCCTGGAAGCGGTCGGCGATCGGATCGGGCGCTTCCGCCACGGCCAGTACCCGGGCTGCATGGTCCTCGCTGCGATGGCGCGGCCGGTAGCCGAAGGCTTGCGCCCGGCGGTTGTCCCACCAGGCGCGCGCATTGTCCGACATGCCGTAGAAGGTCTCGTAGCGGATGTCGGGATGGCGCAGGCCGATCAGGATCAGCTGGCAAAGATCTTCGGGATGCAACCAGATCGCCAGCCGGCGGCGGTCGACCGGCGCAGGTGCCACGTTGCCGATCCGCAGATTGGTGATGCGCAGGCCGAACTTGTCGGCATAAAGGGCGCCGAGCGCCTCGCCAAAGGCCTTGCTCACGCCATAGCGGGAATCGGGCCGCAGCATGCGCTCGGCATCGACCTTGTCGCCGCGCTCATGAAAGCCCATCACATGGTTGCTGGAGGCAAACACGATGCGCTGCACACCGGCCTGGAAGGCGGCCTCATACAGGTTGTAGCAGCCCTCGATGTTGGCCTTCAGGATCGTTGCCCAGGGCCCCTCGACCGAATGGCCCCCGAGGTGCACGATGGCCTCCATATCCCGCACCAGCGGCGCCAGGGCTGCCGCATCGGCCAGGTCGGCAGCCATGAAGTCCTCACCAGCCTGCAGGTCATCAGGAGGCTGGAGATCGGACAGGCGCAGTTGCAAGCCGCTGGCGGCCAACAAGGGGCGCAGCATGCGGGCCACGCCGCCGCTGGCACCGGTGAGCAGGACACGCATCGCAGGGCCTCTGGACTTCAGCGGGCGATGGTGTGCTGGCCGCCGTCGACAGGCAGGACCACGCCATTGATGAAGGCGGCCTCGTCGCTGGCCAGGAAGACGGCCGCGTGGGCGATGTCCCAGCCCTCGCCCATCCTGCCGGTCGGGCTCATCGCATTGCGGGCATCGATCATGGCCTGGGTCGAGGGGTACTGGCCGGCGATCTGGATGTGGATCAGCGGCGTGTTCATCAGCCCCGGGCAGATGGTGTTGCTACGGATCCCCTGCCGGGCATACTGTGCCGCGACATGGGTGGAAAAGTGGATCACCGCCGCCTTCGAAGCGTAGTACGAACTGTAGGGATAGGGCGTGACACGCAGGCCGGCCAGCGAGCTGATGTTGACGATGGCCCCCTTGCCCTGGCGCACCATGTGCGGCAGCACATGCTTGGCCGCCAGGAAATGGGCGGTGACATTGGTATCCATCACATGGTGCCAGCTCTCGAGGGTTTCCTCCTCGGGCCCGCCCATCGCGGTGATGCCGACATTGTTGTGCAGCACATCGATGCGGCCATAGCGGGCAATGGTGTCGGCGACCACGCGCTGCACATCGGCATTGACGGTGACATCGGCCTGCATCATCACCGCCTCATGGCCTTCGTTGCGGATGAAGGCGGCGGTCTCCTCGCCAAAGGCGGGGACGATGTCGACACAGACGACGGCACGCGCGCCCTCACGGGCATAGGTGATGGCACTGGCGCGACCATTGCCAAAGCCGGGGCCACAGGAGCCCGCGCCCATCAGCAGCACCACCTTGTCCTGGACGCGGCCGCGGCGGTCAGGGTTCGGGCTGGAGGGGCTGGCAGACATGGCGATTCCTTTCAATGCAGGTGGCAGGGGTTCAGGCAGGGCTTTGCGAAGGCGGTCAGGCGACGCCGGGCCGGCGCGGATTCAGCGGCCGCCAATCACCGAGGGCAGCCACAGCGACAGCGCCGGCACATAGGTGACCAGCATCAGGACGCCAACGGCGGCCCAGAAGAAGGGCCAGACCTCGCGCGCCGCCTCGGACGGGCGGCAGCCGGCGATCACCGAGCCCAACGACAGGCAGATCGCCACCGGTGGCGTGATCAGTCCGAGCACCAGATTGATCGAGACGATCATCGAGAAGTGATAGGGATCGATCCCCAACTTCTGGGCGATCGGGAACAGCACCGGCACCAGCATCACCATGGCCGGACCGTTCTCCATGAAGGTGCCGATGAACAGCAGGAAGAGGTTGACGATGAGCAGGAACAGCAGCGGATTGCGGGTGGCCGCCAGCATCGCCTCGGCGATGGACTGCGGAATGTTCTGGTAGGCCAGCAGCCAGGACACCGCCTGGGCGCCGGCAATCACGATCATGATGACGGCGGTGGTGCGTGCGGTGCGATGCAGGGCCTGCCACAGCGCGGCCCAGCTCAGCTCGCGATAGATGAGCCCACCCACGACCAGCGCGTAGAGCACGGCCACCGCCGAACATTCGGTGACATTGAACACCCCGCTGCGGATGCCGGCAATGATCATCACCGGCATCAGCAGGGCCCAGAAGGCTGCCCGGGTGGCGGCCCACAGCTCACCCTTGGGGGCCTTGCCGTGCACCGGGTAACCACGCCGCACGCTCATGTACCAGGCCATGAACAGCATCACCAGGCCGTAGGCGATGCCGGGCAGCACGCCCGCCAGGAACAGCTTGGAGATCGACAGGTTGGTGAGCACCCCGATGATCACGAAGGCGATCGAGGGCGGAATGATCGGCCCGACGATATTGGCCGAGGCGGTCAGCGCGGCGGCAAAGCCGGGACTGTAGCCCTCCTTGATCATCGCCGGGATCAGCACCCGGCCCAGGGCACTGGTGTCGGCCACCGCCGACCCCGAGATGCCCGACATGAACACGGCCGAGGCCACATTGCTCATCGCCAGGCCGCCCCGGAAGCGACCCAGCAGGGCATTGGTCAGCCGCAGCAGGCGGGTGGTCAGGCCACCGGCCGTCATCAGGTCACCGGCCAGCAGGAAAAAGGGAATCGACAGCAGCAACAGGCTGTCGACGGCGCCGAACAATTGCTGCGGCACGATCATCAGCGGGATCTTGCCGATCCAGACGATGGCCAGGATCGCGGTCAGGGCCAGCGCGAAGGCCACCGGGATCGCCAGCAGCAACAGGGCGCTGACGACGACAAGGATGAACCAGGCCAGATCCATGCAATCCCCTCAGAACTCGTCGCCGGTGAGCGCCTTGAAGGGCTCGCCACCCAAGCGGCACAGCACGATGTGCAGGGCCAGCAGGCCAAAGCCGATCACCATGGCCAGGTTGGGCACTGTCACCGGGATCTCCAGGGCCGGCGTGTCCTGGCTCAGGTTCAGCAGCGCGAACTCGCCGCTCTTCCAGGCCAGCAGCACACAGACGCCGAACATCACCAGGTCGCGCAGCGCCAGCAGCACCCGCTTGCCGGCAGGCGGCAAGGCATCGACCAGGGCCGTCACCGTCAGGTGCCCGCCCTCGCGCAATACCGCCACCGCGCCGATGAAGGTGATCCACACCATCATGTAGCGGGCCAGTTCCTCGGCCCAGGCCGGAGAACGGTCCAGCACATAGCGGCCAAAGACCTGCCAGCACATCGCCGCCGTCATCACCACCAGCATCAGGACGCACAGCGCATCGATCAACTGCTCGATGCGGTGCGCCAGCCGAAGGGCCGGGTGGGCCCTGGCGGTGCCGGTCGCGGCGGGCGCCTGCGCGCTCATCACGAGCGCCTTACCGGATGGCCTGGATCTTCTCGACCCAGCCGCTCAGCTCGGGGAATTCCTTGGCCATCGGCTTGAGACGGGCCTGGAACGGACCGGTATCCACCTTGATGAAGGTCATGCCCTTGGCCTGCATGCGGGTCTTGTAGTCGGCTTCCATCTTGACCATGCGGTCGGTGGCGGCCAGCATGACCTTGTCACCCTCTTCCTTGAGCACCTTCTGCACATCGGCCGGCAGTGCCTTGAACTTGGGCTCGTGGAAGATCCAGGTCATCGCGCCCATCACATGGCCGGTTTCGATCAGGTACTTCTGCACCTCGTAGTACTTCTGCTGCTCGAGCACTTCGAGGGGATTTTCCTGGCCATCGACCACGCCGTTCTGCAGCGAGGTGAACAGTTCGGCGATACCCATCGGCGTCGGACTGGCGCCCAGGAATTCCCAGGTCATGCGGTACATCTTGAGCGGCGGCACGCGCAGCTTCACGCCCTTGAGGTCCTCGACCTTCTCGACCTTCTTGTTGGAGGACAGGTGGCGGGCGCCGCGGTAGCCGGCGCCGATGATGCGAAACTGCGTCTTGGCGGCAATCTCGTCATACAGCTGCCCGCCCATCGGTCCGTAGTAGACCTTCTTGAAATGATCGACATCGCGGACCAGATAAGGGTAGGCCTCGATGCCGGCGATGATGCCGTAGCGATCCAGGGTGCCCACGCTTTGCAGCACGATGTCATTGGTGCCGATCTTCAGGGCCTCGATGGCCTGCGGCCAGTCGCCGGTGGACCCTGAGTGGGCGATCTGGATCTTGACCTTGCCCGCGGTGCGGGCCTCGACAGCCTTGGCATAGGCCTCGGCCGTCTCGTACCAGATGTTGCCGGGGATGTAGATGTGCGCCATCTTGAGCACGGTCTGTGCCTGGCCCAAGGCCGGGGCAAGCAGGGTGATCGAGGCGGCGGCGGCGAGCGCCAGGCGGCGCGAGAGGCCAAAGCGGGACATGGGTCTTCCTCCTGGATGTCGGTCGATGCAGGGCTTGTCACACTCCCGATCAGGAGCGGAGCCGCTGCTGTCATTCCAGTGTACGCCGGCAGGCCCGCGAGCCAGTCCGGCGTTCCGCTTTAGGCGGGCAGGCCTCAGGCGCGATTGCGCCCCTGCTCCATCGTGCGCAAGGCATCCAGGCGGCTGCGCACCTGTGCCACCGCATCGGCCACCGGCAGCATCTCGGTGCTCAGGCCCCGGCGCGTGGTGACTTCACAGTTGCCCTCCTTCAGGCCACGATCGCCGACCGTGACCCGCAGCGGCACACCGACCAGTTCCCAGTCGGCAAACATCGCCCCCGGCCGCTCGTCGCGATCATCCAGGATGACGTCGATGCCCGCGGCCTGCAACTGGTCGTGAATGGCCAGGCAGTGCTGGCGTACCGCCTCGGACTTGCTCCAGCCCATCGGACAGATCACCACCTCGAAGGGGGCGATCGGGACCGGCCAGATGATGCCCTTGTCGTCGTGGTTCTGCTCGATCGCCGCACCCAGCAGCCGGGTCACGCCGATGCCATAACAGCCCATTTCCATGGGCGCGGTCTTGCCCTGCTCGTCGATGAAGACGGCATTCATGTCGCGCGAATAGCGCGTGCCCAGGTAGAACACATGGCCCACCTCGATGCCGCGCTGGATGGCCAGGCGACCCTTGCCATCAGGCGAGGGATCGCCCTCGCGCACGTTGCGGATGTCGGCCACCAGCGGCTCGGGCAGGTCGCGGCCCCAGTTCACGCCGGTATAGTGGAAATCGGCCTCGTTGGCGCCGCAGACGAAGTCGGCCATGTTCGCGACCGTACGGTCGGCGACCACCTTGACCGGCTTGCGGGTTCCGATCGGCCCCAGGTAGCCAGGCGGCGTGCCGAAGTACTCGAGGATCTCGGCCTCGGTGGCAAAGCGAAAGCCGGCCAGGCCCGGCACCTTGCCAGCCTTGATCTCGTTCAGGTCGTGGTCGCCGCGCACCAGCAGCAGCCACACCTGGGTGCCGGTGACGATGCCATTGGCATCAACGCTGTCGACTGCCAGCACCAGCGACTTGACGGTGCGCTCGAGCGGCAATTGCAGCAGTTCGGCCACCGCCTCGCACTTGGCCTTGCCAGGCGTGGGGGTTTTGCTCAGCGCCTGGGCGGCCGCGGCACGCGCCGGCAGCAGGGACACGGCTTCGGCCAGCTCGATGTTGGCGGCGTAGTCCGAATCAGGGCAATAGGCGATGGCATCCTCGCCGGTGTCGGCGATGACCTGGAATTCATGGGAAGCCGAGCCGCCGATGGCGCCGGTGTCGGCGGCCACGGCCCGGAAACGCAGGCCCATGCGCTCGAAGATGGCGATGTAGGCGTCGTACATCGCCTGGTAGCTCCTGAGAGCCCCCTCATGATCACGGTCGAAGGAGTAGGCATCCTTCATCGTGAACTCGCGCCCGCGCATCAGACCAAAACGCGGACGACGCTCGTCCCGGAACTTGGTCTGGATGTGATAGAAATTCTTCGGCATCTGCCGGTAGCTCTTGATCTCCTGGCGGGCGATGTCGGTGATCACCTCCTCGGAGGTCGGCTGGACGATGAAGTCGCGGTCGTGGCGGTCCTTGACCCGCAACAGCTCGGGGCCCATCTTGTCCCAGCGGCCGGTTTCCTTCCAGAGTTCGGCCGGCTGGATCACCGGCATCAGCAACTCGATGCCTCCGGCGCGGTTCATCTCCTCGCGGATGATGGCCTCGATGCGGCGGATCACGCGCAGGCCCACCGGCATGTAGTTGTAGATGCCCCCGGCCACCTTCTTGATCATCCCGGCGCGCGTCATCAGCTTGTGGCTGACGATCTCGGCGTCGGCGGGCGCTTCCTTGAGGGTGGACAGGTGGTAGTGCGAGGCTTTCATGGCAGGGGAAGTGTCGATATAATCGACCGCAGTTTAAAGGATTACGGGGTCAGCCATGCTGGACAGAGACGGCTACCGCCCCAACGTCGGCATCATATTGCTCAATCAGGACAACGAAGTCTTCTGGGGAAAACGGATTCGGGAACATTCATGGCAGTTCCCCCAAGGGGGGATCGACCGTGGCGAATCGCCTGAACAGGCGATGTTTCGAGAGTTGAACGAAGAGATCGGCCTGCAACGCGAACACGTGCAGCTGATCGGTCGTACCCGTGAATGGCTGCGTTATGACGTCCCCGAGCAATGGGTCCGACGGGAGTGGCGAGGTCATTACCGCGGCCAGAAACAGATCTGGTTTCTGCTGCGACTCATCGGTCGCGACGCCGATATCAACCTGCGCGCTTCGCATCATCCCGAGTTCGACGCCTGGCGCTGGAACGAGTTCTGGGTGCCGCTCGATGCCGTGATCGAGTTCAAGCGCGAGGTCTACAAGCAGGCCCTGAGCGAGTTGCACGAGATCCTGCACAACCGTGCGCCGTCCAACAAGACGGCCGAGATGCGGCGCCGCGCCGACGCCCGTGAGCGCCAGTTGCAGGGCCGGCCACCACGCGACCCGAACGCGCAGGCGCTCGATGGCGGTCCGCCGCTGCGCTACCCGCCGCGGGTAGGCAAGGTGCAGGATTAATCGAACCGGAGCCCGGACGCCCGGATCACCGGCACCCACTGCTGCCTGAACGCGGCGAGCCGCTTGCGGGTCTCGTCCAGCGACATCGCATTGGGATCAAGGATGCGGGCGTTCTTCATCTTCTCGCGCATGGCGGGGCCCGCCATCAAGCCCGAAATCAGTTCGGCATAACGGGCGACCCGCTCGGCCGGCATCGTGGTCCTGGCAAAGAAGCTGTTCCAGCCCAGTGCGCTCAGGTTCAGGCCCGATTCCCTGAGCGTCGGAATCGTGGGCACCAGGCGGCGCTCGCCTGAGCTGGCCAGGATGCGCACCTTGCCGGCTTCATGCTGCGTCAGCAGGCTGTCGAGGGTGTCCACCGCGACCGGTACATGACCGCCGGCCAGATCGGTGGCCAGCGGGGCCGAGCCGCGATAGCCCACCACCGGCACCTTGACCTTGGCGGCATCGGCCATCATCAGCGCGAAAAAGTGCGGGATGCTGCCGGTGGCCGGCACACCAATGCTGGCTTTCTCGGGATTGACGCGCATCCAGGCCAGCAGGTGATTGATCTCGCGCACCGGCACCGCAGCACCCACCGCCACCGCCATCTCGTACTGCGAGATCTGGGTCACCGGCTGGAAATCGGCCTCGACGTTGTAGCCGACATCCTTCAGGGTCTCGGGCATGACCACGATCAGGGCCGGATTGACCAGCACCAGGGCATCGGCATCCGGCGCCAGTCGCTTGAGGGTTTGCAGGGCCACGCGACCACCGGCACCGGTGATGTTTTCGACCACGACCGGGCGACCCAGGCGGGCGGCCATTTCGGGCGCGAGCAGGCGTGCCGCAATGTCGGTGCCACCTCCCGGCGCATAGGGCACGATCAGGCGCAGGGTCTGCTCCTGGGCCTGGGCAGCAGGCCAGATGGCCGCACCGGTCGAGGCTGCCAAAGCTTTCAGGGTGGTTCGTTTCAGGTTCATCAGCCTCATCCTCTTTGATTCGGGGGCGCGCCGAGGCACCGGGACGCGCGGCATCCGGCCGGGCGTGCCACCCATGTCACCGGGGGTTCAGTTGCGCGGCCATGGACGCTGCAGCCAGTGACGCGCCTGCCACCGCACTGAGCAGCCCATTGCCAGACAGATAACCCCACACCGCCGTGCCCGAGACGCCGCGCGCCGCGCCACCGGCGGCCCACAGGTTGGGCAAGGGTCGCGCCTGCGCATCGCGCACGCGGCATTGTGCATCAATGTCCAGACCGCCCTGTGTGTGGAACAAGGCGCCGGTCACCTTGATCGCCACATAGGGGGCTTGCAATGCACGCTTGAAGCTACGGCCATCCGGCCCCTGTCGCCCGGCCGTGATGCCATCGAGCGTATGTTGCAGGACCCGGGGATCACAGCCGATCACCCGGGCCAGTTCGGCCGCATCGGCCGCAGTCCGGCAGGCACCGGCCTTCTCGGCCTCGACAAAGTCCGGGAAGCTGCGCGCCAACTCGAGCAGCGGAGCATCGATGACATTCCAGGCGACAGCGCCGGGCTGGGCCAGCACCTGCACGGCCGCCTCGGAGTAGCCCTGGGTCTCGTCATGGAAGCGCTCGCCGCGAAGATTGATCTGCACGCCCCCTTCCATCATCAGGGCCCAGGAGATCAGCGCCCCCTGGGGCACGGCCCAGGAACCATGTCCCTGATAGGCCCCGAGATCGGCCAGCGCCGCACCCAGTTGCAGGCCCCATGCGATGGCACTGCCGTCATTGCCGGCATGGCCGCCAAAGGCGGCCGCACGCATCTCGGGCAGCCATTGCTCCACCCTCTCCCGGTTGCCGCCAAAGCCGTTGCAGGCCAGCAGCAGCGCCTCGCAGCCCAGGTCCTCGTGCTGGCCATCGGGGCGCTGCAGGCGCACACCGCTGATGCGCGTCCCGGATTCAACCCACAAGTGGGTGACCCGCGACTGCGTCATCACCGTGATGCCAGCCGCTTCGACGGCCCGCAACAAGCGGCCCATCAGGCCGGCACCGGTGCGCTCGGGCACGGCATGCATGCGCAGGGCCGAGTGGCCCGGGTACAAAAAGCCGTCGAGCACCTCCCAGGCGAGGCCGTGGCGCTGCGCCAGCGCATCGAGCGCCGGACCGATGGCGCCGGCATAGGCCTGCACCAGATGCGGTGCAGCCTGGCCATGCGCCTTGGCCTGGATGTCCTGCGCAAACTGCCCGACACTGTCCTGGATGCCACGGGCGCGCTGGGCCCGGGTGCCGGGCGCCGGAATGAAGCCGGAGGACAGCGCGGTGGATCCCGCAGGCAGGGCATCGCGCTCCAGCACCACGGCGTCGACACCGGCATCGTGCAGCATCAGGGCGGCCACCAGCCCGCAGGCGCCGCCTCCGACAATCACGGCCGGCACGCAGCCGGCCGAAGGGTCTGGACGGCCTTGCAGCAGCCCGGGCGTCGGCGCTTGCGCACCCATGTCTCAGGCCGTCGGCCGGTGCAGGTACTGCCCGATCGGCTTGCCGACGATGCCCTTGGCCTGGTCATAGATCAAGTGGCCACGCAACCAGGTCTGTTCCACGCGGGCCGACAACTCGATGCCCTCGAAGGGCGTGTAGCCCTGGGTCGAGGGCGAGTCCTTGGCGTGGATGGTCCAGGTTTTCGCGGGATCGACCAGGGCCAGGTCGGCATCGAAGCCCTCGGCGATGTCGCCCTTGTGGTTCAGACCGAAGCGCTGGGCCGGATTGAAGCTGGTCAGGCGCGCCATGTGGTGATAGTCCATGCCCCGCTTCGTGCCCTCGCTGATCAAGGCCGGCAGCAGGTACTCGGTACCGCCGAAGCCGCTCTTGGCCATCCAGATGTTGTTGCCGTACTGCTTGGGCATCTTCATCTCGTGGCGGCAGCAGGCGTGGTCCGATACCACCCAGTCCAGCTCGCCATCGAGCAGGGCTTCCCAGAGGAACTCCACATCCTCGCGCGGCCGGATCGGCGGGTTAACCTTGGCCATCCAGGCGGCCTTCGAGCTGATGTCGAGCACCAGGTGGCCAATGGTGACCTCGCGCCGGAAGTCGATGTGCGGGAACACGTCGGCCATCATCATCGCCGCCTGTACCGCCTTGCGCGAGGACAGGTGCAGCAGGTTGATGTTGGGCAGCGCTGTCTCATTGGCCAGGTAGCTGGCAATGAACACCGCCAGGCCTTCCGAATGCTGCGGCCGCGAGGCCGAGTAGGCAGCCAGGCCCTTGAGGGACTTGTCCTTTTCAACGATCTTCGTGTAGGCCGTCATGATCTCGGCCGTCTCGCAATGCAGGGACAGCGAGATCTGGTGGGCCTTGTCGGGCAGCATCTCGCGCGCCGCCTGCACGCCGCGCATGATGAACTCGAAGTGGGCATAGTCGTAGCGCTCGTCCTCGCCGATCATCAGGAACTGCTTCTGCGAATCCGAGGCGCCATGCAGTCCGTGCGAGCCGTAGAACATGAAGATCTTGAAGCTGGACACCCCATGCCTGGCGATCAGCTCGGGAATTTCCTTGATGTGGGTGCCATCCATCGGCGCCAGGTGATAGCCGTAGTCGACGTGGAACTTGTCCTTCGAGATCTTGAGCACCTCGGGAAAGAACTTCTTGTACGGCCCGCCCTTGTTCAGGTAGTACTGGCCGGTGCGAAAGTAGTTCAGGCTCGAGGTCACGCCCCCCATCGCGGCCGCCTGGCTTTCGGTGACCGCATCTTCGGCCAGCGGCGAGTAGATGCCGGCATGCATGTGGGCATCGACCACGCCGGGAAAGGCCAGCAGGCCACGGCCGTCCTGCACCGCCTTGGCACGCTTGACATCGAGCCCTGGCGCGATGCGCGCGAACTTGCCCTCCTTGATGGCAATGTCGCTCTCGTGCACGACATTGCCCTGCGGCCGCACGACGCGCAGGTTCTTGATGATCAGGTCGAATTCAGGGGTGGCCATCGGATGCTCCTTGTTCACGGAATTGATTCGGGGAAGGGTCGTCTCATGGGGGATCACGGTCCGCCGGCAGCGCCCGGGACCGGGCTGCCAGGGGCCGCGTGCGCGCGCTGGCGCAGCACATTCATCAGCCCGCCGGCCCGCACCATGGCCAACAGGAAATCGGGCACGGGGTCGGTCCGCAGCGCCTCGCCATTGCCGCGGACAATCATGAGACTTTCCGGATCCAGCTGCAGCTGCGCATCCCCCGCCAAGCGGTCCGACTGCGGGCAGGTCATGAGCAGCAGGCCCAGGTTGAAGGCATTGCGAAAGAACAGCCCGCCGTAGCTGGGTGCAATCACCGCAGCCACCCCCAGGTGGCGAAGGGCGGCAGCGGCCTGCTCGCGCGAAGAACCGATGCCGAAGTTGGGACCGGCCACGATCACGTCACCCGGGCGAACCTGCGAGGCAAATCCGGGCGCCAGGCGTTCCAGGCAATGCTGCGCGATCACCTCGATGCCATGCTGCATCCACTGGCCCGGCGCCAGGGCATCGGTGTCCACATCAGCGCCCAGATGCCAGATGCGATGGATGGTGGTGGTCGTGGTCATGGCAGCGGGCGCAGTGCCGGATTGGGCCTTCATGCCAGCACCTCGCGCGGGTCGGTGATACGGCCACGCAGGGCCGAGGCTGCCACGGTAAAGGGGGAACCCAGAAAGACCTGCGCACTGGCCGGCCCCATGCGGCCCTTGAAATTGCGCGCCGTCGAGGAGATCACCGTTTCGTTCTCGCCGAAGCTGTCGCCATAGCCTGCACAGGCGCCGCAACTGCTGGGCAGCACAGTGGCGCCTGCATCGGTGAGGACCTTCATCGTGCCCTCACGCTCGGCTTGAGCCCGATCCTTCAGGCTGGCCGGGGCCACCAGCAGTCGCATGCCAACAGCGATGCGCCGGCCACGGAGTACCTGGGCCGCATGGCGAAGGTCCTCGAGCTTGGCACCGGTGCAGGCGCCGATGTAGGCAATGTCGATGCGGGTGTCGACATGCACCGCGATCGGCACCCCCTTGGCGGGGCTGTGCGGTGCGGCCAGCTGCGGGGCCAGGTCCTGCGCGATGAAGCCGTGTTCTTCATCGAAACTGCCGGCATCGGAGCACCACCGGCTCGTCCAGTCCGCTGCCTCTTCCAGGGCAGCGGCCGGCACTCTGGCCACCTCGCGCAGCCATTGATGGGTGACCTCGTCCGGCGCCACGAGCCCGGTCTGCGCGCCCAACTCGGCGCTCATGTTGCACAAGGTCATGCGTTCGGCCATCGGCAGGGCACGCACCGCCTCACCACAGAATTCCACCGCCTGGTAGGCCGCGCCATTCATGCCGAAGCGCGCAATCATGGCCAGCATCATGTCCTTGGCGCAGACGCCGGGCGACAGGCGTCCCTCCCATCGCATGGCGATGGTACGCGGTACCTGCAACCAGATCTCGCCGGTCACCACCACCCCCAGCATCTCGGTGCTGCCGATACCGAACATGTAGGCGCCGAACGCGCCACCGGTGGGTGAATGGGAATCGCCGCCCACGCAGAACATGCCCGGACGAAGATGGCCCTGCTGGGGCAGCACCACATGGCAGATGCCCTGGCTGTCGTAGACATGGGGCAGGGCCTGGTCCCGCGCCCACTCCCGCGCGATGCGCACGATCTTGCGCGAGGCCTCGTCACGCTCGGGCACATAGTGGTCCATCACCAGCACCAGGCGCGACTTGTCCTTGATGGTGGCACCCAGTTCCTCGAGCATGGGCTTGAGTCGCCGCGGGCCGGAGGAGTCATGGAACATGGCCAGATCGACCTGGCAGGTGAGTACCTCGCCCACCGACACCTGTGCGCGGCCGGCCGCACGGGCGACCAGTTTCTGGGCAAGGCTTTGGGGTGCAGGGTCGCCGCGTCGGCGTTGGTCGTTGGTCATTCCGGCTTGGCTCCGGAGAACTTGACCACCTTGGCCCAGCGCGGAATCTCCTCATGCACGAAGGCGGCAAACTCCTGCGGCGTGTTGCCCACCGGCGAGGCACCCTCGCTTTCGATACGGCGCCGCACCTCGGGCGCCTGGATCGCCTGGCGTGCCGCCTCGCTGATACGCCGGGCCAGATCCGGTGCCATGCGCGCCGGCCCGAACAATCCGAACCAGGCATTGGACTGATAGCCCGGAAGGACCTCGGCAATCGCCGGCACGTCAGGGAAGGCAGCCAGGCGCTTCGGAGCCGTCACCCCCAGCGCCTTGAGCTTGCCGGCACGGACATGGGCCTGCGCATTGCCGACATTGGCAAACATCAGCTCCACCTGCCCGGCCAGCAGGTCATGGATGGCCGGTGCCGTGCCCCGGTAGGGAATGTTCACGATGTAAACACCCGCCATCATCTTGAAGGCCTCGCCGGCCAGATGAACCGACGAGCCCAGGGCGCCGATGGCAAAGTTGAATCGGCCCGGCTGACGCTTGATCAGCGCCATCGCGTCCTTGAGATTGTTGGCGGGAAAGGAAGGGTGGGCCACCAGCATCGCCGGCGAGGTCGAGACCATCGTCAGAGGCGTGAAGTCACGCTCCGGATCAAAGGGCAGTGTCGGGTAGAGCGAGGCATTGATGGCATGGCTGGTGAAGCTCATCAGCAGGGTGCTGCCATCGGGTGCGGCGCGCGCCACTGCTTCGGCGGCAATGTTGCCGCCCGCACCGGGGCGGTTCTCCACCACCACGGTGCGGCCCAGCGCCTTGCCCAGTTCCTGGGCCAGGGTACGTGCCATGGTATCGGTCGTACCGCCAGCCGGGGCACCCACCAGGATGCGCACCGGGCTTGCGACCTGGGCCCGCAGTTCCGTGCCAAGCGGCAAAAAGGCCGCAGCCACCAGCGCGCGGCGCAGGCGGCTGGGCGTCCCATCTGTTTTTCCGGGCATGAGGCTCATCTACCCTTCACACCCCGAGATAGGCCTTGCGCAGCTCATCACTGGCGAGCAGGTCCTGGCTGGCGCCGGAAAAACGGATCACGCCGTTCTCCATCACATAGGCGCGCTGAGCAATCTCGAGGGACTGCGCGACATTCTGCTCGACCAGCAGCAGCGACAGGCCTTGCGCATGCAACTGGCCGATCAGTGCAAACATCTCCTCGACCAGCAGCGGTGACAGGCCGAGCGAAGGCTCGTCCAGAATCAGCAGGCGCGGCTCGGCCATCAGGCCACGGCCGATCGCCAGCATCTGCTGCTCGCCGCCGCTCATCGTGCCCGCCAGTTGCGTCAGACGTTCCTTCAGGCGCGGAAAGATCGCGAACACCTTGTCCAGATTCGTGGCGCGACGTTCGCGCGCCCTGGTGAAGGAGCCCAGCTCCAGGTTTTCGAGCACCGACAGGTTGGGAAAGACCTTGCGTCCCTCCGGCACCTGGATCAGGCCAGCCTGGACCACGCGCCGGTAATGCGCGCCACTGAGGTCCTGCCCGTCGAACCATACCCGCCCCGACCAGGCCGGATAGATGCCGCACAACACATTGTTCAGCGTGGTCTTGCCGGCACCGTTGCTGCCCAGCAGCGCCACGATCTCGCCGGGCGCCACGCTCAGGTCCACGCCCCGCAGCACCTCGACCGCACCATAACCGCCGCGCAGCGCCTCGATTCGCAGCAGCGCAGGGTCGGCAGCACCCTGCGGGGCGTGCGGACCGGGGGCCACGGTCTGGTCGCTCATGCCGCCCCCTTGCGCAGGCGCGCTGCGGTCCCATGGCCCAGATAGGCCTCGATCACCTTTTCATCGGCAGTCACCTCGGCAGGCTGGCCCTGGGCGATCAGCTGACCCTGGGCCAGCACCCAGACCTGCTCGGCCAGGTTCATGACCGCCTGCATCACATGCTCGATCATCAGCACGGTGATGCCGCTGTCGGCAATGCCGCGCACCACCGGGATCATCTCGTCGATCTCCTGCGGGTTCAAACCGGCCAGCACCTCATCGAGCAGCAGCAGGCTCGGCCGTGTGGCCAGCGCGCGGGCCAACTCCAGACGCTTGCGACCGGCCACCGTCAGATCGGCCGCGGGCTTGTCCAGCTGTGGCTGCAGGCCGACCCGGGCCGCCACCTCCTCGGCCAGGGACAGGGCCACCGCCCGCCGTGGCTCATGAAGGTGGGCCCCAACCGCAATGTTCTCGCGCACAGTCTGGGCCGCAAAAGGCTGCACGATCTGGAAGGTGCGCGCCATGCCGGCTCGGGCGTTCAGATGCGGCGCCTGACCGGTGATGTCACGGTCCATGAAACGGACCTGGCCACTGTCGGGCTTGAGAAAGCCGGACATCAGCGCAAACAGCGTGGTCTTGCCGGCGCCGTTGGGGCCGATCAGGGCACTCAGGCTGCCGGTGGGAACGGACAGGGACACGTCCTGCACCGCCTTCAGGCCGCCGAAGGCGCGCGACACCCGGGTCAATTGCAAGAGGTCGCTCATGAGCGCCCTCCCCGATGCATCTCACGCGGCGGTAGGTCGCTCATGAGCGCCCTCCCCGCCAGAGCCGCCGGATCGACTGTCCCCAGCCGCCCAGGCCGCGCGGTGCGAACATGACCATCAGCACCAGCACGCTGCCATAGATCACCATGTTGATGCCGGGCAGCTGGCCGAAAAGATTGCGGGTCAGGTCGGCCAGCACGTGCAGGGCAAGCGCACCGATCACCGGACCCCACAAGGTGCCCAGTCCACCGACGATGGCGCCCACCAGGGCCTCGACCGAGGTATGCGAGCCGTAGGCGATGCCCGGGTCGATGTACTGGAAGACCTGCACATACAAGGCGCCTGCCGAGCCCATGAAGGCACCAGACCAGGCAATCGCTGCCAGCTTGATGCGAAAGGGATCCACGCCCACGGCGCGCGCCGCATCTTCGTTGTCGCGCACCGCCTGCAGCGAGGCCCCGAAGCGCGAGTGCCGCAACCAGGCGGTAAAGAGCAGGGCCAGCACCACGATGGCCAGCGTCAGCAGCACAAAGCCGCGTCGCGAACCGAACTGCATGTTGGCCAGGCCCTCCCTGAGCGGCACCATCAGGCCCACGCCCGCCCCGGTAAAGGGCACCGAGGTGGCCAGGATGCGGAACACCTCGGCAAAGGCCAGAGTCACCAGCGCGAAGTAGGAGCCCTTCAGGCCATAACGAAAGCTGAGCGCGCCGACGAACAAGGCCACGCCGGCGGCGATCAGGACTGCGGTGGGCAGCGCCACCCAGGGGTTCAAGCCCCATTGCAATTGCGCGATCGCCTGTGCATAGGCGCCGGTGCCGAAGAACAGGGCATGACCAAACGAGAACTGTCCGCCAAATCCGCCCAGGATGTTCCAGGCCTGGGCCAGCAGGGCGGCATAGAGCGCCCCCATGATGAAGTTGAGCATCACGCCGGAGCTTGAGGCCATCGCCAGTGCAACGACCGCGCCTGCAAACAAGGCGATCAGCAAGAGGTCGCGACGCAGCGATGGCAACATCAGGGACGATGCAGCCGCGACCGGAACCTGCGCGGCATTTGCTGCGCCCGGGGAAGGCCTGCTCATGCGCGCGCTCCGAACAGGCCCTGCGGACGAAACAGCAGCACGGCAATGAAGATGGCAAAGATGCCGATCTGCCCGAGCGACTCGCCCAGCACGAGCCCGCCCAGCGATTCAACCACGCCAATCAGGAGGCCACCGACGAGCGCGCCGGCGAAGCTGCCCATGCCCCCCAGCACCACGATGGTAAAGGCCACCAGCACGAAGCCATTGCCCACCTGCGGGTTCACATAGTAGGCCGGCAGCAGCAGGCAGGCTGCGGCGCCCAGGCAGGCCAGTCCGATGCCGAAACTCATGGCATAGACATGATCGACATCGATGCCCATCAGCTTGGCACCGTGCTTTTCCCTGGCCACGGCACGGATGGCCCGCCCCAGGTCGGTACGGGTGACGATCAGCACCAGCAGGGCCGAGGCCAGCAAGGCCCCCGCAAAGGCCACCAGCTTGGGCAGCGCGATCATGGCCTGCGCAAAGCCGACATCGATCGGCACCGTGGTCAGGGTGTAGGCCGTCTCGATGGTCCGGGTGTCCGACTTGAACAGCAGCAGGGCCAGGTTCTCGAGCACGATCGACAGGCCCAGCGTGACCAGCAGGATGTTCTCGTCCTTGCCATGACTGGCCCGGTTGATGATGACACGCTGCAGGGCATAGCCCAGCACGAACATGGCCGGCACCACCAGCGGCAGCGCCAGGTAGGGGTCGATCCCGAAGCGCTCCTTGAGTCCGTACACTGCATACAGGGCCATCATCAGTGCGGCGCCATGGGCGAAGTTGATGATGTGCAGCACGCCATAGATGAGCGTCAGGCCGAGCGCGATCAATGCATAGACCGCGCCGGTCGTCAGCCCGTTGAGCAGGGACGGAAAAAGGATGCTCAGGTCAAACATGGCCGTGCCAGGACATCGCCGAGACGCTGCTCTCAGGCCTTGAGCGGGAAGATCGGATCCATTTCACGGTACTCGCGCGGGATGATCACGCGGATGTCGCCCTTGCTCACCTGGGTCATCAGCGGCTGGGCGCCGGTGTTCTGCCCATTGACGAATTGGGTCGCGCCATACGGCATGATGTGGTCCGAGAACGTGCTCTTGCCCAGCGCGTCGATGATCGCGGCCCGGTCGGTGGACTTGGCGCGCTCGATGGCATCGGCCAGCAGGCGCATCGCGGTATAGGTCATGAAGACCTCGTAACTGAAGAACAGGCCCTTGGCCTCGACCCGCTTGCGCAGTTCGGCGCTGCGCTTGTCGCGCGGGTTGAACCAGTGGTTGCAGTCGATGATGCCATTGGCGGCATCCGGGAATTCCTTGACGAACTTGTAGCTCGAGGCCGCCCCGCCCAGCACCGAGTAGATCGCCTTGGGCGTGATCTTCTGCTGCTGCAGGGTTCGCACCAGCAGCGCGTACTCGTTGTAGTAGTTGGCCGGGATCACGATGTCCGGATTGACCGCCTTGATGCGCAAGGCGATGTTGTTGAAGTCACGCGTCGGGTTGGCGTGCTTGATGACTTCCTTGACCTCATAGCCATAGCCGGGCAGCTCCTTGGCCAGCAATTGCGCGGTGCCGGTGCCAAACAGCGACTCTTCATGGATGATCATCACGCTCTTGGCTGGCTTGCCGGCGGCGGTGTTGAGCACATGCAGGTTGGCCACCGCCACCTCGGCACACTTCTTGTAGCCAGGGCCGAAGCGGAAGGTGTTCTTCAGGCCGCGCTCGACGATCTGGTCGGCCACGCCGACATCGACCACATGCGGCAGGTTGTACTTGGCCGCCGCCTGGGTGGTGGCCAGGCAGATCGCCGAGGCAAAGGCACCGACCACGGCCGACACCCCAGCCTCGTTCATCTTCTCGATCTCGGCCGTGCCGGCCTGTGGCGAGGACTGGGCATCGCCCAGCAAGGCTTCAATCTTGGCACCGCCCAGCGCCTTGATGCCACCGGCCTTGTTGATGTCCTCGATGGCCATCAGGGCACCTTCGCGGCACTGCTGGCCGGAATAGGCCAGGGCTCCGGTGACCGGATGCAGCACACCGATCCTGACCGGCTTGGGCTGGGCACCCGTGATCGCGGGAAAGGCCAGCGTGGTGGCGGCGGCAGCACTGCCGGAGAGGAATTGACGACGCTTGCTCATGGGGGACTCCTGTCGGTATGAGGCGGTGAAGATGGGATCATGAGAACTGGGCGCCGAGCTCGCGGCTGACCCAGACCTTGGCATCGATGCTGCCCACGCGGGACAGCTGCATTTCGTATTCGTAGCGATCGGGCCGATACAGGCCATGCAGCCATTGCACCGGACGATCCGCTTCATCAAAAATCAGCCGCTTGACGGCGAGCAGGGCCGAGCCTACGGCCACATCCAGATGGGCGGCCACCACGTCATCTGCCAGCCGGGCCGAGATCATCTGATGGGCACGCCCCACCTTGACGCCGGACTCCTCGAGCAGCAACAGGATGGGCTTTTTCGCCAGCTCGCGCCGGCCGAAACGGCGCGCGATCTGGCCGGGGACGTAGGTGGTGATGTGCGACAGCGGCCCCTCGCCGGTGCTGCGCACCCGTACCGCCTTTTGCACCGCATCGCCGGGTGCAATCTGCAGGGCCGACGCCACCGGCTGCGAGGCCGTGATGGTCTGCACATCCAGCACCCGGACCTGGGTGCGCAGCCCCATGCTGACCAGGTTTTCCAGCAGCCCGGTCAGATGGGCGCGCTGGGCATGCTCGCCCGCTTCATTGGCTGCCGGGCGCCCCACATCGATCGGCCGCGTGCCACGCCCCGGCTCGCGCGAAATCAGGCCCTCACTGGCCAGTTGCTGCAGCGCGCGCCGCACCGTGACCCGGGCCACACCGAACTGCTGCATCAGGGCCAGTTCGCCCGGCAGGCCATCGACGAAGCGCCCCTCCTGAAGCTGCTCGCGCAGCACCAGGTAGATGCGGTGATATTTGGGCAGGGGCAGGCCGGGGACCATCGCGGCATCTTAGGTTCGGTCTTATTGTTCTGTCAATAGGACATTTACGAGACATCAGCCAGAGCAAGGACTGCGATTTGAAGCGCTCAGGCGACGAAGGGATCGAGCCGGTCGGACACTCAACCGGGCCGGACGATCAATAGTGAACCGGCAAGACCTCGGTGACCAGTTTTTGACCGGCAAAGAACGCGGTCACATTGGCCAGCGTCAGGTCGCCCATCGCATCGCGCGTCGGCGTGGTGGCACTGCCCTGATGCGGGTGCAGCACCGCGTTCTGCAGGCCGAAGAATGCGGGGTTGATGTTGGGCTCGTTGTAGAACACATCCAGCCCGGCCGCGCCCAGCTTGCCATTGCCCAGCAACTCGATCAGGGCCTCTTCATCGACCACCGAGCCGCGCGCGATGTTCACGAAGGTGCCCTGCGGCCCGAGCGCCTCGAGCGCGGCACGGCTCATCGCAGCCTTGGTGGCGGCACCGCCCGGCAACGCTGCCACGACCACATCGGCCCATTTCGAGCCTTCGACCACATCAGCGAAATAGGGGAAGGACAAGCCGTCCTTCTTGCGCGGGCCTGAATAACCGATCTCGGTGTTGAAGGCCAGGCAGCGCTTGGCAATGGCCTGACCGATGCGGCCCATGCCCAGGATCAGGATCTTCTTGCCCTGCATGCTTTGCGTGAGCGCCATGCCGCCCTTGGCCCAGGCACCGCTGCGCACATGCTGGTCGCCCGCCGGGATGCGACGCAGGCTGCCCAGCAGCAAGGCCAGGGCCAGATCGGCGACGTCCTCGGTCAGCACATCCGGGGTATTGGACAGGCCGATCCTGCGGGCCTGGCAATACGGCACATCGACCGCGTCGTAGCCGACGCCGAAGTTGGCCACCATCTTGAGCCCGGGCAACTGCTTCATCACCTCGGCCTCGACGCCGCGGCCGCCATTGGTGACGATGCATTGGCAGTGGGGCGCGATCGCATCGAGCAGCGAGCCCTTGTCGGGCGCCTCCCAGTAGCGGCGTACATCGTAGGTGGCCTCCAGCCTGGCCTGGGAAGGGGCATGGATCGGGCCCATCAGCAGCACAACAGGTTTGCTCATCGTCGTTCCGGAATCTAAGAAGGTTCGCAAGGATAAAGGATCGGCGCGGCCGTCACGACAGACGCGGCGCGGGCATGGGCACGTTGAGCTTGCTCGCCCAGCCCTTGAGCTGGGGCGCAATGCCCGGATGCAGGGCCACGCCGTGGGCCAGCTGGTCCTGCTTGAGCGCGATGCCGCGATGACCGGGCAGACGCACCGGGCGGGCCGGATCACGCGGCGGATTGCTGCGGCAGGCATCGACCAGCCAGTCGGTCTGCCAGGTGAAAGGGCTCAGGCCTGCAAAGGCGGCCGGGTCCATCACCTGCAGGTAGACCGTCGCGCCCCAGCCCTCGGCCACATCGGCCCGGCCATGGCCAGACAGCCCCGCAGTGAGGGCCTCGATCATCAGTGCCAGCCCATAGCCCTTGTGACCGGCGTCGAGCCCCCCCAGCGGCAGGATGGTCCCCGGCGGCTGGGCCGTGATCACGGCCGGGTCGTTGCTGGGCTGGCCCAGGGCATCGAGCCACCAGGCATGCTCGCCCTTCTGGCCGGCCGCCTTCATGCGGTTGCTCATGCCATTGGTGGTGATCGAGGCAGAGATGTCGATCATCACCGGATCAGTGCCCGTCGGGATGCCGATCGAGAAGGGATTGGGCGTGAAGACCGCCTGCGTGCCACCGAAGGGGGCCACGCTGGCCACGGAAGGGTCGGAGCAGGCCAGGATGACCAGCAGGCCGGAGCGGGCTGCTGCTTCGAGGTAGGCGGCCAGCGCCGCAATGTGATGGCTGCGCCGGATCGCCACCGTGGCCTGGCCATGGGCACGGGCCCGCGGCACCGCCCAGGCCAGCGCCTGGCGTACCAGATGCGGCCCAGGCAGGCGCCGGCCATCCCAGGTCGCCACACAGGTGGCTTCGGCCAGCACCAGGGGCGCGCCCTCGCGGGTCATGTCGCCGCGCTCCAGTTCGGCCAGGTAGGGGCCGAGCAATTGCAGGCCATGGGTGTCGTGCCCGAGCAGGTCGCCCTCGACCAGCACCTCGGCCACATCGCGCGCCATGGGCTCGGGCAGGCCACCGGCCTGCAGCAGTTTGCAGGCGAAACCGGTCAGCGCGCCGGCATCGTAGCGGTCGCGTTGCAGCGCACCGGCGGTCGGTCCCGGCGAAGGCGATGCGGCCATCTCAGTACACCGCCCGGCCGCCGGACAGATCGAAGACGGCACCGGTGGAGAAGGCGCAATCTTCGCTGGCCAGCCAGGCCACCATGGCCGCGATTTCCTCGACCAGACCGAAGCGGCCCATCGGGATCTTGGACAGCATGAAACCGATGTGCTCTTGCGTCATCTGGTCGAAGATCGCGGTGCGCACAGCGGCCGGTGTGATGCAATTGACGCGGATGCCGGTCCTTGCGGTCTCCTTGCCCAGCGACTTGGTCAGGCCAATCACGGCCGCCTTGGAGGCGCTGTAGGCCGAGGCATTGGGATTGCCGTCCTTGCCGGCGATCGAGGCGATGTTGATGATGCGACCGTAATCGTTTTTCAGCATGTCGCGAACGACGGCGCGGTCGCAGAGGAAGGTACCGGTCAGGTTGATGTCGATGACCTTGCGCCAGTCGGCCACGCTGTACTCGGCCACCGGCATGTTCGGACCGGCCACGCCGGCACTGCAGACCAGGATGTCGATACGGCCGGCCGCCGACACGGTGGCGCGGGTGGCGGCATCGACCGAGGCCTCGTCGGCCACATCGACGGCCTGATGGGCGTGCGCCCCTGCGGGCACCGCCGGCAACCGGGCGGCCGCTGCCTGTGCGGCGGCCGCGTCCAGGTCCCAGATCGTGACGCGGGCGCCGCTTTGGGCAAAACGCTGCGCAATGGCGAATCCGATGCCGGCGGCGCCGCCGGTGACCACCGCACTGCGGCCTTTGAGGTCGATCTGGTTCATGACGATTTCTTTCGGGAGTGAAGAGGGCGTCCCGTTCCGCAAAGGACGGGCATGGGGATTGTAAGAAAAATGCGAAACTGCAGGGATGAACAATCCGAATTCCTCCGCACCCGCATCCCGGCCGGCAAGCGGTCCCGCCCAGCCCGTCGCCCGCTCGGGCGGCCAGGTGCTGATCGACCAGTTGGTCGTGCACGGCGTACGCCACGCCTTCTGCGTGCCCGGCGAGTCCTACCTGGAAGCGCTCGACGCGCTGTACGGCGTGCGCGAGCAGATCGAACTGATCGTGGCCCGCCAGGATGGGGGCGCCGCCTTCATGGCTGCAGCCTATGGCAAGCTGACCGGCAAGCCCGGCATTGCCTTCGTCACCCGCGGCCCGGGCGCAACCAATGCCAGCATCGCGGTGCACACCGCCTTCCAGGACAGCGATCCGATGATCCTGCTGGTGGGCCAGGTCGCCAGCGACCAGGTCGAACGCGAGGCCTTCCAGGAGGTGGACTACCGGCGCATGTTCGGCCCGCTGTGCAAATGGGTGGCCCAGATCGACCGCGCCGACCGCATCCCCGAATATGTGCAGCAGGCCTTCCAGAAGGCCGTTTCCGGCCGCCCGGGACCGGTGGTGCTGGCCCTGCCCGAGGACATGCTGACCCAGATGGTCAGCGTGCCCGATGCCCTGCCCTTTCGTGTCGTGCAGGCCGCCCCCCGCCAGGAGGACATGCTGCAGCTCAAGGCCATGCTCGAGGGTGCGCAGCGCCCGATGGTCATTCTCGGGGGTGCCGGCTGGAATGCCCAGGGCATTGCCGACATCCGCGCCTTCATCGAGGCCTTCGATCTGCCCGCCGGCTGCGCCTTCCGCTTTCAGGACCTGCTCGACAACCGCAGCAGCCACTATGCCGGCGATGTCGGCATCGGCATCAACCCGGCCCTGGCACAGCGCGTCCGCGAAGCCGACGTGCTGCTCACGGTAGGCGCACGACTGGGCGAGATGACCACCTCGGGCTATACCCTGCTGACGGTGCCCACGCCGAGCCAGACGCTCATCCATGTGCACAACGATCCGAATGAACTGGGTCGCGTCTACCACGCAGCCCTGTACATCGCCAGCGGCATGAACGAGTTCGCCAAAATGGCGCGGGCCCTCCCGCCACCGGTGCAACCGGTCTACGCGGTCCGCACGCGTGCCGCCCGAGCCGACTACGAGGCTTGGCAGACCTCGGCCTACAAGGGCATGCCGGGCGGACGAACCGACCAGGTCGACCTGCGCGAGGTGGTGCTCGAGATGGAGCGCAGCCTGCCGGTCGACACGATCTTCACCAACTGTGCCGGCAACTTTGCCAGCTGGATGCACCGCTTCCACCGCTACACCGGCTTTCGCACCCAGTTGGCGCCCTCGAGCGGCTCGATGGGCTACGGCGTGCCCGCAGCCATTGCGGCCAAGGTCGCCGACCGCCGACGCACGGTGGTCTCGTACAACGGCGACGGCTGCTACATGATGAATGGCCAGGAGCTGGCCACCGCCGTGCACTACGGCCTGAACGTCATCTTCATCATCGTCAACAACGGCATGTTCGGCACCATCCGCATGCACCAGGAGCGCGAGCATCCGGGCCGCGTGCATGGCACCGCCTTTACCAATCCCGACTTTCCGGCACTGGCCAGGGCTTATGGCGCGCACGGTGAGCGGGTGACCACGACCGCCGAGTTCGCACCGGCGCTGGCGCGCGCCCGCGATGCCGGCAAGCCGGCGCTGATCGAGATCTGCATCGACCCCAATGCCATCACGCCGGGCACGACACTCGAGGCCTTGCGCGAGGCCGCGCTCAAGAAGCAATAGGCCCGCCCCCGGCGCCTCCCCTCAACGACCGACCGCCCCTCACTGCAACGACACCATGGCCAGTACCCCGAAGGTTTTGTTCACCGATTACGACATGCTCGATGTGAGCCTGGAGCGCCAGATCTTTCGCGAGGCCGGCATCGAACTGATCGAGGCGCAATGCCGCACCGAGCAGCAGGTGATCGAGGCCTCGGCCGGCTGTCAGGCCTTGCTGATCCAGTACGCGCCCGTCAACAAGATCGTGTTCGAGGCTCGTCCCAATATCCGGCTGTGCTCGCGCATCGGGGCCGGCTACGACACCATCAATGCCGAGGATGCCGCCCGCTTCGGTGTCTGGCTGGCCAATTCGCCCGACTACGGCGTCGGCGAGGTATCCCTGCATGCGCTCACGATGCTGCTCAATGCCATCCGCAATGTCTCGCGCTACGACCGGGACATCCACCATGGCAAGTGGCACTACACCACCACCGGGCGCATCCCGCGTGCCCAGAACCTGACCGTGGGCATCCTCGGGCTGGGCCGCATCGGCAAGCGCTTTGCCCACTATGCGGCGCCGATCTTCAAGAAGGTCATCGCCCATGACCCCTACCTGATCGAGGGCGACTTCCCGCAATATGTCGAACGCGTCTCGCTCGAGGGCCTGTTCGAGCAGGCCGATGCGATCTCGATCCACTGCCTGCTCAATCCCGGCACGCTGGGTCTGGTCAACCGCGCGCTGCTCTCGCGCATGAAGCCGGGCTCCTACCTGGTGAACACTGCGCGCGGGGCCATCATCAACCTGGACGACCTGACCGCAGAGGTGCAGGCCAACCGCTTTGCCGGCGTGGGACTGGATGTGCTGCCGGTCGAACCGATCCCACAGCATCACCCCCTGCTCAACGATCCGCGCGTGAGCTTCACGCCGCACTCGGCCTTCTATTCGGCTGAATCCGAAGTCGAATTGCGCCGCAAGGCTGCCATGAACATCGTCACCTGGGTTCGCACCGGTCGCCCCGACTATCCGGTCGTGGTCGGCCATTCCTGACCCGCCTGCGGCATCGCTCCCATATACCTACACCGCCTGTACCCCCTGTACCCCCTGTACCCCCATACCATCGCCGAGGAGACCCCATGAAGATCCGTGAAATCACCAGTGGCCTGCAATTTCCCGAAGGACCGATCGCCATGGACGACGGCTCGGTGCTGCTGGTCGAGATCGCCCGCGGCACGCTGACGCGGGTCGCACCCGATGGCAAGACCTCGGTGGTGGCCACGCTCGGGGGAGGCCCCAACGGCGCGGCGATCGGACCGGACGGACAGGTCTGGGTCTGCAACAACGGCGGCTTTGCCTGGGTGACCGAACCCAATGGCACCTTCCGCCCGGTGGCCCAGGCCGCCGACTATGCCGGCGGGCGCATCGAACGCGTCAACCTGGCCACCGGTCGTTTCGAGCGCGTGCTCGACGAAGTGCCCTCTGCAAAGGGCGGCACCATCAAGCTGCGCGGCCCCAATGACCTGGTCTTCGATCGCCAGGGCCATCTGTATTTCACCGACCTGGGCAAGGTACGGCCCACCGAGATGGACCGCGGTGGCGTCTACTTCTTCAATCCGGCCACCGGCGCCTCCAGCGTCATCTGCCACCCGGCCCTCACACCCAATGGCTGCGCCCTGTCGCCGGACGACAAGGTCCTGTACTACGCCGAGACCGAAGGCGCGCGGCTGTGGGCCTTCGACCTCGAGGCTCCGGGCCAGATCCGCAAGCATGGCTTCCCCTCCCCGCACGGCGGGCGCATGGTCTGCGCCGCCCCCGGAGGACATTACCAGCGCTTCGATTCCATCGCCGTCGATGCCTTCGGCAACATCGTCATCGCCACCCTGCTCAAGTCGGGTATCACCACGGTCGCGCCGGATGGCACCACGCTGTCCTTCGTGCCGACCGGCGACATCATGACCACCAACATCTGCTTTGGCGGCAAGGACATGCGTACCGCCTACATCACGCTCTCGGGCGTGGGCAAGCTGATCGCGATCGACGACTGGCCGGTACCCGGCCATCGCCTGGCCTACAACGCCTGACCCGACTGGCTTTCCGACACCTTCCAGGGCCCGACCCATGCCGATCTATCTCATTCGCCACGGCGAAACCGCCCTCAATGCCTCCCGTGTGTTCCAGCCAGCGGATACCCCCTTGTCCGAGCTGGGACATGCCCAGGCCCGGGCACTCGGCGAACGGCTGCGCAGGCTGCCGATCGATGCCCTCATCACCAGCGACCTGACCCGCACGATGCAGACCGCGCAGGGCATCGTGGAAGGTCGCGCCCCCCTGCGCCTGCACACCAGCGCGCTGCTGCAGGAGCGCAACCTGGGCGACCTGCGCGGCCAGCCCTATGAGGTGCTGGGCATCGACCTGCACAGCTTCGATGGCAAACCCCCCAATGGCGAATCCAAGGCCGAGTTCGAGGAGCGGGTGGCCCAGGCCTTCGGGCATGTCATCGACCTGCACCAGGAACTGGCCGAGGAGCTTGCCGACAGCCATCAAGCCCGCGTGCTGGATGGCGAGTCCGCCCGCCATGTCGGTGCCCCCCCGGATCCGCTGCTGGTGGTCGTCACCCATGGCCTGGTGATCCGCGGCTTCTTCGAGCATCACCTGCAATTGCCCTCGGGCGAGCCCCTGCCCGACCGTATCGCCAATACCTCGCTGTCGATCTTCTCGGCCAGCCCGCCGCATTTATTGGAACTGCTCAACTGTGACCGCCATCTCGATGGGCCACAATTCTCGGCATCGTCAGAGGCCCATGCCCGCAAGGGTTTTGGCGGCTGAAAGCGGCCTGCCGGCCAGGCCCCTCGCGGGCCGGCCGCAATGACAATCGATGCGAGACAGACAAAGGAGCAGCACCCATGACCACCCTTTTCGACCTGAAGGACAAAGTCGCGATCGTCACCGGCTCATCGCGCGGCATCGGCAAGGCCATTGCCTATCGCCTGGCCGAGCACGGTGCCCGGGTGGTGATCTCCTCACGCAAGCTCGAGCCCTGCCAGAAGGTGGCTGACGAGATCAACAGCGCCTTCGGTGCCGGCCGCGCCATCGCGGTGGCTGCCAACATCTCCTCCAAGGAAGCCTTGCAGGCCCTGGTCGATGCCGCCAACAGCAGCTTCGGCAAGGTCGACATCCTGGTCTGCAATGCGGCGTCCAACCCCTACTACGGGCCGCTGGCCGGCATCGAGGACGACCAGTTCCGCAAGATCCTCGACAACAACGTGATCTCCAACCACTGGCTGGTGGGCATGGTGGCGCCCCAGATGCGCGAGCGCAAGGACGGCGCCATCATCATCGTGTCATCGATCGGCGGCCTGCGCGGTTCGCCGATCATTGGTGCCTACAACATCTCGAAGGCGGCCGACTTCCAGCTGGCGCGCAATTACGCCGTCGAATACGGGCCGGACAACATCCGCGTCAACTGCATCGCGCCCGGGTTGATCAAGACCGACTTTGCACGCGCCCTGTGGGAAAACCCGAACACGCTGAAGCACTACACCGCCGTGACACCCTTGCGCCGCATTGGCGAGCCCGACGAGATCGCCGGCGCCGCCGTGTTCCTGGCCAGTGCCGCCGGCAGTTTCATGACCGGGCAGGCGCTGGTTGCTGATGGCGGTGTGACCATTACCTGAGGACGGCAGGGCCTCCCGACGCTGCACTGGTCGAGGCATCAGGCCGCCAGCGCGGGTAGCCTTCCTGGCTGCATGTTGCAGCTACTTATTGCTCCTGCCTATTGCGGCTGCGCCCGCTCCGCCACCTGCCGCGCCAGATAGACCTGGTGCAGGGTGATCTTGCGCACTTCGGCCTGGCTGGTCTGGATATGGGTGCGCAGCAGCAACTCGGCCTGATCCGGGCGATTGCGCTGGATTTCACGCAGGATCTTGGCGTGCTCGTCATAGGTGGCATCGATGCGCGCCGCCTGGGTAAAGTCCAGCCGCCGGATGATGCGGATGCGCTCGGTCACATCGCGATGCACACGAGCCATCTCGGCATTGCCGGCCGCCACCACCAAGGCACAATGGAAGGCCTCGTCGAGTTGGCCGACCCGGACCGGGTCGGTCAGGCGCTCGGCAACCGGCACCAGCCAGATGGCTGCCAGGTCCTTGAGAATATCGGCATCGATGCGGTTGTCGCCGACACACAGGCGATGCACCGCCGTGGTCTCGATCACCATGCGAAAGTCGTACAACTGCTCGAAGCGGTCGAAGTCAAAGGGCAGCACGCGCCAGCCGCTGCGAAACATCACTTCGACATAGCCTTCCTGCTGCAGGCGGAACAGCGCCTCGCGCACCGGCGTGCGCGACACTTCCAGACGCAGGCACAACTCATTCTCGGTAAAGCGGTCGCCAGGCACCAGCTTGAAATCGGCGATGTCCAGCTTCAGGCGCGCATAGACCAGTTCGGCACGCGAGGGCATGACGCGAGCATCAGCAGGAACGGTCGGATTGGGCGCAGCAGTTCGCATGGGGCAACTCTATACCAATAGCCGGCACCCGGCGGGCCCGGGATCAGCCGGCACGGGCATCCTCCAGCGCCAGCGCGGCCAGCAGGGCCGTGCTCTCAGCCACCCAGCCGACGATGCCGCCCTGGGCCGTGATCATATCCAGCGTGGCCGTCTTGAAGGCAGAGAAATAGCTTTCGGTGCAGTCCTCGAGCAGCAAGGCATCATAGCCCCGGTCATTGGCCTCACGCATGCTGGTCTGCACGCAGACCTCGGTAGTCACCCCCATGAACACGAGGCTGGTGATGCCGCGCTCGCTGAGCAGGGCCTGCAGTCCGGTGGCGTAAAAGGCGCCCTTGCCGGGCTTGTCGATCACCACCTCGCCGGGCAGCGGCGCCAGGGCCGCAATGATGTCATTGCCGGGCTCGCCTCGTACCAGGATGCGCCCCATCGGGCCGACATCACCGATGCGCAGCGCCGGCGAACCGCGCAGGCGCTTGGCCGGGGGGCAGTCGGACAGATCCGGGGCATGCGACTCGCGGGTATGGATCACCATCCCGCCGCGCGCCCGCCAGGCCGCCAGCACACGCTGGCAGGCCGGCACGATGGCACCCAGGCGGCTGACCTGGTTGCCCAGCGATTCCCCGAAGCCACCCGGCTCGATGAAATCGCGCTGCATGTCGATGATGACCAGCGCCGTCTGGGCAGGCGTGCAATCGAAGGCAAAGGGTCGGGCTTGCAGCACTTTCATGATGTATTCACAAAGCTCAGGAGGAAACGGGAGTAGGATGGGCCGCTCCGGCCGAGTGGGCGCCACCACCCATGTAGGCTCCCAGCAGCGAGCGCTCTGCCTTGTCGGCTGATACCTCGTAGACCAGCCGGCCTTCGCTCATCACCGCGATGCGGTCGGCCAGTTCGAGCAGTTCATCGAGATCCTCACTGATCAGCAGCACGGCGGCGCCCTGCTCCCGTACCTTGAGCAGGCGCTGATGGATGTCGCGCACCGCTGCAAAGTCCAGGCCGAACACCGGGTTGGCAGCGATCAGCACATGGATCGATCCATCCAGTTCGCGGGCCAGCACCGAGCGCTGCACATTGCCGCCCGACAGGCTGGACATGGGCGAGCGCTCGCTGCGCGCCTTGATGCCGTAATCGGCGATCCATTGGCGGGCACGCTTGCGCCACTGGCCAAAACGCAGCCAGCCCATGCGTGCCAGCGGTGGCGCCTCGAAGTCGCGCAGCGCCATGTTCTCGGCCACACTCAGTCCGGCCACGCAGGCATTGCGCAGCGGCTCCTCGGGCAGGCTGCGCAGCCCCAGGCGACGGTTCTCGGCACGCGTGGCGTGATAGGGCTGTCCCATCACCCGCACCTGACCGCGCTGGCGGGGGCGCTGGCCCACGAGGGCCTCGACCAGCTCACGCTGACCATTGCCCGAGACGCCGGCAATACCCAGGATCTCGCCGGCGCGTACCGCAAACTGCAGGTCCTGGACCGCCAGGGCACCACGGTCACCCATCGCCGACAGGCCTTCCACCTGCAGCACCACCTCCCCGGTGCCAGGGGGCCGCTGCGCTGCAGGCAGCGCAGCCGGCTGCTCGGGCGCCGCTTCGTCCTGCCCGCCCATCATCGCAGCAGCCAGGCGGCCGGAATTGGTCTGGGCGGTCAGCGACTGGAACACGGCGCGACCGCGCCGCAGTACCGTCACTTCATCGGCATAGGCCTCGACCTCACGGAACTTGTGCGTGATCAGGATGATGGTGCACTGGCCACTGCGGGCAAAGCTGCGCATGTGCCCAAGCACCTCGTCGGCCTCCTGGGGCGTGAGCACGGAGGTCGGTTCATCGAGGATGAGCAGACGCGGTCGCAGGTACAACTGCTTGAGCAGCTCGAGCTTCTGCTTTTCGCCGGCCGACAGGCTTTGCGGACGCGCATCCAGGTCGAGCTGGAACGGTGTGGTCTTGAGAAACTCGGCCAGCTCGAGGCGCTTGCTGCGCCAGTCGATGACAGCCGGCAACTGGCCCCCGGCCAGCAGCAGGTTCTCGGCCACGGTCATGCCGGGTGCGAGCGTGAAATGCTGGTACACCATGCCGATGCCCAACTGGCGTGCAGCCACGGGCGTGGCAATGCCCTGCTCGCGGCCATCGATCAGGAGACTGCCCTGCTCGGGCCGGTGAAAGCCAGCCACGCACTTGACCAGCGTACTCTTGCCGGCGCCGTTTTCCCCGAGCAGCGCATGGACTGTTCCCGGTGCCACCCTGAGGTTGACATCGTCGAGCGCGATGAAGCTGCCAAAGCGCTTGGTCAGCGCATAGGTCTCCAGCCTCATGCCACCGGCAGGCGGCGCGGGCGGTGGCGGAATCAGGGTGCCGGCAGCAGTCGTCATGGGAGATCGGCCAGGGCGGCCAGCAGACTGCCCGACTCTGCATGGGCACCGAACACACCGTGCTGCATGGTGATCATCTTCAGGGCCGCCAGATGGTTGCCGTAATCGGTGGCCGCCGTGCAGTCGGACAGGGCCAGGCATTCGAAGCCGCGGTCATTGGCCTCGCGCATCGTGGTGTGCACGCAAACGTCGGTGGTGATGCCGGCGAGCACCAGGTTGTCGATACCGCGGGTGCGCAGGATCAGCTCGAGATCAGTGGCGCAGAACGATCCCTTGCCGGGCTTGTCGATGATGACCTCACCGGGCAGCGGCGCCAGTTCGGGAATGATCTCCCAGCCCGGCTCGCCCCGCACCAGCAGGCGGCCACAGGGCCCAGGATCACCGATGCCCACGCCGTCACGGCCGATCTGGCGCGAGCGCCAGCGCTTGTTGGCCGGCAGGTCCGACAGGTCAGGACGATGGCCTTCGCGGGTATGCATCACGACAAAGCCCGCTGCCCGCATGCGGGCCAGTACCTTCCGAAGCGGTTCGATCGGCGCGCGCGTCAGCGAGATGTCATAACCCATGGTGTCGACATAACCACCCGGTCCGCAGAAGTCGGTCTGCATGTCGATGATGATGAGCGCCGTGTTCTGGGGGCGCAGGTCACCATTCCAAGGCCAGCCGTAGGGCTGGGCATTGACATGACGCGAAGGGCTCTGGCTTGCATTCATCGGGACATCCTTTCAACCGGCCTTGCGCGCGGCAAGGGGATTAGCGTCAGGCACCAGGGGATGGGCCTGCGGCCCGATGTAGCTGCGCTGGGGCGCCGGAATGCCACAGGAGGTGCCATCGGTCACCTGGACGGTCCAGGGCAGCTTGTAACGACCCGCCATCATGTCGTGCATGTAGGTGTAGGGGCAGTCCTGGGCGCCACCGGCAACGGCCGCATAGCCGCGATGGTAGAGCTGGTAGATGTTGTTCTCGACGCCCCAGCCAGTGCGGGCCTCCCGTACCAGGTCGGGGCGGATCTCGGCCGTGATGATCTCGTCGGGACGCCCGCCCCCCTCGACCATGACCGTGCCATCGAAGTGGCAGATCATGCCCTCGCCCATCGAGTCGAAGGTGCCATCGCTGCCGCACATGCAGACGCTGGCCGTGTAGGCCAGGTTGCAGAAGGCATTGGCCTGGTTGGTGATGCGCCAGGCGTGGCGGATGGGGGCGGTGTAACCAGCGGTGCGCAGGATCAACTCGGCCCCTTTGTAGGCGGCCTCGCGGGCCATCTCGGGGAACATGCCGTCATGGCAGATGATCAGGGCCAGCTTGACGCCGCGCGGTCCCTCGCACACCGGTATGCCCAGATTGCCCGGCTCCCAGGGTTCGACCGGCACCCAGGGATGCAGCTTGCGGTAGTACAGGCGGATCTGGCCCTGGTCATCGATGACCAGACCACTGTTGTAGGGGTTGCCGCCGGGGTTCAGTTCCATGATCGAGAAGCACCCCCAGATGGCATGGGTGCGGCAGGCCTGCCTGAAAGCCGCCACCTCGGGGCCGTCGAGCGAGCACATCAGCGCCGGGTCGGTGTTCATGCTCAGACCGTGCAGGGAATACTCTGGAAAGACCACCAGGTCCATGCCGGCCTGGTTGCGGCGGGCCTTGCCGACCAGATCGCAGATGCGCTGCGTCTGCGCGGCCAGCTGGGCCGGGGTGTCCACCACCGGCAATTGCAATTGCACCAGGCCGATGCCGACGCCCTGGGGTGATTTGTTGAGTCCGCCAAGTCCGCTCATGGACACTCCTTCAGGAAGATGATGACAACTCGCCCGGGCTGCCAGCCGCTACGCTGCCAGGCCGGCAGGTGATGACCAGGATGATCAGGGTGAGCAGGTAAGGCACGGTATTGAACAGGTGATAGCCCCAGCCGATGCCCACCGATTGCAGGGCCGGTCCGATGGCGCCCGCACCACCGAACAGGGCGGCCGCGCCGATGCAGCGCCAGGGGCTCCAGCGCGCGAAGATCACCAGGGCGACCGCGATCAGGCCCTGGCCGCTGGAGATGCCCTCGTTCCAGCTGCCCGGGTAAAAGAGCGTCAAAGAAGCCCCCCCCAGTCCGGCGATGGCGCCGCCGGCCGAGGTCGCGGCGATGCGGATCGCGCTGACCGAGTAGCCGAGCGCACGCGCTGCCTGGGCGGAGTCACCAGCCACACGGACGAGCAGTCCCGGGCGCGTGGTGCGCAGGCCCCAGGCCAGCAGCGCCGCCATCACGATGCCCAGCGGCAGCAGGCTGTTCACCTGCAGGGCCGAGCGTACTGCCGGGTTGTCACTCCACAGCCCCAGCGGCAGGGCCGGGAGCTGGGGCGCCTGGGGCTGGATCAGGGGCTTGCCCAGATAGAACGCCAGGCCGGTCCCGAGCAACATCAGAGCGATGCCGGTGGCCACGTCATTGACGCGAGGCAAGCTGCACAGCACCCCATGCAGGGCGGCCAGCAGGGCACCGGCCAGCGCGGCGGCCAGCACGCCGACCCAGGGCGATCCGCTCCAATAGGAGGCGCCGAAGGCACTCATCGCCGACAGCACCAGCACCCCCTCGAGGCCCAAATTGACGCGGCCCGATTTCTCGGTGAGGCACTCGCCCAGGCTCACAAACAGAAAAGGCACCCCGACGCGCAGTGCGCCGCCGACGATCGCGGCCAGAAAGGCGGGCCACTGTTCCAGCAAGACATTCATGTCGCACGCTCCTGCGCGGTGGTGCGCGGTTTCATGTGGCGCAGCGCCAGCCAACCGGTCCAGCGCTCGCGCTCGAGGCCACGCAGCGCCTCGAAGGCAAGAATCAGCACGAAGGCAATGCCTTGCAGCACCAGCACCGAGGCATCCGGCAGACCCAGGCGCCGCTGCAACAAGCTGCCGGCTGCACCGAAGCCGCCGAACAGGATCGCCACCGGCACGATGCCCCAGGGGTGATGGCGGGCGATGAAGGACACCAGGATGCCGGCATAGCCATAACCGGCGATCAGCGAGGCGTTGGCACTGGTATGCACGGCGGCCACCTCGACGGCGCCGGCCATGCCGGCAAAGCCGCCCCCCAGCCCGCAGGCCAGTACCAGCAGCGCCGTGGTCGGCAGACCCACCAGGCGGGCGGTGCGGGCATTGCCGCCGACCACCCGTACCGAGAAGCCGGAGCTGGTCCAGAACAGCCACAGGCCCGACACCAGACAGCCCACCAGGCCGATGACGAATCCCCAATGCACATCGGTGCCGAGGATGCCGCCGATGCGCAGGCCCTCAGCCAGCGCCGGTGTCGATGGTTTGTTGAGGCTGGAGGGGTCGCGCAGCGGCCCCTCCACGAAATGCTTGAACAGCCCGATGCCGACATAGGCCAGCAACAGGCTGCTGATGGTTTCATTGACACCGCGCAAGGCGCGCAAGGCGCCAGCCAGTGCTGTCCAGAGGGCGCCTGCCAGCGCGCCCGCCAGGCATACGGCGATGCTGCCGCTCAGGTCGGCCGGCAGCGGCAAAACCATCGGCAGGAAGGCACAGGCCAGGCCGCCGAGCACCATGGCCCCCTCGCCACCGATGATGACCAGCCCGGCGCGCGCCGGCAAAGCAACGCACAGGGCCGTCATCATCAGGGGAGCAGCGCGCTGCAAGGTGTTCTGCAGCGAGAACACGTCGCCAAAGGCACCCTTGAACAGGAGCCGCCACATCTCGATCGCATCGACGCCCGCGAGGGCGACCATGAGACCGAACAGCAGCAGGGCCAGCGCGACGGCCAGCACTGGCAGCAGCAAGTTGTCAAGGGTGTCACGCATCGCGTCGTCTGCCTCAGATGGTACCGATCACGCCTTCGACCAGATAGTTCATCTTCTCGAGTTCGAGATCGGTCTGCTTGAGCTGCTTGCCACCGGCGATGACGGTGTTGCCCTTGTTGTCCTTCAGCGGACCCTTGAAGATGTCGAAGCTGCCCGCCATCATCTTGGCCTTGATGTCGTCGGCGTTGCGGCGTGCGCCCTCGCTGACCATCGAGCCATACGGCGACATGCGGACATAGCCATCCTTGAGGCCGCCACGAATGAAGTTGGGGTGGGGCGCGCCGCTGCGGGCTGCATCGATCACCGTCTTGTAGGCGGTCATCCAGTTCCACTCGGCGCCGGTCAGGTAGGCATTGGGTGCCAGCTTGGCCTGGCTGGCGTGATAGCCGCACACCATCTTGCCGCGCTTGGCGGCCGTCTCGACCACCACCTTCGGGCCGTCCACATGCATCGTGAAGACGTCGACGCCCTGATCGGCCAGGCTGTTGGTGGCCTCGGCTTCCTTGACGGCCATCGACCAGTCACCAGTGAAGATCACGCTGCAGGTGATCGAGGGCTTGACCGAGCGCGCGCCGAGCAGGAAGGCATTGATGTTGCGCAGGACCTGGGGAATCGGCTTGGCGGCCACGAAGCCGATCTTGCCGCTCTTGCTCATGTGGCCGGCGACAACGCCGTTCAGATACTGGCACTCATCAATATAACCAAAAAAGCTGCCCACGTTCTTGGGATGCTTGCCTTCGGTCCACAGACCGCCGCAATGGGCGAAGCGAACGGTGGGATTCTTGGCGGCGACAGCCAGGATGTGCGGATCGAAATAGCCGAACGAGGTCGGGAACAGCACGGTGGCACCGTCCTGGGAAATCATGCCGCTCATGGTCTTTTGGACGGCAGCGGTCTCGGGTACGTTTTCTTCTTCGACCACCTTGATGCCCGGCATCTTCTTGAGCTCGGCGGCCGTCAGGGCCTGCGCCTGGTTGTAGCCAAAGTCATCACGCGGACCGACGTAGATCACGCCCACGGTCAGCGGCTTTTGTGCCAGGGCCAGGCGCGAGGCACCAGCCAGAGTGGCGCCAGCCGCCAGGGTGGCAGCCGACTTGAGGGTTTGACGACGGTTGAAATCGGTCATGATGAAGGTCCTTTCAGGGATTACAGGGGTCAGGGTTCAAAGGGAAGGGTTGAGACAAAGGGTCAAACACAAGGTTGCAACAAGGGGAAAGCGGGCGCCCTTCCGACTCAGGCCGGCGGCGCATCGAGAAGGCTCACATGGGCGGACACCACACGCCAGCCTTGCGGCGTGCGCATCCAGGTCTGGCTCTGGCGTCCGGTGCGGCTGCTGCCCTCCCTCTGGAACTCGACATTGGCGGTCGCAAAGTCCTGGCCATAGGTGGTGATCCAGCGACGCAACAGGCGTCGGGCCAGACCGGTGGCGGGGCGTGCGGCACGGAAGTTGCGGATTTCCTCGTAGCCGTACAGGTTCTCGGTCGCGCCATAGCGCAGCGTGCTCGGGTGGTTCCAGAACAATTCGTCGAGGACCGCCACATCGTTGCTCACCAACGCCTGCTCGTAGCGCTCGAAGGCGGCCGTCACTTCGGCCAGGACATCGGGTTGGTTGATCTGCATCTCAAAGACTCCCGGGATTCGGATGCGCCAGGCCCGACTGTTGCAGCACCCAGGCAGCGCGAAAGGCCAGTTCTTCGCGCCAGGGGGGCGCAATCAGTTGCACACCCACCGGCAGGCGCCCGGCCAACGCCGGCCAAAGCGGTGCGGCCACCACCGGTACGCCGGCAAACGAGACCGGCTGGGTCAGCAGGCCCATGGCGGGCCGGCAGGGATGACGCTGGCCACGGACCTCGATGGTCTCGGTGCCGATCGGGGGCGCGGGCACCGGGGTGGCCGGCGCAATCAGCACATCCCAGTCACGGAACAGCTGCATCACCTTGTCGCGGTAGAGGCGACGGAATCGTTGCGCGCGCAAGTACCAGGCGGCGGGCAACAAGGCGCCGGCGATGAAGCGATCGACCGACAGGGGTTCGAAATCCTGGGGACGCTGGCGCAGGTCCGGCAGATGCAGGGCGCCGCCCTCGCTGGCGGTGGTGATGAAGGCAGCGCTGCGCGCCAGGGCTGCATCGGGCCAGATCACACCGGGGCGCGCCTGCAGTACGCGGGCAGCCTCGTGGGCCGCCTGGCTGGCAGCCTCGGAGGCGTTGTCCTCGAAGTAGCCCCCGAGCACACCGATGCGCAGGCCGGCGACGCCCTCGCGCAGGCCGGGCCGTACGGACTCGATACGATCAGCACGGCAGCCGGGATCGAGCGCATCCGGTCCCTGCATGGCGTCATAGGCCATGGCCAGGGTCTCGACCGAGTCGGCCAGCGGGCCGAGATGGTCGATGCTGTAGACGAAGGGATAGCTGCCGCGGCGTGACAGGCGTCCGAAGGTGGGCTTCAGACCCCAGACGCCACACAGTGAGGCGGGCACGCGGATCGAACCATTGGTATCCGAGCCCAGGGTCAGCGGGACCTGATGGGCCGCCACGGCCGCGCCAGAGCCTCCCGAGGATCCGCCGGCGATGCGGCTCGGATCATGCGGATTGCAACTCGGTCCGTAGTGGCTGTTCTCGGTCGTGAAGCCATAGGCATATTCGTCCATGTTCAGCGCACCGACCAGGATGGCGCCGGCCGCCTCGAGACGTTCGATCAGCACTGCATCGTGCGAGGCGGGCGCATGGTCCCGGTTGACGATGGAGCCGGCCAGGGTCACCACGCCACGCACATCGAACAGGTTCTTCACTGCAAACGGGACCCCGGCCATCGGGCCCAGTGGCATGCCTTCCTCGCGCAGCGCATCCAGGCGCGCGGCACTGGCCAGGGCGCGGGCCTCGAAGACACTGGTGAAGGCATTGACGCGGGCATCGGTGGCGGCGATGCGCGCCAGCGTCGACACCACGATCTCGCGGGCCGAGCGCTCGCCTGCCAGGAAGGCGGCATTCAGCGACGAAGCGGTCAGGGCAGCGCGGTTCATTGTCCGGACTCCGTCGCCTTTGCAGCCCGTACAGGCCCCGACGATGCTTCGGGCGAGCGCGGCAGCTGGTAGATCTCGGCCAGCTCCAGCTCGGGCGGCAGGTCCAGGTCATTGAGGCTGCCCGCCATGCGTGAGATCTGCTGGAGCTGGAAGGCGACCCGCTGCGCCCGGTCGGCTGGCATCGGGATCCCGGCCACCAGGGCAGCGGCCTGCACATAGGCCAGGGCATGAGCCTCGGAGAGCATGGTGCCGTTGCCAGCGCTCATTTGCGCACCTCGCGCTGGAAGATCTCCAGGCTGCGCCGCTTGGTCGCGATGAAGCCGGCGTCGGAAAGGGTGGCATCGGTCCGCGGCCGAGCCTGGCCGTAGTCGATCAATTCGGCAATCTGGGTCGGCCGCTTGGTCAGCAGCAGGATCTGGTCCGCAAGGTAGACCGCCTCCTCCAGATCGTGTGAGACCAGCATCATGGTGGTGCCGGTCTTCATGAAGACTTCCTGGAGCTTTTCACGAATGAACAAGGTCATCTCGTAGTCGAGCGCCGAGAACGGTTCGTCCAGAAAGAGCACCTCAGGCTGGGGTGCCAGGGCACGCATGATCGAGGCCGTCTGCTGCTGGCCGCCGGACAGCTCGTAGGGATAGCGGTTCAGGTCGAAGCGCACATCGAAGGAGGCGATCAGCTCCTGCACCCGGGCGTCGACCTGGGCGCGTGAGCGACCCTCCAGACGCAGCGGATAGGCGATGTTGTCGATGGTCCGCATCCAGGGAAACATCGCCTCGCGATAGTTCTGGAAAACGTACCCGATCTTGGTTTCCTTGAGGGTCTTGCCATCGAACAGGATCTGGCCGGCATCGATCGGAATCAGGCCCGCGATCATGTTGATCAGGGTGCTCTTGCCACAACCGTTGGGTCCGAACACCGAGACGATGCGGCCGCGCGGAATGTCCAGGTTGAAGTCCTGGTACAGGGGCTGGCCGGCGAAGAACTTGCGCAGGCCCCGGATCGTGATGTGCGTGCCTTCCGGACCCGGCTGGAAACTGGGCGGCAGGGGGTCGGGGGCGACCATGGGATTGAGGACGGTGCCCATCTCAGCGACCACTCCAGTGAACCGTGCGCTTCTCGATCAGCAGGAAGAGCACATTGAGGGCATAGCCGAGAATGCCGGCCGCCAGGATGGCGGCATACATCTCGCGCACATTCATCACCTGCTGCGCATCGATGATGCGGTGACCCAGACCGTTCTCCGAACCGATGAACATCTCGGCCACGATCACGATCACCAAGGACATCGACACCGCGCTGCGCAGGCCCACGAAAGTCGGCTGCAGGCTCTCCCAGATCAGCACATCCTTGAACACCTGCCAGCGCGAGGCACCCATCACCCGCGCGGCCATGATGCGCTGCTTGCGTGCGTTCATGACACCGTAGGCGCTGTTGAAGAGCACGATCAAAAGGGCACCAAAGGCGGCGATCGCCACCTTGTTGATGTCCGAGACGCCGAAGATCAGCAGGAACAGCGGGATCAGTGCAGAGGACGGCGTGGAGCGAAAAAAGTCGATCAGGAACTCGACACTGCGATAGGCCTTCTCGTTGCTGCCCAGCAGCACCCCGAGCGGCACACCGATCAGGCCGGCAATGGCAAAGGCCTGCAGCGTGCGCATCAGGGTGACGGCAAAGTCCTTGAGCAGCGGGCCGCCCGCCAGGCCCTTGACCAGAGCCAGCAAGGTGGCCTGCGGCGAAGGCAGCAGGATCGGACTGACCAGCTTCATCTGCACGGCCGCCTCCCACAGCCCGATCAGCAGCAAGGGGCCAATCAGGGGCAACAGCCAGGCGGGCGCAGGACGGCGCACTGAAGAAGCAGCAGGGCTGACGGAGCCGGTCATCGCCTCAGCCCTTGTAGAGCATGGTTTCGACCTTCAGGCGCGAGGCGAAGATGCCTTTTTCGGTGAACAGGTCAAAGAATTTCTGGAAGTACTCGATGTCCTTGGGCGTGAACTCGTTGTACAGCGTGTAGGCGGCCAGCGGTACTTCGCTGGTGAGGGCGCCTTCGATGGCGGTATAGCCCTTCAGGTACTGACGGGCCTCGCTGGCATTGCTGCGCACGAAGGCGATGCCCTTGGCATAGGCGGCCACGAACTTGCGCGCCTCGGCCGGATACTTCTGGACGAAGTCGGCCTTGAGCGAGGCCGAGCCCCCGAACCAGGGCGCCATCGGATCACCCAGGATGTACTTGGCGATGACACCGGCCTCGAGCAGACGGGTCGAGCCATTGAGGCGGCCGACGGTGCCGGTGGGCTCGAGGGTGTAGACCGCATCGACCTGACCGGCGGCCAGGGCGGCCACATGCTGGCCGATCGGCAATTCGATCACCGTCGCCCCAGTCGCACCTGCGCGTTCGAGCACAGTTTTCGCCAGCGTCACATTCTGGATGCCGGGGCCGGAGCCGACCTTGCGGCCCTTCAACTCCGCAATCGTCTTGACCGTACTGGCCGCTGGCACCAGGAATTCATCGAGCACATGCTTGGCGTTGCTCGGATTGGAGGCAAAGATCTTGAAGGTGCCCGGTGCGGCCATCTCGCCGATCGCCAGGTTGGCCGAACCGGTGCCATTGGCACTGCCCTCGCAGCGGCCGGCAAGCATCGCCTCCATGATCTGCTGGGCACCCGCGAAGCGGACCGCCTCGACATCCAGCCCGGCTTCCTTGAAGAAGCCCTTCTCGACGGCCGCGTAAAACGGCAGGCCAGCCGCGATCGGCCAATAGCCCACGCGGATCTTCACCGGGGTCTGTGCGACGCTGTTGCGGGCGGCCGCACTGACACCCAATGCGGTGGCTGCAAGGCCTGCCTTGAGCACGCGGCGACGCGAGCGGGTGGCAGTGGCGGTCTGGTCGGCTTTGGCATTACGGGTCATGACGGATCCTTTGCAATGAAGGCTGGAGTCGGTGCTGCAAGGGGCAGCGGCAAGAAGGGGGATGAGGGCATCGGGTTCACCGGCCGAGCGTCTTGAGATAGGCACGCCAGCCGCCATGGCTGGAGATGTCCTGGGCATCACGGGTTGCCCAGTGCTCGCACAGGAAGCCCTGCACCTGGCTGCCGTCTTCAAGACGGAGCCAGCCGATGGACAGCGGCGCTGCGACCAGCGAAACAAAGCTGCCGTAATGGGTCAGCGGCATGTCCCAGATCTCGACTTCGATCGACGTGCCGGTACCGGCCTCGCAGCGGATCAGGCCGGGCTTGGGCGGCTGCGTAGCCGGCAGGGCCACGAGGCGGTAGTCGGGAGCGGTGCGGGTGGTGCGCAGCAGGCGGGCGCCGCGCTCGCGCAATTGGCCATTCAGGGGCATGCCACTCAGGTGCGCGCCCACCACCGCCACCGGCAACGACGGTTCCCGGTCGGCGAGGCTGTCCATGTCGAGCGCCTCGCCCAGGGGCCGGCCTGTCGCGCCCTGGGTCAGGCCGCTGGCCAGGTGGAAGCGCTGGCCCAGATCGGTCAGCGACCAGTCCATACCGGCGGGCGCGATCAGCGTGATGCCAAAGGGCAGCCCGTCGCTGCGCATGCTCGCGGGCACCGACAGCGCTCCGTAATCGAGCAGGTTCACGAAATTGGTGTAAGCGCCCAGGTTGCGGTTGAGCACCACCGGGTTGGCCTGCATCGCATCGATGCGATAGTGCGTCGGCGCGGTCGGCACCACCAGCACATCGATGTCCTGCCACATCCGGTCGGCCTGCCGACCAAGCTGGCGAAGGCGCAGCGACGCATCCACCCAGTCGGCGGCCAGAAAGCGACGCCCCCCGGCGATGATGCTGCGCACCGGCTCGATCACCTCGCCTTCATGGGCATCGAAGAAGCCGCGGATGGCGGCATAGCGCTCGGCCACCAGGGCACTGTCGTAGAGCAGGTTGGCGGCCTGTGCCAGGGGCGCATACGGAATGGTCACCGGTGTGCCGCCCAGGGCCTGCAGCCCGCGCAGCGCCGCCGCGAAGGCCTGGCGTGACAAGTCATCACCATGGAACTCGAGGACATCCGGGACACCGAAACGGAAGCCCTCGCCCCAACGCGGCGGCGGCAGCGCCAGCTTTCTTGAAAAAGGATCGTCGGCATCAAAGCCGCGGGCCTGCTGCAACACGCGGGCCGCGCCGGCCACCGTGCCGGAGAAGATCGAGACCACGTCGACGCTCTGGGCGGCCGGCACGACGCCGCGGGCACTGATCAGGCCCTTGCTGGGCTTCAGGCCCACGATGTTGTTCAGGCCCGCCGGCACCCGGCCCGAGCCGGCCGTATCGGTACCCAGGGAGAAGTCGACCTGGCCAGTCGCCACCACATAGGCGGACCCAGCGCTGGAGCCGCCACTGACGTAGGCCGGGTCAAAGGCATTGGGCACCGGCCCCCAGGGGGAACGGGTGCCGTTCAGACCGCAGGCAAACTGGTCCAGGTTGGTCTTGCCGGCCAGATCTGCACCAGCATCGAGCAGGCGCTGCACCACAACAGCGTGCGTCTCAGGAACATAGGCGAAGGCCTCGCAGGCCGCCGTCGTGCGGACGCCGGCCGCATCGATGTTGTCCTTGGCCGCAAAGCGCAGGCCGGCCAGAGGGCCTTGCGGCGACCCGGCGAGGGGCGATTCGAGACGGGTGATCCAGGCGGCCGCCCCGCCTGACGCCGCGTCGCCCGTCCCCTGTCCCTGCTGTTTGCTTGCTTGCACCATTTCGTGGCATCCCAACTTGTATACAAGAGGGGATGCAAAGACTGTGCCAGCATCAACGAGACTTCCCAGGGCCCTCGCAAGGGGTTCAATCCAGGCAGAACAAACCGCCCTTCATGGTGAACTGCATCCAGATCGCCCAGCCCGAACCGGCCACCAGCAGCAGGCCGGCCAGGCGCTGGCCCCAGCCTTCGCGCCAGCGGCCCAGCAGCCGCCACAGGGTCGGAGTGGCGTAGAGCCAGAGCCCCGAACCGGCCGCAAACACCGCCATCAGCAGGGCCCCCAGCCACAGGCTGTTGCCCAGAGTGGCCAGGGCCAGTGCCGAATACAACAGGCCACAGGGCATCAGGGCCCATAGCATCCCCAACACACCAGCATGCTGGCCGCGCAGGCCAGGCAATGACTGGGTCTTCTGCCAGAGCCGCTTGGCCCCCTGCTGCGCCCACACCGGATGGCGTCCGGACAGCACCAGGACCAGGCCCCAGGCGATCACGGCCACATGCCAGCCCATCCACAGCGGCTTGAGCCAGGTGCTATGCTGGGCCGACCAGCCCAGGGCTTGCACGCTTCCGGCGGCGAGCGCCCCCATCGCAGCATAGCCGGTGACGCGGCCGGCATGAAAGCGCAGACGCTGCGCCTGGCTCTGGCCTTTTTCCTGCAGCGCACACAGTGCGCCGCACATGCCCACGCAATGCGGGCCGCCGAACAGGCCCATCACGAGAGCAGACACGAACAGGGAAGCGAGCATGCGGCTACTGTATCAGCGCCGCAGGCCTGGCTGCGAGCCCTGGACACGAACTTGCAAGGCCGGTGCCGATGCGGCGCAGCCCAGGCCGTCGGATGACGTTCTCAGATGATGCGCGAGTAACGCGTGCGCATCTTGTCGGCCTGCAGGTAGCGGTCAAACAGCATGGCCACGGCTCGCACCACGTACCAGCCCTTGGCCGTCACATTGAAGCCATCGGCCTGCAACTGCACCAGTCCCTCGTCCTGCATCGCCTGCAACTGGGTGAGTTCCCAGGCGAAGTAGCGCTGGAACTCGATCAGGAAGGCCACCTCGATGGATTCATAGCTGAGCTGACCCTGGCACATGATGGCCATGATCACGGCACGCCGCATCAGGTCGTCATGGCTCAGGGCCATGCCGCGCACGATCGGCAGGCGCCCCTGGTCCAGCAGGTCGTAATACTCGTCGATCTCTTTCGCGTTCTGGCTGTAGGTCGGACCGACACGGCCGATCGCCGACACCCCGAGCGCGATCAGGTCGGCATCGGGCTGGGTCGAATAGCCCTGGAAATTGCGGTGCAGCCGCCCCTGCCGCTTGGCCACGGCCAGGGCATCGGTGGGCAAGGCAAAATGGTCCATGCCCACATACACATAGCCCGCCGAGCCCAGGTATTCGATGGTCAGCGCCGCCATCTGGGTCTTGACGGCGGCGCCGGGCAGGTCGGCCTCGGCAATGCGCCGCTGCGGCTTGAAGCGCTGCGGCAAGTGGGCATAGGAGTAGACCGCGATCCGGTCGGGCAGCAGGTCATGGGTCTTGCGCAGGGTGTCGCTGAAGCTTCGCACCGACTGGTGTGGCAGCCCGTAGATCAGGTCGATGTTCACCGACTCGAAACCAACCTCGCGCGAGGCGGTCATCAGGCCCTGCACCTGCTCGAAGGACTGCACCCGGTGAACCGCCTTCTGCACCACCGGGTCGAAGTCCTGGACACCGAAGCTGATCCGGTTGAATCCCAGACGGGCCAGAAACTGCAGCCGTGTCCTGTCGACGGTGCGCGGGTCGACCTCGATCGAGTACTCGCCCCCCGGCATCAGCCGGAAGTGCTCCTGCAAGGCGTGCCACAGCCGCGCCAGCTGGGCGTCGCTCAGGTAGGTCGGTGTGCCGCCGCCAAAATGCAGCTGACTGACACTGGCCTTTCCGCCCAGATGCCGGGCCTGCATCTGGATCTCGCGGATCAGGTAGTCCAGATAGGTGGCCGCACGCTCGGGATGCCGCGTGATGACCTTGTTGCAAGCGCAGTAGTAGCACAGCGATTCGCAGAACGGGATGTGCACATAGATCGACAGGGGCTTGGCGATGCCGGCCCCGTGGCTGCGCTGCTCCAGCGACAGGACATAGTCTTCGGCGGTGAAGGACTCGACAAACCGGTCTGCCGTTGGATACGAGGTATAGCGCGGTCCGGGATGATCGAACTTGCGCAGCAGGTCAATCGGGAGCACCTGGACGCTCGCTTCGGCTTTGGGGGTGTTCATGACATTGGACATGCAGACGTGGGCGGTGTGCCGCCAATATGAAGCCTTCGCGGACCGCAGGCCTTGATCCAGGTCAACGGAACGCCCATGATAGAGTTCCCACCCGTATTACGCCGTATCGAGCCCCCATGGACCTCAAACAAGCCAAGATTGCTTGCTCGAACTGCAACATGCGCGAGCTATGCCTGCCGATCGGATTGACCACTGACGAGATGCATCGCCTCGACCAATTGGTCGGTAGCCGCCGCAAGGTGATCAGAAAAGGCTATCTTTACCGCAATGGCGATAGTTTCAAATCGCTGTACGCCATCCGGACCGGGTTCTTCAAAACCACGGTCAATGCAGCTGACGGACGCGATCAGGTCACCGGCTTCCAGATGGCCGGTGAAATCCTGGGCTTTGACGGCATCGTGAACGATCACCACCAGTGCGATGCCATCGCCCTGGAGGACACCGAGGTCTGCGTCATTCCCTTCGATGTGCTGCAGGCCCTGTCGCGTGAGGTCAGCGCCCTGCAGAACCATGTGCACAAGGTGATGAGCCGCGAGATCGTGCGCGACCACGGCGTGATGATGCTGCTGGGCAGCATGAGCGCCGACGAACGCCTGGCCGGCTTCCTGCTCAATCTGGCCAAGCGCTTCCAGGCGCGCGGGTTCTCCTCCTCGGAGTTCGTGCTGCGCATGACCCGGGAAGAAATCGGCAGCTATCTGGGCCTGAAACTGGAAACCGTCAGCCGCTCGATGTCACGCTTTGCCGAAGAGGGCGTGATCGAGGTCAAGCAACGCCAGGTGCGGATCGTCGATGCGGCGGCACTGGCCCGCCTGGTCAATCCTTCTGTCTGTCAGTAGCCTGCAGGCGGGCATCGACAGATTCGGCGCGCTCGGCCAGCACGGCCGTGAGCACCGAGGCCACCAGGGTGCCGATCCAGAAGACAAAGAACGAGGCGGTGTAGACCACCATCACCGAGGGGTGGTGGCTGAGCATCGGAAGATGCAGCTCGGCCGGATCGACCAGTGCAAACACCAGCATCTCGAGCACCGCCGCCCCGAGGAAGGCCGGCCATATCGTGCACATGCAGAAGGCCTTTCGCATGGTGCGCTCCACGGCTTATTGCGCGGGCTGCCTGGGCATCGGGATCTGGTCGGCCGGCGTGGCCGCGTGGTTGCGCGCCCGCTGAGCAGGCAGCATCGCCCCGACGTCGGCCTTGTTGCGCATCTCCTGGTATTTTTCAGCGACCACCGGATCGGCGCCGTGCCAGGCGATGTAGGCGGTCACGAAGGCCGCGATGATCACCAGCAGTGGGCCGGCCAGCACCAGCCAGACATAGCCGTTTCGCTTCCAGTCGCCGGGTTGCTCAGGATGGGCATCGGGTTGGGTCTGCATCACATCACCTCGGGACAAAAAAGACGGACTTCTCGGACAGCACCGGGCCGTCGGGCGCAACCTTGATCTCGAACTGGAAGGGGTGCGACCCGGGCGTCAGGGCATTGTAGGGGATGTCGACCCGCACCACCGCCCAGCGTGCCTGTGCCGGATCGAGTTCGACCTCGGTCTGTCCCGCCACCTGCACCCCCTTGATACCGACCGCACTGATGCGGAAAGTCTGCTTGCGCTCGGTGGCATTCATCAACTGCAGCCGGTACACGTTCTCGAGTTGTCCGTCGCCAACGATGCGGGCCAGGCTGGTGCGGTCACGCACCACATCGACCTTGAACGGTGTGCGCAGGGCCAGGCTCGCAAGCAGCGCAAGAATCAGGGCCAGCCAGATACCGGTATAGATGAGCACCCGCGGCCGCATCAGGTGCGCCACGACTTCCTTGCTGCTCCAACCCTTGTTGATCGCATTCTGGGTGGAATAGCGCACCAGCCCCTTGGGGTAGTTCATCTTGACCATGACCTCGTCACAGACATCGATGCAGGCCGCGCAGCCGATGCACTCGTACTGCGAGCCATTGCGGATGTCGATACCGGTCGGGCAGACCTGCACGCACAGTCCGCAATCGACACAGTCGCCCAGGCCCAGCGCGCGCGGATCGGCCTTGCGCGAGCGCGAGCCGCGGGCCTCGCCTCGGGTGTGGTCGTAGGTGACGATCAAGGTGTCCTTGTCGAACATCGCGCCCTGGAAGCGGGCATAGGGGCACATGTACTTGCACACCTGCTCGCGCAGAAAGCCTGCATTGCCGTAGGTGGCAAAGCCATAGAACAGGATCCAGAACCCTTCCCAGGGACCGGTGGCCAGCTGGATCGCCGACACGAACAGTTCGCGGATCGGCGTGAAGTAGCCGACAAAGGTCAGGCCGGTCCAGAGCGCCACCATGAACCACATCAGGTGCTTGAACCATTTGCGCACCAGCTTGTCCGGATTCATGTCGCCCTGGTCAAGCTTCATGCGGGCATTGCGATCGCCTTCGATCTTGCGCTCGATCCACATGAAGATCTCGCTGTACACCGTCTGTGGGCAGGCATAGCCGCACCACAGCCGTCCGGCCACCGCAGTGAACAGGAACAGCGACAGCGCCGAGATCACCAGGATGCCGGTGAGGTAGACAAAGTCCTGCGGGTAAAGGACCACGCCAAAGATGTAGAAGCGGCGCGCTTCCAGCTCGAAAAGCACGGCCTGGCGAGACCCCCACTGGATCCAGGGCAGACCGTAGAAGATCAGCTGGGTGGCAAACACCAGGCCCCAGCGCCAGCGGGCGAACAGGCCTTGCACGCTGCGCGGGTAGATCTTCTTGCTGGCCGCATACAGGGAGACATACTGCTCCTGCTCGGCCGCTTCGACACGCGGACCCGCTGCATCGTTGGCGGCGGGCACCGGCTGGACTGCCTGCGGCGGGCCTTTTTCAGCCACGGCTTTCACGGCTCGATCCGGTGGGCCAAAGGCGCGTCACTTGACCCCCGCCTGGTTCGAGAGCCCCCAGACATAGGCCGACAACAGTCTGATCTGCGGCTCGCTCAGGCGCCCCTTCTGAGCCGGCATCTGATTGTTCTTGCCGGCCGTGATCATGGCGGTGATCGCCTCTTCGCCCCACCCGTGCAGCCAGATCTTGTCCGACAGGTTGGGGGCCCCGAGGGCTGGATTGCCCTTGCCGTCCGGACCATGGCAGGCGGCACAGGCCGTGAACTTGGGCTTGCCCTGGCTGGCCTTGAGGGCATCGTGCGGACTGCCTGACAGGCTCATCACGTAATGGGCCACATTCGAGATGTCCTCGGCGCTGCCCACGGCAGCCGCCATCGGCGGCATCACGCCGTTGCGGCCATCGGTGATGGTCTGCTGGATGATCTCGGGCGTGCCGCCATACAGCCAGTCGTTGTCGGCCAGATTCGGAAAGCCCTTGGAACCACGGCCATCCGAGCCATGGCACTGGGCACAATTGTTCAGGAACAGGCGCTCGGCGATGCCCATCGCATCCTTGTTGCCCGCCAGTTGCCGGGCATCGAGGCCGGCAAATTTTTCATACACCTTGGCGATGGTCTTTTCGGCCTGTTCGTTCTCGGCCTTGAGCTCGCCCGAGGAGCTCCAGCCCAGCATGCCGGGGTTGCCGCCCAGCCCGGGATAGACCACCAGGTACAGGATGCCGAAGAAGATGGTGAGCCAGAACATGCCCACCCACCAGCGCGGCAGGGGGTTGTTCATCTCGCGCAGGTCGCCATCCCAGACATGGCCCGTCGAATTGTCGGCCGACACCTTGACCTTCTTGCGCCCGGTGACGATCAGGATGACCACACAGAACAGGATCGAGACCACGGTGATGATCGCGACATAGCCGGACCAGAAGCCGTTGATGAAATCTGACATGACGGTTTACTCCTCGTGCAAGGGCAGCTTCGATGCTTCATCGAAGGCGGCGCGGTTGCGCGCCGACAGGGCCCAGGCCACTATTCCTAGAAAAAGAACCAGACTGACCACGGTCGCTGCGACCCGCAGATCGTTGACATCCATTTGTCATTGCTCCTGATGGGTGGGGTGCATCACTTGCGGGCAGTGCCCAGGCCTTGCAGGTAGGCGATCAGCGCGTCCTGCTCGGTCTTGCCTTCGAGCTGCTTGCCCGCTTCGGCAATCTCGGCATCGGTATAGGGCACGCCCACCTTGCGAAGGGCAGCCATGCGCGGCGCGGCGATGGCAGGATCGAGCCGGGCCTTGGCCAGCCAGGGATAACCGGGCATGTTCGACTCGGGCACCAGGTCACGGGGATTGTTCAGGTGATTGCGGTGCCACTCATCGCTGTAGCGGCCGCCGACGCGGGCCAGGTCTGGACCTGTCCGCTTGCTGCCCCACTGGAAGGGGTGGTCGTAGACGAACTCGCCCGCCACCGAGTAGGGGCCGTAGCGCAGGGTCTCGGCGCGGAAAGGACGGATCATCTGCGAGTGGCAGTTGTAGCAGCCCTCGCGGATATAGACATCGCGTCCGACCAGGCGCAGCGGCTCGTAGGGCTTGACCCCCTCGATCGGCTTGGTGGTGGAGTGCTGGAAGAACAGGGGGACGATCTCGACCAGGCCGCCGATGGCCACCAGCAGGACGATCAGCACGATCATCAGGAAGCTGTTGGTCTCGATCTTCTCGTGGGTGAAGCCGGTGTTTTCAGACATGTTGTTCTCCTCGATCAGGCGTGGGCGGCCACAGCCGGAATTTCAGTCACGACCGACTTGCCGGCACCGATGGTCTTGACGACGTTCCACATCATGATCACCGCGCCGGTCAGGTACAGCACACCCCCGAGCAGGCGGATCACGTAGAAGGGGAAGGTGGCCTTGACCGATTCGACGAAGGTGTAGGTCAGGCTGCCGTCGGGCGTGGTGGCGCGCCACATCAGGCCCTGCATCACACCGGCAATCCACATCGCGGCGATGTACAACACGATGCCAATGGTGGCCACCCAGAAGTGCAGCTCGATGGCGGGCACCGAGTACATCGTCTTGCGGCCGAACAGGCGCGGGATCAGGAAGTACAGGCAGCCGAAGGAGATCAGGCCGACCCAGCCCAGTGCACCCGAGTGCACATGGCCGACGGTCCAGTCGGTGTAGTGGCTCAGCGCATTGACCGTCTTGATCGACATCATCGGGCCTTCAAAGGTGCTCATGCCGTAGAAGGACAGGGACACGATCATGAAGCGCAGCACCGGATCGTCACGCAGCTTGTGCCAGGCACCCGAGAGCGTCATGATGCCGTTGATCATGCCGCCCCAGCTGGGCGCCAGCAGGATGAGCGAGAACACCATGCCCAGCGACTGCGCCCAATCCGGCAGCGCGGTGTAGTGCAGGTGATGGGGACCGGCCCACATGTAGGTGAAGATCAGGGCCCAGAAGTGCACGATCGACAGACGATACGAGTACACCGGGCGGCCGGCCTGCTTGGGTACGAAGTAGTACATCATGCCCAGGAAGCCTGCCGTCAGGAAAAAGCCCACCGCATTGTGGCCGTACCACCACTGCACCATGGCATCCTGCACGCCGGCATAGGCCGAGTAGGACTTGAACAGGGTGACCGGGATCTCGGCACTGTTGACCAGGTGCAGCACCGCCACCGTCAGGATGAAGGCCCCGAAGAACCAGTTGGCCACGTAGATGTGCTTGACCTTGCGGGTCACCACGGTGCCGAAGAAGACGATCGCATACGAGACCCAGACCAGCGTGATCAGGATGTCGATCGGCCATTCGAGCTCGGCGTATTCCTTGCCGGTGGTAAAGCCCAGCGGCAGCGAGATGGCCGCCAGCAGGATCACCAGTTGCCAGCCCCAGAAGGTGAAGGCCGCCAGCGCTGGCGCGAACAGGCGCGTCTGACAGGTGCGCTGCACCGCGTAATAAGAGGTCGCGAACAGGGTGCAGCCCCCGAAGGCAAAGATCACCGCGTTGGTATGCAGGGGCCGCAGGCGGCCGTAGGTGATCCAGGGAAGGTCGAAATTCAGCGCGGGCCAGGTCAGCTGGGCCGCAATGATCACGCCGACGAGCATGCCCACGATCCCCCAGACCACCGCCATGACGGCGAAGTTCCGGACGACGTTGTCGCTGTAGACCGATTTGCTTGTGTTGTTCATGGGATTGACTCCGTGTTATCTCCGGATCCGCGCGCACACCTGGCGGCCTGACTGGCGCATGGACCCGACGTTCCGAGCAAGTGTTGCACCGTGTCATCGGGGCGTTATTGATCCAGATCAATCCTCGTCGAGGATGCGTTGCCCCTGGGCATCAAGATCATCGAATTGATCGCTGTGGACGGCCCACCACAGGGCCAGCAGGATCAGCAGCGCAAGCACCACGGACAGCGGGATCAGGACAAGAAGGATTTCCATGGCGGCCTGGCGATTGGGAGAAGTTGACGGATTGCAGCAGCGTTGGATTCAGGGCATCCGCCGCAGCCGTGCAGCATTGACCAGGACGGCCAGCGAACTGAGCGCCATGCCCAGGCCTGCAATCCAGGGCGTGAGCCAGCCGGCCAGGGCCAGCGGCACGGCGATCAGGTTGTAGAGCACCGCCCACCACAGGTTCTGGCGCACGATGCGCAGGGTGCGGCGCGCCTGCACGATGGCCATCGGCACCTGGGCCAGACGCGGCTGCAGGAGCAGGAAATCGGCCCGTACCTGGGCCAAGGCAGCGCCACGCGAGAACGCAAACGAGGCATCGGCGCCGGCCAGCACCGGCGCATCATTGATGCCATCACCCACCATGGCGACCCGCTGGCCCAGGGCCTGGCGCTGCTGCAAGGCCTCCAGCTTGTCCTGGGCCGAGCAGGCCGCACGGGTCTGGGCCTGGGCATCGAGCCCCAGTTCACGCACCACGCGGCGCACTGAGCGGGCACTGTCGCCCGAGTAAAGGGCCAGCTCGAGCCCCAGGCCGCGCAGCTGGCGCAAGGTGTCGGCAGCATCCGGACGCAGGCTCTCGGACAGTTCGAAGCGGGCCACCGGGCCATCGGCATCGGCCAGCCAGACCTCCATGCGGTCGCTGTCGGCACTGCGCTGCGCAGCGGGCACCTGGCAAAAATCGGCCGAGCCCAGACGCATCCACTGGCCATGGCCCTTGTCACCCACCGCCCCCAGCAGTCCCTCCACGCCCTGGCCGGCATGCTCGCGCACCTGGCTGGCGACCCAGAATGCCACCGGTGCCTGGGTCAGGGCCGCCTTGCGCACCAGGGCCCGCGAGGCAGGATGCAGGGACTGGTCGGCCAGCGCCGCCGCCATCGACAGCACATCACTGTAGCGGGCGGCATTGAGATGATGAATGCGGGCCACCTCGATGCCATCGCCCGTCAGGGTGCCGGTCTTGTCAAAGGCCACGGCGTCGATCCGCGCCAGCCGCTCCAGGGCGCCCAGATCGCGCACCAGGACCCCGCGCCGGGCCAGTGCTGCCGCACTGGTGAGCATGGCCGTGGGGGCCGCCAGGGCCAGTGCACAGGGGCAGGTCACGATCAGCACGCCGATCGCCGCCAGCAGGGCGCGATGCGGATCGCTGGACCACCAGCCGAAGAAGGCCAGCGCGGCAACTGCCATCACTGCCACCAGAAAGGGCTGGGCGATGCGATCGGCGAGCAGGAGGGTGCGCGTCTTGTAATGGGCCGAGCGCTCCATCAGGTCGACGATCTGGGCAAAGCGGGTGTCCCGCCCGAGCCGCAAGGCCCGCACCTCGAGGGTTTCGGACAGGTTGATGCTGCCCGCGGCCACCGCATCACCGGGCTGCTTTTGCACGGGCTGCGACTCGCCGGTCAGCAAGGACTCATCGGCCCAGGAGCGGCCCGTGACGACTTCGCCATCGACCGGGAAGCCCTCGCCGCTGCGCACCCGCAGCACGTCGCCCAGGCTAAGGCGATCACTGGCCACCAGCTCGGTGCTGCCATCGGGACGCAGCCGGTTGGCGGCCATCGGCAGTTGCTCGGCGACCCGATCCAGTGCGCCTGCCGTCTGGGCGCGCAGGCGCGTCTCGATCCAGCGCCCCGACAGCAGGATGAACACGAACATGGTCAGGGAGTCGAAGTACAGCTCCTTGCCCAGGGGACCATCAGGCCGGAAGGCCGCCACGCTGCTGATGGCAAAGGTGAGCAGGATGCCGATGGCCACCGGTGCATCCATGCCGATGCGGCCCTGGCGCAGGTCGCGCAAGGCGGCCCCGAAGAACGGTCCGCTCGAAAAAAGCAGGACCGGCAGGCTGAGCAGGAAGGAGGCCCAGCGCAACAGGCGGTCACTGTCCGGATCGATGTCACCCGGCATGGCGCCATAGTTGGGCCAGGCGTACATCATCACCTGCATCATGCAAAAGCCGGCCACCAGCCAGCGCCAGAGCATGGCCCGCTGCTCACGGCGGGCCTGCTCGAGCAGATCGAGGCCGCGTACCGGTGCGCCGCGATAACCGCTGCGCTCGATGGCCGCCAGCCACTGCGAAGGGCGGGTGCTGCCGGGCAGCCAGCGCACCCAGGCACGGCCGGTGGCGGCATTGACCGAGCAGGCGGCCACGCCCGGCACCTGACGCAGGGCAGCCTCGACGGTAATGGCGCAGGCAGCGCAATGCATGCCGCGCACGCTGATGCGCGACACCCAGGCACCCCCTTCGACCGGGTCGGAGAACTCGGGCCAGCGCTGCGGCTCATCGAGCAGGACCTCGGCCCCCTGCGGCACTTCGCCCAAGACGGCCGCAGGAGTGACCTGCGCTGCCGCCTGCCGAAGGGGGGCGGCGGGCGTCACATCGGATCTCAAAAGGTCGGGCGCAGGAGGGTCCATGATCAGTTGTCATCCTAAGGCAAGCGACCAGGCACCTCCTTGATCCAGATCAAGGCCTCCCGGCGGCAGGCGCCTACGCTGGAATAGGAGAGCGGGATCCCCCGATCCCCTCCACGATGCCCTTCACAAGGCCCGAAAGCGAGGACAAGATGTTCAAGAAGATTCTGGTGGCTACCGATGGCTCCACCCTGGCCCGCAAGGCCTCCGACACCGCCCTGGCCATGGCCCGGTCGATGCACGCCGAGTTGGTGGTCCTGCGCGTGGTCGAGCCCTACCCCCTCAACTACTTCGAGGGCGCGATGACCGTGGCACCGGCCGATGTGGCCGCCATCGAGGAAAAATCGATGCACAAGGCTCAGGAAATGGTGGGCGCGATCAAGGCGGCCGGCGAGGCGGCCCAGGTCAAGACCACGGCGGTCACGGCCAAGTCCACCTGGGTGGCCGAGACCATCATCAAGAGCGCCAAGGAGCACCATTGCGACCTGATCGTGATGGCCTCACACGGTCACAAGGGCTTCAAGCGCCTGCTGCTGGGCAGCCAGACGCTGGATGTGCTGACCCACTCGGACATCCCGGTGATGGTGCTGCGCTGAGCCCCCGCAGCGGGGCAGGCCTCAGCGCCGGGGCGGAATGTAGGCGCCCCAGGGCAACTCGCCGACCGCCACCTCGCGCAGCACGCTGCGCGAGGCGATCGCGATCACCGTGACCGAGTCCGAGCGGCCGTTGGCCACATAGAGCTTTTCGCCACGGGCATCGACCGCCATGTTCCAGGGTCGCTTGCCTACCGGCACCCGGGCCACGACCTGATCGAGCGCGGTATCGATGAACAGCACATCGTTGTCGCCGCCATTGCTGACGATGGCCAGGCGCCCGTCAGGCGTCATCGTCACACCGTTGACGCGCTTGCCAGCCTTGATCACCTTGCTCGTGCGATGACCGGCCACATCGATCACGTGCACCTCGTCGGCCAGTTCGCAGGCCGCATACGCCTTGCGCCCGTCGGGCGTAAAGCCGATGCCACGCGGCCGCTTGCCCACATTGATGCTGGTGTGCATGCGACGCGCGGCGACATCGACGACATCGACCTGCTCGGCATTCTCGGCACTGACATACAGCCATCGGCCATCGGGCGAGAAGACGGCGTGCTCGGGGTTTTCGCCGCGCACCTTGATCGTGGCCAGCACCTTGCGGCTGGCCGAATCGATCAGGATGACGGCGTTGTCCTCCTCGACCGCCACCGCGAGCAAGCGCCCATCGGCGGAGGCATAGACCGCTTCGGGGGACTTGCCCAGGTCGACCCGGTCGACCACCTTGCCCTGCTGCAGGTCGATGACCAGCAGGTCGTTGCCCGGCTGGTCACTGACGAACAGGAAACGGCCGCTTGCGTCGCCGGCCATGCCGCGCGGCTTCTTGCCGGCCGGGATGCGCTGGATCACCGCATCGCTGGCCAGATCGATGACCGCGATATCGCCGGACTTCTCGTTGGCCACATAGACGCGCTGGGCCTGCGCCGCCGGCAGCAGCGCGCAGGCCGGCAGGGACAGCGCAAGCGCCCCCGCGGCGGCCAGCGCCTGCCGGCGTTGCGGCTGGCAGGGCGAGGGCAGCCCCGTCGGCGAAGGCAGCGGCGGCATGGTCATCAGGCCTTCTTGTACTTGATGACCTTCTGGGTCTGCTGGCCCAGGCCCTGGATGCCCAGGGTCACCACATCACCCGGCTTGAGGAATTGCGGCGTCGGCTTCATGCCCGAGCCCACGCCGGGAGGCGTACCGGTGGTGATGATGTCGCCGGGATTCAGGGTCATGAACTGGCTGACATAGCTGACCAGGGTGGCGCAATCGAAGATCATGGTCTTAGTATTGCCGCGCTGGCGCTTCTCGCCATTGACGTCGAGCCACATGTCCAGCTTCTGGGGATTGCCCACTTCATCGCTGGTGACCAGCCAGGGGCCAGTCGGGCCGAACGTGTCGGCGCCCTTGCCCTTGTCCCAGGTGCCACCGCGCTCGAGCTGGTACTCGCGCTCGGACACGTCGTTGACCAGCACATAACCGGCCACATGGGACAGCGCGTCCTTTTTGGACACATACTGGGCCTTGGTGCCGATCACGATGCCCAGCTCGACTTCCCAGTCGGTCTTGACCGAGTTCTTGGGCAGCATCACCTCATCGTCCGGGCCCTGCATGCAGCTCAGGGTCTTGTGGAAAACGATCGGCTCCTTGGGCACCGGCATGCCGGTTTCAGCGGCATGGTCGCTGTAGTTCAGGCCGATGGCCACGAACTTGGTGGCCCCCGAGAAGGGCACACCCATGCGCGGCTTGCCCTTGACCAGCGGCAGCTTGTCGGTCTTGAGCTTGGCCAGCTTGGCCAGGCCCTTGGGCGAGAGCTGCTCGGGGCCGATGTCGGCGACCACGCCAGACAGGTCGCGCAGCTGGCCTGCGGCATCGATCAGGCCGGGCTTTTCCTTGCCGGCTTTTCCGTAACGTACGAGTTTCATGGGCGTTCTCCTGGGAAAGGTTGGTATGACGGGCTCAGATGGTGATGCCGCCGTCGATGTTGAAAATCTGGCCGGTGGCAAAGCGGCTCTCGTCGCTGGCCAGGTAGATCATGATCGGCACGATGTCGTCGGACTGGGCCAGTCGGCCCATGGGCTGGCGCGACACGAACATCTTGCGGGCCTCGTCGATGTCGCCCAATTCGCGCATCCGGTCATGCAGGCTGGGCGTCTCGACGGTGCCCGGACCGATGCAATTGCAGCGGATGCCCTTGGTCACGAAATCGGCAGCCACCGACTTGGTCAGGCCAATCACCGCCGCCTTGGTGGTGCCGTAGGCAAAGCGGTTGGGAAACCCCTTCACGCTGGAGCAGACCGACGCCATGTTGATGATCGAGCCGCCGCCGTTGGCGATCATGCGCGGCAGCGCGGCCTGTATGGTCCAGTAGTGCGAGCGCACATTGATCTGCCAGGAGCGCTCGAGGGCCGCCTCGTCGCACTCGAAGATCGAGCCCTGGTGCACCCAGCCGGCGCAGTTGAACAGCACATCCAGCGGCGGCAGCGAGGCGATCAGCTGATCAATGCCGGCCTTGACGGTGACATCGAGCACCTGGGTCTGGATCGGCTCGCCACCGGCCTTGAGCGATTCGGCCGACAAGGTCTCGAGCAGGTCGCCACGGATATCGGTGGCCACCACTTTCGCGCCCTCGCGGGCCATCGCAAGGGCTGTGGCACGGCCCATGCCCTGCGCCGCTGCGGTGATGAGGATGAGCTTGCCTTCAAGTCGTCGGGTCATGTCGGGGTTCCGGTTCAGGACCGATGCACCAGCTGGCGCACGGCCTCACAATTCCTGCAAAGCCGCAAGCCTAGCGTAAGTCTGGTTTCTTTGCAGAAGCTCGCGGTGCGTGCCAGTCTCGATGATGCGGCCTTTGTCGAGCACGACAATGCGGTCAGCCTTGACCACGGTGGCCAGGCGGTGCGCGATGACCAGGGTGGTACGCCCCTGCATCGCCGTCTCCAGGGCCAGTTGCACGGCACGCTCGCTCTCGGTGTCCAGGGCGCTGGTGGCCTCATCGAGCAGCAGGATGGGCGGGTTCTTGAGCAGGGCCCGGGCAATCGCGATACGCTGACGCTGTCCTCCCGACAGGCGCACACCCCGCTCGCCCAGGAAGGTCTGGTACCCCTGCGGCAAGGCCATGATGAAGTCATGGGCCTGCGCGGCCCGGGCCGCCACCATCACCTGCTCATCGCTGGCCTGCAGGCGGCCGTAGCGGATGTTGGCCATGGCATCGGCCGAGAAGACAGTGTTGTCCTGGGCCACCACGCCGATCTGCTCGCGCAGGGCTGCCAGGTCCCAGTCGCGCAAGGCGATGCCGCCCACGCGGATGCTGCCCTTCTGCGGGTCATAAAAGCGCTGCAGCAACTGGAACACGGTCGATTTGCCCGAGCCCGAGGCGCCCACAAGGGCCACCGTCTCGCCCGCCCTGATGTCGAGGGAAAAATCTTCGAGGGCCCACTGGCCGGGACGCGAAGGGTAATGAAAGGCGAGCGCGCCAAAACTGATCGCCGAGGGTCCGCCGGGCGCGAGGGACGCCAGGTCGACACGCCGCGCACCGCCCACGATGCCGGGACGGGCCTGCATCAGCTCGACCAGACGCTCGGTTGCGCCGGCAGCCCGCTGCACATCGCCCAGCACCTCGGCGATCGCCCCCACCGAACCGGCCACCAGTCCGGCATAAAGGATGAACTGCATCAGCAGGCCGGCGGTCATGGTGCCGGCGATCACGGCATGGGCGCCGAGCCAGAGCACGAAGACGATGGCCCCGAAGCTCAGGACGATGGCCACCGCCACCAGCAGGGAGCGGGCCCGGAAACGCCGGCGCGCCGTGGCGAAGGCCTCCTGCGTCGAGGCGGCATAGCGGCCGGACTCGAAGGGCTCGCGCACAAAGGACTGCACAACCTGCATCGCATTGAGGATTTCGCCGGCCAGCGCGCTGGTATCGGCCAGGCGGTCCTGGCTGGCCCGCGAAAGCTTGCGGACCCGGCGCCCGAACAGGATGATCGGAATCACCACCGCCGCCAGCAAGGCCACGATCATCAGGGCCAGGCGCGGGCTGGTGATGATCATCATGGTCAGGCCGCCGATGAACAGCACCAGGTTGCGCAGGCCCAGCGACAGGCTGGTGCCCACCAGGGTCTGGATCAGCGTGGTGTCGGTGTTCAGGCGCGACAGTCCCTCGCCGGTCTTGAGGGTCTCGAAGAAGCCGGGATCCTGGATCAGGACCTGCCGGTAGACCGCCTCACGCATGTCGGCGGTGACGCGCTCACCCAGCCAGGTCACCATGTAAAAGCGCAGCGCCGTGCCCAGCGCGAGCACCACTGACAAGGCGAACAGGCCGATGAACACCAGGTTGACCTGGCCGGGGTGCCGGGCGATCTCGCCACCCGAGAAGCCCAGGTCGATCAGGTGCCGGAAGGCCACCGGCACCGCCAGTGTCGATCCCGCAGCCACCAAGAGGGCCAGCAGCGCCAGCACGACGCGGGAGCGGTAGCGGCCCAGGAAGGGGGCGAGCGAGCGCAGCAGTTGCGCGGCACTGCGCGAGCCGGGTGGCCGGGCGGCAGACGGCCCGGTTGCATCATCGCCACCGGGCCCGGGAGCGCCCGCCAGCGGTTCGGAGGAAAGAGGTTCAGCCACGCGTCATTCTATCGGTTGCCACCCCCTTGCCTGCCCAAGGCCCGCCGACGACCCCTCGGGCAGGCCGGAAACGCCCACCCGTGCTACCTTTTCCCCCCCGACCCTTTACCCAGACATCGACATCATGGCCACCGTCATCTCCCTGGTCCGCAAACCTACCCTGCGCCTGAACCCGATCGACGACGTCGTCATCGCCGCCCGTCCGATCAAGGCGGGGCAGCCCCTCGAGGACGAAGGCCTGAGCGCCCGCCAGGACATCCCGGCCGGTCACAAGCTGGCAGTCAAGCCGGTCGCCAAGGGGCAACCGGTGCGTCGCTATGGCCAGATCATCGGCTTTGCCACCGAGGACATCGCCCCCGGCGACCATGTCCACAGTCACAACCTGGTGTTCAACACCTTCGAGCGCGATTACGCCGTCGGCGTCGATGTCAAACCCACACCGACCCCCGAACAGCCGGCCAGCTTCATGGGCTATGTGCGTCCCGATGGCCGTGTCGCCACGCGCAATTACATCGGTGTCATCTCGACGGTGAACTGCTCGGCCTCGGTGTCCAAGTACGTGGCCGCGCATTTCACCCCGGAAGTGCTCAAGGCCTTTCCGAATGTCGATGGCGTGGTGCCGATCACCCACTCCTCGGGCTGCGGCATGGACACCAATGGCGCGGGCATGGACGTGCTGCGCCAGACCATCGCCGGCTATGCACGCCATCCCAATTTCACCGGCGTGGTCATGATCGGCCTGGGCTGCGAGGCCAACCAGATGGGGGCGCTGATGATGGCCCAGAACCTGAAGGAACAGGAGGCCCTGCAGACCCTCGTGGTGCAAACCTCGGGCGGCACGCGCAAGACCGTCGAGGCCGGCATCGCGGCCGTCATGAAAATGCTGCCCGAAGCCAACAAGCTGAGCCGCACCCGGGTGCCGGCCAGCCACATCACGATCGGCCTGCAGTGCGGCGGCTCCGATGGTTACTCCGGCATCACGGCGAACCCGGCCCTGGGCGCGGCCTGCGACCTGCTGGTGTCCCATGGCGGCACGGTCATCCTCTCGGAAACGCCCGAGATCTACGGCGCCGAGCACCTGCTGACGCGGCGGGCGGTGTCCCAGGCCGTGGCCGACAAGCTGATCAGGCGCATCAAGTGGTGGGAGCAGTACACCGCGCACAACAACGGCTCGATGGACAACAATCCGTCGCCCGGCAACAAGGCAGGCGGCCTGACCACCATCCTGGAAAAGTCCCTCGGTGCCGTGGCCAAGGGCGGCACCACCAATCTGGTCGATGTCTTCGAATATGCCCAACCGGTCACGGCCAAGGGCTTCGTGTTCATGGACACCCCTGGCTACGATCCGGTCTCGGCCACCGGTCAGGTCGCGGGCGGTGCCAACCTGATCTGCTTCACCACCGGACGCGGCTCGGTCTACGGCTGCAAGCCAGCCCCCTCGCTGAAGCTGGCGACCAACAGCGCGCTGTACGAGCGCATGATCGAAGACATGGACATCAACTGCGGCGATATCGTTGACGGTCAGTCCAGCGTGCAGCAGAAAGGTCGCGAGATCTTCGAGCTGATCTTGCGCACGGCCAGCGGCGAGGCCAGCAAGAGCGAGGCCCTGGGCATCGGCAACGACGAGTTTGTGCCCTGGCAGCTGGGCGCGGTGATGTGAACCTGCTGCAGCGTGACCGCATGAACACCCCCACCACCATCGCGCTGGCCAGCGATACCGAAACCCGGCCCACCCCGAGCATGCGCGAGGCGATCGCCCGCGCCGAGGTCGGCGACGAGCAAAAGGGCGAGGACCCCACCGTCAACCGCCTGCTCGAGCGCGTCTGCCAATTGCTTGGCAAGCCAGCGGCCCTGTTCCTGCCCACCGGCACGATGTGCAACCTGGTGGCCATCAAGGCCCACACCCAGCCCGGCGACGTGATGATCGCCGACCGGATGTCCCATGTGCTGCGCGCCGAGACCGGCGCACCGGGCCTGATCTCCGGCGTGATGACCGAGGCCATCGATGGCCACTCGCCCTTTGGCTGCTTCACCGCGGAGCAGTTGCAGACCGCCATCGACCAGATCACGATGATGCCCTACAACTATGCAGCCAAGGCCAGCCTGGTGTGCCTGGAGCAGACCCAGAATTTCGGCGGCGGTGCCATCTGGCCGCTGGCCTCCTGGCAGGCCGTCTGCGCCACCGCCCGCAAGGCGGGCGCCTCGGTCCATGTCGATGGTGCCCGTCTGATGAATGCCGTGGTTGCCAGTGGCATCGAGGCGCGGGTATGGGCGGCCGGTGCCGATTCGCTGTGGATCGACTTCACCAAGGGCCTGGGGGCCCCGATGGGCGCGGTGCTGGCCGGCGACCAGGCCTTCATCGACAAGGCCCGGCGCATCAAGCATGTCGTGGGCGGGGCGATGCGCCAGGCGGGCATCGCGGCCGCCGCCTGCCTGCATGCCCTGGACCATCATGTGGACCGGCTGGCGCAGGACCATGACCACGCCCGTGAACTGGCCCAGGGCCTGAGCGGCATTGGCGGCATCCGGCTGGTCTACGACCAGCCCCAGACCAATATCGTCTTCTTCGAGTTCGAGGATCCTTCCCGCGACAGCAAGGCCTTCGTGGCAGCCTGTGCGGCGCAAGGGCTCAAACTGTCCGGCATCGGCCGTCGCATGCGTGCCGTGACCCATCTGGATGTCAGCGCGGCCCAGATCGCCCGGGCCCTGGAGATCATCCGTTCCTTGGCGTGAAGATCGCGTAGTTGCCGTTGGCCTGGGCCACCAGTACACCATCGACGTGCAGGCGTGACTCCAGGTTGGCCACTGTCTTGCCGCGGTTGACCAGCGTGGTGGTGCAGACCAGCCGGCCGCCGCTCACCGGCTTGAAGTAATTGATCTTGATCTCGATGGTGGCGCAGATCTGCGGCGCCACCAGGGTCGGGTACAGCGCCGTGCCCATGCCGGTGTCGGCCAGCGCATACAGCACGGCGCCATGCGCCACGCGATGCGGGTTCAGGTGGGCCTGCCCCACGGTCAGGCTGAGCACACTGTGCCCGGGACCCTGCTCGTCGATATGCAGGTCGATCAGGTCGGCAAAAGGGTGTTGCATCGGAGACATCGCGGAGTTGGACGGGCAGACCTGACTGTAGCAGCGCATCGGCCGATACCGCTGGTCGGCGCTCATCGACCACTGGTCGACAAGGCGCCCGGGACGGGCGCTCCAACCTGGGGCCTGATGACCGGGAGGCGGGCATTGCGTTCAGAAACGTGCGCTTTTTCCTGTCTTGCATCGACCGGGCGGTGCCAGAATCACCCGCATGAGTTCGGCCAATCACCCCACGCGGTTCATCCCCCGCCCGCCGTCTCGCCTGGCCGAGGCGACACGGATCCGCAAGCACTATGACCTGGAGTGGTTCCACCTGATCACTTCAGAGATGGACGAGGCCGGCGTTCGCCTGGCCTGCCTGCAACTGGGCCTGGGCGAGCCCGGCGCCAGCATGCGCGACCTTCAGACCCTGTTGCTGCAACTGGATGGCGAGCGCCGCCGCCGCTGGCTCGAGCAGCGAGCGAAGTTCAAGCAGGCAGAGGCTCAGGTACCGCAGAAGGTGCGGTAGGTCCTGCGAAACTCGGGTGACGGCGGCAGGCCCCACTCAGCCGCATCGGGCTGGTCCTCGAAGGGCCTGGACAACACTTGCACAAAGCGCTCGAACGGGGCCAGGTCATCACGCTCGGTGGCCGCCTCGAGCACCTGCTCGACCAAGTGATTGCGCGGTACGAAGGCCGGATTGACCTGGCGCATCGCCTGGCAGCGCTGGGCCGGCGTTCCGGGCTCGGCATCGAGCCGCGCACGCCAGCGCTCCAGCCAGGCCTGCAGCGGCGAAGGATCGGCAAACAGGCCGCGCAGCAGCGCCTCATCGCCCCCCGCAGCAGCAGCAAGATGCCGGTACGCCAGGGTGTGGTCCACCTCTTGCGACTGCAGCATGGACAGCCAGTCGAGCGCCAGCGCTTCATCCTGCGCCTGCGCGCTCGCCAGCCCGAGCTTGGCGCGCTGCAAGGACAGCCATGCCTGGGCAAACCGCCCTTCAACCCCCTCGATCACGGCACGGGCGCGCTCGAGGGCGCGCTGCGGCTCGGCATCGATGAGGGGCAGCAAGGCCTCGGCCAGACGGGCCAGGTTCCAGCCCAGGATGGCCGGCTGGTTGGCATAGGCATAGCGCCCCTGACGATCGATCGAACTGAAGACCGTGGCCGGGTCGTACTGGTCCATGAAGGCGCAGGGCCCGTAGTCGATGGTCTCGCCCGACAGCGTCATGTTGTCGGTATTCATCACGCCATGGATGAAACCCACACTCATCCATTGCGCCACCAGGTGGGCCTGGCGCTGGCACACCGCCTCGAGCAGGGCCAGGACAGGGTCGGACCCTGCACGCAGTTCGGGGTAGTGACGCGCCAGCACGTAATCGGTGAGGCGGCGCAGCTTGTCATGCTCCTGCCGGGCTGCAAAAAACTGGAAGGTGCCGACGCGTACATGGCTTGCGGCCACCCGGGTGAGCACCGCGCCATGCTGGGGCATGTCGCGCTCGACGATCTCGCCGGTGCGCACGACCGCCAGGGCACGCGTGCTGGCGATGCCCAGGGCTTGCATGGCCTCCCCCATCAGATACTCGCGCAGCACCGGTCCCAGGGCCGCACGGCCGTCGCCAGCGCGCGAGTAGGGCGTTGGCCCGGAACCCTTGAAGGCAATGTCGCGGCGCCGACCCTCGCGATCCAGGACCTCACCGAGCAGCAGCGCACGGCCATCGCCCAGCTGCGGTGAAAAGTGGCCGAACTGGTGGCCGGCATAGGCCTGCGCGATCGGCTCGGCACCGGTGGGCAGGTGATTGCCGGCCAGTATCTGGGCACCGGCCGGCGTCTCGAGGGCTGCTGCATCGAGCCCGAGCTCGGCGGCCAGTGCCCGATTGAACTTGAGCAGCTGCGGACGCCGCACTGGCGTCAGGTGCCAGGGGGTGTACAGGCCCGGCAGGTCGCGGGCATAGGAGTTGTCGAAGGCAAACGCGCCCATGGCGCGTGCCTCATCGACGTCAGTCGGTTCGCTTGCTTGAGTCACCTGACGACCTTACCCGAGCTGGCGCCCCGATCGCCAATGCCCTCTCCCCCGATGGGGCAATCCCGGCGGGACCTCAGAGACCGATGGCGCCGGACTGGGCCAGTGCCTGGATCGCAGCCTCGTCCATGCCCAGCTCGGCCAGCACCTCGCGGGTGTGCTGCCCCAGCATCGGCGGTGCGCGGCGATAACTTACCGGCGACTTGGAAAACCGCATCGGGCTGGCAATGCCGGGGGCTTCCACACCGGTGGCATGCGGCAGGCCGATGCGGGTCTTCAGATGCTGGACCTGGGGGTGCTCCAGGGCCTGACCGAAATTGTTGATCGGCCCAGCCGGCACACCGGCATCGAGCAGGATCGCATCCCATTCGGCGCGGGTACGGGTGATGGTGACCGCCGAGAACAGTGCATTGAGCGCCTCCTGGTTCTCGATGCGACCGGCGTTGGTGAGAAAGCGCGGATCCTCGGCCCACTCCGGGTGGCCCAGCGCCTTGCAGAAGGACTTGAACTGGTTCTGGTTGGCACTGGCCACGATCATCGGGCCATCCGAGCAGGGGAACACGCCGTAGGGCATGATGTTCGGGGACACGTTGCCCGAGCGCGCCGGCATCTTGCCGCTGATCATGAAGTTGGACAGGTGACCGCCGCACATCGTCATTACCGCGCCCATCAGCGAGATGTCCAGATGCTGGCCCTCGCCGCGCAGGTCGCGATCGCGCAGTGCAGCCAGGATCGATACCGTGGCATACATGCCGGTGAACAGGTCCACGATCGGCACACCGACCCGCTGCGGGCCACCGCCGGGACGGTCATCGCGCTCGCCGGTCACGCTCATCAGGCCGCCCAGGCCCTGGAACAGGTAATCGTAGCCGGGGCGTTCAGCCCAGGGACCATCCTGCCCGAACCCGGTGACCGAGCAGTAGATCAGGCGCGGGTTGATCTTGGACAGCGACTTGTAATCAAGCCCGTAGCGGGCGAGATCGCCGACCTTGAAGTTCTCGATGCAGATGTCGGCCTGCTCGGCCAGCTTGCGAACCACCGCCTGGCCTTCCGGCTTGGTCAGGTCGACCGTCACCGAGCGCTTGTTGCGGTTGGCCGAGAGGAAATAGGCCGACTCCTTGGTGGGCTGGCCATCCGGGCCCGTCATGAAGGGGGGCCCCCAGTGGCGCGACTCGTCACCGACCCCCGGGCGTTCGATCTTGATGATGTCGGCGCCCAGGTCTCCCAGGTTCTGCATGCAAAAGGGTGCGGCCAGCACACGCGACAGGTCGAGCACCTTGATGCCGCGCAGCGGGCCGGGCACGTTCTTGGGATCGACGGAAGGATTCTGGGTTTGGGTCATGGTGGCGTTCAATGAGACAGAGGTGGCGCGGGAACCGGTGGCTTCGCGGGGGACGATCACTTCGAAACGATTATCACACTCACCCCTGCCCGGCGGACTACAATCGTTCCAATGCCCATGCCCCTTCCGCCCGATCCCTCGCAACGTGCGAACCGGGTGCTCGCCTGGATGTGCGCCATCATCCTGGTCACGCAATTGGGCTTCGGATCGATCGTGCCGGTGCTGCCCCTGTACGCCAAGTCCTTCGGCGTCTCGGTCTCGGCCATCGGCATGGCCATCGCCGTGTTCGGGATGGCGCGTTTCGTGATCACCATGCCGGCCGCCCACCTGTCCGACCGTCTGGGCCGCCGTCCAACCCTGGCCCTGGGGGCCCTGGTGGCCGGTCTGGGCAACCTGTGGTGCGCGCTGGCGACCCACTATCCGGAATTTCTCGTCGCCCGCTTCGTCGCCGGGGCCGGCTCCTCGATGGTGCTGACCATGGGCAACGTCATCCTGGCCGACATCAGCCCGCCGGAAAAGCGGGGCCGCATGATGGCCACCTACATGGCCTTCTTCCTGTTCGCCTTCGGGCTCGGGCCCCTGCCCGGTGGCTGGCTGGCCGAGCATGTGCACATCAGCGCGCCGTTCTATGGCTACACGGTGGCCTGCGTCGTGAGCGCGGCACTGGCCTGGTTCGTGATCCCGGAGACGCGACACTTTGCCACCGAGCACCGTGGCGAGGCCCGCCCCAACCCGCCGCCTTTTTTCGAGCAGTTGCGCATCATGAGCCGCAAGATCGGTTTCATGCTGGTCGGCCTGATCAGCTTTGCCGCCGCCGTCACCCGTACTGGCGGCATGTTCGCGATCGTGCCGATCCTGGCCTCGGTCAAGCTGGGGCTGGGGCCGAGCGATATCGGCATCGGCTTTGGCACCGCCAGCATCCTGGGCGTGCTGGTCAGCTATCCGGCTGGCGCCCTGGCCGACCGCTTCGGCCGCAAGCTGGTGATCGTGCCGGCAACCGTTCTCAATGGCGCCGCCATGATCCTGCTCGCCCTGGCGCCCACCGCCGGCAGTTTCATTGCCGCCTGCATGCTCTGGGGCGTGGCCTCCAGCGTCGCGGGCGCCGCCCCCACCACTTATGCCGCCGACAGCGCGCCCCCTGGCATGAATGCACTGGCCCTGAGCGTGTACCGGATGCTGGCCGATCTGGGCTACGTCATCGGACCGATGCTGCTGGGCGTGCTGGCCGACTGGCGCAACCCCGAGTTTGCGTTGTGGACCGCAGGCCTGATCGCGATCAGCATCGGCCTGCTGTTCGCGCGACTGGCACCGGAGACCTTGCCGGCAAGGCGCGCCTGATAGCATCGGGCCGAACCGATTCTCCAAGGAAATCCGATGCTGACCCTGCGCAGTTCCCCCCTGTCCCCCTTTGGCCGGAAAGTGACCGCCGCGATTGCCGTGCTCGGCCTGGAAGACCGGGTGCAGATGGTGCCGGCCAACACCACCGATGCCAGCGATCCGCTGCGCCAGCAAAACCCGCTGGGCAAGATCCCGACCCTGGTGCTCGAGGACGGCACCAGCCTTTTCGACTCGCGCGTCATCGTCGAGTACCTCGATGAAATCGATGGCCGCCACCTGCTGTTCCCCAAGGGCAAGGAGCGCTTCGTGGCCTTGCGCGAGCAGGCCCTGGGCGACGGCATGCTCGATGCCTCGATCCTGCAGGTCTACGAGGCCCGCTTCCGGCCGCCCGAACACCATGTGCAAAGCTGGCTCGATTACCAACGCGGCAAGCTCGAACGCGGCCTGGCCGAGGCGGCGCGCAGCGTACGGCCAGTGCGTGCCGGCAGCGCACCCGATATCGGCGCCATCACCATCGCCTGCACCCTGGGTTATCTCGATTTCCGCTTTGCCGGTGAATGGCGCAAGCATTACCCGGGCCTGGTCGACTGGTTTGCCGCCTTCGAGAAGGCCCACCCCTGGTTCACCGCCAGCACCCCCAAGGCCTGAACGCCACCGGTTGCTGCCAGACCGACTGTCCGCTCACAAAACCCAAGGAGTTCCCTCATGATCAAGGTCAGCGTGATGTACCCCAACACCCCTGGTGCCCGCTTCGATCACGCGTACTACCGTGACAGCCACATGCCGATGATCAAGGCGCGCATGGGCGATGCCTGCAAGTCCTACACCATCGACAAGGGCCTCAATGGCGGTGCGCCCAATGCCCCGGCCAGCTATGTCGGCATGTGCCACATCTTTGCCGAGTCGATCGAATCCTTCCAGGCGGCGTTCGGGCCGCACGCCAAGGAGATCATGGGCGACGTCAAGAACTACACCGACATCAAGCCGATCATGCAGATCAGCGAAGTCGTCGTCGGCTGAAGGCGCTCAACATGAATCGCGTGCGCTGCGAAAAGGCCCCGGCTCGCGGCAGCCGCGGGATGGTCGTCACCAACCATCCGCTGGCCTCGGCGGCGGGCAGCGAAATGCTCGCCGCCGGCGGCAATGCCGTCGATGCTGCGGTTGCCGCATTGTTCGCGCTGTCGGTCGTCGAGCCGATGATGGTCGGCCTGCTCGGGGGCGGCTTCGCGCACCTGCGCCTGCCCGACGGCTCCCAGACCATTCTCGAAGGACAGAGCGCCTGCCCGCAGGCGGTCGGCCCCACCACGTTCACGCCCGACCCTGAGGCCGCCCCCGGCTCGCTCGATGCCGTCGGACGCCGGAATGCGGTCGGTCGTACCGCAGTGGCCACGCCCGGCAACCTGATGGCCTGGTGCACGCTGCTGCAGCGCCATGGGCGCCTGTCCCTGGCCGATGTGGTGGCACCGGCCATGCGCCATGCGGCGCGCGGCTTTGCCGCTACCCCTTATCTGCACGAGTGCGTACGCGAGGCTTCGCCGGACCTGCGACTCGATCCCGAGATCTCGCGGGTGTTCATGCCCGGCGGCCAGCCGATCGCTGCTGGCGCACGCGTGATCAATGAAGCCTATGCCGACACCCTGGCCCTGGTCGTGCGCGAGGGTCCGGACGCCTTGTACAAGGGCATGCTGGGCGACGTGCTGTGCAATGACATGCAGCGCCATGGCGCCTGGCTGGGCAAGGATGACCTGCTGCGCTATCGGGTGCGCGACCTGGAGGTGCTGCGCAGCACCTACCGGGGTTTCGAAATCACCGGCCCGCCGCCGCCCTGCTCGGGGCCGCTGCATATCGCCCAGATGCTGGCCATCCTCGAAGGGCTGGATGTCAAGGCGCTGGGCTTTGGCAATGCCGACAGCATCCACCTGCTGGCCGAAGTGCTCAAGATCGCCTTTGCCGACCGCGCCGCGGCCACGGCCGATCCGGACTTCGTGCCGGTGCCGGTCGCGCAGCTGATGTCGCGCGACTATGCCGCGCAGCGTCGCCAGGCCCTCGACATGACCCGGGCCCAGGCCTGGCAGGCCGGCGTTCAGGTGGCGGGCGGCGGCGGTCCGCGCAGCAACGAAGGCCAGCACACCACCCACCTGACCGTGGCGGACCGCGACGGCTTCATCGTCAGCGCCACCCAGACCATCAACAGCCTGTTCGGTGCCCGCTACATGGTGCCGGGCACTGGCATGATTCCCAACAACTATCTGTACGTGTTCAATCCGCGCCCCGGGCTGGCCAATTCGCTGGCACCCGGCAAGCGGGTGACCTCCTCGATGGCGCCGCTGATCGTGCTGCGCGAGGGCAAACCGCAGTTTGCGCTCGGCCTGCCCGGCGGTCTGCGCATCTTCCCCTCGGCCCTGCAGGCCGTGATCAACCTGATCGATCACGGCATGAGCCTGCAAGAGGCCGTCGAGGCCCCCCGCATCTGGACCCAGGGCTATGCGCTGGAACTGGAGCCGGGCATCAGCGATGCCGTGGCGGACACACTGGCGGCGCGCGGTCATGCGATCGAGCGCGTGCCCAATGTCGGCGGCGGCATGTGTGCGGTACGCTTCGAGCAGGACGGAGTCATGGAGGGCGCCGCCTGCTGGCGCGCCGACGGGACACCGATCGGACTGGGCGGTGGCCTGGCCCGGGCGGGCGTGCGCTTTCTGCCCGAGGGTGCCCGCAAGACACCCGCCCCCTGAGCAAGCTCGCCAATGATCGTGGCCTCAATCCTTCACGACCGCATGCTGCGGTCTCCCTGCGGAGAATGATCCGATGTATGCCTTTGATTACACGCGGCCCAAGGCCTTGAACGAAGCCAGCGCTGCGCTGCAGGCCGATGGCGATGCCAAGCTGCTGGCCGGCGGCATGACCCTGCTGCCGACCATGAAGCAGCGCCTGGCTGCGCCCTCGACACTGATCGACATCGCGCAACTGGCCGAGCTGCGTGGTCATTCCCTAGAGTCCGAGGCTGGCGGACCGGCCACTCACATTCGCATCGGTGCCGCGATGCGCCACTGCGAGGTAGCCGACAGCGCCGAGCTCAGGCAGCACCTGCCGGCCCTGGCCGACCTGGCCGGCGGCATTGGCGACCCGCAGGTACGGGCGCGTGGCACGCTGGGCGGTTCGGTGGCCAACAACGATCCGGCCGCCGACTATCCAGCCGGGTTGCTCGGGCTCGATGCCCGCGTGTTGACCAACCAGCGCGAGATCGGCGCGGATGATTTCTTCGTCGGCATGTTCAGCACCGCGCTCGCGCCCGATGAAATCATCACCGCGGTGCGCTTTCGCATTCCGCGCCGCGCCGCCTATGCCAAGTTCGCACAGGCCGCCTCCGGCTACGCACTGACCGGCGTGCTGGTGGCCGACTTTGGCGGCGACATCCGGGTGGCGGTCACCGGTGCGGGGCCCGGCGTGTTCCGCTGGAAGGCCGCCGAGCAGGCCCTGGCCGCCCGCTTTGAACCTGCTGCCCTGGCTTCACTGAACCATCCCGCCGATGACCTGAACAGCGACCTGCATGCCAGCGCCGCCTACCGCGCCCAGTTGATCAAGGTCATGACACAGCGCGCGGTCCGGCGCATCACCGCCTGAGCCCGGCCGCCCTCGGCGCGCAAGCCACACACCGCAACACCGATCCATCGCCCGACATTCCCGGAGCACGCCCATGAACATCGAATTGAAGGTCAACGGCCAGGCAAGAAGCCTTGAGGTTGAACCGCGCACCCTGCTGGCTGACGCCATCCGCGACCAGCTCGGCCTGACCGGCACCCATGTCGGTTGCGACACCAGCCAGTGTGGCTGCTGTACCGTCCACCTGGACGGGCAGGCGGTCAAGTCCTGCACCATGCTCGCGGTGCAGGCGCAGGGACGCAGCATCGTCACCATCGAGGGGCTGGCGCCCGGCAGCGGCCGGCAAACCGATTTCACCACCGGCAACGCAACGCCCGACATGGCCTCGCTGCATCCGGTGCAGCAAGCCTTCTCGGCCTGTCATGGCCTGCAATGCGGCTTCTGCACGCCGGGCATGATCATGGCCACCGTCGACCTGCTCAAACGACATCCCGATCCCAGTGACGAGCAGATCCGCGAAGGCCTGGCCGGCAATCTGTGCCGCTGCACCGGCTATGTGAACATCGTCGCGGCCGTCAAGGTGGCCGCACAGCAGATCCGGAGCGCCGCATGAACGCCCCGCAATCGCCCCGCACCCTGACCCCCTCACGTCAGGAAGACCTGCGCCTGGTCTCGGGCCAGGGCCGTTATGCCGCCGACTGGAACCTGCCCGGCCAGCTGCATGCCTTCATGATCCGTGCCGACCGGCCGCACGCGCGCATCCTGTCGCTCGATGTCAGCGCCGTGCGCAACGCACCGGGCGTGCGCCTGGTGCTGACCGCCGATGATGCGATGGCCGCCGGCTTCCAACCCATTCCCACCGGTGCGCCACTCACCGACATCCACGGCCAGCCGCAGAAGACGGCCGCCATGCCGGTGCTGGCCAAGGACAAGGTGGTGTTTGCCGGTCAGCCGATCGCGATGGTGATTGCCGACAGCGCGCGCCTGGCCCAGGACGCCAGCGAACGCGTCATCATCGACTATGAAGACCTGCCCGCCTGCGCGACTGTCGAACAGGCCCTGGCCGAGGGCGCGCCACAATTGCATGCCGGCTCGCCTGGCAACTATTCGATGGACTTCCAGGATGGCGATGCCGCCGCGGTCGAGGCCGCCTTTGCCAAGGCCGCCTATCGCAGCAAGCACCGTATCCACAGCCAGCGCCTGATCGGCGTCCCGATGGAATTGCGCGCAGCGCTCGCCCAGTACGACGCCACCCGCGATCACTACACCGTCTACACCCCGACCCAGGGCATGCTCGGCATGCGCGGCGCGCTGGCAGCGGTGTCGGCAGTGCCGCCCAAGCAGATCGAAGTGATCGCCCAGGACGTCGGCGGCTCCTTCGGGCTGCGCGGCGGCACCTACAGTGAACAGGTGCTGCTGATGCTGGCCGCGAAAAAAAGCGGCAAGCCGGTCAAGTGGGTATCCAGCCGCAGCGAACTGTTCCTGTCCGACTGGCACGGCCGCGCCCTCACGCTCGAGGGCGAGATGGCGCTCGATGCGCAAGGTCACATCCTGGCCATCCGCTACAAGGACACCATCGATCTGGGGGCCTACAACTGCTACTGGGGCGCCTACATCGGCACCAAGAACATCTCGGTGACGATGGGCGGTGTGTACCGGGTACCGGCGCTGTACATGCAGTCGCGCACCGTCTTCACCAACACCGTGCCGGTGTCGGCTTACCGCGGGGCGGGCCGTCCGGACATCGTCTTCATCATCGAGACCCTGCTCGAGCGGGCCGCTGCCGAACACGGCCTGGACCCGATCGCCCTGCGCCGGAAAAACTACATCCCCAAGGACGCCTTCCCCTACAAGACCGCCAATGGCAGCACCTATGACTGCGGCGAATTCGAGGCCGTGCTGGACAAGGCCCTGAAGCTGGCCGACCATGCCGGCTTTGAAGCCCGGCGCGAGGAGGCCAGGGCGCGCGGCAAGCTGCGCGGCATTGGCGTGGCCTCCTATCTGGAGGCCTCCGGTGCCGGCGGCGTGAAGGACAATGTCATCGGGCGCTGGGATGGCAAAGGTCAGCTCAATCTCTACGGCGTGACCGGGCCGTCCGGCCAGGGCCATGAAACCACCTTCGCGCAACTGGTTGCCGACGGCCTGGGCCTTGCACTGGGCCAGGTGCGCTATCGGGCCAGCGATCCCGCCACCGCGCTGGTCGGCAATGGCACTGGCGGCTCGCGGTCCCTGTATGGCGCCGGCTCGGCCTTCAAGGTGATGGGCGCGCGATTGATCGAGAAGGCCTTGCCGCATGCGGCGCAGGTCCTGGGCGTGCCGACAGCCGAACTGCGCTACGAGCAAGGTGGCTTTGCGGCTGCAGGCAAGCGCATCAGCCTGGGCGAACTGGTGGCTCGGCTGCAACCCGCCAGTGGCGCCCACCCGCTCGATGCCGAAGGCGAAGCGCAGTCCGGCACCACCTATCCGAATGGCTGCCATATCGCCGAGATCGAAATCGATCCCGAAACGGGCGTCACCGAGATCGTCAACTACAGTGCCATCGATGACCTGGGCAATGTCATCTCGCGCGCCCTGGTACAGGGTCAGGTGCATGGTGGTGTGGTCCAGGGCGTGGGCCAGGCCTTTGGCGAACACGCGATCTACGATGCCGACACCGCGCAGCTGCTCACCGGCAGCTTCATGGACTATCCGATGCCGCGCGCCGGATGCCTGCCCCATTTCCAGTGGGACGAGCATCCGGTACCGACCAAGCTCAATGAACTGGGCTCCAAGGGGGTCGGCGAATCCGGTTGCTCGGGTTCGCTGCCGGCCCTGTCCAATGCGATGCTCAATGCCTTGCGTCCGCTGGGCGTGCAGTCCTTCGACATGCCGTTCACGCCCGCCCGGGTGTGGGAGCAGTTGCAAGGCGCCCGACGGTGAGCGCAGGGTCGGCAGACGGGCAGCGTGCCGCCAGCGCAGCCTGGCGCAGCGCCTTGTGGGGCCTGGTGCTGCCCGCGGCGCTGATCCTGGCCATCACCACCGGCGAACGCCAGGTGCTGGGCCTGTTCGTGTCGCCCCTGAACACCGCCACCGGCCTGGGCCTGGCCTCGATCAGCTTTGCCCTCGCGGTCGGACAGTTCTGCTGGGGTGCCAGCCAGCCGATCTTTGGCGCGGTGGCGGATCGTTACGGCACTGGCCGGGTGCTGGTGCTCGGCGGCCTGATGCTGTCGGCGGGCCTGCTGCTCACGCCGATGTTCCCCTCGCAGTTCGGCCTGATCGTCACCATGGGCTTTCTCGCGGCCGCTGGCGCGGGTGCCGGCAGCTTCTCGATCGCGATGGGCGCCAGCATGCAGCGCCTGCCTGTCGAGCGCCGTTCAATGGCCTCGGGGATCATCAATGCCGGTGGCTCGCTCGGCCAGTTCATCTTTGCCCCGCTGGCACAGGCCCTGATCGCCGGCCTGGGCTGGGTCAAGGCCCTGTGGGCACTGGGTGTGATCGCCCTGCTCACCCTGCCCCTGGCCTGGCCGCTGCGGCGACGCTCCACTGCGGCAGCCGTATCCGGCTCTGCACCCGGTGCCGGCATCGGCCTGAAAGAGCAGCTGCGCATCGCCTTCAAGGACCGAAGCTACTGGTGCCTGCATGCCGGCTTTTTCACCTGCGGCTTTCACATCGCCTTCCTGGTCACGCACCTGCCCCAGGAGATCGGCCTGTGCGGGCTGCCGGCCACACTGTCGGCCACCGTGCTGGGGCTGGTCGGACTGGCCAACGTCGCTGGAAGCCTGGGCGCCGGCGCCCTGGGCTCGCGCTATCGCATGAAGCACTTGTTGTTCTGGATGTACCTGTCGCGCGCGGTGATCGTGCTGGCCTATCTGGCGGCTCCGAAAACGCCCATGACCTTCTACATCATGGCCATTGCCCTGGGCCTGACCTGGCTGGCCACCGTGCCACCCACTGCAGGTCTGGTGGCCAAGCTGTTCGGCACCCAATACCTGTCCACCCTCTTCGGCCTGACCTTGTTCAGTCATCAGACCGGGGGCTTTTTCGGCGCCTGGCTGGGCGGCCTGGCGATCCAGTACAGCGGCGGCTACACCTGGATGTTCATCCTCGATGCGGTGCTGGCAGTGATGGCGGCGGTGGTGAATCTGCCGATTCGGGAAGCGTCGCCGCGCACCGCGATGATCACCAAAGCAGCGTGACCGGAAAGGCCCTCAGCGCTGCATCGGCGCTGACCAGCACCGCGCCTTCCAGTTGCGCCTGAGCAGCCAGCATCCGGTCGAAAGGATCGCGATGCGCAGCGGCAGACGTGCCCGCGCGCAGCGCATGAAGGTGCGACATGGGCAAATGCTCAAAGCCATCGGCCAGCACCAGGTCATGAAACCGGACCAGCAGGCCCTCTGCACCGGGCAGTTTCCCGATGCGATGCTTGGTCGCAATCTCCCAGGCGCTGGCGGCGCTGACCAGGACGAGATTGTCTTCATTGCCGATCGCCTCACGGGCGGCCAGGCTCAGCCGGGGATCATCGGACCACCACCACAGCAAGGTATGGGTATCGAGCAGATACTTCATGCCGCCCCCGCGGCCTGCACCAAGGCCTGCACCAAGGCCTGCACCAAGGCCTGCACCAAGGCCTGGCCGCGGGCAGCTGGCCGGGCAACCCCCGGAAGCGCCATGCTCACTCCCAGGCCTTCAATTCGTCATCGGGCAGGGCTTCAAAGAAAGCATCCCCGCAAGACAGATGGAAACGACCGGGCTGGCGCCGCGGCAAGGTCGTGCCCAGGGGCACCATCCGGGCATACGGCTTGCCGGCCTTGGCCAGGATGATTTCCTGGCCTGCATGCGCCTGCTCGAGCAATTGCGAAAAGCGCGTCTTGGCGTCGTGGACATTGACGATCAGGGCCATTGCGGACTCCTTGGCAAATTTCCTGTCAATAATAACTTAGTCCATGGACTTAGTCCATTAAAATCCAGGATTTACCTCAAGCCGCCGACCAGCTTGGTGTTGTGTGCCGCAATTGAATTGTCCGAGGATTCGACTCAGGCGAGGATGATCGGGCGCTTGTCCGCCATGGGCGGGCAGGCGAGGGCCTCGCCCGATCGAACCCCTTCGTCGTCAGATAGGTTATCTGCGGCACACCACGCTAGCGCAGCACCAGATTGTCGCGATGAATCAGTTCGGGCTCTTCGACAAAGCCCAGGATCGCCTCGATCTCTGACGAGGGCTTGCGCATGATCAGGCGCGCCTCGCCGGAGGCGTAGTTGCTCAGGCCGCGGGCAATCTCCTTGCCCGTCGGGTCGACGATGGCGACGACCTCGCCGCGCTGGAACTCGCCCTGTACATCGGCCACACCAATCGGCAACAGGCTCTTGCCATCTTGCAGCAGCGCCTTGACCGCACCGGCATCGAGCAGCAGCGCGCCCTTCAGTTGCAGATGGTCCTGCAGCCACTGCTTGCGCGCCGCCAGCGGCTGGGTCTGGGCGATGAACTGCGTGCCGAAGGGCTCGCCCGCCGCCATGCGCACCAGCACCTGGTCCTCGCGGCCGGAGGCCACGATGGTGTGGGCACCGCGGCTGGCCGCGCGCTTGGCCGCCAGCACCTTGGTGATCATGCCGCCCTTGCCGATCGATGAGCCAGCGCCGCCCGCCATGGTCTCGAGCAGCGGCTCGCCAGCCGGAACGGCCGACAGAAAACGTGCCGAGGGATCCTTGCGCGGATCCGCGGTGTAAAGGCCTTGCTGGTCGGTCAGGATGATCAGCACGTCGGCATCGATCAGGTTCGCCACCAGCGCGCCGAGCGTGTCGTTGTCGCCGACCTTGATCTCGTCGGTGACCACGGTGTCGTTCTCGTTGATGATCGGCACCACCTGATGACTGAGCAGCGTCAGCAACGTGGAGCGGGCATTCAGATAACGCTTGCGATCGGCCAGGTCCTCATGGGTGAGCAGGACCTGCGCGGTGGGCAGGCCATGCTCGCGAAAGGCACTCTCGTAGACATGGGCCAGGCCCATCTGGCCCACGGCGGCCGCCGCCTGAAGCTCGTGGATCTCGACCGGGCGCTTGACCCAGCCCAGCCGCTTCATGCCTTCGGCAATCGCGCCGGAGGAGACCATCACGATCTCCTTGCCCTGTGCCCGCAGCTGGGCAAACTGTGCGCCCCAGCGCGAGATCGCCCCGGCATCCAGGCCCTTGCCTTCATTGGTGACCAGGCTCGAGCCCACCTTCACGACCAGTCGCCGGGCACGCTGCACCAGCGGCTGCGCGGCCAACTCGGGCAGGGCCGCGGCCGCTGGCGCGCGGTGTTCAGTGCTGGAATCGGCGGGGGCGCTCATCGTGGCCATGGGGGTGGGTGCGGGCAAGACGGAATGATATCGGGACGGATCGTGATCGGGTGGGCCCGCATGTCGCCAGGCCATCGGGCCGGGCTGCCGGGCCTGTCAGGTCAGCGGCCTGAAACGCGGATCATCGCTCAGCGCTTCGGGGATCGGCACGGACGCTTCCGGCGCCTGTTCGGATGCCGGTGCCTGGGCATCGGCAAACCGCACATCGGCAGCAGTCTCTTCCTGGCGGACGCGCTGCTTTTGCTGCTGCTCGATGAACTCATAGACCGACAGCAACAAGCCCTCGCAACCCTCGCGGGTGATGCCCGAGATGGCAAAGATCTTCTTGCGGTCCACGGCAATGGCATTGCGGCCACGACCGACGAATTTCTTCAGAAAGGCATCGATGCGCGCCTGCCGCTCTTCGGGCGGGATCAGGTCCAGCTTGTTGAACACCAGCCAGCGCGGCTTTTCATAGAGCGCGGTATCGTACTTGCGCAACTCGGCCACGATGGCCCGCGCATCGCGCGCCGGATCGGCGGTTGGATCGAGCGGCGCCAGATCGATGATGTGCAGCAGCAGCGTGGTGCGCTGCAGGTGACGCAGGAACTGGTGACCCAGGCCTGCGCCCTCGGCGGCGCCCTCGATCAGGCCGGGAATGTCGGCAATGACAAAGCTTTTTTCGGGCGCCACCCGCACCACGCCAAGCGACGGGTGCAGCGTGGTGAAGGGATAGTCTGCAATGCGGGGACGGGCATTGCTCACCGCAGCCACCAGGGTGGACTTGCCGGCATTGGGCATGCCCAGCAGGCCGACATCGGCCAGCACCTTCAATTCGAGCCGCACCTTGCGGTGCTCGCCGGGATGTCCCGAGGTGTGCTTCTTGGGCGCGCGGTTGGTGCTGGACTTGAAGTGGATGTTGCCAAGACCACCGTCACCGCCCTTGCACAGCACGAATTCCTGGCCGTGCTCGACCAGATCGATGATGAGGCTGTCATCTTCCTCGTCGTAGATGCTGGTGCCCACCGGCATGCGCAGGATGACGTCTTCAGCACCGGCGCCGTACTGGTCTGACCCGCGGCCACGCTCGCCGTTGCGCGCGATGTGCTTGCGCGCATAGCGGTAGTCGATCAGGGTGTTGATGTTGCGGTCGGCGCGCACGATGATCGAGCCGCCGCGGCCGCCATCACCCCCATCGGGGCCACCGCGCGGGATGAACTTTTCGCGGCGGAACGAACTGACGCCGGCACCACCGTCACCGGCGGTCACCTCGATTCGGGCTTCGTCGAAAAATTTCATGATCTTGTCCTGCGCGAGGCGCCGGTCGGTGCAGGCAGCGGCTTTTCAGCAAAGCCGGCACGAACCGGACGCCCCAACAAAAAAGGCCCCGCAAAAGCTTGGGGGCCTTTGAACCGGGCGTCGCTGCCGCTTACTGCTGCGGAACGATGCTCACGGTTCGGCGTTGGGCCGGGCCCTTGACCGCGAAAGCCACCTGGCCATCGATCAGCGCGAACAAGGTGTGATCCTTGCCGATGCCGACGTTGGTGCCGGGGTGGAACTGGGTGCCGCGCTGACGCACGATGATCGAGCCTGCGCTCACCGTTTCACCACCATAGGCCTTGACACCCAGCATCTTGGGCTGGGAATCGCGACCGTTTCGCGTAGAGCCGCCGCCTTTCTTCTGTGCCATTCAAATACTCCTGGACGATAAAGGGGGCGGGTCAGACCCGGCGCCCTGCGTTGAGTTCATCGGTCAGCTTCTTGAAGGCCGGCCAGTCGCCCTTGGCGGCCAGTGCAGCCTGCTCGGGCCAGGTGCCCGGATCGTGCGACACGAAACGGCCACCGGCAGCCTTGAGGACTTCCTTGAGCTTGTCGACCGGGGTGTCGGCCAATTGCTGGAAGCTGACGATGCCCGCCTTGACCAGGATCTCGTTGATCTTGGGGCCGATGCCCTCGATCTTGATCAGGTCGTCGCGATTGCTGACGTTGGTCGCCGGCACTTCGGCCGTGGTGGTGCCCGCCGACGACACGATCTTGCTGATGAACAGCTCGGTGTAGTTCTGGCGATGGCCCTGGCGCTTCTGGTAGTGCTTGCGGCGACGCATCTTGAAAATGCGCACCTTGTCGTGCCGACCAATCGAGAGCACCGTCGCCGACACCGTGGCTCCGGCCACCAGCGGGGTACCGACGATCAATTGATCGCCACTACCCACCGCCAGGACCTGGTCCAGGGTGACTTCAGCTCCGATGTCCGCCGGCATCTGTTCTACTTTCAATTTTTGACCAGCAGCAACCTTGTATTGCTTGCCACCGGTTTTTATGACCGCGTACATGGAATAAAACCTTTTGAAGGAAACCTCTGAAGGGTGAACATCTGGTCCGGGAGGACCGGCAGGCAAGCTGCCGCCCACTGCCCGAAGCAGCTCCGATCGCCGCCAGGAGAGCCCGTTTGCAACCTGCCCAAAGGGCAGAAAGCGATGTGTCACAGGCGTGATGCACACCCGCAGCAGGCGCTGGAAACGGCGAAAAGCCTTCGATTATACCCCGCCACCCCGGCAAACGGCAAGAGGCCGGCCCGTCACGCAAGCCAGGCCTCGACGCCGGTTTCGGGGTCCGGCCCAGCCTCTTTATAATGCCGACGTTGACACCGATCCGTTTCTGGCCTGATTCCTGTGAAACCTGCTGAGCTTTTCCCGGTCCTGGCGGCCGACCTTGCCGAGGTCGACGCGGTGATCCGCCGCCATCTGAGCTCGGAAGTGGCCCTGATCAATCAGGTCTCGGACTACATTGTCAACGCCGGTGGTAAGCGCTTACGTCCGCTGCTACTGCTGCTGGTGGCGAGGGCCCTGGGCCACCGCAATGCCGCCGAGGGCGGCAATGACCATCACAGCCTGCTGGCGGCGGTGGTCGAATTCATCCACACCGCCACCTTGCTGCACGACGACGTGGTCGACGAGTCCGACCTGCGCCGCGGCCGCAAGACCGCCAATGCCGCCTTCGGCAATGCCGCCTCGGTGCTGGTCGGCGACTTTCTCTACTCGCGCGCCTTCCAGATGATGGTGTCGGTACGCGATCTCGATGTCATGAGCACACTGGCCGATGCCACCAATACCATCGCCGAGGGCGAGGTGCTGCAACTGCTCAACTGCAACGACCCCGAGGTCGACGAGGCGCGCTACCTGAAGGTCATCCAGTACAAGACCGCCAAGCTGTTCGAGGCCTCGGCCGTGCTCGGCGGCCTGATCACCGGCTCGCGGGCGGAGGGCATCGAGGCAGCCGCCGAATATGGCCGCCGGGTGGGCACCGCCTTTCAGCTGATCGACGATGCGCTCGACTATGCCGGCGATCCGGCCGCCCTGGGCAAGAACGTCGGTGACGACCTGCGCGAGGGCAAGGTGACCCTGCCGCTGATCCATGTGATGCGCAACGGCAGCCCCGCCGAGAAGGCCCTGGTCGAGGCAGCCATCCGCGATGGCCACACCACCGAGTTCGAGGCCATCCACGCTGCCGTCGAGCGCTGCGGCGCCCTGGCCTACACCCGGGAACGGGCCGCCCAGGAAGCCGAAGCCGCCAAGGCCTGCGTCCAGCGCATGCTGGGCAGCGATGCCGCCCGTGCAGGCGAGTACGGCCAGGCCCTGATGCATCTGGCCAACCTGGCCGTCTCCCGCGACCGCTGAAGTCCCGCGCGCGAAGGCATCAGCCCGCCGACGAACGCGACCGTTCAGGCGGCAAACGGCGACCGCTCGGTGGCCCGCCTTGGACTTTGTGGTTTGTGCGCCTCAGCATGGCGGCTCCATCACTCAAGGATCGCCATGCGAAAGCTGTTCGCCGCCCTGCTGCTGTTCCCGGTACTGGCCTGGGCCCAGTCTCCCGCCGCCACCCCGGACGAGGAACTCAAGAAGCTGGCCTGGCAGAACGGCCCGACCAAGGGGGCGATCGCCGGCAAGGCCTCGATCAAGGTTCCCAGGGAATCAGTCTTTCTGGATGCCGGCAACACGCGCCGCTTCCTCGAGCTCAACGGCAACCCGCCCCGGGACAATCATTTCATGTTCGGGCCCAAGAGCCTGGACTGGTTCGCGATTTTCTCGTTCGATGCCAGCGGCTATGTGAAGGACGACGAGAAGATCGATGCCGATGCGCTGCTCAAGCAGCTCAAGGACGCCGACGAACCGGGCAACGAGCAACGCAAGAGCCTGGGCCTGCCGGCGATCTACACCGATGGCTGGCAGGTGCCGCCGCATTACGACCCCGACACCAAGCGGCTGGAATGGGGCCTGCGCCTGCGCACCGAGTCGGGCAAACCCCTCGTCAATTACACCAGCCGGGTGCTGGGCCGCACCGGCGTGATGAGCGTGGTGCTGGTGTCCGAGCCGGATCAGCTGGAGCAGGACATCAAGGCCTTCAAGCAGGCCATGGCCGGCTTTTCCTACAACGGCGGCGAGACCTATGCCGAGTTCAAGCAGGGTGACAAGGTCGCCCAATACGGCCTGGCCGCGCTGGTGCTCGGCGGTGCTGCGGCGGTTGCCACCAAGAAGGGCTTCTGGGGCGCCATCGTGGCCTTCTTCGGCGCCTTCTGGAAACTGATCCTCGGTGGCCTGGTGGCCCTGGGCGCCGGCTTCAAGTCGCTGTTCAAGCCCAAGGCGCAGTGAACCTGCCTTCGGCCGAAGCGCAGCTGATGGCGCTGGCCCTTGCCTTCTACCTGTGGGACTCGGCGCGCCTGCTGCACGTCAACGAGGCGGCGCTGCAGGCCGGCCGCGCGGGCCGCTGGCGCGCGCTGTTCGGTGCCCGTCAGGTCCGGCTGCGGGGCAAGGAGTTGCTCCTGCCCAATCCCCTGACCCCGCATCGGCCCCTGTACCTGCTCAGCTGGACCCTGCCCGCGGCTGCCCCTGCGGGACCGGCCGCTCAGGCCACTGCCGCGCCGACGACAGGGGCCAGCGCCGCGCCGGCAGCACCCGCCCCTGCCGCCAAGGCCATGACGGGGACTGTGGCCTGGGAACAGGATGCGGCCCGCTATCGCGGCCTGCAGCCCTTCATCCTGCTGAGCGGCCTGTCCCTGTTCGGGCTGCTGCCGCTGAGCCTGTTCGCCCGCCTGGGTGATGTTGCCGCACTGGCCAGCCTGGGCCTGATGTATCTGGGCATCGCCGGGGCCTCGGTCTGGCTGCTGCGCCATCGCCGGGCACTGGACCTGCCCCCGGGGCGCTGGCGCGCACTGCTCCTGGAGGGGTTGCTGTGCCCGCCGCTGGCCCTGAACCTGCTGCGCAAGCTGGCGCTGGCCCACAGCCCGCAGGAAGACTTCACCCAGGCGGTGCGCCGCCTGCTGCCCGAACCCGCCCAAAGCCAGGCCCTGGCCCAGTGCGCGCTGCGCGTCGACGAGGAACTGGAGGGCGAAGACGGCGACAGCCCGCGCGCCCAGGCCCTGCAGAACACGCGCACGCTCCTGCTGGGCTCGACCCGGGAGAACCCATGAGCGGCATCGACGTGCTGGAGCTGGGCTTCGGCCTGTTCCTGGGCTACTGGATCGTGGCGCGACTGCTGCCGGACGGCCCGACGCGGGACAAGCCTGGTGACGGACACGGGAACCGCCGTCCATGAAGACCCTGCTGCTGCTCCTGAATGTCGGCAAGCTGGGCAAGGTGCTGCTCTCCGGCGGCACCATGCTGCTGTCGCTGTTCACCTATGCGCTGGTGTTCGGCTGGCCTTATGCCGCCGGTTTCATTGCGCTGCTGTTCGCCCACGAGATGGGCCATTACATCGCCGCCCGCAAGCGCGGCCTGCCGGTCGGACTGCCCACCTTCATTCCCTTCCTGGGCGCCTGGATCGACCTGAAGCAGCAGCCCCTGGATGCCGAGACCGAGGCCTTCATCGGCCTGGCCGGCCCGATCGTGGGCAGCGCCGCCGCCTACCTGTGCTTCCTGCTGGCCCGCGAGAACGACAGCCGCCTGCTGCTGGCCATCTCGTACTCGGGCTTCATGCTCAACCTGTTCAACCTGATCCCGCTCACCCCGCTCGATGGCGGGCGCATCGTGGCCGTGATCTCGCCGCGCATCTGGTGGGTCGGCATTCCGGTGCTGGTCGGGATGTTCTTCTGGCGTCCCAGCCCGATGCTGATCCTGATTGCCATCATGGCGGCACCCCGGGTGCTGGCCACCTTCAAGGGACAGGGCAGCGAGCCGCCGGGCTATTTCGAGGCCCGCTCCGGCACGCGGCTGCAGTATTCCTTCGACTACATCGCGCTGCTGCTGTTCCTGGCACTGATGAGTTACGAAACCCACGAAGCCCTGGCCGGCCACCGCCCCTGAGCGGATCTGGCTCCCGGGCGGGTGGTTTGCCCCTGGCAGGTGGTTTGCTATACTGTCGGGCTTGGCTGGGACTGCCGCGATACCGATTCGATCGCGTTCGCAGTCCCCATCGGGGTGTAGCTTAGCCTGGTAGAGCGCTACGTTCGGGACGTAGAGGCCGGAGGTTCGAATCCTCTCACCCCGACCAGCCAACCCAATTCGTTCAGCAGCAAAAGCCCACGTGAAGCCATCACCTGGGCTTTTTTGTTGGGCCCGGACGGCCCCGCCGGTCACCCGACCCGATACTTCTCGATCACGTCCCGGTTGATCTCCACGCCCAGGCCCGGCCCCTGCGGGATGTCGACCATCCCGTCGCGCAGGTTGATGGCGCCGTGGATCAGGTCCTGACGGAACGGATGCAGGGACTGGTCGTACTCGAGCAGCGGCTCGATCGGCTTGAGCGCCAGCGGCGCCGGGGGCAGGGTCGCGATGAACTGCAGTGAGGCCGCCAGGCCAATGCCCGAGGCCCAGACATGGGGAATGATCGGCGTGTGCCAGGCCTGCGCCAGCGCACTGATCTTGCGGCACTCGGTGAAGCCACCGGCCGAGCACAGGTCCGGCTGCAGGATGTCGAGCGCGCGGCGCGAGATCCAGTCACGAAAGCCGATCTTGGTGAATTCGTTTTCGCCGGCGGCCAGATAGATGCTGGTGAGCGACTTCAGCTCCTTGTAGCCCTCGATGTCCTCGGGCGAGATCGGCTCCTCGAACCAGTGGATGTCGGCCCCCTCGATCGCCTTGAGGATGCGGCGGGCCGCGCCGACGTTGTAGGCGTGATTGGCATCGATCATGAGCTTGGGCCCGTCACCGATGCCCTCGCGCACGCCCAGGATGTAGCGGATGTCTTCCTCGACGCCAAAGCCGGTCTTGAGCTTCATCGCGGTAAAGCCCTTGGCCAGGTGGCGTCGGGCCTCGGCCACGGCATCTTCGGGATAGGACTTGCCCTCGACCCGGTAAAAGCCGGTGGCATAGGGCTGCACCCGTGTGCGCCAGGCGCCGCCGAGCAGCTTGTGGACCGGCTTGCCGGCCTCTCGGCCCAGGCAATCCCACAGGGCAATGTCGATCGCGCTGATGGCATTGGGCACGGCACCCTTCATGCCAAAAGGGCGGGTCAGGTTGTACATGCGCTCCCACAGCACATCGACATCGGCCGGATCCTGCCCGATCAGCAGGGGCTTGAGCGCCGCCTGCACGATGGTCTGGGCGATCTGGGGCGGCTGCAACCCGTGGCACAGGGATTCACCCCAGCCGGTCACGCCGGTATCGGTGCAGACCTCGACGATCATGGTGCTGCGTTGCCGCACCCAGCCCATCGAGAAGGCGAAGGGCTCCTCCAGCGGTGTGCTGAGCACATGGGTGCGGATATCGGTGATGCGCATGGGGTGTCCCTCTGTTCAATCGATCAGGATGACCTGCGGGCCCGGCGGCTCCGCATACAAGGCCTGCACCAGCGCGGCCCGCCGCTCGATGGTCACGCGCTGGTTGATGTAGCCCTTGTCGGTGAGCTCGCGGCCATCGATCGAAGGCGGCTCTGCCATCAGCAGGACGGCGCGAATGCGCATGCTCGAGCCTGCGAAGGCCCGGTTGTGTGCGGCCAGCCCCTGGCGAAGGCGCTCGCGCACCCGATCATCGGCAATCGCCTGCTCGATCGTGGCCTCGGGTTGCTGCATCAGTTGCCGGCAGGCGACCAGGTTGGGCCAGGCCAGCAGGCCGACCCAGGCACGGTCATGACCGGTCACCACAGCATCCTGCAGCACGGGCGAGGCAGCAGCGATGGCCGCCACGCGCAGCGAGCCGACATGCACGAAGGTGCCGGTGTTCAGCTTGAAGTCCTCGACGACACGCCCGCCAAAGATCAGCCCCTGGGCAGGATCGGCCGGATCGACGAAGGTGCCGGCATCCCCGATCTTGTAGAAGCCTTCCTCATCGAAGGCCGCCGCCGTCAGATCGGGCCGCCGGTAATAGCCCGGCATGACGGTGACCCCGCGCAGGCGCAACTCGTACTTGGCGCCATTGGGCACCATCTTCAGCTCGATGCCGGGGAAGGGCAGTCCGATCAGCCCCACCCTCTCGGTGGCCCAATAGGTGGCAGTGGCGGTGGGCGCGGTTTCGGTGGCACCCCAGCCGGTGAAGAAAACGATGCGCCTGCCCGTGTGACGAACCGCCAGACGCTGCATGCGCAGGTACAGGTCGTCGGGAAGGGTTGCGCCACCATAGCCGAGGATCTGAAGGTCCTTGAAGAACACCTGGCACAGTTGCTCGTCCTTTTCCAGCGCCGCGATCAGGATGGCAAAGCCGGCCGGCACATTGGCGTAATAGGTCGGCGACAGTTCGCGCAGGTTGCGCAGCGACTCGCCAAACAGCTCGGGCGTCGGCCGGCCGTCATCGATGTAGAGCGTGCCGCCATCGGCCAGCACGGCATTGAAACCGGCGTTGCCGCCCATGGTGTGGTTCCAGGGCATCCAGTCCAGCACCAGCGGCTTCGGATCATGGGGCTGGCGCGGCCGCGATTGCTGGGCCATGGTGATGTTGGCGCACATCATGCGCTGGGTGTTGATCACCGCCTTGGGTGTGCCTGTCGAGCCCGAGGTGAGCAGGAACTTGCCGATCGTCTCGGGTTCGATGGCCGCCACCGACGCCTCCACCGCCGCCGTGCAGGGCGTGGCCAGCCAGTCGGCGAAGGCCTTGCTGGGCAAACCGGGCACCGGGTCCTCGACATGGACCAGGGTGATGCCGGAAAGATCGAGCGCGCGCAGCGCAGGCTCGAACTGCCGCGCGTTCTGCACCATGATCACCGCCGGCTGCAGCAGGTCAAACACGAGTTTGAGGGTGCCATGGTCCTGGCTCATCAGCGAATAGGCGGGCGATACCGGAGCGACCGGCAACCGGGCCTGCATCGCTGCCATGCCCAGCAAGGCATGCTCGATCGAGTTGCCGCTCAGGATCATGACCGGCCGCGCATCGGCGACCTTCAGATCGAGCAGGGCCTGCGTCAGTGCATCGACCTTCTGCTGGGCCTGCGCATAGCTGAGCCTGAGCCATTGCCGCTGCGGACCGCGCCGCTGGGCCAGCCAGATGGCCTCGGGCGTGTCCCGCGCCCAGCGCCTGAGAATCGCCGGAAGATGGCGCTCGTAGGGGTCCAGGGGAAAGCGCGAACGCAACACGATCACGCCATCGGCGCGTCGCTCGACGTCGATCTGGCGAGGCAGGAAGGCCACCTCGCGAAAAGGGATTGCGCTCAGGTCTTCCACGTTCTTGTCTCCTCGCAGCGATGGGAATGCCCGGGAGACATTAACAGAGCAGGGGCGCGGCCGGGTGGCGCCGATTCAGGCCTTGCAAGCCCCGCGTGCGCCCGCTACCCTGCCTGCATCACCGCACGAGGCCCAGGCCCATGACCAAACCCCTGCAGCTGTTCAGGCCGTTCCGGTTCACCGACAAGCACCGACTGGCCGACTACGACCCCGAGGCGATCCCCTTGTCGCGTGGCGGCGAGGATGATCAGCGCGCCCGTCTCGAGGCCCTGGCCAGCGAACTGGACGAATTGCAGAACCTGCTGCATGCCGGCGGCGAGCGCAAGCTGCTGCTGGTCCTGCAGGGCATGGATACCAGTGGCAAGGACGGCACCATCCGCTGGGTGTTCAGCCGCACCTCGCCGCTGGGGGTCAGGGTGGCGGCCTTCAAGGCACCGACCGAAGAGGAGAAGGCGCGCGATTTCCTGTGGCGCTGCCACGCCGTGGTGCCGCGTGCCGGTGAGCTGATGGTCTGGAACCGGAGCCACTACGAGGATGTGCTGGTGCCGGTGGTCAACGGCTGGATCGACAAGGCCACCACCGCCGAGCGCTACCGCCGCATCAATGAATTCGAGGCCCTGCTCGACGGCACCGGCACGACGGTGCTCAAGTGCATGCTGCATATCGACCCGCAGGAACAGCGCAAGCGCCTGCAGGCACGCATCGACGACCCCACCAAGCACTGGAAATTCAGCCTCGGGGATCTCGAGGTGCGCAAGCAATGGCCCCAGTATCAGCGCGCCTACGAAAAAGCCATGCGAGCCACCTCAACCAACCTCGCGCCCTGGTATGTGATTCCGTCGAATGACAAGCTGCACCGCAACCTGATGATTGCCGAGCTGCTGGTGGCCACCTTGCGGGCCATGAAGCTGAAACCGCCGCGGGCCAATCCGGCCTTCAAGGGCCTGATCGTTCGCTAGTGGGGTGTGCCGCAAAACCCCGGGGGACGGGCGCTTGCCGGCCCGGCGGCGAGGCCCCTCAGAGAAAGCGGGTACAGCCGCGCAGGCCGCAGGTGCAGCGCAGGCGACCCTCATGATGGGTCTGCCCGTAGGCAAGGGTCAATTCCTCACCCGCGGCGATGGCACGAAGGCTGTAGATCTCGACCAGGCCACTGGCAATGCGCATGAAGGCATTGGGCCGGCAGGCATGGTTCACATAGCGCAGCGGATGCTCACTGCGTGTGGCATCGAGCGCGTGGTGGTCATCGATCTCGACCATCGCCACACGCTGCATGCGGCGCGCCCGCTCGCGCGCGGTGCGCACACTGATGCGCTCGCCGGCCAGATGGCCGATCTTGCGGTGTGGCGGAATGTCCTGGGCGGCGAACGCCCCCGTACCGTCGATGCGGCTGGGACGGGCGATGACCTCGAAGTTGAGCTGCCCGGGCTGCAGGCCCTGCCCCATCAATCGCCCCCCAGGCGCAGGTGGCTGGGCAGGCGGCGTTCGAGCGCATGCTTGAGCAGCGCGGCCAGGCGATAAAAGCCGTGCACGAACTTGCCATAGGGCAGGGTCAGGAACAGGGCCATCACCACGCCCAGGTGGATGGCCAGCAGCAGTCCCATCACCCCGGTATCGCGCAGGGCCAGCAGCGCAAGACCCGTGAAGGCCACGAGAAACAGCAGCGCGGTGAAGCCGGCGTCCAGCCCGCCTTGCTCGGCCGCACCGGCCAGCGGGTGACGGCGGCGACGCAGCACCCCCAGGCCGACGGTGCCGATGCACAGGCCCAGGCCGCCAAGCGTGCCCAGGATCACCGGCAGGCTGAGCAGCGCATACGGCGCGTGCCAGCCAAAACCATAGTGGTAGACCGTGGCCAGCGAGGTCGAGGCAAAGCACAGCAGGAAGCCGTACATGACCAGATGGTGCATGCGCCGGCGCCAGGGCGAAAGGGCATCGTCCTCGTTGTTGCAATCGCCCAGGTATTTCAGGCGCAGCGCGTCATGGACCGCCTCGGCCGCGGCTGGCGAGCGCAGCTGCGGCATGCGCGCCAGGGCCTCACGATCCGGCCCCTGAACGGCACCGACCTCACGCCAGAACCGTAGCAGGCCGATGCCGATCGCCAGGGCCGCGAAGGCCCCCACCGCGCCGAACATGCCGGCCATCAGGCCATGCGGGAATATCTTGTAGAAATTGCCCTGCAAGGGCTCGTGCAAGAGCGTGCCGGCGCGCGCCAGCAGCAACACCAGGAACAAGGCCAGCGCGGCCGCCGTGATCAGGGACAGCTTCAGGCCATGACGCGCATACAGGCTGGCCAGCCCCTGCGGCCAGGCGTAGTGCTGGTAGGTGCGCACGCGCACCCGCGCCATCGCCTGCGGCACATTGACGGCAAACTCGTGCGGCGGCGCATACTGGCAGGCATGCAGGCAGGCGCCGCAGCCATGGCACAGGTTGGCCAGGTAGTGGACATCGCCGGCAGGAAATTCGAGGCGCCGGGTCATGGCCGGAAACACGGCGCAAAAGCCCTCGCAATAGCGGCAGGCATTGCAGATCTGCAGCACGCGGGCCACTTCATCCTCGGGACTGGCCAGCGTGCCCCCCTCGGCCAGGCGCTGCGCCTGGCCGGCCAACTCAAGCAGCGATGCCATCGCGTTCTCCCGTGAATCCCAGGCTGCGCGCCGCCTCGCGGCCGGCGATGCGTCCAAAGGCGGTGCCGATGGTCATGCCGATGCCGGCCAGGTAACCCTTGCCCAGCACATTGCCGGCCATTACCTCACCGGCGGCAAACAGGTTGCCGCTCGGGCGATCGGAAAATCGCACCTGAGCCTTGTCATTGACGCGCACACCCAGGTAGGTGAAGGTGATGCCGGGGCGCAGCGCGTAGCCCAGAAAGGGCGGCGTGTCGATCGGCAAGGCCCAATGCGTCTTGGGAGGGCTCAGATCCCGGGTGTGGCAGTCATCGAGAATGGCATGGTCGAAGCGCCCGGGCACGCAGGCAGCGTTGTAGTCGGCAATGGTCTTCTCGAGGGTGGCGGCATCCAGACCCAGCTTGTCGGCCAGTTCGGCCAGGGTATCGGCCTTGACGCCCGGAAACACCGGCGGCATGAAGCGGCCCCGCGCCTTGGCGTCGATGATCGAGTAGCCGATCTGCTCGGGCTGCTGGGCCACCAGGCGCCCCCAGATGGCATAGCGCTTGGGCCAGAAATCCTCGCCCTCGTCGTAGAAGCGCCGCGCCTCGCGATTGACGACCACGCCCAGCGAGACACAGTCGACACGGGTACAGATGCCCCCATCGAACTTGGGGGCCCGCGCATCGATGGCCACCGCATGGCACTGGGTGGGATCGCCGATCTGGTCGGCCCCTGCAGCGAGCAACTGCTTGAGCACCACGCCCATGTTGTAGCGGGTGCCGCGGATCAGGAAGTTGTCGGCCACCGGTCCCCAGGCCTCGCGCAACCAGTCCAGGTTGGACTCGAAACCGCCGGCGGCCACGACACAGGCCCGCGCGCCCAGGGTTTCGGTGCGCAGCACGCGGTGGCTGCCATCGGCCTGCACTTCGGTGTGCTCGACGCGAGCGCCACGAAAGCGTCCGTCCTCGATGTCCAGGCCCACCACACGGCAGTTGTAGCGGATGTCCACGCCCAGCGCGGCGGCGCTGCGGTAATAGGCATTGACCAGCGCCTTGCCGCCGCCCAGGAAAAAGGCATTGGTGCGCGACAGGTGCAGCGTGCCCGACAGCGAGGACTGGAAGCGCACGCCATGCGAGCGCATCCAGTCACGGCAGTGCGAGGACTCCCGGATCGCGATGCGCGCCAGCGTCTCGTCGGTCAGACCACCGGTGACCTTGAGCAGGTCCTGCCAGTACTCGTCCTCGGGGTAGGCTTCGGTGAGCACATCCTGGGGCGCCTCGTGCATGCAGCGCAGGTTGCGGGTGTGCATGGTATTGCCGCCACGCCACTGTGGCGGGGCCGATTCGAGCAGCATCACGGTGGCGCCGGCCTCTCGGGCGGTCAGCGCGGCCACCAGGGCCGCGTTGCCGCCACCGATCACGAGCACATCCGGGGCTTTGGAAGGGACTGACGAGAGAGCCATCGCGCGTCAGTCCGCCTTGATCTGGGCGCGCTTGACGATATCGCTCCAGATTTTCTGCTCGGCCGCAATGAAGGCTGCAAACTCGGCCGGCGGGCCGCCCCCGCCGATGGCACTGTCATTGGCGAAACGCTCGGTCACGGCCGAGGACTTGAGGGCCTTCAGGCACTCTTCCTGGATGCGCTTGACGATGTCGGGCGGCGTGCCGGCCGGCGCCAGCACGCCGTACCACTGCGAGGTCTCGAAGTCCTTGTAGCCCATCTCGGCCACCGTCGGCACATCGGGCAGCGCCGGCAGCCGTCGCTGGGTCCCGACGGCAATCGCACGCAGCTTGCCCGACTTGATGTGCGGTGCCAGGGCCGGCATCCCGGCACTGGCCGCCTGGGTGCGACCGCCGAGCAGGTCCGTCAGTTGCGGGCCGGTCCCGCGGTAGGGGATGTGGGTGATGAACATGCCGGTGACCAGCTTGAGGTATTCCATCGCCAGGTGCCCCGCACTGGCATTGCCGGCCGATCCATAGTTCAAGCGGCCGGGATTGGCCTTGACGTACTTGACGAACTCGCGAAAGTCGCGGGCCGGCACATCGGGATGGATCACGAACAGGTTTGGGACCTTGGCCAGCAGGGTCACCGGCACGAAGTCCTTGTTGACGTCATAGGGCTGGCGACTGAGCATGTAGGGATTGACCGCCAGCGTGCCGACATGGCCCAGGATGATGGTGTGGCCATCGGGCGCCGCCTTGGCCACCTCGCCCATCGCCACCACCCCGGCGCCACCGGCCTTGTTCTCGACATAGACGCTGTGGCCCAGTTGCTTCGACATCTCGGCCGCCACCGAACGGGCCACGATCTCGGAGGTGCCACCCGGCGCGAAAGGCACCACGAAGCGCACCGTCTTGGTCGGCCATTCGGTGGCGCGGGCCTGACCTGCTGCCAGGCCCAGCGCGGCCGAGGCAGCGGCACCGCCGAGCAGACGCCGGCGCGGAAAGGCGGGGGATTTCATCAAAGGACTCCGACTCAGGGGAAAGGACGGCGCAGTCCGGCAGGTCTGCGTATCGCCGACATGTTACCCGCTGCAGCAGCCGCGCCGGACCTGCCGGCCCAGTCGCGGCGTGCGCCGCGTTCAGTGCAACCAGCGCCGGATGCTGGCCGCATCGGGCTGCCCCAGCAGGCGCTGCAGTTGTCCCTGCCGGTCGATCAGCACCACATAGGGCGTGACATTCGGCCAGGCCGGATCGACCGCCTGCCGGATGGCCGGCTCAAAGCCATCGAACACGTACAGGGCAGTCATGCCGGCAAAGTGCCGCGCATGCGACAGCGCACGCGGTCCATCGGCATCCATCACCACTGCCGACAGGCGTGGCGTCTTGCCGGGCCTGCCGGCCTGCACGGCCTGATGCAGCACCTCGAAGGCGGCCGGGCAGGTGGCGCAGGTGGTGGTCGTGAACAGATAGGCCGCAGGACGCGGCCCCTTGTCCAGCAGCTGGTGCCAGACAGCCGCATCAAAGCGGCGTGGCTGCACGCGGCCGACGGCATTCACCGAAGCCGAAGGCGCCTTCACGGTAGCCGAAGGCGCATGGTGCGCCCCAGCACCCTGGTGACCCTGCAAGGCGTGCTCCTGGGTTGCGGGCGGCCCCGCAGCCGCCATGCGGGTCGCCAGCAGCAGAGTGAGCGCAAGGGCAGCGCTCAGCAGGCGGGCACGCCCGACATCAAAAACTGAGTTCATGAACCTGGATCTCCTGTGCAGTGCGCCACACCACCACCATGCGCGCGCCCTGCTGCACGAGGCGGGGATGGTCATTGTGCCCCTGGACCCTGGCCAGGTCGCTGAGCACGAAACGTTGTCCGCCATCGCGTGAGGCCCACAGCCGAAGGCTCGTGTCCATGCCCTCGGTCACGCGCCAGACGATGGCGACCCGCTCGCCATCGGACAGCACATCGGCATGCTCGGCGCGCGCATCGGGCAGGACGCGCACCGTCTCGGGCAGGGAGCGCCCGGCAGCATCCAGGCGTCCGTAGCGCACGGCCGCCTCATCGCGCCCCCCCTGCTTGCGGATGCCGAACCAGACCGCGTGATAGCCCTGGCTGGCGCGCGCCAGACCCGGTCCGTGATGCGGACAGGCCTGGATCTGCCAGTCGTCATGGCTGGCGCGCTCGATCCGGTTTGGTGCTTCCGAACCCAGATCGGCAAAGGCATGGTCGCGGATCTGGTCATTGAAGACGTGCCGCCACATCGCCCGCAACTGGCCATCCGGCCCGGTGGCAAGGGCAATGCGGCAGCACTCGCAGCTGTGGTCGGCCAGCTTCAGGTCGGGGCCGAAGCTGGCGCCGCCATCACGCGAGACATTGCGGTAGATCGCGGCCCCCGCATAGCTCTGGCCGCTGCCGCGCGCCGGCTGGTCGCGCTTGTCGACCCACAGCACATGCAGCTGACCCTGGGGATCGAAGGCGATCGACTCGAAGCGGTGGGTGATTTCCTGCCGATCCTGATGGGCGGTAAACGGCGCAGAGAACGTGCGCCCGCCATCACTGCTGCGCAGCAGCCGGATCATGCCGGTGTAGGGCTTGGGCAGCGGCTGGGTGTAGCTGATCACCACCCAGCCCCTGGGCCCAAAGGCGATCTTCGGCCGGTTCTCGCCATCGGCCGAGATGTCGTCGCGGCCCGTCTCGAGCAAGCGCGGCTCGGACCACTTGCCCAGAGCATCCGCAGGCGAGTGCTGGACGAACAATTGCTGGCGCTCGTTGAGCCCGACCACCCACAGGCTGCCATCGGGTGCAAAGGCTGCACCGGTGGCCAGCTGAAGGCGGGCATGCATCGCCGCGCCCGATGGCCTGGCCGCACGCATGCTGCGGGCAGCCTCCTGGGCCGGTCGCCCGGCCTCCTGGCGGGCGCTGGCACCCGGAGCCTGCGCCGCAGCGCTGCTGGCGACTAGCCAGGCCAGCAAGGCGGAAAAGAGATGAGGCGCCAAACAGGCCAGACGTCCTGGCCCGACCCTGCGAATGTGCGATGGCTGTCCAAGACTCATCAGAACCTCACGGTCAGGCCGAGGTTGACGGTGCGCGGCATCGACAGCACCCGGTTCCATGGCTGGTTGAAAGTGTAGGCGTTCTCCGAGTAGTCGCGGTTGAACAGGTTCACGACGCTGGCGGTGAGATCGACGGCCTTGCTCCAGCGATAGCGCAGGCTGGCATCGACCACCGTCGAACTGCCCTGCTCGTAGAAGACGCGGGCGGGTGTCGCCGTGGTCGTCGTGTCGATGTACATGCCGCCAATATAGCGGGCCTGTGCAAACAGCTGCCAACGGTCCTGGGGCTGCCAGCTCAGGGCCACGGTGGCCAGGTTGCGCGGCGTGCCGGCCAATTGCACCCCGACCGGATCGGTCACCACATTGCCCACCCGGGTCAGCCTGGTGGAGGTACGGGTGAAGCTGCCCGACAGGTTCAGGGTCGAAGCCAGCTTCCAGCGAGCGGTCAGTTCCAGTCCCTCCGAGGCGCCGTCCTGATCATTGGTGTAGAAGCTGGCCGAGCCGCCGCAGTTGACCAAGGCCGCGCCGCAGATGCTGCGCACCAGGGCCGGCGCACTGGCAAAGTTGTTGACCCGGAAAGTCGCGATCATGTCCTTGATGTCATAGCGGAACCAGGTGGCCGACAACGAAACATCGCCTTTGTCGAAGTCCACCCCCAGTTCGCGGCCGGTCAGTGTCTCGGGGGCCAGATCCGGGTTGGCGATGGTGGGCGAGGCGGCACCGAAGGTGCGCGTGGTGTTGTTGAAGCCGGGTGCCCGGAAGGACTTGTAGGCCGCTGCACGCAGGGCCCAGGCATCGCCCAGCGCGTAACGCGCCGACAGGCTCGGGTTGAGCGCCGATTTGGAGGTATCTGGCTGCGCACCTCCCGTGGTCAGGCCGGCAGCCGTGGTACGGGTGTTGAAGCGGTCGGTGTTGTGCCAGGTATCGTGGCGGGCGCTGAAGGTCAGCTGCAAGGCATCGGTGGGCGCGATGCGCGCCTGCGCGAAGGCGCCGATGAAGCCCTGCTCAGCCAGGCCCACCGTGCTGCTGGCCAGGTTCTGGGTCTGGGCCAGCGAGGTCGGGGCCGCATAGAAGGTCTCCAGATCGGAGGCGGCCAGCTTGCGATAGTCGACCCCAAGCTGCACACTGCGCCACAGGCCGCTCATGTCCCTGGAATAAATTGCCGACGCACCCCGCTCGCGATAACGCTGCGAGCCATACTGGGTGTAGTACTGCACGATCGAGTTGTTGATCTGCGCCGTGGTCAGATTGTTGGCGGCCGGGCAGCGCGTGCCGGTGGCCTGCCAGTAGCAGCTGGCCCCGTTGTATTTCTCGAAGTTCAGGTACTGCGACCAGAACGAACCCGTCAAGGTACTGCGGTCCTCGAAGCGGCGCGTCAGGCTGGCCGAGAGGTCGGGATTGATCTGCTGGTTGCTGCCGAACAGGTAGGCAATGTCCTGGTCCTGCACGTGGTAGCCCAGGCGCAGGTAGCCACTCCAGTCCGGATCCGGCCGGAAATAGGTGGTCAGTTGCACATTGCTGTTGCGCGCGTCCACCGGCTGGCGGGCCGGGTAGCGCCACAACTGATCGGCCGGCACCAGGGTGTAGCCCCGGGAACTGAGCTGATCCACCGCCAGGTTCATCGACACGGCATCCGAAAGCCGGAAATCCTTGGATAGCGAGAACTGGGTCGAGCCGCGCGAATCCATGCCGAAACGGATCTCCCCGGCACCGTCGCTCGGCCGGCGCGAGACGATGTTGATGACGCCGGCCACCGCCATGTTGCCCCACAGGCTGGAGTTGCCGCCGCGCACGATTTCGACCCGTTCGATGGTCGACAAGGGCAGCTTGTACCACTGCGTGGTCAGATAAAACGGGTCATGCACCGGGATGCCATCGAGCAGGACCAGCACCTTGGCATTGCCCATGCCGCGCATCCGGGTCTGATGCCCGGTCGGGTCCGACTGGGTCGCTGGCACGCCGGTGAAATTCAGACCCGGGATGTCACGCAGCAACTGGTCCAGGGTGCGGGCCGGCGCCGCCTCGATCTGGCGACGCGAGACCACCGTGGTGTGCAGGGGCATCTGCTCGACGCGGGCCTGACTGCGACTGGCCGACACCACCACCTCGCCCAGGTCGGGCGAACTTGCCGGCGTGGCGGCAGGGGCAGGCTGCACCGGGGCCTGGGCGAGTTCGATGGGCGCAGTTGCAGCCGGTGCAGCTGGCGCGAGAGAGGACTGGGCCCGGGCCGGCGGCACCAGGGCGAGAGGAATGGGAACAAGACAAGCGGCGGCCACCAGGCGCGCGCCGAAAGCGAACAACATGAAAAACTCCTGAACAGGCCAGATCAGCCGATGCGCCATCCAGGCGCACCGGTACGCGGGGGCGGATCAGGCGTTCAGGGGTGGCCCGCGGGCAGGAAGGGAAGGTGCAGGTGCCCGGGCGATGCGCTGCGCATTGCCGCGCATCCAGGCGCCAACAGACGGCACTGCCGGTGCATGCAGGGCCAGCACCGGCGGTGGCGGCGCCACCGTCAGGCAGAGGGGGCAATCCAGGTTGTGGCCGGCGGCAGGTGCCTGGTCACCCGAACCGTCGAGCAGCATCAGCTGCACGCCCCCGTTGCCCAGGCACAGCAGCTGGAAAGACTGCGGCTTGACGATGGGCGAGACGATGGCCACCGCCAATGCCAGCGCGAACCAGCCCAGGATCAGGCGGGTCAGGGGGCGAGAGGATCGCAGCGCGTGCATGGGGCGCGAGTATAAGCCAGACGCGCCGGATCAGTGGTTGTCGCGCGGCAGTCCGGTGGTTTGCGCAATGCGCTGGAAGCTGACCGCAAAGTCCAGGCAGGCACCGGTCTCCAGTTGTCCGACATGCTGGCGTTGCAGGGCCTGCCAGGGCGTCTGGCTCTTCGGATACACCGGCTTCCAGGCGGCGCGCCGGCGCGCCAGTTCAGCCTCGCTGACCAGCATGTTGGCGGTGCGCTTTTTCAGGTCGATGCGCACGCGGTCGCCGGTCTTGAGCAGGGCCAGGCCTCCGCCCACGGCCGCCTCTGGCGAGGCATTGAGGATGGAGGGACTGGCCGAGGTGCCCGACTGGCGACCGTCGCCGACACAGGGCAGCATCGTGATGCCCTGCTTGACCAGTGCATCGGGCGGCAACATGTTGACCACCTCGGCGGCACCGGGATAGCCGACCGGGCCGGTGCCACGGATGAACAGGATGCAGTGGGCATCGATCTTGAGCTTGGGATCATTGATGCGGTGGTGGTAGTCCTCCGGGCCCTCGAACACAATGGCGCGCGCCTCGAAGGCCATCGGGTCCTGGGGGTTCTCGAGGTACTTGGCGCGGAACTCGCGCGAGATCACCGAGGTCTTCATCACTGCCGAGTCGAACAGGTTGCCCGACAGCACGGCAAAGCCGGCCTCCTTCATCATCGGCTGGTCATAGGCGAAGATGACCTTGCGATTGCTGGTGCAGGCATCGCGCCAGATCTGTTCGCCTGTCTTTCCCGACACCGTCATCACATCGCCGTGCAGCTTGCCGGCCTCGAGCAACTCGTGCATCACCGCCGGCACGCCGCCAGCCCGATGGAATTCCTCTCCCAGATACTCGCCGGCCGGCATCAGGTTGGTGAGCAGCGGGATCTTGTAGCCCAGCTTGTCCCAGTCCTTGATCTTGAGCTTGACGCCCATGTGGCGGGCGATGGCAGTGACATGGGGCGGGCAATTGGTCGAGGCACCCAGGGCACTGGCCGCGACGACCGCGTTCTCGAAGGCCTTGCGGGTCATGATGTCCGAGGGCTTGAGGTCCTCGCGCACCATCTCGACGATGCGCCGGCCGGTGAAATAAGCCATCTGGGGTCGTTCCCGATATGGGCCGGGAATCGCGGCGCAGCCGGGCAGGGACATGCCCAGCGCCTCGGCCACCGAGTTCATCGACAAGGCGGTACCCATGGTGTTGCAGTGGCCCACCGAGGGCGCACCCGAGGCCACCATGGCCAGGAACTGGTCATAGTCGATGCGGCCGGCGGCCAGTTCCTGGCGGGCATGCCAGACGATGGTGCCGGAGCCTGCCAGGCCGTCGCCGTAATAGCCATTGAGCATCGGACCGCCGGAGAGCACGATGGCCGGGATGTTGACGGTGGCCGCCCCCATCAGCATCGCCGGGGTGGTCTTGTCGCAACCGGTGGTCAGCACCACGCCATCCATCGGATAGCCATGCAGGACCTCGACCAGGCTCAGGTAGGTCAGGTTGCGATCGAGCGCCGCAGTCGGCCGCTTGCCGGTTTCCTGGATCGGATGGACCGGAAATTCGAAGGGGATGCCACCGGCATCGCGGATGCCCTCACGCACGCGTTGGGCCAGTTCGACATGGTGCCGGTTGCAGGGTGACAGGTCGCTGCCGGTCTGGGCAATGCCGATGATCGGCTTGCCCGAGTTGCGCAGCTCCTCCAGCGTCAGGCCGAAGTTCATGTAGCGCTCCAGGTAGAGCGCCGTCATCCCGGGGTTGTCAGGGTTGTCGAACCAGGCGCGCGAGCGCAGTGCCACCTTCTGGACGGGAGATGCCGCCTCACCCTTTCCGCTGCCCTTGCCCTTGCCACGGCTTGCGTCCGACGTGTTGCGGCCAACGGCCTTGCCTTGTTCCTTGCTCACGTGCTGCTCCAGTCATCGTTCGGTAAACAGGCGTCAAGTGTAGCCCCGGTGCCGTTCGTCTCCCCGCGGCGGCCGGCGCTTTTGACTTTGGGCGGGCTTGGGTTAGCCTATGGGTCACCATGGCTACCGGCGCTGGCGAGCAGCGCCCTTCCTTGTGGAAAACCTCCCTTACTGGGCCCAGGCCCTGGCCCTGATCGTGCTGTTGCTGATCTCGGCGTTCTTTTCGATCTCCGAGACCGCCATGATGGCGCTCAACCGCTACCGCTTGAGCCACATGGCCAAGAAAGGCCAGCGATCCGCCCGCCTGGCCCAGAGCCTGCTCAAGCGCACCGAAGACCTGCTGGGCACCATCCTGCTGGGCAACAACCTGGTCAACACGGCCGTCACCACGCTGGTGACGGCACTGGCCATCCGCTACTTCGGCAACAACGATACCGTCCTGCTGCTGGCCACCACGGCGGTGGCCCTGCTGATCATCATCTTCTGCGAGATCACCCCCAAGGTCATCGGTGCCACCTATCCGGAGCGCATCGCCCTGCCAGCCAGCTATGTGCTGCGCTTTCTCATGAAGCTGCTGACCCCGATCGTGTGGGCCGTCAACCTGGTGGTCCGCCAGCTGCTGCGGCTGATGCGCATCAAGACCGGCGAAGGCACCCAGGTCAAGCTGTCCAACGAGGAGTTGCGCTCCATCGTGCTCGAGGCCGGCGGCTTCATGCCGCTCAAGCACCGCTCGATCCTGCTCAACCTGTTCGATCTGGAGCACATCACGGTCGATGATGTGATGACGCCGCGACGCCGCGTCGAAGCCCTCGACGTGGCGGGCGATCCGGCCAGCATCAAGGAGCAGCTGGTCACCTGCTATCACAACAAATTGCCGGTCTACGAGGGGGAACTGAACCGCGTCATCGGCACCCTGCATGTGCGCCGCGTGCTGTCCCTGCTGCAAAAGCCGGACTTCGAGGTCGAAGACCTCAAGGCCCTGGTGGTGCCCCCGTATTTCATCCCCAGCGGCACTCCAGCCTTCCGGCAGCTGCAGTTCTTCCAGGAGAACCGCCAGCGCCTGGGTCTGGTGGTCGACGAATATGGCGACGTGCTCGGCCTGGTGTCGCTGGAGGACATCGTCGAGGAAATCGTCGGCGAGTTCACCACCACCGTGCCCGGGGGCCAGCAGGGCCTGGCCTGGGATGAGCAGGATGAGGCGGCCGTCGAGGCGGGCGTGAGCCTGCGCATCCTGAACCGGCGACTGGGCACCCAGTTTCCGCTGGATGGCCCCAAGACCCTGAACGGCTATGTCCTGGAGGCCTTGCAGGACCTGCCAGAGGCCAGCGTCAGCCTGCGCCGCGGCGATCTGGTGATCGAGGTGACCCAGGTCGAGGAGCATGCGATCCGCTCGATCCGGCTCAAGCGCCTGCCCGCTGACAGGCCGCAAGGACCCCTCGCCAGGCCCTGACCGGCCCGCCAGGTTGCCGCGAGGGAGCGCCGCCACGGGCATGGCACCGTTCGTCCCGGCCCCTCCTGCCACTCATCCATTACCCGCGTCCAATCCCTGTTCAAGGCCTGAAGCATGCCGGATCATGCCTCCTGTACAAGTCTTTCAACCAGGTTTTTGGCATGTCAAGCGCAGTCACCGCCGCTCCCAATGACCGGACCGTCCTTACCGGACTGGCCCGCGCCATGGTCCAGCACCAGATGATCCGGCTGGATCAGGCGCTCGAGCTGCAACGCAAGGCCGAAAGCGACAAAAGTACTTTCATCGATGAACTGATTGCCTCCGGACAGATGAAGTCACAGCAGCTGGCGCGTTTTTGCGCCGATGCCTTTGGCTGCCCGCTGCTGGACCTGGCGGCTGTCGACATGAACAGCCTGCCCACCGGCCTGCTGGACAGCAAGCTGGCCAGCGAAACGCGCGTGCTGCCCCTGATGAAGCGCGGCAACAAGCTGTCCATCATCACCTCGGACCCCGCCGACTTCCAGGCCCTGGACCGCATCAAGTTCTCGGCTGAAGCCACGGTCGATGCCATCGTCGTCGAGCATGACAAGCTGATGAAGGTGCTCGAGAAGATCGGCAAGAGTGCCTCGGAGCAGCTCAGCGCGCTATCGGACGAGAGTCTGGAAGTCGAGGTCACCAACGACGACCAGAGCTCCCAGGTGCAGGACACCGACATCGACGATGCGCCGGTGGTCAAGTTCCTGCAGAAGGTGCTGGTCGATGCCATCAACGCTGGCGCCTCGGACCTGCACTTCGAGCCCTACGAGAAGTTCTATCGCATCCGTTACCGGGTCGACGGCGAACTGCGCGAGGTATCGCAACCACCCCTGGCGATCAAGGAAAAGCTGGCCTCACGCATCAAGGTGATCTCGAAGCTGGACATCTCCGAAAAGCGTGTTCCGCAGGACGGCCGCATGAAGCTGGTCATGTCCGCGCAGCGCGCCATCGATTTCCGGGTCTCGACCCTGCCGACCCTGTTCGGCGAGAAGATCGTGATGCGTATTCTCGACCCGTCGTCGGCCAAGCTGGGCATCGATGCCCTGGGTTACGACCCGGACCAGAAGGAGCTGCTGCTGGCCGCGGTGCAACGCCCCTACGGCATGGTGCTGGTCACCGGCCCGACGGGCTCGGGCAAGACCGTGTCCCTGTACACCTGCCTGAACATCCTGAACAAGCCGGGCATCAACATCTCCACCGCCGAGGACCCGGCCGAGATCAACCTGCCCGGCGTCAACCAGGTCAACATCAACGACAAGGCCGGGCTGAATTTCTCTGCGGCGCTCAAGTCCTTCCTGCGCCAGGATCCCGACGTGATCATGGTCGGCGAGATCCGCGACCTGGAAACCGCCGACATCTCGATCAAGGCCGCCCAAACCGGTCACATGGTGCTCTCGACCCTGCACACCAATGACGCGCCGACCACCCTGACCCGGATGGTGAACATGGGCATCGCCCCGTTCAACATTGCCTCGGCCGTGATCCTGATCACCGCCCAGCGACTGGCGCGGCGCCTGTGCACCTGCAAGGCCCCCGCCGACCTGAACGAGGATGCCCTGCGGCTGGCTGGCTTCCGCGAATCGGACCTGACAGGAAACTGGCAGGCCTTCCGCCCTGTGGGGTGCGAGCGCTGCAGCGGGTCTGGCTACAAGGGCCGGGTCGGCATCTACCAGGTGATGCCGATCTCCGAAGCAACCCAGAATCTCATCCTGACCGGCGGCAACGCCTTGCAGATCGCCAAGCAGGCCGAAGCAGAGGGCGTCAACGGCCTGCGGCGCTCCGGCCTGATCAAGGTCATGCAGGGGCATACCAGCATCGAAGAAGTGCTGGGCTGCACCAACGAGTGACCGGGCCAGAGGCCCTCCAGGAACATCCATGGCAAGCGCAACCCCCAGAAGCATCAACCGAGGCGCCCTGAGCGCAAAAAAGGCCAAGGAGTTCACCTTCGAGTGGGTGGGCAAGGACCGTGCCGGCAAGGTCATTCGCGGCGAGATGCGCGCCGGCGGCGAGGCCGTCGTCAATTCGACCATGCGCCGTCAAGGCATCATCGTCACCTCGATCAAGAAGCGCCGCCTCAAGCGCGGCCGCAAGATCACCCAGAAGGACATCACCCTGTTCACCCGCCAGCTGGCCACCATGCTGCGCTCGGGCGTGCCCATGCTGCAATCGTTTGACATCGTGGCCAAGGGCGCGGACAACGGCGCCGTGGCCAGGCTGTTCATGGACCTGAAGAACGACATCGAGACCGGCACCTCGCTGGCCCAGGCCTTTCGCAAGTACCCGATGTACTTCGACAACCTGTTCTGCAACCTGGTCGGCGCCGGCGAGGCCGCCGGTATCCTGGATGAGCTGCTCGATCGCCTGGCAACCTACAAGGAAAAGATCCAGGCCATCAAGAGCAAGATCAAGTCGGCCCTGATGTACCCGACCGCGGTGATCGTGGTGGCCTTCGTCGTCGTGGCTGTGATCATGATCTTCGTGATTCCCGCCTTCAAGGCCGTGTTCGAGAGTTTCGGCGCCGACCTGCCCGCACCCACCCTGCTGGTGATGAGCATTTCGGAGTACTTCGTGAAGTACTGGTACCTGATCTTCGGCAGCGTTGGCGGTGGCATCTACTTCTTCCTGCAGTCGCTCAAGCGCTCGCTGCCGATGCAGATTGCCATGGATCGTCTGGTCCTGCGGCTGCCGATCTTCGGTCCCGTGATCGAGAAGGCCACCGTGGCCCGCTGGCTGCGCACCCTCTCGACCATGTTTGCGGCCGGTGTGCCCCTGGTCGAGGCCCTCGACTCGGTGGGCGGCGCCTCCGGCAATCACGTCTTCCTGGTCGCCACCCGCAAGATCCAGTCCGAGGTGGCCACCGGCACCAGCCTGACCACCGCGATGGGCAATGTCAACCTGTTCCCCAGCATGGTGATGCAGATGGCCGCCATCGGTGAGGAGTCCGGCTCGCTCGATGCCATGCTGGGCAAGGCCGCCGACATCTACGAGAAGGAAGTCGATGATGCGGTGGAAGGACTGTCCAGCCTGATGGAGCCGCTGATCATGGTCATCCTGGGCACCCTGATCGGGGGCATCGTCGTTGCGATGTACCTGCCGATCTTCAAGCTCGGCCAGGCTGTCTGATGGTCTGTGCGCCTGACATTCAGCGCAGGGTTGCGCGCCCGCGGCCCGGCCCCGGAGGCTGCCGCCTGAAGCTACACTGAGGGGCGAGGCCCCGCCCTGGGGCGGAGGCCCGAGAGGGAGCGCAGTCCCCCCAAGAACCCGCCGGAACAAGCCATCGTGATCGACGCCCTTTATTCATCGCTGATTCAGCCCCTGCAGCAAAACCCCGCCCTGGCCATCGGCGTGATGAGCCTGATCGGCCTGCTGGTGGGCAGCTTCCTGAACGTGGTCATCTATCGCCTGCCCCGGATGATGGAGATCGAATGGGCGCATGAGGCGGCACTGGCCGCTGCACAGGCGAGCGGGCAGACGGTGCCTGATCCCGAGCCCTTCAACCTGATCCGGCCACGCTCGCGCTGCGGCCATTGCGGCCATGGCATCACCGCCCGAGAAAACATTCCGGTGCTCTCCTGGCTGATCCAGCGCGGCAAGTGCACCGCCTGCGGCACCGGCATCTCGGTGCGCTATCCGCTGGTCGAGGGGATCAGTGCCCTGCTCAGCGGCCTGGCGATCGCGCATTTCGGCTTCAATGCCGCAGGCCTGGGCGCGATGATCCTGAGCCTGGCCCTGCTGGTACTGGCCCTGATCGATTTTGATACCCAGCTGCTGCCCGACAGCCTGACCTTGCCGCTGCTGTGGCTCGGCCTGCTGTTCAACCTGTCGGGGGGCTATGTGCCGATCAGCACGGCCGTCATCGGCGCCATGGCCGGCTACCTGACGCTTTGGTCGGTGTACTGGCTGTTCAAGCTGATCACCGGCAAGGAAGGCATGGGCTATGGCGACTTCAAGCTGCTGGCCGCGCTGGGCGCCTGGTTTGGGTGGCAGGCGCTGCCCGGCATCATCTTCCTGTCCGCCCTGGTCGGGGCGGTCCTCGGCATCCTGCTGATCGTGCTGGCCCGTCGGGGCCGTGAGGTGCCGATGCCCTTCGGCCCCTACCTGGCCGGCGCCGGGCTGATCTCGATGTACTACGGCCCTGCAGTGGCGGCCCTGTTCCGCCTCTGAGGCCCCGCACGGGTGCTGTGCTTGCGGCACACCACGAGTGTGGTGTGCCGCAAATAACTTGTCTAAGGATTCGACTCAGACGAGGATGATCGGGCGGTTGTCCGCCAGGGTGGATATCGGGTGATATCTGCCCTGGCGGGCGAACGACCGAGGGCCTCGTATGATCGAACCCCTTCGGGGCGAAGTGAAATGAGGGCGACTGCCGCGTTGCGAACCCGGGTCGATAGCCCCGCTATCGGCCCGGAACCGCGCCTTGCATTCACCCTCATTGCACTTCGTCATTAGATAAGTTATTTACGGCACACCACACTAGAATCGACCCGATTCCAGGAGACCCCGATGAACGATTCCTCCCCCGCGCAGGATGCTTCCGGCCAAGTTCCCAACAAGTGCCGCATCGGCCTGACCGGCGGCATCGGCAGTGGCAAGTCCACCGTGGCCCGGCTGTTCGCCACGCTGGGTGCCACACTGATCGATGCAGACGCCTTGTCGCGCGCCCTGACCGCGGCCGGCGGGGCGGCCATCGAACCGATCCGGCAGGCCTTCGGCCCCGCGGCGATCGCTGCCGATGGCGCGATGGACCGTGCCTGGATGCGCCAGCGTGCCTTTGGCGACGAGAGTGCGCGCAAGCAGCTCGAGGCCATCCTGCACCCGATCATCCGCCAGCAGACCGACCAGGCCATCGCGGCGGCCAGCGGGCCTTACATCGTGCTTGAAATCCCGCTGCTCTTCGAAGGGGGCAACTGGAGCAAGCGGGTACACAAGGTCGTCGTCGTCGATTGTCCCGAGGCGCTGCAGATCGAGCGCGTGATGTCGCGCAGCCAGTTGCCGCGCGAACAGGTGCAGGCCATCATGGCGCAACAGGTCAAGCGCGAGTTCCGGCTCGCACATGCCGACTTCGTTGTCGACAATTCCGGACAATCCGATGCGCTGCAGGCGCAAGTCGAGGCCTTGCATCGCCGCTTTTGCGCCCTGGTCTGCTATTCTTGAGGGTCAGGGCAATGCTGAACATGTATCGGCCCCAGGGCGGCTGACATTGCGATACGCAGCGCAATCGGCCAAGACATGTGATCCCTTCCGGGACGCGGTACGGTGACCATGTCTTTTTGATCATGCGGGAGCGGCAAGCAAATTAAAGGGCCAGATCGGTGTTGCTGTACGAATATCCGCTCAACGAGCGGATCCGCACCCTGCTTCGCTTGGAAGACACCTTTGAGCGCTTTGATTATTTCGCGTCTCAGGACCATGCCCTTGCCCATCACTCGGCCCTGGGCACCCTGTTCGACATCCTCGAAATCGCCTCGCGCTCCGATCTGAAGACCGATCTGCTCCAGGAGCTGGAGCGTCAGCGTCAGACCCTGAACAACTTCCGCTCCAGCCCCGATGTGGCCCTCGAGGCCCTGGACAGTATCCTGCGCGACATCGACAAGGCCTGGACGGCCGTCAATGCCATGACCGGCAAAACGGGCCAGCACCTGCGCGACAACGAGTGGCTGATGAGCATCCGCAGCCGCACCATCATCGCGGGCGGTGCCTGCGAATTCGACCTGCCCTCGTACTACGCCTGGCAGAATCGGCCGGCCGATTCGAGGCGCGCGGACATCCTCGCCTGGGCGGCGCCTTTCCGGCCGCTCTACGACAGCCTGAGCATCGTGCTGCGCCTGCTGCGCGAAAGCGGTCATCGCCAGTTGCTGACCGCCAGCAACAACGGCTTCCAGCTGCAACTGGCAGGCAAGACCTATCAGATGGCCCAGGTCAGGGTGGCGCCCGAACAAGGCGCGATTCCCGAGGTCAGCGCCAACAAGTACGTCCTCTGGATCCGCTTCACCACCCAGGGGGGCGATCTGCGCCCCAAGGCTTTCGAGGGCCAGGTCGACTTCGAACTGTCGCTGTGCAACCTTTGAGACCCTGCTGCGAGCCCTTCCCCGCGTCCGCTCCTGATCCCTGCCGCCCACCGTCATGACGATCCAGGTCAAGTGCCCCACCTGCAGCCGGATGCAGGCCTACTCATCGGGCAATCCCTTCCGGCCTTTCTGCTCGGAGCGCTGCAAGACCATCGATCTGGGGGCCTGGGCCTCCGAGGCCTACCGGATCGCAGGCACTGAAAACCCCATGGAGGGAGACGAACCCGGCTACCTGGGCGGCGATTCAGACCCGGCGCCAGGCACCATGCCCAGCCGGCGCCGCTGAAGTCAGGGCCGCTGGCCAGTACAAGGCGGCATCGGCCCGCCCGGCAAGGTCCTCGCCAGACGGGGATGCCGGAAGCAATGCCAGCAAGGCCTGGGCCGACCAGGTCGGGCCCCCTCCGGCCGGGTCCTCACGCCGGCTGCGGGCCAGATCGTCGGCATCGCTGACCGAGGCCGCAGCAAACGCGCCGCCGCGGGCCAGCAGCGACAGCACCCGCTCCCCGGCGATCGCGCCGGGCCAGTCTGACCAGAAGCCGCCCAGCCCGGCAGGATCTGGCGCTCCTTCGAAGGCGGCTCGCCAGGAGGGATCGATCCACAGCGCCGCCCCCTGCGCAGCCGCCGTCGCCAGCAACCCGTGCAACGAGGCCAACGTCATCTGCGGCGGCAGGCTCAGCACCAGGCGGGCGGGGCTGGATACTCCGGGGCCCGAGGCCAGCGCGGCCAGTGCCGCGCGCACACCCGCCTCGCTGGCCGGATGGCCGTCAAAGCCATGAACCGCCAGCACCGGCGGCCACTGCAGCATCTCCAGCACCGGCAGCGCCGCCGGCAGCAGGGGCCTCAGCTTGATCTGCGCCAGCGGCTGCCAGGCGAAGGCCTGACCCTCCAGGCTGCTCGGCTCGCCGGACCAGTCGAAGATGCGATGGAAGTGAAGCCTGACGCGTGCATGGGGATAGGCGTGCTCGCGCATCACCCAGGCCGAGGAGGCCTGCACCTGCAGGCCCAGTTCCTCGCGCAGTTCGCGGGCCAGGGCCTGGGCCACCGATTCGCCGGCTTCCAGCTTGCCCCCCGGAAACTCCCACCAGCCGGCATAGGGCTTGCCTTCGGGTCGCTGGGCCATCAGGACCTCCCAGCCCTGGGGGCCGCGCCGGTGCACGATGCCGACCGCGACCTCGGTAAAGGCGCGCGTGTCCTCTCCCGCGCCGTCCTGGGCCGCGGTGTCGCGCCCTGGCGCGTTCATTGATCCTTGCCGCGGGCAGCCGAAGGCTGCCTGGCACGCGTTGCTGCCGGCTTGCGTGCTGCTGGCTTGCGGACAGCTGCCTTGCGCGCGGGGGGGGCCGCCTTCTTGCGCGCTGCGGCAGCGCTCGGCCCGGACAGGCCATGCTGGCCGGCCCAGTCCTTGGCGAACTGCCAGGCCACGCGCCCGGAACGCGAGCCGCGCTCCAGGGCAAAGCGCAGGGCATCGCCACGCGCCGACTCGATCTGGCGCGCACTGGCGCCCAGTTGGGCCAGCCAGTGGCCGCACACCGCCAGGTAATCGTCCTGATGGAACGGGTAGAAGTTGACCCACAGGCCGAAGCGCTCGGACAGGGAGATTTTTTCCTCGGTGGTCTCGCCAGGATGGATCTCGCCGTCTTCCTGATGCTTGTACTGCAGGTTCTCGCTCATCTGCTCGGGCATCAGGTGGCGACGGTTGGACGTGGCGTAGATCAGCACGTTGTCCGACTGCGCCGCGATCGAGCCGTCGAGCGCCGTCTTGAGCGCCTTGTAGCCGGCCTCACCCTGCTCGAAGGAGAGGTCGTCACTGAAGACGATGAAGCGCTCGGGGCGGTCGGCCACCAGTTCGACGATGTCGGGCAGATCGACCAGGTCTTCCTTGTCGACCTCGATCAGGCGCAGGCCCTTGCCCGCATACTCGTTCAGGCAAGCCTTGATCAGCGAGGACTTGCCGGTGCCGCGCGAGCCGGTGAGCAGCACATTGTTGGCCGGCAGCCCGGAGACGAACTGGCGCGTGTTGCGCTCGATCTCCTCCTTCTGCATGTCGATGGTCTTCAGGTCGGACAGGCGAATGGCCGAGACGGTGCGCACCGGCTGCAGCACGCCCTGCACCCCGAAGGCCGTGGCACGTCGGCGCCACCGGAAGGCGACGCTGGCCTGCCAGTCCGGTGCGACCGGCTTGGGGAGCATCGGTTCGATCTGGGCCAACACCCGGCTTGCGCGCTCCAGGAAGTGGCCGACCTCTTGCGCTGCCTGCACCAGGGCGACCAACTGGTTCTCGTGGGTCTTTTCCTTGCTGGCATTCATTCGTGACAACACGATCTGGCCAAGCGTGGCACCAAGGGAGGGAACGATCATGAGCGGTAGTCGGCGTTGATGGAGACGTAGTCGTGGGACAGGTCGCAGGTCCACACGGTGGTGTTGACCTGGCCGCGATGCAGCACGACGCGGATGGTGATCTCGCTTTGCCTGAGTACGGCCTGTCCCTGCTCTTCGAGGTAATCAGGATGACGCCCGCCTTTGGCTGCGACCAGTACGTCATCGAGGTACAACTCGAGCTGCTCGACCGCCAGGTCCTGGACGCCGGCATAGCCGATGGCGCACAGGATGCGGCCCAGGTTGGGATCGGAGGCAAAAAAGGCCGTCTTGACCAGGGGCGAATGGGCGATCGCATAGGCAATCGCCTTGGCCTCATCCATGCTGCCGGCCTGCTCGACACGGATGCTGATGAACTTGGTCGCACCCTCGCCATCGCGCACCAGGGCCTGGGCCAGTTCCTGGGCCACGGCCGTCAGTGCCGCCTTCAGTTCCGGGGCACCGGCATCGGCCGGGCTGTCGATGCGCAGGCCGCTGCGGCCGGTGGCGATCATCACGAAGGAGTCATTGGTCGAAGTGTCCCCATCGACTGTGACGCGATTGAAGCTGTCCTCGGCGATCTCGCGCACCCAGGCCTGCAACAGGGCCGGCGCCACGGCCGCGTCGGTGGCCAGCATGCCGAGCATGGTGGCCATGTTGGGACGGATCATGCCGGCACCCTTGGAGATGCCGGTGATGGTGACCAGATGGTCGCCGATGCGCAGTTGCCGGCTACGACACTTGGGCACCGTATCCGTCGTCATGATGGCCTGCGCCGCTTCGCTCCAATGCGACTCGGCCAGGTCGGCCTGGGCCTTGGGCAGGCCCGGCAGCAGCCGGTCCATCGGCAGATGCTCGAGGATGACACCGGTCGAGAAGGGCAGGACCTGATGCGCCTGCACGCCCAGCAGCCGGGCCACTTCGGCGCAGCTGGCACGGGCATTGTCCAGCCCCAGGGCCCCGGTGCCGGCATTGGCGCAGCCCGTGTTGAATACCAGCGCACGCACCGCGGCGCCCTGCTGCAGATGCTCGCGGCACACCTGTACCGGTGCCGCACAGAAACGGTTCTGCGTAAAGACGCCGGCAACGCTGGCCCCCTCGGCAATCGTCACCAACAGCACATCGCGGCGGTTGGCCTTGCGAATGCCGGCCATGGCAGTGCCCAGCGACACGCCGGGAACAGGATGGATCTGGGCGGGCGTGAAGACGGGCAGATTGACGGGCATGTCGTTTCTCGATGCGGGGACGGGGAAACCTCAGGTTCGGCAGGCTGGCCTCAGGCCAGCTTGCCGTGGCACTGCTTGTACTTCTTGCCCGAGCCACAGGGGCATGGGTCGTTGCGGCCGATCTTGTCGCCAAAGCGCTTGAAGGGCTGCGGACCCTTGTCGTCCTGCGCCTCGGGGGCATGCTGCATGGCCAGCGCAAGCGACTCGTTGTCCAGCGGCATGCCCGCTTCGGCCGCTGCCCGCTCAGCCGCTGCCGCGGCCTCGCTGAAGTCGGCGTGGGTATAGCTGACCTTGTCGTACTGGGGCTGGGCCTGCTCGACCTGCTGCACTTCTTCGGCCGACTGGATGCGCACCGTCATCAGCAGCTTCATGGCGTCATCGCGCACGCGCTGCTGCATCAGGTTGAACAGTTCGAAGGACTCGCGCTTGTATTCCTGCTTGGGATTTTTCTGCGCGAAGCCGCGCAGGTGGATGCCCTGGCGCAGGTAGTCGAGCGAGGACAGATGCTCGCGCCAATGCTGGTCGATGGTCTGCAGCAACACCGAACGCTCGAAGCCCATCCAGGGCTCCTTGCCAACCAGCTCGACGCGGGCGGCGTAGTGCGCATCGGCGGCCTGCACGACCTCCTTGAGCACGTCCTCGTCATCGAGCTGCTGGCGCTCGGCCAGCCGGGCCGGCAGGTCGATGTCGATCTGCCAGTCGTTGCGCAGGGTAGCCTGCAGACCCGCCAGGTCCCATTGTTCCTCGATGCTGTCGGCAGCCACGTACTGACGGCTCAGGTCACCAAAAACGCTTTGCCGCAGGTCGGTCATGCGCTCGGTCAGGTCTTCACTGTCGAGCAGCGCGTTGCGGTCGGCATAGACGATCTTGCGCTGGTCATTGGCGACATCGTCATACTCGAGCAACTGCTTGCGGATATCGAAGTTGCGCGCCTCGACCTTGCGCTGAGCCGACTCGATCGAGCGCGTCACCATGCCCGCCTCGATCGGCTCGCCCTCAGGCAGCTTGAGCCGGTCCATGATGGCCTTGAGCCGGTCGCCCGCGAAGATCTTGAGCAGCTGGTCATCCATCGACAGGTAAAAGCGCGACGAGCCGGGGTCACCCTGGCGGCCCGAGCGGCCACGCAACTGGTTGTCGATGCGGCGCGACTCGTGGCGCTCGGTGCCGATGATGTGCAGACCACCGGCGGCCAGCACCTGGTCGTGCAGGGACTGCCATTCACTGTGCAGCGTCTGGATGCGCGCGCGCTTTTCCTCGTCCGATGCAATGGCGGCATCGGCCTCGATGAATTGCGCCTGCTTCTCGACATTGCCGCCCAGGACGATGTCGGTGCCACGGCCGGCCATGTTGGTGGCAATCGTGATCATCCTGGGACGACCGGCCTGGGCCACGATCTCGGCCTCGCGGGCATGCTGCTTTGCATTGAGGACCTGATGCGGCAGCCCGGCCTGCTTGAGCAGTCCGGCCAGCAGCTCGGAATTCTCGATCGAGGTCGTGCCCACCAGCACCGGCTGACCACGGGTGTGGCAGTCCTTGATGTCGGCAATGATCGCGTTGTACTTTTCCTGGGCGGTGCGATAGACCTGGTCCTGACGGTCCTGGCGGATCATCGGGCGATGGGTCGGGATCACCACCGTCTCGAGCTTGTAGATCTCCTGGAACTCGTAGGCTTCGGTGTCGGCCGTGCCGGTCATGCCGGCCAGCTTGCTGTACATCCGGAAGTAGTTCTGGAAGGTGATCGAGGCCAGGGTCTGGTTCTCGGCCTGGATCTGCACGCCTTCCTTGGCCTCGACGGCCTGATGAAGCCCCTCGGACCAGCGCCGGCCCACCATCAGTCGTCCGGTGAATTCGTCGACGATGATCACCTCGCCGTTCTGGACCACGTATTCCTGGTCCTTGTGGAACAGCGTCTGGGCCCTGAGGGCGGCCATCAGGTGATGCATCAGGCTGATGTTGGCCGGGTCGTACAGGCTCGCACCTTCGGCCAGCAGGCCTTGCTGGACCAGGATCTGCTCGGCCTTCTCATGCCCGGCTTCGGACATGTGCACGCTGCGCGCCTTCAGGTCGACCCAGTAATCGCCCTCGGGCTCGGGCTCCTGCGGCTTGGGCTCGTGGGCCATCTGCGTGAGCAGGCGCGGCACCGCATTCATGCGCTGGTACAGCTCGGTGTGATCCTCGGCCTGGCCGGAGATGATCAGCGGCGTGCGCGCCTCATCGATCAGGATCGAGTCGACCTCGTCGACGATGGCATAGAACAGCCCGCGCTGGCGCCGCTCGCTGGGCGAGTACTCCATGTTGTCGCGCAGGTAGTCGAAACCGAATTCGTTATTGGTGCCGTAGGTGATGTCGGCCGCATAGGCCTCGCGCTTGTTGGCCGTTTCCTGCTGCGACAGGATCACCCCCACCCTCAGACCCAGGAAGGTGTACAGCTTGCCCATCCACTCGGCATCGCGGGCGGCCAGGTAATCGTTGACCGTGACCACATGCACGCCCTTGCCGGCCAGTGCATTCAGGTACACCGCCAGCGTGCCGGTCAGCGTCTTGCCCTCGCCGGTGCGCATCTCGGCGATCTTGCCATCGTGCAGGACCATGCCGCCGATCAGCTGCACATCGAAGTGGCGCATCTTCAGGGCCCGCACGGCACCTTCGCGGCAAACCGCAAAGGCTTCGGGCAGCAGGGCATCGAGGGTCTCGCCTGCCGCCACCCGTTCCTTGAACTGGGCGGTCCGGGCCCGCAGCTCGTCGTCGCTCAGCGCCTTGATCGAGGGTTCCAGGGCATTGATCTTCTCGACCGTCTTGCGGTACTGGCGCAGCAGGCGCTCGTTGCGGCTGCCGAAAATTTTGGTGAGGACGTTTGGGATCATTAGAATTCTTGACGTGGGATCCGACCCGGATGCGGCAAAAGCCCGACACGGACTGTCGCTGACCGGCCGGGCGGCAATCGGCAGCTTTCCGCACCCCTGGCATACAGCCGGATGCGATCAAGCCCTAACCCTTCAGTGTAACATGCAGGACCGAAGCAAACACTTACAAACCGACCATCTGCGGGGTTCGGGCCGGTGAACGGTCAGGGTTGGGTCGATGCCGCAACGTCAGGCTTTCGCGGGCGCCCCTGAGCGGCCGCCATGCTGAGCCTTCAACGCTTGCCAGAGGTGGCGGCGATGCGCGAGGGATTCAAGCCCCCGCCTTGAAGGAAGGTGAGCGGATCGCGCGATTCACCCTGCACCCGGACCTCGAAATGCAGGTGCGATCCGGTCGAGCGTCCGGTCGAGCCGACCTCGGCGATCTTCTGGCCCTGGCGCACGATGTCGCCTTCCCTTGCCAGCAGGCGCGAGGCATGGGCGTAACGGGTCATGACGCCATCGCCATGATCGATGTCGATCTGCTGGCCATAGGAAGCGTGCCAGCCTGCAAACACGACGGTACCACCGGCCGCAGCGTGGATCGGCGTGCCCACCGGGGCATTGAAGTCGATGCCCTCGTGCAAGGTGGCGCGGCCGGAGAACGGGTCGGTGCGATAGCCAAAACGCGAACCCAGGGAACCGTCGGGCAAAGGCTCGTAACTGGGCACCAGCCGCTGGCCGGCGGCGCGGTACATCATCTCGGATTCGATGAAGGCCAGCGAGTCACCGCGACTGTCCAGGCCATTGGCCAGCTTGTCCAGCACCAGGCCCAGCTCCTGCAGGCTCATGTCGCGCGGGCCGGAAGGCTCTGCACCGCCCTTGCCCTGCAGTGCGAAGAAGTTCGGGCGCAGCACCGGTGCCGAGTCCAGGCCCTTGAGGTCCTGGGGCTTGATGCCGGCCATGTGGGCGACCCGGTCACCAATCGCATCGAGCCGCGTCATGCGCGCCTGCAACTGTCCGACCTTGACCGCCAGCGCATCGATGTTCTGGCGCACGAACTCTTCACGCGCGGCGAGATCCTGGCCGGAATTTTTCTGAACCCATTCCTGGGCAAAGGGCAGCTTGAGGAGCACGGCGCTCTTGAGTGCCACATAGGAGATGACGCCACTGCTCATCAGCGTGAAGAACAGCAGCACGCCGACAAAACCGAGGACTCCGCCCCGGGTGATGTTCAAGGCCTTCGGGCTCTTGAAGCGCGGATGCACCAGGATGATCTGCATGTCTTCTCTCCGTGGCTGTCATTGTTTTAGGTATCCTGCTGCCATGACCGCAAGGCACTCATGAAAGCATCTGCGCGCACACCGCCCTACAGCACCGTGACACAGGCCCTGTCGCGCGATCCGCGCTATCAGGCCGTGCAACAACAGGTGCTCAAGCTGCAGGCACTGCAAGCCGTGCTGGATCAGCACTGGCCGCAACTGCGGCTCAAGGTGCGCAGTCTTCGAGAAGGCCATCTGTCGCTCACCTCGACATCGGCGGCACAGGCTGCACGCCTGCGCCAGATCGAGCCCACCATGCTGCGCACCCTGCAAAGGCAGGAGGGCGAGGTTACAAGAATCAGCTTCAAACCGCAAACCCGCCAACAGCTCCTTGAATCGCCACTTCGCGAGCCGAAAAGCCTGTCGCAGAAAACTCTTAAAGTAATCTCTGAACAAGAGGCGCTAATTCCCCATCCCGCCATACGCGAGGCCCTGCAGGCACTGGCCCGACGCGCGCGCGTGAAGGACTGAAGCCTTGTGGCGTCCCCGTGACGCCATGAGGAGCGCGACGCTCAGCGCGCTACCCAGCCACCACACACCGGGAAGGCCTGGCCGACAAAACAGTCGGCCTTGTCGCTGCACAGATAGGCTGCGAACTCGGCATCCTCGCGGGCACCGACCAGGCGGCCCAGGGGCACATCACGCTTGAGCCGCGCCTGGAACTTCGGATGCTCCTGCACCTGCCGGGGAAAGTAGGTCGGGTTATCGACAAAGTTCTGCGCAATCATGTTGATCTGGATGCCCTCGGTGGCCTGGGTGACGAGAATGCGCTTGCCCTGCAAGTCGGTGCTGCTCATGAAACGCTCCTGTGCAATCGCGGCAGGTCTCGCCGCAGCGCGAGCATAGCCCTCAGCGCACGGCCACCGGTTGCAGGGTTCCAGGACCGGAGCGGCCCTCGAGCAGATAGCCTGCGGCAAGCGCTTCGAAGGCCTGGCGGCCATGATCGCCCGCCCGTGTACCGTGCTCGCCGCCCAGCTCCTGCGACAGGATCGCTGCAACCGCAGGCGCTGCCTGGATCGCTGCGGCGGCATCGAGAAACAACAGGCGGCTGCGCCGCGCCAGCACATCCTCGACGGTACGCGCGAATTCGTGGCGGACCGCAAAGCGCACCATGGCCTCGCTCAGGCCTGGCGCGATCAGGTGATCGGCCCCGGGCAGGCCTTGCAGCAGGACAGCCTCCTGGCCATACAGATGGAGACCGGGCGGGGCCGAGAGACTGACCGGTGCCAGCCCGCCTGCTTCCGGGGGCAGGCCGACGGAACGGGCCGGGGCGCCCTGCAGCATCAGGGTACTGGTGTCGGCAACACGCGCAGGCAGCAGGCCGCGGGACACGCAATGCGAGAGCACGTCCTCGGCCATCGCGCGGTAGGTGGTCCACTTGCCACCGGTCACCGTCACCAGCCCGGTGCTGCTGGTCACCACGGTGTGCTCGCGGCTCAGGGTCTTGGTCGATTCCCCCGGCTGCCTGGCCTGCGGCTTGACCAGCGGACGCAGGCCCACCCAGATGCTGCGCACATCGCTGCGTTGCGGGGCGCTCGACAGGTATCGGCCAGCCTCGCCCAGGATGAAGGCGATTTCCTCCTCGAAGGCCTTCGGCTCGCGGGCCAGGTCCTGGCGAGGGGTGTCGGTGGTGCCCAGGATCACCTTGCCCAGCCAGGGTACGGCGAACAGCACGCGCCCGTCCGCGGTCCTGGGCACGATCAGGGCATGGTCACCGGTCAGGAAGTGCCGGTCGACGACCAGATGCACGCCCTGGCTGGCAGCCACCATGGGCTGCGCGGCGCGCGCATCGAGCGGACCTTCCATGGCACGGATCCGGTCCACCCAGACACCGGCCGCATTGATGACGCAGCGTGCCCGTACCTGCAGCACAGATCCGGTTTCCAGGTCCTCGGCCTGAACCCCCACCACACGGCCCTGCTCATGGATCAGGCCGGTGACCGCGCAGTAGTTGAGCAGCAGGGCCCCATGGGCGGCCGCCGTGCGTGCCAGCGCGATGGCCAGTCGGGCATCGTCGAATTGCGCATCCCAGTAACGCACCCCGCCGCGCAACCCCTGACGACGCAGGTTGGGCATCAGGCGCTGGACGGCCTCACGGCCCAGGGTGGTGGTCGGCCCCAGGCCCGAGGCGCCCGCCAGCAGGTCGTAAAGGCGCAGGCCGATGCCATAGAACGTCTTTTCCCAGAAGCGGTAGGAGGGCATCAGGAAGGGCAGCGGCTGCGCCAGATGGGGCGCATTGCGCAGCAGCGTGGTGCGCTCGTGCAAGGCTTCGCGGACCAGCGACAGGTTGCCCTGGGCGAGGTAACGCACGCCACCGTGCAGCAGCTTGGTGGCCCGCGACGAGGTGCCCTTGCCAAAGTCATGCGATTCGAGCAGCACCACCTTCAGACCGCGCGCGGCCGCATCCAGCGCCACACCCAGGCCGGTGGCGCCGCCCCCGATCACGATCAGGTCGTGAACATCGGGATGTACCAGACTGGCCAGCACCTGCTCGCGCCGGTGAGTGGCAACCGGGCTGGCATTCGGTGCAGGGCTCATCATGTCAGGGCTGGCGCAACGACACCGGGCTGGCGCCGTCAGTCCAGGCTGGCCGCATAGGCGGCCAAGGCTTCGATGTCCTCATCACTGAGACCGCGGGCGGCGCTGCCCATCGTGCCATCCATGTCGACGCGCGCGCCGGAGCGGATGTTGCGCAGTTGGGTCAGGAAATAGTCCTGCGCCTGCCCGGCCAGGCGCGGCACATGTTTCTGTCCCTGCAGCCGGGCACCATGGCACGAGGAACAAAATTGCTGTTGCGACAGGACCTGCCCGCGCGCCACCCGTTCAGCCTGCGCGCCGCCCTGGCCGGGGGGCGGACGCTGGCTGGCAAACCAGGCAGCGATGTCACGCATGTCTGCATCGCTCAGACCGGCCACCAGCGTCTCCATGCCGCCGCCCTTGCGCTGCTGATTGCGGAACTGCACCATCTGGTAGAACAAGGACAGTGCCGGCTGGGCCGCCAGGTGGGGCACCGCCGGCTGTACCGCGATGCCCTGTTCGCCATGGCAGGCAAAACAAAGCTGGGCCTTGCTGCGACCCAGCGCCGCATCGGGTGCAGCCTGGACCTGCAGCGCCCAGGCGCCGGCCAGCAGGACGAGCAGGCGCCCCAGCAAGCTTGCCAGGCCCGATCGGCTGCGGATCACTTGGCGTAGCTGACGCGCAGAATCGCACCTGCCACGTCATCGGAGATCAGCAGCGAACCATCCTTGAGCACCTGGACATCGGCGGGGCGACCCCAGAAGTCATCGCCTTGCAGCCAGCCGGAGATGAAGACCTCCTTGCCCACGACCTTGCCCTTGCCATCGAGCATCACGCGCACGACATCGAAGCCGCTCTTCTTGCTGCGGTTCCAGGAGCCATGTTCGGCGATGAAGATGTTGTGGCGATAGGCCTTCGGAAATTGCGCACCGGTGTAAAAGCGCATGCCCAGCGCAGCCACGTGGGCCCCGATCTTGAGTGCCGGCTTGTCGAACTCGTCGCAGGAGCGTCCCTTGCCCAGGTCAGGGTCAGGCAGGTCGCCCTGGTGGCAGAACGGATAGCCGAAGTTCATGCCCTTGCGGGTGACATGGTGCAAGGTGTCGTTGGGCAGATCGTCATTGACCCAGTCGCGCGCATTGTTGGTGAACCACAGGTCACGGGTGACCGGGTGAAAGTCCATGCCGACGCTGTTGCGCACGCCATGGGCCACCGTCTCGAGCACATTGGTCTTCAGGTTCAGGCGCACGATCTGGGCATGCGTGACCGGCTGCACCACGATATTGGCCGGTGCACCGATCTGGAAGTACAGGTAGTTGCCATCCGGGCTCAGCTTCATGTGCTTCCAGCCGTGGGCCTCGTCCTTGGGCAGGGCATCAAAGACCACCACCGGTGCGGGTGGGTTGTCCAGATTGGCTTCGATGTTGTCGTAGCGGATGATGCGCGACAGTTCCGCGACGTACAGGGCGCCGTCCTTGAAGGCCACCCCGTTGGGGCGGTGCAGGCCCTTGGCGATGGTCTTGACCTCGCGCTGACCGTTTTTCTCGACCACGGCATAGACATTGCCGGGGAAACGCGTCCCGACGAACAGCGTGCCGGCCGGGCTTTGCACCATCGAGCGGGCATTGGGCATGCCGCTGGCCCAGACTTCCGCCTTGAATCCAGGCGGCAGCTTGAGCTTGTCGACCGGGATCTCATTGGCCGGAAGAGACGAGATACCGGGCGGATGCGGTGCCAGCGAAGAAGCGGCCTGCTCGGCGCTGCGGCCCTGGGCCCAGGACGGCGGAATCGCGGGGGCGGCAGCCGGGGCGGGAGCGGTCTGCGCGGCAACGGGCGCAGCCTGCATCAGCACACAGGCGGCAAGCACGGTGCTGGCCAGGCTTTGACGGACAAGAGCGTTCATGGGATCTCCTTGGGGGCGCCGACGCATCGTCTCGGATCAGGATACATGCCAGGCAACTGCGCATGCTAGCGGATGGGCCGCCCGGCTTGCCGGGGAAGTTTCGTTCGCACCCCGGTCCGGCACGAACCCGCCCCGGAAAATCGGGGAAAATCGGCGCCGTCATGTCGCGCCCACCCCTGCCCGCTGCCGTATTTCCCGACGCTCCGAGCGATGGGGTCAAGGCCTGCATCGTGGCCCTGCCCGCTGGGCCCTGGCCCACGGTGCTGGCCTTCCTGGCAGCGCGCTTTCCGCATGTTGGCGAAGCCGGCTGGCGGGCCCGCATGGCCAGCGCCTCGGTGCGCAGCGAACAAGGTGAGGCGATCACGCCTGATACGCCTTATCGCAGCCCCTGGCGCCTGACGTATCGACGCGAGGTGGCCAGCGAGCGGCCAGTGCCTGGACAGGTCAGGATCGTGTTTCAGGATGAGCATCTGCTGGTGGCGGACAAGCCGCATTTTCTGGCGGTCACCCCGGGTGGGGCCCACCTGCATGAAACCCTGCTCACCCGGCTGCGCCGCAGCACCGGCCAGGCTGAACTGAGCCCCTTGCACCGGCTGGATCGGGACACTGCCGGCCTGGTGCTGTTCAGCCTTCGACGCCAGGACCGGGCGGCCTATCATCGCCTATTTGCCGAGCGCCGCGTCCGTAAGCAGTACCACGCCATCGCCGCCTACCGGGAAGCCCTCGTCCAGCCGGTGACCCGGCACAGCCGCATCGAGACCTCCGCCCACTTCATGCAGATGATGGAAGTGCCGGGCAGCGCCAATGCCCAGACCCGGATCAGCCTGCACCGTCGCCTGGGGTCGTTGGCCGAGTACAGGCTCGAGCCCCTGACCGGCGCGCGCCACCAGCTGCGGGTGCACATGGCGGCGCTGGGCGCACCGATCCTGGGGGATCGTCTCTATCCGCGCCTGTGGCGCCAGGAGGAGGACGAGGCGGCCGGTTTCACAGCGCCCCTGCAGTTGCTGGCCCGGCACATCGCCTTTGATGATCCGGTGACCGGCCAGGCGCGCAGCTTCGAGAGCTCACGCCAGCTGGCCGCGCCGGATCAGGCGTAGCCCCAGTCGCTGGCAAACAGGCGCGGGGCCTGCTTGCGCTGCTCGAAGCTGACGATCTCATAGGCGCTGGCATCGGCCAGCAGCGCCCGCAGCAGCGCGTTGTTCAGCGCGTGGCCGGACTTGAAGGCGCGGTAGCTGGCCAGCAGCGGATAGCCCACCAGGTACAGGTCGCCGATGGCGTCGAGCAGCTTGTGCTTGGCAAATTCGTCCTGCGAGCGCAGGCCTTCGTCATTGAGCACCCGATACTCGTCGACCACGATCGCATTGCCGAAATGACCGCCACGGGCCAACCCGTTGGCGCGCAGCATTTCCAGGTCCTTGACGAAACCGAAGGTGCGGGCACGGCCCACATCAGTGATGAACGAGGTTTCGGCAAAGTCGACCTCGACCACCTGCTCGGTGGCATCGATCGCCGGGTGACCGAAATCGATCGCAAAATTCAGCTTGAAGCCAAAGTGCGGCTCCAGGCGCGCCCACTTGTCGCCGTCCCTGACCTCGACCGCGCGCTTGACCTGAAGATACTTCTTGTAGGCCGCCTGCTCGACGATGCCGGCCTGCTGGATCAGGAACACGAAGGAGCTGGCCGAGCCATCGAGGATCGGGATTTCCATCGCATTGACATCGACATAGGCATTGTCGATGCCCAGTCCGGCCATGGCGGCCATCAGGTGTTCGACCGTGGCGATCTGCACCAGCTTGCCATCGACCCGGGTGCTCAGGGTCGAAGCCATGCGGGTGTCATTGACCCAATCGGCACGTGCCGGCAGGTCGACCGCCGGGTCGAGATCGACGCGGCGAAAGATGATGCCGGTGTTGGGAGCGGCCGGCCGGATGGCCAGCTGTACGCGCAGGCCCGAATGCAGACCAAGCCCGACGGTGCGGGCGATCTGCTTGAGGGTGCGCTGGCGCGTCAAGGCTTGGCCGGCCGGCGGGCGGCGATCAGAGCTGCTTGAGGATGGTGGCCGCGTCGCTGACCTCGAACTTGCCGGGGGCTTCGGGGTTGACGGCCTTGACCACGCCGTTGTCGACCAGCATCGAGTAACGGGCCGATCGCACGCCCATGCCGCTGGCGGTCAGGTCCAGGGTCAGGCCCACCTTGGTCGAGAATTCGGCGCTGCCGTCGGCCATCATGCGCACCTTGCCGGCACTTTTCTGGTCACGGCCCCAGGCGCCCATCACGAAGGCATCATTGACCGACACGCACCAGATCTCGTCGACGCCCTTGGCCTTGAGCTCGTCGTAGTGGGCCAGGTAGCTGGGCACGTGCTTGGCCGAGCAGGTCGGAGTGAAGGCACCGGGCAGGCCGAAGATCACGATCTTCTTGCCCTTGACCAGGTCAGAGGTCTTGAACGCATTCGGGCCGAGGGCACAGCCGTTGGCTTCGACGTCGAAGAACTCCTTTAGGGTAGCTTCGGGAAGGGTGTCTCCAACTTTGATCATGGTGTCTCCAGAAAAAGGGGCGATCGGGGGGCCCGAACAGGGGTTAACCGGGCATTTTAGCCCCCGGCCGATCGATACGGTCAAATGGTGCTGCTTTCCCCTGACGATGGTGGGGCTTCTGCAAACGGCCGGCCAGGGGTGGGGCCGGCCGTCAGGCCGCGCGCGTCAGGAGACAGGTTCGCTCGCCGGGCGGAGGACCCGGCGAGCGGCGGGCCTCAGTCGGCCTGACGACGCAGGAAGGCCGGGATGTCGAGCCGCTCGACGCCGCTTTCCTCCAGGGCCGCGACCTGTGCCGCCGCCTGGTTGCGGTTGTTGCGGAACACCGCTGGCTGTTCGTAGTGGGCTGCCGTGCCGCTGCTGTCGACCTGGCCGACACCCAGGGCCGCGCCGCTGTTGACGAAGCTGGGGGCCATCGAGACCGGGGCATCGTAGGTGCCGGTACGCTGTCCCAGGCTGCTTTGCGGCACCAGGACCGGCTTGGCCACGCGCTTGCCGATGCCGGTGGCGACCACGGTCACGCGCAGCTTGTCGCCCATGTCCTCGTCGAACACGGTGCCGTGGATGATGGTCGCATCGTCGGCGCAGAAGGCGCGGATGGTGTTGATGACCTCGTTGGTTTCCTTCAGCTTGAGGCTGCGGTTGGCGGTGATGTTGACGATCACGCCGCGCGCGCCCTGCAGGTCGACGCCATCGAGCAGCGGCGAGGCCACGGCCTGCTCGGCCGCGATGCGGGCGCGGTCGATGCCGGCAGCCTCGCCAATCCCCATCATCGCCTTGCCCTGCTCGCTCATCACGGTGCACACGTCGGCAAAGTCGACGTTGACCAGGCCCGGTACATTGATGATCTCGGCAATGCCGGCCACGGCGTTGTGCAGCACATCGTCGGCGCGCTTGAAGGCATCCTCAAGGCTGGCATCCTCATCCATCACCTCGAACAGCTTCTCGTTGAGCACCACGATCAGTGAATCGACATGCTCGACCAGCTGCTCAATGCCCTGCTCGGCGATCTGCATCTTGCGGCTGCCCTCGAAGCCGAACGGCTTGGTGACCACGCCAACGGTCAGGATGCCCATCTCCTTGGCGATGCGTGCCACGGCCGGGGTGGCACCGGTGCCGGTCCCCTTGCCCATGCCGGCGGTGAGGAACACCATGTTGGCCCCTTCCAGGGCGGCGCGGATCTCGTCGCTGGCCTTTTCGGCTGCTGCAAACCCCTCGGCGGGCTTGGCACCAGCACCCAGACCGCGATCGCCCAGCTGGATGGTGTTCGAGGCCTGCGAGCGCTTGAGCGCCTGCTTGTCGGTGTTCATCGCGATGAACTCGACCCCCTCGACCCCCCGATTGACCATGTGGTTGACGGCATTGCCGCCTGCGCCACCGACGCCGATGACCTTGATCACTGCGCCTTCGACATCGTTGTCCATCATCTCAAATTGCATGGTAGTACCTCCGTTGACTCTTCACCATTCACGTACACGTTCCCGACCTGGCGCCTCTCAACACCCGACCGGACACCCCTGACCCAACCATCCCTGCGCGCCGCCTGCCTTGCTGTTTGCAGCCACGCTCAGAAATTTCCGACAAACCATTCCTTCATGCGCCGCACCGTGTCCTTGAAGGACCCGGACTGCTCCATGACCTTGCGCCCGCGCAGATGCTGCAGGCGCGCCTCCTCGAGCAGGCCGACCGCCGTGGCAAAGCGCGGCGAGCGCACCACGTCGGCCAATCCGCCGGTGTAGTTGGGCATGCCCACCCGCACTGGCTTGAGAAAGACGTCTTCGGCCAGCTCGACGATGCCCGGCAGCATGCTCGTGCCCCCGGTCAGCACCACGCCCGAAGACAGCAGCTCCTCGTAGCCGGACTCGCGAATCACCTGCTGCACCAGCGAGAACAATTCCTCGACGCGTGGCTCGATCACTGCAGCCAGGGCCTGCCGGCCGAGCGAGCGCGGACCGCGATCGCCCAGACCGGGCACCTCGATGCGCTCGTTCGGATCGGCCAGCACCTGCTTGGCCATGCCATGGTTCAGCTTGATCTCCTCGGCCTCGGTGGTCGGGGTGCGCAAGGCCATCGCAATGTCGTTGCTGATCTGGTCGCCGGCAATCGGGATCACGGCGGTGTGGCGGATGGCGCCGCCGGTGAAGATCGCCACATCGGTGGTGCCGCCGCCGATATCCACCAGGCACACCCCCAGGTCCTTCTCATCGGGCGTGAGCACCGCATTGCAGGAAGCCAGGGGCTGCAGCACCAGGTCGATCACCTCCAGGCCACAGCGGCGCACGCACTTGATGATGTTCTGCGCGGCCGACACCGCGCCGGTGACGATGTGCACCTTGACCTCCAGGCGCACCCCGCTCATGCCGATCGGCTCGCGGATGTCTTCCTGGCCGTCAATGATGAATTCCTGCGGCAGGATGTGCAGCACCTGCTGGTCAGTGGGAATGTTGACGGCCTTGGCAGTCTCGATGACACGGGTGACATCCATCTCGGACACTTCCTTGTCCTTGATGGCCACCATGCCGCTGGAGTTGAAGCTGCGGATGTGGCTGCCGGCGATGCCGGTGTACACCTGCTTGATCTTGCAGTCGGCCATCAGCTCGGCTTCCTCGAGGGCCTTCTGGATCGAGTTGACGGTGGCATCGATATTGATCACCACCCCCTTCTTCAGACCCTTGGACTCGTGCTGGCCCAGGCCGACCACCTCATAGTGGCCATCACTGCGCATCTCGGCCACAACGGCGACGATCTTGGAGGTGCCGATATCAAGACCGACGATCAGGTCCTTGGTATCACGGGTCATTGCGATTTCCTGTTGTCCGATACTTGGGTCAGATCCCCAAGTGCAAAGCCATTGGGGTAACGAAGGTCGACCACCTCGGCCCGACCCTTGATGCGTGTCCTGACGTCTGGGTAGTGCGCCACCCATCGGCGCACCCGCTCGTCCAGCGGGATGCCCTGATCGCGTCCCATCATCAGGCGTGTACCGTCCGACATCTGCGCCTCCCAGGCCTGACGCGATGACAGCTTCAGGGCCACCGGTTGCAGTTCGAGGGGCGCGACCAGGCGACGCAGTTCGGCGTAGCGCGACACCACCAGGCGTTCGCTGCCAGGCGGGCCCGAGAATTCGGGCAGGGCGCCATCTTCTTCGGCCTCGGCCGGGTTGGCGCTGAAAAGCTCGCCGAAGGTGTTGACGATGCGGCCGTCATCCCACATCGCCAGCGCCTCATGTTCCTCGAGGGCGATCTCCAGCTTGTTGGGCCAGACCCGGCGGATGCGCGCGTGCCGCACCCAGGGCACGTTCTCGGTGATTTCGCGCACCCGCTCCAGGTTGATGCGGAAGAAGCTGGCAGTGCGATCGCGAGCCAGTTGTCCGGCCAGTTGCCGTTGCAACGGGCCGATCGTGACATGGCGAAGTTCCTGCCCCTGGCTGGCCAGCACGCGGATCTCGCGGATGCGGAACATCGAACGCTCGCCCAGCCACCACGCGGCCGACAACACGATCGAGAGCACCGCGACCGCTGCCAGCGCATTGGCGGCCATGTTCAGGCCGCGCGGGCTGTTCCAGAACCAACCAAGCATGCGTGCCAGGGCGTTCATGAGCGGCTCACCTGTTTGCTCTTGAGGCTGGCACCCGCGGCCACGATGAGCACGAGCTGCTCGTAGCTGATGCCCGCTGCCCGCGCGGCCATCGGGACCAGTGAATGGTCGGTCATGCCGGGGGCGGTGTTGATCTCGAGCAGGAACAAGGCCTGATCGCGACGGCGCACCATCACGTCGATGCGGCCCCAGCCCCGGCAGCCCAGGGACTTGAAGGCAGCCAGCGCGAGTTGCTGGGCACGCGCCGTCATCTCGGCAGGAAGCGGGGCCGGGCACAGGTACTCGGTGGCATCGCTCAGGTACTTGTGCTCGAAGTCGTAATTGCCCTGCGGCGCGCGAATCTCGATCACCGGCAGGGCCTCGGCCCGCCCGTCGATCTCGAGCACGGTGACGGTCAGCTCCGGTCCCTCGATGAATTCCTCGGCCAGTGCGCAATCATCAAAGCGCATGGCCAGGGTCATGGCGGCGCCGATCTGCCCGGCCTCGGTGACCTTGGTCAGGCCCAGGGTCGAGCCCTCGTGGGGCGGCTTGATGATCAGCGGCAAGCCCAAAGAGCGCGGCAGGTCCGAAGCATCCTGGCCTGGACGCAGGACACGCGAGGCCGGCGTAGGGATGCCCTCGGAGGCCCAGATGCGCTTGGTCAGGATCTTGTCCATGGCCACCGCGGAAGCGGTCACGCCCGAACCGGTGTAAGCAATGCCGAGCAGCTCGAGCGCGCCCTGGACGGTACCGTCCTCGCCAAAGCGGCCATGCAGGGCAATCATGGCCCGGGTCACGCCCTCGTCCCTGAGTTCGTGCAGACCACGGCTGGCCGGGTCGAAGGCGATGGCATCGACCCCCTGTCGCTGCAGGGCGGCCAGGATCATGCTGCCCGACTTGAGGGACACTTCGCGCTCGGCCGAGACGCCGCCGAACAGCACGGCCACGCGGCCCAGCGAAGCCGGGTCGATCGGGCTGAACTTGACGCTGCTCATGCGGCCACTCCCAACTGGTCCCGAACCTGCGCCGGCACACCACCGATCGAACCGGCCCCCATGGTGATCACGACATCGCCCGGGCGTGCAAAGTCGGCGATCGACTGGGGCATCGCGGCAATGTCCTCGACGAAGATCGGTTCGACGCGGCCGGCCACGCGCATCGCGCGCGCCAGGGCACGGCCATCGGCGGCGACGATGGGCGCCTCGCCGGCGGCATAGACCTCGGCCAGCAGCACACAGTCGGCCTGGCCCAGCACGGCGACGAAATCCTCGAACAGGTCGCGGGTACGGGTAAAGCGGTGCGGCTGGAAGGCGAGCACCAGGCGGCGCCCCGGAAAGGCCCCACGGGCCGCTGCCAGGGTCGCGGCCATCTCGACCGGATGGTGGCCATAGTCATCGACCAGCGTGAAGGATCCACCCGCAGGCAAGCGGATCTCGCCATAGCGCTGGAAGCGCCGCCCGACACCGGTGAAGCGGGCCAATGCGTTGACGATGGCCTGATCGCCAACACCGAGTTCGTCGGCCACGGCAATGGCCGCCAGGGCATTGAGCACGTTGTGTCGGCCCGGGGCATTGAGCACCACCGGCAGCGGCGGCTGATCCTCGCGCAGCAGCGTGAAGCGCATCTGCCCGCCTGCCTCGGCCACCACATCGACGGCACGGAACTGCGCGCCTTCGGAAAAGCCGTAGGTGAGCATCGGCTTGGAGACCAACGGCATGATCTCGCGAACGCCCTGGTCATCCAGGCACAGGACCGCTGCGCCATAAAAGGGCAGGCGGCCAGTGAACTCGACGAAGGCATGACGCAGGCGGGCAAAGTCGTGCCCGTAGGTCTCCATGTGGTCCTGGTCGATATTCGTGATCACCGCAATCATCGGCGACAGGTTCAGGAAGGAGCCGTCCGACTCGTCTGCCTCCACCACGATGGTGTCGCCACTGCCCAGGCGTGCATTGGCGCCCGCGCTGTTCAGTCGGCCGCCGATGACGAAGGTCGGATCCATGCCGCCCTCGGCCAGGATCGAGGCGGTCAGGCTGGTGGTGGTCGTCTTGCCATGGGTGCCGGCGATGGCAATGCCCTGCTTGAGCTTCATCAGCTCGGCCAGCATCATCGCGCGCGGCACGACCGGGACACGGCGGGCTCGTGCGGCCATGACTTCCGGGTTGTCACCCTTGACGGCGGTCGAGGTCACGATGCAGTCCGCCCCGTCGATATGCTCGGCCGCATGGCCGCGCATCACCTGAGCACCCAGGCCCGACAGGCGCCGCGTGGCGGCGTTGTCAGCCATGTCGGATCCGCTGATCCGGTAATCGAGATTGAGCAGCACCTCGGCGATGCCACTCATGCCGGCACCGCCAATGCCGACGAAGTGAATGTGTTTGACCTTGTGTTTCATGTCGCTGTGTCTGGGCAGTCGGGCGGCGGTGTCGGGGGTTCTCTCAGGCGCTTCATGCGGTCCGGGCCAGGGCGGCGCAGGCATCGGCCACAGCCTGGGTGGCCAGTGGCTTGGACAGCCGGCGAGCCTTCTCGGCCATGGCGAGCAGCGCGGGACGGTCAAGCTCCGACAGCAGGGCAGCCAGCCGGTCGGGGGTGAATTCGGGTTGCGCGATCAGCACACCGGCGCCCTGGCTGCTCAGGTAGCGGGCGTTGTGGGTCTGGTGATCGTCGACGGCATGGGGAAACGGCACCAGCACCGAGGCCACGCCCACAGCCGCCAGCTCCGAGATCGTCATGGCCCCGGCGCGGCAGATCACCAGATCGGCCTGCGCATACTGGCCCGCCATGTCATCGATGAAATCGACCAGCTCGGCCTCGACGCCCGCCCTCTGGTATTCCTCCTGCAGACTGGCACGATGGGCCTTGCCGCTCTGATGGGTGACCAGCGGCCGCTGACCGCGCGGCAGCATCGCCAGCGCGCGCGGCACGGTGGTGTTCAGGGCCTGGGCACCCAGGCTGCCGCCCACCACCAGCAGACGCAACGCACCGCTGCGATCGCGCATGCGCTCGGCCGGCGGCGCCAGCGCCAGCAGGTCCTGGCGCACCGGATTGCCGGTCCACACCGCACCCTTCAAGGCATCGGGAAAGGCCACCATCACGGTCTGGGCCAGGCGAGCCAGAATACGGTTGGTCAGCCCCGCAATCGAGTTCTGCTCATGGATCACCAGCGGGCGACCGAGCAGGCGGGCCATGACGCCGCCCGGAAAGGCCACATAGCCGCCCATGCCCAGCACCACGGCCGGACGCACCCGGCGCAGCGCCTGCAGGGCCTGCCACAGGGAACGGCTCAGGCGCCAGGGCAACATGGCCAGCTGACGCAGGCTCTTGCCGCGTGCCGCAGCCACTGCGACCGGCTCGAGCGCAATACCGCGGCGGGCCACCAGGTCGGCCTCCATGCCCTTGGGATTGCCCAGCCACACCACCCGCCAGTTGCGCCGCTGCATCTCGGCAGCCACGGCCAGCCCCGGCATCACGTGCCCACCGGTGCCACCGGCCATGATCAGCAGGGTCGGCATCAGCGCCCCCCCCCAAAACGGGCGGCACCGCCCGAGGGCCGCATCATGCGGCGATTCTCGAAATCGACCCGCAACAGGATGCCGATGGCGATGCAATTGACCAGGATGCCGCTACCGCCATAACTCATCAGCGGCAGGGTCAGGCCTTTGGTGGGCAGCAGGCCGGTATTGACGCCCATGTTGAAGAAGGCCTGGAAGCCGATCCACATCGAAATGCCCTTGGCCACCAGGCCGGAGAAGGTGCGGTCGAGCACGATGGCGGTACGGCCGATCTCGAAGCCGCGGTACAGCAGCCAGAAGAAGGCAATAACCACGGCCAGCACCGCAAACATGCCCATCTCCTCGCCAATGACCGCCAGCAGGAAATCGGTATGGGCTTCGGGCAGGTAATGCAGCTTCTCGACCGATCCGCCCAGGCCCACGCCGAACCACTCGCCGCGTCCGAAGGCGATCAGGGAGTGCGACAGCTGGTAGCCCTTGCCCAGCGCGTTGTTCTCGTCAAACGGCGCCAGGTAGGCAAACATGCGCTCGCGCCGCCACGGCGAAAGCGTGATCAGCAGCGAAAAGATGCCGGACACCAGCAGCACCAGGGCGCCCGCCAGACGGGCGTTGACGCCCCCGATGAACAGCACGCCCATGGCGATGAAGGTGATGACGATGAGCGCGCCCAGGTCGGGCTCGAGCATCAGCAGCAAACCGACGATGGCGACCGCGACGCCCATCGGCAGGAAGCCCTTCTTGACCTCCTGCATGTAGTCCTGCTTGCGCACCGTGTAGTCGGCGGCGTACAGCACGACGAACAGTTTCATCAGCTCGGAGGGCTGCAGGTTCATGACCCCCAGCGACAGCCAGCGCCGTGCACCGTAGACCACCTTGCCCAGGCCCGGAATCAGGACGATGACCAGCAGCACCAGCCCGAGGAAGAACAGGGGCGCGGCGAAACGTTGCCAGCGATCCAGCGGCACGGCAAAGGCCAGCAAGGCGGCCATCACGCCCAGCCCGATGGCAAAACCGTGGCGCAAGGCGAAGTGGTAGGGCTTGTAGGCGGCAAAGCGCGCGGCATCGGGCAAAGCGATCGAGGCGGAATAGACCATCACCCAGCCAAAGGCCATCAGCGCTGCCACCACCCAGATCATGGCCAGGTCGTAGTTCTGGCCGGCGTTGCCGAGCACGGCACGCGCCGGCGAGCGACGCATCGCGTCCGTACCCAGCCAGCCCGGGCGCCGCATCCATTGACCGATCGGGGAAAGACCCAGCTTCATGCACCCACCCCTTCGATCTGGCCACGGGCCTCGGCCACCTGCTGCACCGCCTGGCGAAACACCTGGGCGCGGTGGACATAGTTGCGGAACATGTCGAGGCTGGCGCAGGCCGGCGACAACAGCACGGCTTCACCACTGCGGGCCCGACCGGCAGCGAGCCGCACGGCCTGCTCGAGGCTGTCGCAGAACAGCGTCTCGACGCCGGCATCGGTCAGGGCCTGACCGATGGCACCAGCATCGCGCCCGATGAGCAGGAGGCTGCGCGCGTACTGGCAGACCGGCTCGAGCAGGGGCGAGAAGTCCTGGCCCTTGCCGTCACCACCCAGGATCAGGTGGCAGGGCTTGCCCAGACCATTGAGACCGGCCACGGTAGCCCCGACATTGGTGCCCTTCGAATCGTCGATGTACTCGACACCATCGATGATGCTGACCAGCTCGCAGCGATGCGGCTCACCCTGATAGTCACGCAGGCCATGCAGCAACTGATGCAGGGGCAGGCCAATGGCGCGGCACAGGGCCAGTGCGGCCAGTGCGTTCAGATGATTGTGGCGACCGCGGATACGCAAGGCATCGGCAGGCATCAGACGCTTGAGCAGCAGTTCGACCTGGAGACCCTTGCGGCGCACCGGGATCTCCTCGCCAGGGGTTCCGGCCATCAGCCACACCAGCGGACCGTCCTGGGACAGACCGAAATCACCCACGGCGGTGGGGGCCGCAGGACCGAAGCTGATGCGATGCGGCGCGCTGCTGCGATCCTCGATCGGCAATACCTGGACCTTGCTGGCCAGGAGCAGCTTGCGCTTGGCCGCCTCATAGCTGGCCATGCTGGCATGCCAGTCCAGGTGGTCCTGGGTCAGGTTGAGCAAGGTGGCGGCATCAAAGACCGGCTCGCCGGCGGGCAGCCGCGCCAATGCCGTCTGGAAGGAGGACAGCTCCAGGACCCAGACCTGGGGCGGTGCATCGCCGGCGGCCATCCAGGCATCCAGCATGGCCGGTCCGATGTTGCCGGCTGCCTGGGTACGCTGACCGGCGGCACGGCATAGATGCGCGCACAGGGCCGTCACCGTGGTCTTGCCATTGGTGCCGGTCACACCGATCAGGCGCGCGGCATGGCCCTGGCTGCGCTGCTGCGCCAGGGCCGACAGGAACAGGTCCAGCTCGCCCAGCACCGGCAATCCGCGCGCCTGCGCCGCCTGGTACAGCACGGCACCCTCGCCCAATTCGATCGAGATGCCCGGACTCCAGGCCAGCAGGTCGTAGTCCTGCGGATCGAAATGGGCCAGGCCGGCCTGGCGCAGGGCCACATGCGGCAATTCCTGGTGCAGGACCGCCTTTTGCGGCGGCTCGGCGCGGGGATCGAGCACGCTCACGGCTGCGCCGCAATGATCGAGCCAGCGCGCCATCGCCAGGCCCGACTCGCCCAGACCGATGACCAGCGCGCGCGCGCCCTGCCATGCCGGATCCGGCATGGCCGTGATCGGCCGGGGCAGCGGTGACAGGGGGGATGGGCTCATCGGGCTCAACGCAGCTTGAGGGTGGACAGGCCGAACAACACCAGCATCATGGTGACGATCCAGAAGCGCACCACCACCTGGGATTCCTTGACGCCACCGACCTCGAAGTGGTGATGCAGCGGGGCCATGCGGAAGATGCGCCGGCCCTCGCCGTAGCGGCGTTTGGTGTACTTGAAGTAGGTGACCTGCAGCATCACCGATACGGTCTCGGCCACGAAGACGCCGCCCATGATGAAGAGCACGATCTCCTGGCGCACGATCACCGCCACCGTGCCCAGTGCACCGCCAAGCGCCAGGGCACCGACATCCCCCATGAAGACCTGGGCCGGGTAGGCGTTGAACCAAAGGAAGGCCAGGCCGGCGCCACCGATGGCGCCGCAGAACACAGCCAGTTCACCAGCCCCGGGGATGTACGGGATCAGCAGGTACTTGGCGAAGACCGCATTGCCATGCACATAGGCAAAGATGCCCAGGGCACTGCCCACCAGGACTGCCGGCAGGATGGCCAGACCGTCGGCACCGTCCGTCAGGTTGACCGCATTGCTGGTGCCCACGATCACGAAGTAGGTGAGCACCATGAACCCGAAGGCCCCCAGCGGGTAGGCGATGTTCTTGAAGAAGGGCACGATCAGGTCGGCCTTGGGCGGCAGGCTCATGTTGAAGCCGCTGGTCACCCACTTGAAGAACAGGTCGATGGCATCCAGGGCCGAGGCGGCCGGAATCGCAAAGGTCAGGTACACCGAGGCGATGATCGCAATCAGCGATTGCCAGAAATACTTTTCGCCACTGCTCATGCCCTTGGGATTGCGGTGCACGACCTTGCGATAGTCGTCGACCCAGCCGATCCAGCCAAAGCCGAGCGTGACGATCAACACGACCCATACAAAACGGTTCTGCAGGTCGGCCCACAGCAGGGTCGAGACGCCGATCGCGATCAAGACCAGGACCCCGCCCATGGTCGGTGTGCCGCTCTTGGTCAGGTGGCTTTGAGGCCCATCCTGGCGCACCGCCTGGCCGATCTTCATCTGTGCCAGCTTGCGGATCACGAAGGGACCGAAGAAAAGGCCGAAGGCCAGCGCCGTCAGGGTCGCCAGCACGGCCCGCAGCGTCAGGTAATTGAAGACCGAGAAGGCCCGGATGTCCTTGGACAGCCATTGCGCCAGGTCGAGCAGCATCGCTCAGTGCCTCCCGCCGTGGCCGGCCGGATCGCGCTCGATCCCCAGACCGGTGACGATGCGCTCCATCTTCATGAAGCGCGAGCCCTTGACCAGCCAGGTGCCGCTGGCCTCGCCCCGTTCGGCACCGAGGGCGGCGATGATGGCCTCGGCACTGTCAAAGTGGATCGCCTGCTGTCCGTTGCCGCGGGCAGACTCGAACGCGGCGTGGCTGGCACGGGTGGCCTCGCCCAATGTCCAGAAGCGGTCCAGGCCGCCACTGGCCGCATAGGCACCGACCTCGCGATGGAAGTCCTCCCCCTGATCACCGACCTCGCCCATGTCGCCCAGCACCAGGGTACGCGGCGCCGGCAAGTCCCTGAGCACATCCACCGCTGCCCGCACCGAGTCGGGGTTCGCGTTGTAGCTGTCATCGATCAGGCTCAGGGCCGGCCCCAGGGTGTGGTGCTGCAGGCGACCGGTCGCCGGATGGAAGCGCTGCAGGCCCTGCACGATCGTGTCCAGCGGCACACCGATGGCATGGCAGCTGGCCGCCGCCGCCAAGGCGTTGCGCACATTGTGGCGGCCGGCAATGTTCAGCTGCACGGTCGCGGCCCGGGCACCGATGTGCAACTCGAAACGGTCGGGCCGTGCCTGCGGATCAGCCCAGACATCGAACACGCCCTCCTGGGTAGCCCATCCGAAGCGGATGCAGCGACGATCACCGGCCTGCGCCTGCCAGATCGGGGCGCAGGCATCATCACCCGGAAACACGGCGATGCCGCCGCTCGCCAGCGCGGCAATCGAGTCCCCGTTTTCACGGGCGCTGCCCTCGACCCCCTGCAGGAACTCCTGATGCTCGCGCTGGGCATTGGTGACCAGGGCCACATCGGCCAGCGTGTAGCGGGCCAGCTCGGCGATCTCGCCGGGATGGTTGGTGCCCAGCTCGATCACGGCCGCCTGATGGCGGGGACGCAGGGCCATCAAGGTCTGCGGCACGCCAACATCGTTGTTCAGGTTGCCGCGCGTGGACAGGGCGGCCCGGTCGCCGACATGACGGGCCAGGATGGCGGCGATCATTTCCTTGGTGGTGGTCTTGCCATTGCTGCCCGCCACCGTGATCAGGGGCAGACGGAACTGGCGACGCCAGCCGCGGGCGATCTCGCCATAGGCCTTGCGGGTATCCGGCACCATCAGCACCGGCGCCTTCAGGCCCGGCACCCAGCGCTCGACCATGACGGCACGGGCGCCGCTGCGACGCGCCTGATTGACAAAATGATGGGCATCGAACTGCTCGCCGCGCAGGGCGATGAACAAGGCGCCCTCATGGATGCGGCGGGGGTCCGTGGAAATGCCCGAGACGGCCTCGTCGCCGCGGCCCACCAGGCGGGCCCGGGACAACCAGGACAGGGTCTGGCGAAGGTCAAGCATTGGACCGTCCCATCACCTGTGCCGTTGCCTGGCGCGGCAGGGTCGGGCGAGCGGCCGGCAGATCCCGAGGCAGGCGCTGCGCCAGGGCCTGACGGGCGGCCTCGAGATCGGAAAAAGGCAAGCGCTGACCACCGATCTCCTGATACTGCTCATGGCCCTTGCCGGCAATCACCACCAGATCATCCGGCCCGGCCGCTGCCAAGGCCCGTTCGATGGCCAGGCCCCGGTCCTGTTCGGTCAGCCAGGGCTCGCGGTGCAGCCCAGCCCGCAGGTCGGACAGGATCCTGAAGGGCGATTCGCTGCGCGGATTGTCGCTGGTGAGCACCAGATGATCGGCCAGTTCCTCGGCGATCGCCGCCATCAGCGGACGCTTGCCGGCATCACGGTCACCGCCGGCACCGAACACCACCCACAGGCGGCCACCCCGCTGCTGGGCGGCAGGCCGCAGCGTGGCCAGGATCTGGCGCAAGGCATCCGGCGTATGGGCATAGTCGATGATCGCCAGCGGCTTGCCGGGCTCACTCACCAGTTGCATGCGGCCCGCGACCGGCGAGAGCCGGGCAGCCAGATCGAGCGCCTGCCCGAAAGACAGCCCCAGGGCCAGCCATGCGCCGACCACGGCCAGCAGGTTCGAGACATTGAAGCGCCCGATCATCGGCACCGATACGGTGGCGCGCTGCGCGCCGAGTGCGATCGCAAAGGACATGCCACCGGACTGGACCGCGATGTCCGAAGCGCGCAGGGTCGCGGGAGCCTGCGCTGCGCCAGTGCCCTCATCCACGCTGGAATCCAGGCTGTAATCCAGGCGCTCTACCTGCGCCGACAAGGCCGCGCCGACCAATCCGGAGGCATCATCATCGGCATTGATCACGGCCGAGCGCAGGCCGGGCCAGCGGAACAGCCGCAGCTTGGCCTGCAGGTAGGCCTGCATGGTCTTGTGATAATCGAGATGGTCCTGGCTCAGGTTGGTGAATACCGCCGTGTCGATCGCCAGCTCATCCATCCGCCCCTGATCGAGCCCGATCGAGGAAGCTTCCATCGCCACGGCCTGAACGCCCTGCCGCACGAAGCGGGCCAGCATGGACTGAAGGGCGACCGCATCGGGGGTGGTCAGACCCGTCCTGATGGCACTCTCGGGTTCGCCCAATACCCGGGCGCCGAGCGTGCCGACCACAGCCACCTTCCAGCCCGCCATTTGCAGGCCCTGGGCAATCCACTGCGAGCAGGAGGTCTTGCCATTGGTCCCGGTGACCGCCACGATCTTCAGGTGGCGGCTCGGATGGCCATAATAGGCTGCGGCCAGCGCCGCCACCTGCGAGGCCAAGTCCTCGACGGCCAGCATCGGCACGCCGGCACCGGCGGCCACGGGGAGCGCCGCATCGGCCTGCCGGGCTTCGTAGATCACGGCGCGGGCACCCTGCGAGATGGCGCGCGCAATGTAGTCACGACCATCGGTGCTGCCCCCCTTGATCGCCAGGAAGACATCGCCCGGCAGCACGCGCCGGCTGTCGAGGGTGAGCTCGCAACCCTGATCGCGCGCACTCGCCCCCAACTGCTCATGCAGCCAGGCCAGCACCGGGGCGATCCTTGGGGAGGGCACTAGTGGGCCCCCGCAGGCGTGACGACCGGTGCCATCTCGCGATGACCGAGGTCGGCGGTTTTCAGGGGCGCGAGTGGCGCATCCGGTGCCACCCGCAGGGCGCGCAGCGCGTCATTGGTGATGCGCGAGAAAATCGGGGCGGCCACATCGCCGCCAAAGTACACCCCGCCCTTGGGCTCGTCGATCATCACCGCAACCACCACCCGGGGTGCCGACACCGGTGCAAAGCCGACGAAGGAGGACACGTACTTGTTGACATAGCGGCCGTTCTCGAGCTTGTGGGCCGTGCCGGTCTTGCCCGCCACCCGATAGCCCACCACCTGGGCCTTGGGCGCGGTGCCTCCCGGACCGGCAGCCATCTCGAGCATCTTGCGCACGGCACGGGCGGTCTCGGGCTTGACCACGCGCACACCCTGCGCGATCTCGTTCTGCCGCACCAGGGACACCGGCAGCAGCTCGCCATCGCGGGCAAAGACACTGTAGGCCCGGGCCAGCTGGATCAGTGACACCGACAGGCCGTGTCCGTAGGACATGGTCGCCTGCTCGATCGGCTTCCAGTTCTTGTAGGGACGGATGCGTCCGGCCACCGCACCGGGGAAGCCGAGCTTGGGCGCCTGACCCAGGCCGATGGCGGCGAAAAAGTCCCACATCTCCTTGGGCTCCATCTGCAAGGCCATCTTGGCGGTGCCGATGTTGGAAGACTTTTGCAGGATCTCCTCGACCGAGAGCATGCCGTGGGCATGCGAGTCGTGGATGGTGTTGGTGCCGATGGTCATCTTGCCCGGCGCCGTCTGGATCATGGTGTGCGGCGTCACCCGCCCGCTCTCGAGCGCCAGTGCGGTGGTGAAGGGCTTCATCGTCGAGCCCGGCTCGAAGGTGTCGGTGATAACGCGATTGCGCAACTGCTCGCCGGAAAGCTTCTGGCGCTGGTTGGGGTTGTAGGTCGGCCAGTTGGCCAGCGCCAGGATCTCGCCGGTCTGCACATCCAGCACCACCACCGCGCCCGAGGTGGCATTCAGCGCCTGCACCGATTCCTTGAGCGCGGCAAAGGCATGGAACTGCACCTTGGCATCGATCGACAGCTGCACATCATGGCCGTTGACCGGTTCGCGCAGCGGCACGACATCCTCGACCACCCGTCCCAGGTTGTCCTTGATGACCCGGCGATGCCCGGCCTGTCCGGCCAGGTCACGGTTCAGGGCCAGTTCGATGCCCTCCTGCCCGCGGTCCTCGACATTGGTGAAGCCCACCACATGCGCGGTGGTCTCGCCTTCCGGGTAATAGCGCTTGTACTCGCGCTGCTGATAGATGCCCTTGATGCCCAGGTTGGCGATCTCCTCGGCCACCGAGGCCTCGACCTGACGCTGCAGGTAGACGAAGCTGCTGTCCTCGTCGGCCAGCTTCTTGTCCAGATCCTTCATCGTCAGGCCCAGCAGCCTGACCAGCTGCTCCTTCTGCTCGGGCCGGGCCGCGAACTGTTAGGGCACTGCCCACACCGATCGCGCCGGCAGCGAGGAGGCCAGCACCGTGCCATTGCGGTCCACGATCTTGCCGCGCGAGGCCGGCAGGTCGATGGTGCGGGCATAGCGGGCCTCGCCCTGCTTTTGCAGGAAGTGCGTCGAGAAGGCCTGCAGGTAGATGACCTTGCCGGCCAGTGCGGCAAAGGCCAGGCCCAGGGTGCCGAACACGATGCGGGTGCGCCAGGCCGGCAGCTTGACGCGCAGCAAGGCGTTGTCGCCAAACGAGCCCTTGCGGCGCGTGCTGGCGCCACCGGCGCGCATGCGCTTCATCATGCGGGGCATCGGTGCCATCTCAGCGACCCTCGCCGGCAGAGGTGCGGCGCAGCGCCGGCGCATTGCCCGAGGCTGCCGGACTCAGGGCAGTGGCCGCCACCGTGGTCTGGGTCATGTCGCCCTGCACGGCCGGCTTGCGCGGGCGCTCTGCAGGCGCCACCGAAGGGGCCTTCGAGCGCACCGTGTCGTTGCTCAGGGGACGCGGCGACTGCGGTGCCGGTGTGGCCGCCGGCATGGTGGCCGGCGCCTCACGCTGCTCCAGATGCACCAGACGCTCCGGCGGCACCGCCTGCATGCCCATGTCCTGACGGGCCTTGGCATCGATCAGCGAGGTTTTGGCAAACTGGGTCTGCTGCACCTGCAACTCGTTCCAGCGCGTCTCGAGCTGGCGCGAGGCTGCACGCGCACGCTCATGCTCGACAAACAGCTTGCGGGCGCGATGCTGGGCCGTGACCAGGGCCAGTGCACAGACCACCAGCAGCAGGGCCAGCAGGATGTTGAGTCGGTTCAGGAACATGGTGACCGCCCCTTCAGTGCGCCGCTGCCGGCTCACCGGCCAGACGCTGCGCCACGCGCAGCACGGCCGAGCGCGCCCGCGGGTTGACCTGCTGCTCGAGTTCGTCGGGCAAGACCTTGCGCAAGCCCTCCAGTTGCAGGGCACCGCCCGCCAGGCGGGCACCGGTGACCGGATCACGCGGTGCGCCTTGCAGGCTGTGCTGGATCAGAAACTGCTTCACGATGCGATCTTCGAGGGAATGAAAACTGATCACCGCCAGGCGCCCACCGGGTGCCAGACGACGCATCACCGCCTTCAGGCCAGCCTCGAGCTCCTCAAACTCTTGATTGATGAAAATCCGTAAAGCCTGAAAACTGCGGGTGGCCGGGTCTTTGCCCATCGGCGACCGCCCCTTGCGGGAGAGGACGACGCCCGCCACGAGACGGGCAAGCTCAGCGGTGGTCTGTAATGCGGATGTGCCGTCGCTCCGGCAGCGAGCTGCAATCGCCTTTGCAATCGGAATAGCAAGCCGTTCTTCCCCATAGCGCTTTAGAACCTCCGCAATGTCGGACTCCGACGCGTGCAACAACCACTCACGGACGGACATGCCCTGGGTCGGATCCATGCGCATGTCGAGCGGGCCATCGTGCTTGAAGCTGAACCCGCGCGACGCCTGGTCGAGCTGGGGCGAGGACACGCCCAGATCGAACAAGGCGCCATCCAGTTGCCGGACGCCGGCCGCATCGAGGGCCGCCTCCAGTTGCGAGAAACGGCTGTGGGCGATGTGAAAGCGGGGATCGGCGCGCAGCCCGGCATCGGCGCGGGCATGGGCGACGGCCTCGGGGTCGCGGTCGAGCGCAACCAGGCGGCCAGATGAGGCCAGGCGCGCAAGGATGGCGCGGCTGTGTCCGCCGCGGCCAAAGGTGGCGTCGAGGTAGACCCCTGCGACGGGCGCACTGCCGTCCAGTGCGAGGGCCGACAGGCACGCATCGAGCAGGACCGGGCGGTGAAGGGCAGCGTCATCGGGTTCAGACATCCGGGTCCAGCTGCAGGTTCGCCACCGAAGCCGGGCGCGGTGCATTCATCAGCTCGGCCTGCTGGGCCTCGAGCGCGCCGGCTTCCCAGATCTCGAAATAACCCCCGACGCCGAGCAGGACCACGTCGCGCACCATGTTCAGCGGCTTGCGCAGCTCGGGCGCGATCAGCACCCGTCCGGTGCCATCCATTTCGCAAGGCATGGCGTTGCCCAGGAGCATGCGGCGGTAGTTGGCGGCCTCGCTGGGCAGGGCGGCGATCGCCGGGCGGATGCGCTCCCAGGCCGGGCGCGTGTACATCAGCAGGCAGCCGTCGTAGGAGCGGGTGATGGTCAGGCGGCCTTCCGCCTGCGCCAGGATGATGTCGCGATGGCGCGCCGGCACGGTCATGCGACCTTTGCCGTCCAGTGCGAGTGCGGAACTCCCCTCGAACATCCTGCCATTGCCCCGGTTTTTATCGTCTGGCCCGCTGATTTTGTTCTCTGGCGGACCACAAAAATGCACTTTCGCGCACGAAACTGCACTGTATTGAAAAAAACCGGGGCGGTCAAGTCGAAAACCGGGAAAAACCCAATCGGCTCAAGTACTTAGCGCGTGTTGTTGCCAGGGAAATTGTAATCTACAATCCCTAAAAATCCAATGAAATGATGGCCTTGCGCATTCAAGCTCATGTGAAGCTTGAATTATGGAAGGGTCAAGGGGGTGTTGGCGGCATGGAAGTGGGGCGGGCCTGTAGGCCGGATTCTGTGAGGCGGGCCCCGGGCAAGCCCGGGTCGGCGCCTTGGCGAACATTCCTCTGGGCGACGCGTTGCCGCGCCGCTCTAGCCATCTACCCGCATGCTCCGTCGAACCGACTTGAGCGGGTTGCCCCGCGCGCATGCCTATTTGATGTTGCTCCGGATGGGGTTTGGCCTGCCAGTCCTGTCGCCAGTCCTGCGGTGAGCTCTTGCCTCGCCTTTTCACCCTTACCGGGACGCTTGCGAGCCCCGGCGGTATATTTTCTGTGCCACTTTCCGTCGCCCTGGACCGCCGGGTTTGCACCCTGCGGCTTGCGGCGCCTGGCCGTTAGCCAGCATCCTGTCCTGCGGAGTCCGGACCTTCCTCCACCGCCGGCTTGCGCCGGACAGCAGCGTCCGCCCAGCCCGCCCCGCGCCCATTGTAGCGCCGCACGTCGCCTGGCCCTTGGGGATCACCCCGCCCTGCCCTACACTGACACCTCTGGCAAGCCGGGGACCTGCAGGGCCAGGTCCCGCAGGCCCGCTGCCCACCCGACCGGGATCCGACCATGAAAACATCCTCCACCCTCGCCCTGAGCCTGTGCGCCCTGCTGGCCACCCCCGTCCTGGCCCAGGAGGTCGATCCGGGTGATGTCAGTGTCCTGTCGCAACAGGGCCAGCGCCTGAAGATTGCCGTGCCCTTTGGCGCCGAACCCGGCGCCCGCATTCCGGTGATGCGCTTCCATGTGGCCGCAGTCGAGGCAAGCCCGGGCTACCGCGCGCCGACGCTGCGCGGCTTTACCGTGTCCAAGCCGGAGCGGCGCAACGTCATCTTCCTGCAGTCGGCCGAACCGGTCGATGCCCCGCAGTTGCGCCTGGTGCTGGCCGTGGCCGGGGAACAGGCCCAGGAATACGAATACGACATCGCGGTGCCGCCGGCAAGGGCCACCCGGGTGGCTGGCCCGGCGCCGTCGGAGGCCACCCAACCCGCACCCCAGCGCAAGCCCAGGGCCCGCAAGCCGGGCAACGGACTGAACAGGCCTTGAAGGCCGGGACCCATGACAGAATCCTCGCAGGAGGATTCCATGACTTATTCAGCATTTGACCTGACCGGCAAGGTCGCCCTGGTCACCGGCGGCAACAGCGGCATTGGCCTGGGCATGGCGCGCGCCCTGGCTCAGGCCGGCGCCAGTGTCGCCATCTGGGGCACCAACGACCAGAAAAACGCCTCGGCCCTGGCCGAACTCAAGGCCATCAGCCCGCAATCGATCGCCCTGAACTGTGATGTCGGCGACGAAGCGGCGGTGGAGGCCGCCTTCGCGCAGACCCTGTCGAGCCTGGGTCGCGTCGATGCCTGCTTTGCCAATGCCGGCGTCTCGGGCAAGGGCGTTGCACCGTCCTTCACCGAAATGAGCACGGCCGAATGGGAACGCGTGCTGCGCGTCAACCTGGATGGTGCCTTCTACACCCTGCGCGCTGCCGCACGCCACATGACCGCGCGCGGCGGCGGCGGCACCCTGGTGGGCACGGCCTCGCTGGCCGCCATCGAAGGGGCGCCGCGCTCGGAGCACTACGCCGCCACCAAGGGCGCCCTGATCTCGATGATGCGGGCCCTGTCGGTCGAGTTTGCACGTCATGGCATCCGCGCCCACTCGGTGCTGCCGGGCTGGATCGAAACCAACATGACCGCCAAGAGCATCGGCAACGACAAGTTTGCCGAACGCGTGCTGCCGCGCATTCCGATGCGCCGCTGGGGCACGGGGGACGATTTCGGCGGCATTGCGGTGTACCTGACCAGCAGCGCCTCGAGCTATCACACCGGAGACACCTTCGTGATCGACGGCGGCTATTCGTTGTTCTGAGCAGTCTGTCCGAGGCGGGTCAGCGCCGGAACCACCACCAGAGCAGCAGCATCACCAGGCCCACCAGGGCGGTTTCAAAGGCGAACAGATAGTCGCGCCAGGTATTGCCCGGCAGCCCTGTCCATACCTGGGCATGAACGGCCTCGATGCGCAGGTTGCTGCTCTTGACCAGACCCAGGTAGGGCATGGCCGTCCAGGCCTCCTTGGGCATCAGCGATCCTGGCCGCACCGTGACCGTGAAACGCTCACCGGCCTTGGCGTTCGGCTTGCCCAGGCCGGACACCGGCGAGACCCGCCCCCCGTTGTCTGATTCGCTCGTCCAGCCGGCCAGCCAGGTGCTGCTGGCATCGCCATCGGCCTGCGCGGTGGCCACCAGGGTGATCACCAGGCCCCAGGGGTTCTGTCCGGGGTCGAGCCTGACCGGCGGGCCGACCCAGTTGACGGTGTCGGCCGTCATCAGGTTCTCGGCCTTGGAACGCTTGGGATCAGGCGCGCTGGGGACATGCTGGCGCATGCGCTCGAGGGTGGCCTGATCGATCCTGTGTTCGGCTACCAGGGTCTTGCCGTAGCGGCGATTGTCCTTGTCCGGCGGACCTTCCGGGGCCGCTGCCTGGCTCAGGCCCATGGTCATCAACCACAGGGCAAGGAGGAAGCGAGGCATCAAGCCATCCATTTGGGATTGTGGATCGACAGCCGTGCCGCCAGGCGCCCCTCGAGCTCGGCCAGCAAGGCAGGATCGTCCAGGGGCACCTGGCCATCGCGGATGCGGTCCGCCAGGGTCGCATCGTCGAGGGCCGAGAGCGGCTCGGCCGACAGGGGCTGTGGCGCGCCAGTGCGCAGGGACCGCTCGACCATCTTGAGCGCGTTGACGGTCAGGCGGGTGCGAAAGCGGTGCTCCTCATCGAGGGTGGGCATCAGCTGGGTCTCGAGATACTGGATGGCGGCGCTGAGCAGGCGTCCATCGTCATGCAGTCGCATCAGCGGTCTCCCTGCGCACGGATCATGCGCACCATGTCCCACAAGGGCTCTTCCATGCGCCGGCCGATCAGCCGGTGCTCGAGACTGACCGCCTCGGGGTCGCCGCCCACCGGGCCCATGCCCATGGTCAGGCACATCACGGCCCAGCGGATCTGGCAGAACACCTCCCAGAAAAAGACCTGGGCCGGATCGACCGCAGCGCCACTGGCCTGGGCATAGGCCTCATAGAAGGCTTCGCGATCACCCACGCCGGCCACCGGCCTTGCGCCACCAAAGCGCCAGGTGCGCAGGCACAGCCAGGCCAGGTCCTGCATCGGGTCGCACAGCGCGGCCAGCTCCCAGTCGATGACGCAGGCCAGGCCCTGTTCGTCGACGATCAGGTTGCCCAGGCGAAAGTCGCCATGGATGACGGCGGCGGGGCGCGATCCCTGCGTGACCAGCCGCTCCTCGATCCAGCGCAGGCCCCACTCCAGCGCCGGCACCTTCAGGCCATGGGCATCGACCAGGGCCCGGTTCTCGCGCCACTGATAACGCGCATCCTTGAGCGCCAGAAAGGGCACATCGGCCGGTGCGATGCGATGGATGCCGGCCAGCGCCTGCGCGCATTGGGCCGGCAGGCGGGCACGTGCATGTTCATAACGTGCCTCGCGAAGAATGCGCGGCGCAAGCGTTTCACCAGGCACGAAGCGGGTGATCTGCCCCATGCCCAGTGCATGGCTGGCCGGAATCAGTGCCACCACCTCGGGGGCCGGCACGCCCTGCGCCCGCGCCAGGCGGGTCAGGGCCGCATCCTGCTGCGGATCGATGCTGCGCGGGGCACTGCGCTCACCACTGTCATCGAGGGCGACCGAACTGAGCTTGGAAGCGGGCGTGAGCTGAACGATGAAACGCTGCAGCGGCGCCGGTGATGAAGTCTCATCGGCCGTCGGGTCCGTGCCGACCTGCGACGCGGCACCGACCCGGGCCTCGAGCCGCCAGGTCTGCTTGGTGGCCCCGCCCGTCAGGCGCTGCAATTGGGTGACCTGCACCGGGGCAGCGAGGGCCTCGGCCAGCAAGGCTTCCAGTGCCTCCTTCATCATCCGCCGTGCTTGCCGATCATGCCGAACAGGTGACCGCCGACCTTGCGCATCTGGATCTCTTCCGAGCCCTCGGTGATGCGATAACGGCGGTGGTGGCGATAGATGTGCTCGAAGGGCTTGTGGCGCGAGTAGCCGATGCCACCGTGCACCTGCATGGCCCGGTCGGCGGCATCGCAGACCAGCCGGTTGGCGCGGTAGTTGCACATCGAGACCTGGTCCGACAGGTGGATGGCGACCTCCGGCTTGCTCATGCGGTCCATGCGCCAGGCCGTCTGGTAGATCAGCACGCGCAGCATCGCAGCCTCGGTATGCAATTCGACGAGCGGAAACTGGATACCCTGGTTGGCCGCCAGCGGCTTGCCGAAGGGCTTGCGCACCTTGGCATAGGCAACGCTCTCGTTGATGCAGTACTGTGCCGCGCCCAGCGAGGAGGCGGCCTGCCGGATGCGGTTCTCGTGCACGAAGTGCTGCGCCAGCGCCAGACCGTTTTCAGGGTCTCCCAGGATGTCGGCATCGCTGACCATTACATTGGTCAGCGAGATGCGCGGATGATCGGTGGGCATGTTGAAGGTCCACAGGTATTCCTCGACCTTGAAGCCGGGCGACGAGGTCGGCACGATGAAGCAGGTGATGCCGCGTGCATCGCCATCCTTGCCCGAGGTACGGGCAAAGATCAGGTCGTGGGTGGCCACATGCAGGCCGGTGTTCCACATCTTCTCGCCATTGATGCGCCAGCCGTTGCCGTCACGGACGGCGCGCGTCTCCATCCAGGTGGCATCCGAGCCATGATTGGGCTCGGTCAGGCCGAAACCGATGCGCAGCGAGCCATCGAGCAGGCCCGGGATCAGGGACTTTTTCTGTTCCGGTGTGCCGAAGTCACGCAGCATCAGGGCAACCGGCGCATTGCCGACGATCGAGCTCTCGTTCTGCAGGTCGTTGTGCAGGCCCAGGCCCTTGGCGGCCAGGTGCTCGCGGATGATCGCCATCGCCAGGTTGCTGCCATTCTTGCCACCGAACTCGGTGGGCAGGGCGTAGCGGAAGTGGCCGGCCTTGTCGGCGCGCCGCTTCATCTCGGCCAGCAGTTCCTCCCACTCGTGGCGTGGCAGACCGCCATTGTCGAAATCGGTGCGGGCCCATTCCCGGCGATGATCGAAAAAGCGGATGTTGTCATCCTGCTGCTCGAGAGGCTTGATCTCGCGCTCGATGAAGTCGTCCAGCTCGCGCAGGTAGTCGCGAATCTCGGCGGGAATCTCGAAGTCCATGAAGGGTCCTTTGTCAGGGTCGGGCCAGGCGTGACCCGTGGCGGCCACCGGAAAAGGGTAGCGAACTTGGACCGGCGCTGCTTGGCGCGTGCCGAATTGAGGCGCGGTGCATCACATCCCGGTCCCGGGCCGGTGCAGACTGGCAGCCTTACCGCGCTCCCACCACACCGCTTGCGAGGACCCCCATGAAGCGTCGCCAATTCGTCCAGTCCGGTGCCGCAGGCGCCATCACCGGCAGCCTGTCACCCTCGGTCACAGCCCGTCAGGGCACCGCCCCGGGCGCTGCCGGCGAGCCGTGGCAGGCGGGCAGCCTGCGCCACCTGCTGCCCACCGCAAGTGACCGCGAGATCCTGATCAAGGCCTCCTTTGCCGCGCCCCTGAAGCAAGCGCCCGTGCTGCGGCTGGGACGACGCACCGTGCCCGGCCAGATGACCGACTCGCAAGGCGAGTTCTGGCAATTTCATGCCAAGGGCCTGTCGCCTGGCCAAAGCTACCGGCTGGGTCTTTTCAGCGGTGGGGCCGGGGGTGGCACCGCCTTGTGCCCGCCCTGGGATCTGGCCACCTTCCCGGCACCTGAGGCGAGGCCGGACAAGGCGCGCGTGCTGCTCTTTACCTGCGCCGGGGGTCATGAAGCGCACGGCTTTCTGCCCACGGCGCTGCGCAACCGCCTGCTGCGCAGAGGCCTGTCCTTCAAGCCCGATGCGGCGATTGCCAATGGCGACCATGTGTACTGGGACCTGCGCTCTCCCCTGACCGCCAGGCGTCTCGGGCAGTCCGAGGTCGCCCAGTCCATCGCCGGCCTGCCCGATCGCAACGCCGCCATGCTGGGCACCCGCAATGAGGCCTTCATCAAGAAGTCGGCGGGACCGCAGATCGTACCGGTCTATGGCACCGACTTTCGCTCGACCCCGGTGTTCTTCATCCAGGACGATCACGACTACTATGAGAACGACGACGCCTTCGACAGCGTCGTCACCTTTCCGGCCGATCACTTCATGCGCCAGGCCGCCCGCGTGACGCAGCAGATGTACTACCCGGAATTTCTGCCCGATACCCATCGGCCAACCGGCCTGCCAGGATCGAGCGCCGGCGGCCGCGACCAGGGCTATTCCGAAAGCTTCGGCACCCTGCGTTATGGGCAGTTGCTGGAGATGCTGCTGTACAGCGTGCGCAGCACCATGACCATGGCCGGTCCCTCGGCCGTCTTTCTCGAGGACACCGTCGAGGACTGGCTCAAGTCGCGCATGGCCGCCAGCGACGTGGCGCATGTGGTCAACGTGCCCTCCAACCCGCCGGGCTGGACCGCCGGCAAATGGGGCGAGTGGTATCCCGATGTGCTCGGTGGCGACGGCAAGCTGTCACTGGACACGCCCAAGCCCTACTGGCAGGCCGGCTGGGTCAAGCAGCATGACCGCCTGATGAAGGCGATGTCGGCGATGCGGGGCCGTGTGCCCCTGGTGGTCAGCGGCGACCTTCATGCCAGCGCCATCGGCAGGATGCTGCGCACCGGCAGCATCGACCTGTCGGCCAATCCGGTGATCGCGATGCTGGTGGGGACCATCGGCACCAGCGAAAGCGGCTGGCCCTCGGGCATCCGCAAGGTGCTGCCCCAGCCCTCGCTGCACCTGACGATGGAGGAATGGGTCAAGCCGGTCGAGCAGCATGGCTTCACGCTGGCCGACTTCACGCCGGACAGGATCGTGCTGCGCATGTTCAAGTGGGATCGCAAGACGCAGCCGCCCGAGGCCATCGACAGCCTGGAGCCCTTTCATACCGTCGAGCTGCCCCGGCCGGCCTGATCCGGTCTGATCCGATCTGAGCCAACCCGAGCCGGGCTGATCCGGGCGGGCTCGCAGGCGCCGCAATGCGCAGGCCGCGTGGGGTCATTGGACGGCGATACCGGGCTTGCGGCTACCCTGCTGGTCTTCTGTGAGCCCTCCATGACCGCATCTTCCCCAAGGCACCTCGTGATCGTGCTGGGCGACCAGCTCGACCTGCAGGCCAGCGCCTTCGATGATTTCGATGCCACCCGCGACGCCGTGCTGATGGTGGAGGCCGAGCAGGAATCCACCCAGCCCTGGTCGGCCAAGCAGCGCATCGTGATGTTCCTGGCGGCGATGCGGCACTTCGCGCAGGCCCTGCGCGAGGCAGGCCGCCCGCTGCACTACCTCCGCCTGGACGATACGGCCCCCGGAAGCAGCCTGCTGGCGCAATGGCAGGCGGCCGTGGCCCGCCTTCAGCCCGCCCAGCTCATCGTCACGGCGCCCGGCGACTGGCGCGTGCTCGAGGACCTGCGCACCCTGGCCCGCACCAGCAACATCCCCTTGCAGGTGCGCGAGGACCGGCATTTTTTCTGCACCGTGCGCGAGTTCGCAGCCTGGGCCAAGGGCCGGCGCGGCCTGCGCATGGAGTTCTTCTACCGGGAGCAACGCCGTCGCCACGACATCCTCATGGACGGCGACCAACCCCTGGGCGGCCGCTGGAATTTCGACAGCGACAACCGCGAGGCCTTTGGCAAGAGCGGGCCGGGCCCCGTTCCCGCACGGGCCCTGTTCGAGCCCGATGCGATCACCCGCGAGGTCATCCGTCTGGTTCATGAGCGCTTTGCAAGGCACCCCGGCGACACCGCGCCATTTGCCTGGCCGGTCACCCGCGAACAAGCCCTGTCCGCACTCGAACGCTTCGTCCGGGAACGGCTGCCCCTGTTTGGCGCCTGGCAGGATGCGATGTGGCTGGGGGAGCCCTGGCTCTACCACGCCCATCTGGCCGCCGCGATGAACCTGAAGCTGCTGCATCCGCGCGAGGTAGTGGCCGCGGCCATCCGGGCCCATCAGGATGGTTCGGCGCCCCTGGCCGCGGTCGAGGGCTTCGTGCGCCAGATCCTGGGCTGGCGCGAGTATGTACGCGGCATCTACTGGACGCGCATGCCCGGGTATCTGGAGATGAACGGGCTCGATGCGCAGCAGGACCTGCCCGCCTGGTTCTGGAGCGGTGACACCGACATGGCCTGCCTGCGCGAGGTGATCACCCAGACCCTCGCCCAGGGCTATGCCCATCACATCCAGCGCCTGATGGTGACCGGCCTGTATGCCTTGCTGCTGGGCGTGGCACCGCGACAGGTCCATGAATGGTATCTGGCGGTGTATGTCGATGCAGTCGAATGGGTGGAACTGCCCAACACCCTGGGCATGAGCCAGTACGCCGATGGCGGGCTGATGGCCAGCAAACCGTATATCGCCACCGGCCGCTACATTCAGCGCATGAGCCCGTACTGCAAGGGCTGCCGCTTCGATCCGGCGCTGAGCACGGGCGATGCGGCCTGCCCCTTCACCACCCTGTACTGGGACTTCCTGATGCGCCATGAGGCGATGCTGGCCGGCAATGCACGCATGAGCCTGCAGGTGCGCAATCTGAAGCGGCTGGATGCGCCGCAGCGCCAGGCGGTGAGTGAACGCGCGGCGGCGATCCGCCGCGGCGAGGTGACGGGCTGCGCCAATCCGCGCGAGGCAGGCAGCGCCTCATGACGGACAACGCCGTCCGCGCAACGGATGCCCTGACTTTTCCCGGGGGCCGCGCCGTGGTCTGGTTCAAGCGCGACCTGCGCCTGCACGATCACGCGCCGCTGCATCAGGCGCAGCGGGCCGGGGCCGCGCTGGGCCTGGTCATCATCGAACCGCAATGGTTGAGCAGTCCCGAGTGCCATCCGCGACAGGTGGACTGGCTGCTCAAGTGCCTGGCCCCGCTGGCGCGGGCACTGGCCGAGCGCGGCATGCCCCTGCTGGTCCGGCACGGCGAGGCGGTGCAGGTCCTGGCGCAGTTGCGGGCACAGTTTGATTTCACCCACCTGCTCAGCCACGAGGAAACCGGACCTGGCTGGAGCTATGCCCGCGACAAGGCGGTCGCACACTGGTGCAGGCTGCAGGGCGTGCATTGGCAGGAATGGCCGCAGAGCGGCGTGGTGCGACGCCTGAAGGAGCGGCGCGGCTGGGCCGGCCGCTGGCAGCAGCGCATGGATGCCCCCATGGTGCCAAGGCCCCTGCACTTCAAGGCCCCCTCAGGGTGGTTGTCGGATGATGCCTTGCCTGCGCTGCGCGCGCTGGGCCTGTCCGACCCCGGCGGCCCGCAGCCTGCTGCCGGCGAGGCGGCTGCCCATGAAGGTCTGGCCCGTTTTCTGGATGGCCGCGCGCGCGGCTATCGCCGCAACCTGTCCAGCCCGCTGAGCGCCGAGGAAGGTTGCAGCCGACTGTCCGCGCATCTGGCCTACGGCACGATCTCGATGCGCCAGGTGCATCAGCTGACCGAGCAGCGCATCAAGACCAGCGAGGACCGGGCCCTGGCCCATGACCTGCGCGGCTTTGCTGCGCGGCTGCGCTGGCATTGCCACTTCATCCAGAAACTGGAGGACGAACCCGACATCGAATGGCGCAACTTTGCACGCAGCGCCGATGGCCTGCGTCCGGGCGATGGCCTGCCCATGGACTCGGCCGCCGAGGCGCGCCTGCAGGCCTGGATGCAGGGGCGCACCGGCTATCCGATGGTCGATGCCTGCATGCGCCAGCTGTGCGCCACCGGCTGGCTGAATTTCCGGATGCGCGCCCTGCTGGTCAGCTTCGCGTCGTATCACCTGTGGCTGCACTGGCGCGCACCCGGCCTGTTCCTGGCGCGCCAATTCCTGGACTTCGAACCCGGCATCCACTGGAGCCAGATGCAGATGCAGTCCGGCACCACCGGCATCAATACCCTGCGCATCTATTCACCCAGCAAGCAGGCCGCCGATCACGATCCGCAGGGCCTGTACATCCGGCGCTGGATTCCCGAGTACGGCAGTGCCGACTACCCGGTACCGATCGTCGACGAGCGCGAGGCGATGCGGGCAGCGCGCGAGCGGCTCTATCCCATGCGGCGCAGCGGGCCGGCCCGCGAAGAGGCGCAGAAGATCCAGGAACGTCATGGCTCGCGCAAGAGCGGGCTGCCGCCCTCGGGCAAAAGCGGACGGCCACCTGCGGGCAGGCGGGCACCAGCGCGCGCAACGGCGCGGCCGGCGCAAGAGGACGAAGACCAGGGCCGGTTGTTCTGAGGATGTGATGAACAAGCCCCCAGAAGCTTCGGGCGCCGCCTTGCCGCAATGAAAAAGGGCGCCCGAAGGCGCCCTCCTGAAGGCCTCAGCCCCGGGCTCAGGCGGCCACGCCGAAACCGGCGATGGCCTTGACCTCGAGATACTCCTCCAGGCCGAACTTGCCCCACTCGCGGCCGTTGCCCGACTGCTTGTAGCCGCCGAAGGGTGCCGTGCGCTCGTTGGGCACGCCGTTCAGGTTGACGTTGCCGGCGCGGATCTTGCGGGCCACCGCGCGCACGCGATCGATCGAGCCACCCGACACATAGCCGGCCAGGCCGTAAGGCGTGTCGTTGGCAATCGCCACCGCTTCGGCCTCGTCCTTGTAGCCCATGATGACCAGCACCGGTCCGAAGATCTCGTCGCGGGCCACGGTCATGGTGTTGGTGACATTGGCAAAGATCGTGGGCTTGACATAGAAGCCCTTGCTGATGCCCTCGGGACGGCCGGGGCCGCCCACCACCACGGTGGCGCCTTCTTCCACGCCCTTGTTGAGCAGGGCCTGGATCTTGTTCCACTGGGTCTCGTTGACCACCGGGCCCATCGTGGTGTCGGCACCGCGCGGGTCACCGGCCTTGGCCTTGGCGCCAGCGGCCTTGGCGATCTCGATGACTTCGTTCATGCGCGACTGCGGCACCAGCATGCGGGTGGGCGCATTGCAGGACTGGCCCGAGTTCATGAACACGCTGCCGATACCGGTGGCCACGGCCTTCGGGAAATCGGCATCGTCCAGGATGATGTTGGGCGACTTGCCGCCCAGTTCCTGACTGACACGCTTGACGGTGACCGCCGAGCGCTGAGCGACATCGATGCCGGCACGGGTCGAACCGGTGAAGGACATCATGTCGATGCCGGGATGGTCGCTCATCGCGGCGCCCACATCCGGGCCCAGGCCGTTGATGAGGTTGAAGACACCGGCCGGCACGCCGGCCTCATGCAGGATCTCGGCGAAGATCAGGGCCGAACTCGGGGTGTACTCCGAGGGCTTCATGATCATCGTGCAACCGGCGGCCAGGGCGGGCGCCACCTTGCAGGTGATCTGGTTCATCGGCCAGTTCCAGGGGGTGATCATGCCGACCACGCCGATCGGCTCGCGCACCACCATGGCCGAGCCCATCTGCTCCTCGAAGGGATAGGTCTTGAGCACGTCCAGCGTGGAAACGATGTGGCCCAGGCCGGCACCGACCTGGAACTTCTCGGCAAAGCCCAGGGGTGCACCCATCTCGTCGGAGATGGCGGCGCCCAGGTCCTTGGCACGCGACTTGTAGACCTCGATGATGCGCGCCAGCAGGGCCATGCGCTCTTCGCGGCTGGTCTGCGAGAAGGTCTCGAAGGCACGGCGGGCGGCCTGGACGGCCTTGTCGACGTCGGCGGCCGAGCCCAGGGCGATGTCATACATCGGCTGCTCGGTGGCCGGATTGACGACCGGACGGCTCTTGGGCGTCACCGGATCGACCCAGGCGCCGTCGATGTAGAACTTCATGCGTTGAACCATTGTCTTGCCTCGCTTGTTGAAAATGTTCGTCGGGTCATCCGGGACTGCCCGCGGATCGCAGGGGCGGCGCCGGAAACACCTGCCATTGTCACCCGGGTCGGGTCCGGGGGGCTGTCACTGCTGCGACATCCCGGACCGATCGGCCCGCCACCGGCACGGCCGGCGCGCATGGGCAACGCCCCGGAGTATATTGCCCGCACCTGGCACTGGATTGCATCCCCTGAAAAATTCTCCCCCGACGCCCCACCCGACGGTCCGCCCGCGTCATGTCATCGAATTGCTGGTGCTGTCCCTGCTGTGGGGCTCGGCCTACCTGTTCACGCGCTCGGCCGTGCCCGAATTCGGTCCGGCGCCGCTGATCACCCTGCGCATGACCCTGGCTGCGCTGGTGCTGCTGCCGGTGCTGGCCTGGCGCGGCGGCCTGCCGCTGCTGCGCATCCACTGGAAGACCCTGCTCGTTCAGGGCACCCTGTTCACCTCGCTCTCGTTCATGCTCATTGCCTGGGCCGCGCTGAGCCTGTCGGCCGGGCTGTCCGCGATCCTGAGCGCCACGGCGCCGATGTTCGGCGCGGTGCTGGCCTGGCTGCTGCTCAAGGAGCGTATCCAGGGCTGGCGCCTGCTTGGCCTGGTCCTCGGGATGGCTGGCGTCACCGTCCTGGTGTGGGGCAAGGTGTCGCTGCGCGGCGATCCTGGCAGCCTGCGGGTGACGATGGCCGTGGGTGCCGGCCTGGCCTCCTCCCTGCTGTGGGGCTACGCCGCCAATTTCTCGCGCCGCCAGCTCGGCCATATCGATCCGGTCGCCACCACCACCGGCACCATGCTCGCGGCCGGCCTGTTCCTGATGCCCTGGGCCGCCTGGCAATGGCAGGCGCAGGCCGCCGCCGGCACCCTGCACTGGCCCAGCCTGCGCGCCTGGAGCGAGGCCTTGTTCATGGCGATCTTCTGCTCCGGGCTGGGCATGCTGATGTATTTCCGCCTGCTGCGCGAGATCGGCACCGTCCCGACCATGTCGGTCACCTTCATGAGCCCGGTGGTGGCGATCATCGCCGGATCACTCTACCTGGGCGAAGCCATCACGCTGCAGATCGTGCTCGGCTGCATCGTGGTGCTGGCGGGAACGGCCCTGTCGGTGGGGCTGTGGCCGCGGCGCCGGCAGGACCATTGAACGTCAGGGCCGAAGCTTCCAGAAAAGGCCGCAAAGGATCCCTCACATGAAAGCCTTCACCGACCTGCTGCAGGCGCAACACGACATCGGTTCGGTCGAGATCGGCCCGGACATTCCCGAGCACTGCTTCCGGGACTGGATGACCGTGGCCCCGCGCAGCGCCGCCCTCGCGCGGGTTCGGCCCGGTTCCGCCGCACAGGTGTCGAACCTGATGAAGCTATGCAGCCAGTACCGGGTGCCGGTGGTGCCACAAGGCGGGCTGACCGGACTGGCGGGCGGCGCCAAGCCGGTCGAGGGCTGCGTGCTGGTGTCGCTGGAGCACCTCAAGGGCATCGAGGACGTCGATATCGCTTCCAGTTCCGTCGTGGCCCGGGCCGGCTCGACGATGCAGGACGTGCAGGAGGCGGCCAGGGCCAGCGGTCTTTACTATCCCCTGGACCTGGGCGGGCGCGGCACCTGCACCGTCGGCGGCAACCTGTCCACCAATGCCGGCGGCAACCGGGTCTTGCGCTATGGCATGGCGCGCGATCTGGTGCTGGGCCTGGAAGTGGTGCTGGCCGATGGCACCATCCTGAGCAACCTGAACCGCATGCTCAAGAACAACACTGGCTACGATCTCAAGCAGCTGTTCATCGGCAGCGAAGGGACGCTGGGCATCATCACCCGGGCAGCGCTCAAGCTCTCGCCACAGCCCAGGAGCACATCCACCGCCCTGTGCGCGCTGAAGGATTACGACGCCGTGCTCAAGCTTCTCGGTCTTGTGCGCGGCGGTCTGGGGGCGCATCTGTCCGCCTTCGAACTGATGTGGCCGGACTTCTATGAACGCATGACCTCAGGCCTGCCCCACCTGACCAAGCCCTTGCCCGATGGGCACGGGGCCTATGTGCTGATCGAATCGCAGGGCAGCGCGCCGGCCAGTGACCGCGAACATTTCGAGCGCGTGCTCTCCGGCGCCCTGGAAGATGGCCTGCTCGAGGATGCGGTGATCGCGCAATCGGAGAGCGAGGCGCTGCGCATCTGGGCCGTTCGCGATTCATCGGGTCAGTTCCGCGCAGTCTTCTGGCCCCATGTCGGCTTCGACATCAGCATCCCGGTGGGATCGATCGGGGCTTTTGTCGAGGACCTCAAGCGGCAGTTGCGGGCCCGCTGGTCCACTGCGGATACGATCTTTTTCGGTCACATTGCCGATTCCAACGTTCACATCAGCGTCAAGGTCTGCGAAGGCGAGCAGCCCGAGCGCGACATCGAGGACCTGGTGTATGCGGCCGTGGGCCAGTGGCGGGGGTCGGTGTCGGCCGAGCACGGCATTGGCACGATCAAGCGCGACTACCTGCACCTGTCGCGCACGGCCGAGGAACTGGCGATCATGAAGACGCTCAAGCGCAGCCTCGACCCCCTGGGCATCCTGAACCCGGGCAAGATCTTCTGACGCGGCCGCGCCGCGGCTGGCGCGCTCAGGGTGCCGGGTGTGCGGGGGGCGCCGAGTAATTGCTGGCGGCGATGAACTGCTCATCGGACAGGGCCAGCAGCTTGCGGTAGGTGCGGGGCTCGTAGCCCATGTGGGGCTTGCCCGCGTCCCAGGCGGGCTGCGGCACCGCCCCCTGGCGTGAAGCAAAAGGCTCGGGCTGCTTGAAGCGCGCCAGCTCTTCAGGCGAGATGCCGGCCAGTGTCACGACCTCCTGGTCGATCCAGACCTGGGGATCGATCGCGCTGGCCGAGGTCGAGATCTCCAGGTTCAGGCCTTCGGGGCCCGCGAAATAAATCGAGCTGCACATGCCGTGATCAACCGGACCGAAGCAGACGACGCCATGGGCGCGGATGCGGTCACGCATGGCCAGCAGGTCCTGCGGCCGGTCGACATTGAGCGCCAGATGCTGCATCGTGCCGGCGGCACAGGGATGACCAGGGGTCTGGGCATGGGTCACCCCCGGCGTGCAGGCGATGTCCCTGACGGCAGGGGTCTGCACGAAGGCCACCGTCGACGAAGCGCTCAGTTCCATGAAGGCATGCCAGGCCCCTTCCACGCCGTGCATCCAGTAGAAGGCCACCAGCCGGGCTCCGAGCACCTCTGAGAAAAAGGCGATCTGCTGCTTGATGTCGGTGGTCATCAAGGCGATGTGATGCATGCCATTGGGTCGCAGGCTCATGGTGTTCTCCCCGGTAGACGTGGCGCGGCCTCGAAGTGCGCTCAGTGCGGCACCTTGCCACCCAACTGCTCGTCGATGTGGCTCTGCACGATGGCTTCGAAGCTGGCATCGGCGACAAAGCCCATGGCGCTTGCACGCGGCGTGGCAAAGCGGGCCGCCCAGGTGCTGACCAGCTTGATCACGGCTGGATCAGGGCGCTGGCTGACCAGGGCCGCCGCCTTCTCGCCGCCAAGCTTGCGCAGCACCGCCAGGGCCTCATCCATGCGCGCCACCAGCCCGGGCAGGTTGAGCGAGCGATGCCAGCCCCAGGCCTGCGGCTCGAGCGCGATCGCATGCCTGAGCATGCCGGCCACCGCGCGCGGCGAGGCCAGCCACATTTCCGTCTCGGGCGGCACGGTCAGCACCGAGGGCTGGCCGTTGAGCGGCTCGCGGATGATGCTGGAGGCAAAGCCTGAGGCGGCCCCATTGGGCTTGCCCGGTCGCACCACCACGGTGGGCACACGCACCGCGCGGCCATCGATGAAGCCCTTGCGGGTGTAGTCCTGCACCAGGTGCTCGCCGATCAGCTTCTGGATGCCATACGAGCCCTGCGGGGTCGGCGTTGTCGCATCGTCCACCACTGGCGGCAGCGCACCGCCAAAGACCGCGATCGAGCTGGAAAAGAGCACCACCGGCTGGTGGGCGCGATGGCGGCAGGCTTCCAGCAGGTTGCGCGTGCCCTCCAGGTTGACGCGCATGCCCAGATCGAAATCAGCTTCGGCGGTGCCGCTGACCACCGCGGCCAGATGGATCACCAGCGCGGTGTCCTGATCGAGCAAGGCCTGGACCTGCGCGGCATCGGCGATGTCGCCGGTGACATTGCGCACCAGGGGATGACGGAAAGCCCCCTCGGCCTGGTCAAAGGCGGTGATGGCACTGATGGCGGCAGGCCGCCCGGCCAATTGCACCGTGCCCGCCTGCGCCAGTTCGCGCACCAGGCGTTGTCCGAGAAAACCACCACCGCCGGTCACCAATACTTTCATGTCCTCATCCTTCATGCAGGGTGCCCGGCAAATGCCGTCGCACCGGAAAACTCAAGGGCCCGGCAAACTCATGGCGCCACCGCCTGGCAAAGGGTCTGCCACATCGGCAGCACATCGGGCAAGCCGGCCAGGCCATCGATGGCGGCCAGGGTCGCCTCGGCCGCGGGTGCCGTCAGGCGATGCGGGGCATAGGCCAGACAGTCATCGAAGCGCGCGCGATGTTCGGCGGCACTCAGGCTGCGCCCTGGAAAGCCTGGCGAAACATCGTAGCTGCGCTGGTCGCTGCGGCCGTCGCTGCGGGTGATCCGCAGGTCGACGGCACTGTGGCCCCGGGCATCCATGGCCGCATCGGGCACGATGCGCACCTTGCCGATGAGGGGCTGCAGCGCCGGATCGCGGATCGCCTCGGGCCGGAAGTGTTCCAGTCGCGAAGCGCCGCGCAAGACCACATTGGCAACACAGTACTGGGCACTGAACTGGGCATTGACACGCGGATTGCTGCCCAGCTCGAAGGGCGATCCGACCAGCTTGCAGGCATAGGGCGGCATGCGTACCTCGGCGTGCGCAAAGTTCCCGGCATCGACCTCGAGCGCGGCCACCAGGTCGAGGGCCTGATGGGTCACCCCCTGCGTGACACCGCAGCTGGGATACTTCTTGAACACGATGGTCTCGAGCATCCAGCGCTCACCCAGGCCCTGGGTGAAACTGTCAGCATCGCGCAGGCCGCGGGCATACAGGTGGCGAAAGCCGTAGTGGCCGTTGATGAAGTTGCGCGGCCCGGTCAGCCCGGCCTGCGCCATCTGTGCACACCACACGCCGGTCTCGGCCACAAAGCCCTGTACCAGGCGCACTGCCAGCGAACCATCGACATGGCTCTGGAAACTGCCGCCGCAGCGGTTGAAGGCCAGGGCCAGTGCATGCACCATCTGCATCTCGGTCAGCCGCAGCAGGCGGCCGGCGGTGGCCGTGGCCGCGAACACGCCGGCGATGCCGGTTGGATCGAAGCCGTCATACATGCGCTCGCTCAGGTTGAAGCGCGCACCGATCTCGGCGCCCATCGCCAGGGCCGTCAGCAGGTCTTCGCCACTGCACCGTCCCAGAGCCTGCGCCACCGCGAAGGCCGCCGGCACGATGGCCGAGCCGAAATGCGGCCCCGGCGCCATCGCATCACAGTAGTCCAGGGCGCGGCACATGGCGCCATTGATCAGGGCGGCCGAGGTGGCGGGCAGCCGGTCACCGAAGACGAGGGTGTCGGCCTCGGCCTTGCCGCCGCGATCACGCAGCAACCCGCGCAAGGCGGCAATGCCCTCCTCCTGGGCACCGGCCAGACCGGTGCCGACCACCGCCATCAGGACCCAGCGCACCGTCTGCAGGGCCGAGGGCGCGATCGCCGACAAGGGCGTCTGCAGGACGAAGCGCGCCAGCTGGCGCTCGGTATCCGGCCATGAGGGCGAGACGGGCGAAACAGTGGAGGTGGACGCGGCTTGGTTCACGCGACCATTGTGCCATCGACGCTGCACGCCCCGTCACAGCGTTCCGCGCTGCAGGCTGGGGATGCGATGACCCAGGATCAGCCACCGCGGGCTTGCAGCTCCGCGGACCAGTCCGTTATCTCGCCGCAGGCGGCAAAAGCGCCCCGGACCCCGGCCTATAATGCCGACCAATGTTCCCCTGGTCCCGGCAATCGACGTATTACGGCTGGCGAATGGTCGCTGCCGCGTGCGCGATCCAGTTTCTCCAGGCCGCGCTGCTGCACAACGCCTTCGGTGCGTATTTCGTCGTGCTGCAGGAAGAATTCGGCTGGAGCAAGACCGCACTGTCCGGCGCTGCCGCCCTGCAGCCGATGGAATCGGCGATTCTCGGCCCTTTCCTGGGCTGGCTGATCGACCGCTTCGGCCCGCAGTACATGATCCGTATCGGCACCCTGGTGTTCGGCCTGGGATTTTGCTTGCTGTCGACCATCAACAGCCTCACCGGCTTTTACGCCGCGATCCTGATGGTGGCCCTGGGGGCCAGCCTGTGCGGTTACTTTCCGCTCAATGTGGCCGTGATCCGCTGGTTCGAGCGGCATCGCGCCCGCGCCCTCTCCTTCCTCAGCCTGGGCCTGGCCCTGGGCGGCGTCTGTGTGCCCCTGGTGGCCTGGTCGATGCAGCACTTCGGCTGGCGCCCTACGGCCCTGTGCTCGGGCCTGCTGATCTGGGCCACCGGCTTTCCGCTGTCACGCGTGTTCAAGGGCCGGCCGGAAGACCTGGGCCTGCAGATCGATGGCGGACCGCCTGACGAAGCCGAGAACAAGGGCAAGCCCCAGGCGCCGGCAGGCCGCGAGTTCACGGCCGCGGAAGCCTTGCGCACGCGCGCCTTCTGGCTGATCTCGGCCGGCCATGGCTTTGCGCTGCTGGTGGTGTATGGCGTCAATGTGCACGCCATCACCCACATCAAGCAATCGCTTGGCTACAGCGTGACCCAGGCCTCCCTGTTCATCACCCTGATGACCATGGCGCAGATCCTGGGCGTGGTGCTGGTCGGCTTCATCGGCGACCGCTTCGAAAAGCGCAAGATCGCGGCCGTCTGCATGCTCAGCCACACCGTGGGCCTGCTGATGCTCACCTATGCCACCGGGCCGTTGATGCTGGTCGCCTTCGCACTGTTCCACGGCACGGCCTGGGGGCTGCGCGGGCCGATGATGCAGGCGATCCGGGCCGACTACTTCGGCAGCCGCGCCATCGGCATGATCCTGGGCATCTCCTCGCTGGTGATCGTGGTGGGTCAGGTGGGGGGCCCGATGCTTGCCGCAGTGCTTGCCGACATGACCGGCAGCTATCGCGCCGGCTTCACCGTGCTGGCGGGCCTGGTGGGCTGCGGCTCGCTGTTTTTCGTGATGGCGCGCCGGCCACGCTGATCCTGCTGCCGGGTCTGCGCTAGACTCCCACGCATGCAAGCCCCTGTTCCAAGACCGGTATCGGCCGTATCCGCGCTTACCGGATGGCTGGGACTGGCCGGCTTTGTGGTGGCGCTGGCCCTGGTGATTGCGCTGCAGCCGACGCCTGAAGCAGCCACGATGTGGGTGCTGGCCGGCGCCAGTGTGCCGATGCTGGCGGCCGAGATCGTCAGCCGTCGCGCCTCGATGGGCGGCCTTGCCTCGCCCTTTCGCATCATGCGCCCCTTCAGCGGCCAGCGGGTGCTGCGCAAGCTGACCGGCTATGCCCTGGTGTGGGGAGCCCTGTGGCTGTGGTTCGCCCTGATCCCCCTCTATCGGCGCCCCGAATACTTCCTCGTGCTGCTCTACCTGGAGCGCGTGCTGCCCGTGCTGCTGCTGGCAGGCGTGTTGTACATCCTGTGGTGCGACCGGCGCATGAGCCCGGCGCATGATGGTGCCTGGCATCTGGGCGCGGCCCTGTGGCATCCGCGTGCCGCCCGCTGGGCGACCGATGCGGGCCCGCAGGATGCAGCCACAGGCCGCCACCTGCAGGACAGCACACCGCCTGCACCCGACCTGTCCAGGGCCAGCGACTTCGCCCTGGGCTGGTTCATCAAGGCCTTCTTCATGGTTTTCCTGCTCAGCATCCTGCCGGGCAACCTGAAGCTGCTGAGCCGGTTTCCCCAGGCCCCGTTCGATGCCCTGGGCCAACTCGTGTTCTGGTCGACGCAACTGCTGTTCACCATCGACATCGTGATCGCCACTGCGGGTTATGCCCTGACCTTCAAATGGCTGGACTCACATATTCGCAGCGTCAATCCCAGCCTGCTGGGGTGGATGGCCGCCCTGGCCTGTTATCCGCCCTTCGGCATCATCGGTGCCGGCAATCTGATCGATTATCAAAGTGGCGGAACCTACTGGGACCTGTGGCTTGCGCAGGCGCCGGCCCTGCTGAAATGGTCCTGGGGCCTGGCCCTGGTGGCCTGCCTGTGCCTGTACACCTGGGCGACCCTGGCCTTCGGGATCCGCTTCTCCAACCTCACCCACCGGGGCATCCTCACCCACGGCCCCTACCGCCTGCTGCGCCATCCCGCCTATGTGGCCAAGAATCTTTACTGGTGGCTGGTGCACGTGCCCTGGATCAACCAGCTCGGTCCGCTGGCCGCCCTCAAGTGCTGCGCGATGCTGCTGCTGGTCAATGCCCTCTATGCCTTGCGGGCCTACACCGAAGAGCGGCATCTGGCCGAAGATCCCCAATACCGCCAGTACCGTCAGTGGATGCGCCAGACCTCACTGCGCGACCGGATCCGCGCGAACTGACGACGCGCGCGAAGTCGCGCGCCAGAGCGCCTCAGCGGATCAGCTCGAGTTCCTTGCGGATCGCTGGCGAGGGATTGGCCGAGGCAATGCGGGCCACCTGATCGCGGGCCGCCGTCCGGTCACCGGCGCGGACCAGGGCCTGGGCCAGGTGCAGGCGGATGCGCAGATTGCCTGGCAAGATCTCGCTGGCCTTGCGCAACAGGGGCAGACCCTCTTCCGCCTTGCCCTGCTCGCTCAGTATCCAACCATAGGTGTCCATGACCGTCGCGTTCCAGGACTCGAGCTGGTAGGCACGCCGGGCCAGCTCCAAGGCCTGGGGGACGCCGAGGCGGTGAACGGCAATGGCCGCGTTGTTGAGCGCCTGCACTGACTCAGGGTTGCGCTTGATCACCTCGTTGAGCACTTCGGCCGTCTCCTTCCAGCGCTCACGCTCGAGAAGTTTCTCGGCAGCAAACTGCAGGGTGCCCACGTCATCGGGATACCGGGCAGCCCATTGCCGCAACTGCTGCCGGGCCTCGTCGTCGCGCTGGTTGAGCAGCAGGCTCTCGTACAGCTTGCGCCGGGTCAGCGGATTGTTGACGGCCTGGAAAGCCGTGCGGTAATGAACCAGCGCAGCGGGAGCGTTGCCGTCCATGCTGCGAAAATCGCCCTGCAACACCTGCGCCACGGCACCGGACTGTTCACCCTGCCCAAACTGCCTGACGAAGGCCTCGGCCGCCACCTTGTTGCCAGTGGCGTACAAGGTGGTCGCCAGGGCGATGGCCGGCTCATTGGCCGAGGGCTGCAACTGGTTCGCACGCGTCAGACTTGCCACGGCACCCGAGCCGTCACCCATTCGCGAGCGCAGCAGGCCGGCCCTGAAATGCAGGGCCGCCGAGCTTGCATTGTCCTGCAGTCCCCGCTCCACCAGGGCCAAGGCCTTGGCCGCCTGGCCGCTGCGGTCATAGGCATTGGTCAGCGCCAGGGCCAGGTCGGTATCCTTGGGATTGGCCTGAACCAGCGGCTCGAGCAGACTGACGACCTCCTGATCGCGCCCCCGTGAGGTCCAGAAGCGGGCCTGCTCGAGTGCCACCCAGGGCGCCGAACCGCTGGCCGCCCGGGCCTGGGCGAAATGATCAAGCACCTCCTTTTCTGCCGCCCCCGAGCGCGCGGACAGGCGCGCCAAGGCCAGCGGATAGGCCGGGTTGTTGGGCTCGGCCCTGGCCAGCCCCATGTAGCGCTGGCGGGCCTGATCGATCTTGCCGGTGGCAGCCTCCAGTTGCGCCAGGGCCTCGACGGCGGGCGGGTAGCCCGGCGACAGGCTCAGGGCCTGTGCAAAGCCGGCCTGCGCTGCCTCGACCTGATGCTGGCTGGCAGCGATGACGCCGATCGTCATCGGTCCGGCGGGATCCTGCGGGAAGCGGGATGCAAAGCGCTGCGCGAGGGTCAGCGCCTTGTCGTACTGCTTGAGGCTCAGCAGGCTGCGAACCAGTGTCAGGTCCTCGATCCCGCTGCTCGTCTGGGCCAACTCCTCCACCAGGCTCAGGCCGGCAGCGGCATCGCCCGCCCTGACGCGCGCCTGGGCTGCGGCCAGCTTCATCGGCAAGCTGGCCGGATTGCGCGCCAGTGCTGCATCGATGAAAGCAACGCCCTTGGCGGTATCACCAGTTCGCACCAAGGCCTCGCCGATCAAGGCCAGGATTTCAGGGGTAACGGCGGGGTGATGGGCCACCGGCGCCAGCACGGCGAGCGCCTTTTCTGGGGCATTGCCCGCCAGGTGCGTGGCGCCCAGCAGCTTATGACCGGTGAGCAAGTTGGGGGCCTTGGCGAGCAATTGCCTGGCCAGGCTTTCGGCGCGCCCCAGGTTACCCAGGCGCAAGGACACCTCGCCGGACAATCGCAGCGTTTCGGGCGTTTCAAGGCCACCGGCAATGACACTGGCCAGGGCCTGATCGGCTTCGATCAGATGTCCCCTGCGGTAGTGCACCAGACCCTCCAGGAAGACCGTCAAGGCCAGGGAGGGCGCCAGTTTCTTCAGTTGTGCCAGCCGCTGGGCCGCGCCTTCGAGCGCTCCGGCATCGAGCAGCACGGTGATCAACGCGCCATGTACCTCGGAATTCCAGGGGTGCAGGGTACTGGCCTTTTCGAAGCCGACGGCAGCCTCCTTGAGACGACCGTCACGCTGGTCCAGAAAGGCCAGCAGCGACTGCGCCTCGAAGCTGCCGGGATGGTCGCGGGCCAGGACCTGCGCGGCCTCCCGGACGCGGCTGCGGCCCGCCGCATCCTGGGCCATTGCCGCCAGGCCTGCGGCGCGCCCCGACGCCGAAGCAGCATCCAGGGCCAGGGCCTTGTTGGCCAAGGCACTGGCCTCATCGAACCTGCCAAGCTTGATGGCCGCCTGTGCCGCATAGGCTGCGGACATCGCATCGACTGAAGGACTGACCGGTTTGAGGGCGGCATACTCCTGCAAGGCCTTGGCCGCCTGCCCTTGCCCGAGCAAGGCTTCGAACAGCACGAAGCGGGCCGCGCCCGCATCGGCATTGCCGGCCAGTGCCTTGCGCGCATCCTCCTCGGCAGGTATGAACTGGGCCAGCCGCAAACTCAGTTGCGCCAGTCTCAGGCGCACAGCCGGATCGGAAACGCCAGCCTGGGTCGCATTGCGTACGTGGATCGCCGCCTCTTCAAGCTTGCCCGATGCCAGGGCCTTGTCAGCCTCCGCAATCGCCTTCACCGGATCGGCAAGACGCGTACCGCAACCGGACAGGGCCAGGGCCAGGGCCGTCAGGATGACGGCAGGCAGATACTGAAAGCTGGCACGACGCAACGCTGGCTCCGGGGATCATGATCGAGCGGACCATCTTATGGGCCAGCCCGGTCGCCGGAACAGGAACAAATGCCGCGCGCCGCCTTCGGCTCAGCGAAAAAAAATCCACCCATGTCGCCATGGGTGGATCCTGTGGGCGGTGTCGCGCGTGATCAGGAACGCATGCGGCGCAGACCCAGCCCCAGCACGCCCAGCCCCAGCAGGGCAAGGGTACCCGGCAAGGGCACCGTGCCGCCCGAGGAAGAACTGCCCGCCGGACACAGCTTGTTCGACAAAGGAGTGGCGCTGCTGCACTTGACGCCCAGATCCATGTCCAGCTTCGTGGTGTAGCTGGTCGCTGTCGGGGAACTGTAAACGCCACCCGCCCACCAGCCGAATTCGGCGGTGGTCCCGCTGGCATTGTTCGGTGCGGCATTGATGCCGAAGGCCGCATCATAGGCATCTGCCGTACGCACGACATCATGAAGGGTCATGGTCGCGCCGCCGTTCAGCTTGTAGGTGCCGACAAAGTCAGCCCACTTGGTCAGGGCGCCTGCAGTGTACGCACCCGTCAGCGTCGCGGTGATGTCGTAGATGTTGCCGTTGAGAGCCACGAGGTGGCCAGTGAACGTGGAATTGCTGGCCAGGCCGTTATAGGTCAGGGTCAGGGTCGTCGCTGCGGTGTTCAGTTGATTGAGCCCGGTCAGACTCGACCAGTTGCCCACGCTGGCATCGAAGCTGTAGGTCTCTGCCGACACTGCGGCGGGCAGGGCCGTCAAGGCCAGCAAAGCGGAAAACAGGAATTTTTTCACGGTCAGGTCCCACCAGTAAATTTGATCAAAACAACTGATGCTTGGGTGAGCAAGTTACGGGCCAGCCCAAGCCAAGTGCCTGAAACCAATGGCTTTTTCGATGCCTTGAAGCATTGGATGAACAGGCGGAGACACATTTCGTGACCTGGATTGTCAATTCCGCCGACAACGCGGGGTTGCGCTATCCCGCCAGCGCTGATCAAGCGACGCTCACGCGGGGGGCTCAGGGTGCGCGGGTCGCAGCAGGCCGATACACCTGCACATTGCGGTAATGTTCTTCGCCCTGATAGGCCTGCGCAGGGCCCTGTGCCTGCCATCCCGGCCATCCACAGATCGGCATGACCAGGGTTGGCAGCGCGGCTCCCTGGGCGCTCAATTGACGGGCAAGGGCCTCGTCAAGGGTTTGCGGATCGGCACCCGGGGGCCCCTCGATCGTGACCACGCGGGCCACCATTCCCGGGTATGGCGACAGACATTGCTGCAACAGTCCATGACCCACGACGGTGAGGCTGGAGCGCGCCAGCAATTGCGCGCGACGGGAAAAAAACAAGCCCGTCCAATCGCGCTGCAGGCACTGCTCAAAAAGTGAGGGGTCATCGCCGATCCAGATGGCGCCGCTTTCATCCAGGAGGCTGAACAGGTCACGCGCCCGGCTGCGACGCGCGGCGGGCTGACCTTGAGCAAGGCTGGCAGCAGCCTGAAGTTCCAGGTCCTCCAGATGAAGCCGGTTGAGCGTGGCCTTGGTCCGGGGGAAACGCAACCAGACCAGGGCGTTGAGAAGATCGTGGACGCCCTCGTCACCGTACAAGCGGGTGGGTACCGCCGCCGCCTCGGCGCCCGGGCTGGCACAGGCAATGACACGTTCATAAGCCGCCCCGGAGAGCGGCATCCGGGCTGCCTCAAAGCGCAAGGCCTGACCGGATGCATTGCGCAGGTCCTGTTCCTCGGCGAGGCGATTGAGTGCAGCCAGCCGGGCATCGGCCGGACAGGCGATCAATGGGACAAAACGGTCGGCGTAAGGCGCCAGCGCAGGAAAGCCCGCCAGGGGCCAGGCACTGGACAATTCTCCCGCATCGATTGGCTGCATGAAGGCCTGGCGGTAAGTCCCTGCCTCAGGCTTCCAGCCCAGGCGCCAGCTGCCAAGCGAGGACCTCGCCACTGGCCAGCGGCACGATCTGGTTTCCGCCAAAGGGCAAGGACTCGGGAATGGTCCATGACGTGCGCCGCAGGCGCACCTTGCCGGCGTTGCGCGGCAGACGGTAGAAGTCCGGGCCATGGAAACCGGCAAAGGCCTCCAGGCGCGCCAGGGCGCCCGCGCCCTCGAAGGCCGCCGCATAGAGCTCGAGCGCGTGCGGGGCGCTGTAGCAGCCCGCACAGCCGGCCGCATGCTCCTTCAGGTGGGCGGCATGCGGCGCACTGTCGGTGCCCAGGAAAAAGGCCGGCAGGCCACTGGTGGCGGCCTCGAGCAGGGCCAGGCGATGTTCCTCGCGCTTGAGGATGGGCAGACAATACCAGTGCGGTCGCAGGCCGCCACTGAAGATCGCGTTGCGGTTGTAGAGCAGGTGCTGCGGCGTGATGGTGGCCGCCAGGGTCAATGCGGGCGGCTGGCCCGCAGGCGCCGCGGCGACCTGCTCGCGGCACACCGCCGTCACATACTGGGCGGCCTGGCGCGTCGTGATGTGCTCGAAGACCACCCGCAGGGCCGGGAAGCGGGCCCGCAGCGGCATCAGCACACGGTCGATGAAGACGGCTTCACGATCGAAGGTGTCCACCGCCGCATCGACCACCTCGCCGTGCACCAGCAGCGGCAGGTCCACCGCCTGCATCGCCTCGAGCGCCGCCGTCACCTTGTCGATCGATGACACCCCTGCATCGGAATTGGTGGTGGCACCGGCCGGGTAAAGCTTGACACCGTGCACGATGCCGCTGGCCTTGGCCTCGCGGATCTGGGCGGCCGATGTGGCGTCGGTCAGGTACAGCGTCATCAGGGGCTGGAAGTCGCTGCCCGCGGGCAAGGCAGCCAGGATGCGCGCGCGATAGGCCTGCGCCTGCGCGGTCGTCGTCACCGGCGGCTTGAGGTTGGGCATGATGATGGCGCGTGCAAACTGCGCGGCAGTGGCGCCGATCACGGCCTGCAAGGCCTCGCCATCGCGCACGTGCAGGTGCCAGTCATCGGGACGGACCATGACGAGATCGCCGGCCTGTTCGAGGCGGGGTGCAAGGGGGCTGGGAGCGCTGACTGTGGACATGGTGGGCGGCGGAGCCGTTGAACGTTGCAGGGGGCGGGACAGCCGGCACGGGCCGCACCGGGCGCACCGGCGGCGCGCGCCAGACCTGCATTGTGCCAAAGGCCGCGTGCAGGCCCTCAGGCCAGCAACACCACCCGGTAGTCGTTGACATTGGTGAGGGTTGGCCCGGTGATGACCAGGTCGCCCAGGGCCTGGAAAAATCCCCAGCTGTCATTGACATCGAGCAGGCGGCGCGCATTCAGCCCGAGCGCGCGGGCCCGCGCCAGGGTGTCCGGGGTCATCACCGCACCGGCATTGTCCTGGCTGCCATCGATACCGTCGGTGTCGGCGGCCAGCGCCCAGGCACCGGCCACGCCGTCCAGTTCGCGCGTCAGCGCGAGCAGGAATTCGCTGCAGCGGCCGCCACGCGGCCCGGCCGAACCCGACATCACCTTGGTCGTGCGCAGGGTCACCGTGCACTCGCCGCCGCTGATGATGGCCAGCGGGCGCTGGCCCAGGCCCAGCGAGACCGCGCCCCGCGCGTCGGCTTCGCGGACGATGGCGGCGATTACCTGGGCCACATCACGGGCCTCGCCGGCAATCGCATCGCCCAGCACCAGGGTCTGGATGCCCGCCTGACGCAGGACCTGTGCGCCCGCCGCCAGGCTCTGGCTGGCGGTCGCGATCAGGCGGGTATCGCAGCGCGCAAACAGGGGATCGGCCGGCTTCGGGGTTTCGTCCACCTGCCCTGCAACACCAGCCTGAAGGTGCCGCAGCACCGATGCGGGTGCATCGACCTCCCAGCGCTGCAACACCTCGAGCGCATCGGCATAGGTGCTGGGATCGGGCACGGTCGGCCCCGAGGCAATCGCCGACAAGGCGTCGCCCGGCACATCGGAGATCACCAGCGACAACACCCGTGCGCTGCTGGCCTGGGCAAGGCGCCCGCCCTGGATGCGCGACAGGTGCTTGCGCACGATGTTCATCTCCTGGATCGGCGCGCCGCTGGCCAGCAGGGCCTGCGTCACCGCCTTCAGGTCCGACATCGGGACCGCTGGCACCGGCAGGCTGAGCAGGCTCGAGCCACCGCCCGAGACCAGCACCACCAGCAGGTCCTGAGCCGTCAGGCCGCTGGCCAGTTCCAGGATGCGCAGCGCCGCCAGTTCGCCGGCCGCGTCGGGCACGGGATGACCGGCCTCGATCACCTCCAGCGACACGGTGGGCAGGGCGTGGCCGTAACGCGTGATCACCAGTCCCTGCAGCGCCGACATCGGCAGGCCGCAGGCCTGCCAGTGCGCTTCAAATGCAGCGGCCATGCTGCCGCCGGCCTTGCCGGCACCGACGACCACCACGCGGCCAAAGGCCTGCAAGGCCTGCCGGTCTGGAAGGTGGGCGGCCAGGATCTGACGCGGGTCGGCTGCCGCCACTGCGGCGCGATAGCTTGCGAGCAGCAGGTCCTTCACTCAGATCGCCTCGGTGACCGCCTTGCCGACATCCTGGGTGCTGGCCGTGCCGCCCATGTCCGGGGTGCGCGGGCCGTGCTCGGTGACCTGCTCGATGGCCTTGACCATGGCATCGTGCGCCTGCGGATAGCCCAGGTGATCGAGCATCATGGCGCCGCACCAGATCTGGCCGATCGGGTTGGCGATGTTCTTGCCGTAGATATCGGGCGCCGAGCCATGCACCGGCTCGAACAGCGAGGGGAAGTTGCGCTCCGGATTGATGTTGGCCGAGGGCGCAATGCCGATCGTGCCGGTGCAGGCCGGACCCAGGTCGGAGAGGATGTCGCCAAACAGGTTGGATGCCACCACCACATCGAACCAATGCGGATTGCGCACGAAATGCGCGGTGAGGATGTCGATGTGGAACTTGTCGGTACGGATGTCCGGATAGGCCTGCGCCATCTCGGCAAAACGCTCATCCCAGTACGGCATCGAGATGAAGATGCCATTGCTCTTGGTGGCCGAGGTCACATGCCGTGCCTTGCGCTTGCTGGCCAGCTCGAAGGCATAGCGCAGGATGCGGTCGACGCCCTTGCGGGTGAAGATGTTTTCCTGGATCACGAACTCGCGGTCGGTGCCGGCAAACATCTTGCCCCCCAGCGAGGAGTACTCGCCCTCGGTGTTCTCGCGCACCACGTAAAAGTCGATGTCGCCCGGCTTGCGGTTGGCCAGGGGGCAGGGCACGCCGGGCATCAGGCGCACCGGGCGAAGGTTCACGTACTGGTCGAACTCACGGCGAAACAGCAGCAGCGAGCCCCACAGCGAGGTGTGGTCGGCGATCTTGGCCGGCCAGCCGACGGCGCCGAAGAAGATCGCATCATGGCCACCGATCAGTTCCTTCCAGTTGTCCGGCATCATCTTGCCGTGCTTCTCGTAGTACTCCCAGCTCGAGAAATCGAAGTGGTCGAACTGCAGCTTGATGCCGAACTTGCGGGCGGCGGCGTCCACGGCGCGCACGCCCTCGGGCATCACTTCCTTGCCGATGCCGTCGCCGGCGATGACTGCAATGCGGTGCATGTAGGGGTTCTCCAATCAACAGAAATCAGGCCTGCGCGCCCGGCGGACGGGACCGGCGCGGCTCACAGGAAGGAATCAAGCGCCTGCAACAGCGCCTGGGGGGCCTCTTCAGGCACATAGTGACCGCAGGGCAGGGCCTGGCCGGTCACCGAATCCGCGACTTTACGCCATTCGGCGATCGGGTCGAACTGCGCACCGACCACGCCGCGCTCGCCCCACAGGGCCTGCAGCGGCATCGGCAGCCGGCGGCCGGCGGCGCGGTCGGCACGGTCATGCTCCAGGTCGATGTCGGCGGCCGCGCGGTAGTCCTCGCACATCGCCCGCACACATTCCGGATCGCGGGCGCAGCGCAGGTATTCGGCCATCGCCTCGGGCGCAAAGGGATTGACACCGTCACTGCGCAGGTTCATCAGGCGGCGCAGGTAGAACACCGGATCGGCGCTGATCATGGTCTCAGGCAGCGGCGAGGGCTGTATCAGGAAGAACCAGTGCCAATAGGCGCGGGCAAAGGCCATGTCGGTCTTCTCGTACATGGCCAGCGTCGGGCAGATGTCGAGCAGCACGAGCTTTTCGACCGCCTGCGCATGATCCATCGCCAGCCGGTGCGCCACCCGGGCGCCACGGTCGTGCGCCACCAGGGAAAACCGCTCGAAGCCCAGCTGCGCCATCACCCTCACCTGGTCCTCGGCCATCGCCCGCTTGCTGTAGGCGAGCTGGCGCTCGCCACCGGGCGGCTTGCCGGCATCGCCATAACCCCGCAGGTCAGTGGCCACCACGGTAAAGCGCGCGGCCAGTTGCGGCCACACCTTGTGCCAGATCGCGCGGGTCTGGGGATGACCGTGCAGCAGCAGCAGGGCCGGGCCCTGACCCTGCATCACGTAGGGGATGTCGAGCGTGCCTGAACCCGTCTGGGGCAGGCTCACGACACCATGCTGCGCCTGCGGGTACAGCGCGCGCAACTGAAGGCTCGCCACGTCAAGGTCCTTTGCATCGGGGAAGGGGGCGCACACTGGCCGGACCCGCTGTCTGCAGGAGCCCGGAGGCGGTTTACAACTGTTACAACTGTAACCCTGCCGAATCGCTCGGGCGCTCAGGATTTCACGCACAATCCTCGACAGACAAGGCAGGGTCGGGTCAACGCGCCCCAGGCAAGTGGCGTTTTTCATGCAGCATGGCGCTGCTCGGGGCTCGCTCCCGCCGCAGTCGTATTGCGCCACGCCACCCCTGCCCAAGACCAGGTCCCGCCAGGAAAAATCATGACCCAGCTCCTCACACTGTCATCAGCACGGCCCGGCATCGCTCCCGATGCCCAAAGTCGAGACCCCCGCCGTGGCGCTGCCCTGGTGCTGGTGCTGGTCAGCCTGTCCCTGGCCGGCTGCATGGTGGCGCCGCATCAGCATGGCCAGGTGGTCTACTCGCCGGCACCGGCCCCCGCCTACCCTGACGGACAGGCCGCCGGCAGCCCGCAGGCCCAGGTGCCTTATGTGGTCAACAGCGTGCAGGTCCCGCAGTCCAGCCTCCCGCCCAATGGTGGCTTCTCGGTGGCCGAGATCCTCACACAGGCCAAGGGGGGGCGCCCGGTGGTCGAGCTGGTGGCAGACATCCGTGCGCGAGGCCTCAATGCCCCCCTGAAACAAGCCGATGTCGACCTGCTGGCCACCAATGGCGTGGCACGTGAAGTGGTCGATGCGGCGCTGTCCGCGCCGGTCAACACCGTCACCACCAGCAACCCGCAGGTGGTCACGCGCTCGTACTACTACTACCCCTGGGTGCCCTTCGTGTTCGGCGCTTACTGGGGCGCCTGGCGGCCCTACTACTACCCGTACTACAGCTATGTGCCCAGGTATTACGGCGTTCCCCACTACCACGGCGGCGGCGGCTGGTACGGTTCACGCGGACTGCCCCCGAGCGGCTGGGGGTTCCGCGGCCGCAGCCGCTGATCCACGGCCCGTTCAAACGCGTCCAGGTGGCGCGGCCTGGCGCCCCTGGCGAGTCCCGGGGCGCGCCGCCTTACAATGACGGGCGGCATCATCGTGGCGACCACGCCCCGACCCACGCATGGCGCCCGTCACCCCTCTTTTTGCGCGGACCCCCATGGCTGAAACCCAAGCATTCGTTTACGACGTCACCGAGGCGGACTTCAACGAAAAAGTCGTTGAACGCTCGATGCAGGCCCCGGTGCTGATCGACTTCTGGGCCGACTGGTGCGGGCCCTGCAAGTCGCTCTCCCCCATCCTCGAGAAGCTGGCCAACGAATACGCCGGCAAGTTCTACCTGGCCAAGGTCAATACCGAGCAGGCGCAGCAACTGGCGGCCTACTTCCAGATCAAGAGCATTCCGGATTGCCGTCTCATCAAAAACGGCGAGATGGTCGACGGCTTCACCGGCGCCATGCCCGAAGGCCAGGTACGCAAGTTCCTGGACAAGCACCTGGTCTCGCAGGCCGAGCAGATGCGTCTGGCGGCCGCCGAGACCCCCGATGCCGACGAGCGCGAGAAGCTGCTGCGGGCGGCCCAGGCAATGGAGCCGCGCAATGTGCTGGTCGGCCTCGATCTGGCCGAGTTCCTGCTTGGCAAGGGTGACCTGGACGATGTCGAGGTCCTGCTCGGCATCCTGGCCGAGGAAAAGCTCGATGCCCGCAATGGCGACCGGCTCAAGGGCCTGCAGCAACGCCTGGCCTTTGCCAAGCAGCCACCGGTCAGCGGCGATGTCGAGGGCTGGAAGAAAAAGCTCGAGGACAACCCCCGCGACTTTGCCACCCGCTTCGAATATGCCGATTACCTGGTGCGCAGCGGCGACTACGAACCGGCCTTCGAGCAACTGATCGAGGTGGTACGCCTGGATCGCGCCGAAGGCCGCCCGGACCGTGACCGTGCCCGCAAGCAGCTCATCGAGTGGTTCGCGCTGTGTCCCGAACCCGGCATCGTCAAGCAGGCCCGCGTCATGCTGGGCATGTACCTGAACTGAATTGCCTCCTGACCCGGTTCTTCCTTACCCCATCCGCGCCATGTCCGCTCCCCTGCCCCCCGCTCCCGTCCTCGGCACACCGCTCAGCTCCGCTGCCCTCCGAGTCATGCTCCTGGGATCGGGTGAGCTGGGCAAGGAAGTCCTCATCGCCCTGCAGCGCCTCGGGGTCGAGACCATCGCCGTGGATCGCTACGACAACGCGCCCGGCCATCAGGTGGCCCATCATGCGCGCACCATCACGATGAGCGATCCGGCCCAGCTCAAGGCGCTGATCGCCGCCGAAAAGCCGCATATCGTCGTACCCGAGATCGAGGCCATCGCGACCGAGGCGCTCGAGGAGCTGGAAGCGCAGGGCGTGGTGCGCGTGATCCCGATGGCACGCGCCGCGCGCCTGACCATGAACCGCGAGGGCATTCGCCGCCTGGCCGCCGAAACCCTGTCCCTGCCCACCAGTCCCTATGTCTTTGCCGACAGCCTGCAGGCGCTGCAGGAGGCGATCGATGGCAAGGGCGGCAAGCCGGCCATCGGCTACCCCTGCGTGGTCAAGCCGGTGATGAGTTCCTCGGGCAAGGGCCAGAGCCTGATCCGCACGCCGGCCGATGTGGCCAAGGCCTGGGACTACGCCATGGCCGGCGGCCGCGTCAGCCACGGCCGCGTCATCGTCGAAGGCTTCATCGACTTCGACTACGAGATCACCCTGCTCACGGTGCGTGCCCGCGACGGCCAGGGCACCGCCACGCACTTTTGCGAACCGATCGGTCATGTGCAGGTCAATGGCGACTATGTCGAAAGCTGGCAGCCGATGGCGATGTCGCCCGCGGCGCTGAAAAAATCGCGCGAGATTGCAGCCGCCATCACCGAGGCCCTGGGCGGCCACGGCCTGTTCGGCGTCGAACTGTTCATCAAGGGCGACCAGGTCTGGTTCAGCGAGGTCAGCCCGCGTCCGCATGACACCGGCATGGTCACGATGATCACGCAGTGGCAGAACGAATTCGAGTTGCATGCCCGGGCCATTCTCGGCCTGCCGGTGGACACCTCGCTCAAGAGCCCGGGCGCCTCGGCCGTGATCTACGGGGGCGCCGATGCCGGTGCCATGGTCTTTGAGGGCGTGGCCGATGCGCTGTCGGTGCCCAACAGCGACCTGCGCCTGTTCGGCAAGCCGGAGAGCTTTGTCAAGCGGCGCATGGGCGTGGCCCTGGTCCACGATGCCGATGTCGCGCATGCCCGCGACCAGGCCAAGCTCGCCGCCTCGAAAGTCAAGCCGCGCCCTGCGGGCTGACCCCGGCCGCACCATGCGCGTGCCCTTTCAGCAGGTGGATGCCTTCACCCGCGAGCCCTATCGCGGCAATCCGCTGGCTGTCATTCTCGATGGCCGCGGCCTCTCGGATGCGCAGATGCTGCGCATCGCGAACTGGACCAACCTGTCCGAGACTACCTTCCTGCTGCCCCCCGATGATCCGGCCGCCGACTACCGGGTGCGCATCTTCACCGGCATCGGCGAGTTGCCCTTTGCCGGTCACCCCACCCTGGGCTCCTGCCATGCCTGGCTGCACGCCGGCGGGCGGCCGAAGGGCGAAGATGTGGTGCAGCAATGCCAGGCCGGCCTGATCCGCATCCGTCGCGGTGAAGCGGGTCGCCTGGCCTTCGCGGCACCACCCCTGAGCCGCAGCGGCCCGCTGGCCAGCGCCGAGTTGCAGGCCGCCTGCGATGCGCTGAGTCTGTCACCCGACGACGTGCTGCATGCTGCGTGGTGCGACAACGGCCCGGGCTGGATCGGCCTGATGCTGCGCGATGCCCAGGCGGTGTTGTCGGTCAAGCCCCCGGCCAGCGGCCGCCTGAAGCTGGGTCTGATCGGGGCACACCGAAGGATGCTGGCCGGCGTGCTGCAGGCGGGTACCGACGATGCCGTCGCTGGCAGCACAGCCCCAAGGAATGCCGGGCCCGACAGCGCCGATTTCGAGGTGCGCGCCTTCTTTCCACGCGACGGCGGCATGTTCGAGGATCCGGTCACCGGCAGCCTGAATGCCGCCTTTGCCAGCTGGCTGATTCCTGCCGGCCTGGCCCCGCCGCGCTACCAGGTGCGCCAGGGGACCTGCCTGGGCCGGCAGGGCGATGTGTTTGTTCAGGCACAGGCCAGCGACGACGGCTCAGGCACGAACTACTGGATCGGCGGTCAGGTGCAGTTGTGCATCGAAGGTCAGATCGAGCTCTGAGCCCGCCCCTTTTTCCAACCCCCAGAAGAGACCCCCGCAACCATGAAGATCCGAATCCTCGCCCTGCCCCTGCTGGCCATCCTCTGCCTCGCCCATGCCCAGGCCGCCGATACCGAAACCCTGCCCTCCGGCGTCAAGGTGGCGCACACCAAGATGGGCAATGGCGCCAGCCCGAAGGCCAGCGATACCGTCAAGGTGCACTACCGCGGCACCCTGAGCAATGGCAATGAATTCGACAGTTCCTACAAGCGCGGCCAGCCGGTGAGCTTTCCGCTCAACCGGGTGATCCCGTGCTGGACCGAAGGCGTGCAGAAGATCAAGACCGGCGGCAAGGCCACCCTTACCTGCCCGCCGGCCACCGCCTATGGCGAGCGTGGCGCACCGGGTGCAGTGCCGCCCAATGCCACGCTCACCTTCGAGGTGGAATTGCTGGCCATCGAGAAGTGATGGCCTATTGCAACTTCACAACTAGTCGAGCTTGATGCCCAGATCGCTGGCCTGCTTGATCCAGATCGGCGCCACGTCGCGCCAGGCCTTGCGGGTGTCTTCCAGACCCAGCACAGGATCGGGAATCGCGAAGGATTCGCGGATCTGGCGGGCCTTGGGCTGCTCCCAGCCCTCGACCGCCACCTGGGCCATCTTCTGCAGGATGTCCTGGGGCGTACCCGCCGGCGCCGTCATCGGTAGCCCGCCAAAAAGGGCTCCCAGTTCACCGCCAGCATTCTGCTCCTTGAGGGTGGGGATGTCGGGCAGCTTCGGGCAGCGATAGGTACCGGTGGCTGCGATCGGGCGAACGCCCTTGCCGGCCACATTGGCGAAGGCCTGGTAACTGCCCACCGCAATCTGGGTCTGGCCACCGGCGACGTCGACCCACATCGGGGCCTCGCCCTTGTAATGCACCGAATTGATCTTGGCACCGTCCTTCTTGGCCATGTAATCGGCCAGCATGTGCGGATGCGAGGCTGGCGCATAGGTACCCATCGTCACCTGGTTCTTGCGGGCGTACTCGATGAATTCCTTGTAGTTCCTGGCGGGCACCTTCTCGGACACCCCCACCACCAGCGGGCCGGAAGGGTAGAGCAGCACCGGGGTGATGTCCTTTTCGAGATTGAACGGCAGCTTGTTGTAGAGCACCCGGTTCTGCCATACCGCACCGGTGGTGGTCATCAGGAAGGTATAACCATCCGGGGCCGACTTGGCGACCGCCTCGATGGCAATGTTGGCGCCGGCGCCGGGCTTGTTCTCGACCAGGCAGGACTGGCCATACTTGGCCTGGAACTGCTCGGCAAACAGGCGCGCCCAGGCATCGGTGAGGCCACCGGGCAGAAAGCCGACGATGATCTTGATCGGCTTGTTGGGCCAGTTGGCCGACTGCGCCGCGGCAGCCCCGGGCAAGAGGGTGGCACCGGCACCGGCAGCCATCGCACCGAGCAGCTGTCTGCGGGAAGATGAGGGCATGAACGTCTCCTTGCTGTTGTGGGTATGCGCCGCACTTTGACGCAATGCCGGTCCCCGGTCAAACGGCAGGGGCTTTCAGCGGAAACTGTTTGCGCTCAATCGAGATAATCGGAGTAGCGCCGCTGCTCGTAGGCGGCGCTGGCCCGCCAGGGGGCTGGCGGCAATGCCGACACGCGAGGATCGACCTGAAGGCTGAAGGAGCGGGCGCCATCGCGCGAGACGGTCTCGATGCGACGCACGATCTGCAGACCGACATCCCACAACAGCCGCTCGCGCTGTTCGGCGGTGTCGCGCTCGAACCAGACCGCTCCGGGCACCGGACTGGGCCGGCTGCTGCGGCTCATGCGTGTCAGATCAGCCCCGGAGACCAGGTGGTAGGCCCGTTCCCAGGAGCCATCGAAGCCGACGTTGGCATATTCGGGCGCAGGCACCGACACCACGGTTTTTTCCTCGGCAAGTACCAGGGCGAAGCTGATCCCGCCGGCCTCGCGGCTGACCAGGCGACCGGCCTCGACGGGATTCAGGTGCCTGTGCTTGCCATGCGCCGGCCCCTTCGGCGCCGCTGCGGCATGGGCATGGGCCGGGAGCACCCTGCGCGTCCAGGCCTGCTGCCCCCGCCGGACCAGCTGCTCCTCGTAGCGCGTGCTGCGCGTCACGCCATCGGCGCCCAGAGCCCGGGTCTCGATCAGCAGGCGGGCATCCAGATCGACCAGGGCCCCCGTCCAGGCAGGGCTTGCCGTCGCGATTGCCGGCATTTGCGGCACTGTGGACCCGGCCGTGACCCTGGCGGGCATGGCCGCCGTGACTGCGGGCGTCTCATGAGCTCCGGCATGCGCGGCGGCGAGGGAGAGTGCCAGCACAGGCACCCGCAACAGCGCCTTCCAGGCGGCGCCGTACAGGCCTTTCGTGCCCGATGCGGGGCGCCGCTGCGATGGGCTGGTCATGTCGCCGCTCACAGTCCGAGGGCGCTCTTGAGCAGCGTGAAGATGCGGGTGTTGTCCATCGTGCCGCGGAAGGTCCTGGCAGCAGGGCCGCTGGCAAAGAACTGCACATCGCCACCACCATGCGACTCGCAACCGACACAGGCGGCACGCAGCACGCCCTCCTGCAGGTAGTCATTGCCCAAGGCCGTAGCCGAATCCACATCGGCGCGAACCGTGGGCCGGTTCGGGCTTTGACCGAAGACCAGGGTGGTGAAGGTCTTGCCATCGGCATCCTTGGCGGGCAGTCCGTCGGTGTAGCTGCGATTGATGTCCAGAACAGGATTGCCGCGCTTGGGATAGCCGTTGAACGCCATCGTGTGATCATGGTCCGCCGTCACCACCACCAGGGTGTCCGCGAGATTGACCTTGGCCAGGGCGGCCTTGATTGCATTGTCCAGCGCAATCGTGTCCACCAGCGCACGCTTGGCATTGGTGCCGTGCAAGGCGTGATCGATACGGCCGCCTTCCACCACCAGCACATAGCCAGCGCTGTTTTTGGACAGGAGGTCGATCGCCTTGACCGTCATCTCGGCCAGGCTGGGCTCCTTGGCCGGATCGCGGTCCAGATCGTAGGACATGTGGCCTTGCGGGAAGGCCTGGTCGAACAGGCCCAGCAACTTGCTGCCGGCCGTCACCGGTGCGGCATCGAAGCCGGTCTTGTCGCTGACGAAGGTATAGCCCTTGGCCTGCATCTCGGTCACCAGGTTGCGGCCATCCGGACGCCCGACCTTCTGGGCGGCTGTGCCGCCTGCATTGAACGGCACCCAGTACTGGCTGATACCGCCCAGTAGCACGTCGATGCCATTGCCCAATGCTGCATTGAAGCCTGCACCGCCGGGCACGGCCTGCCGGGCGATCTCATACTCGGCATTGCGGTGGCAGACATGCGAGTAGGTTGCCGCCGGGGTGGCATGGGTCAGACGCGCGGTCGTCACCACCCCGGTGGCCTTGCGCGCCGCAATCGCCTGCTCGATCAGCGTCGGCACCGGTGTGCCGTTGGTCGAGCCGCAGTTGTTCACCGAATTGCTGACACCGGTGGTCGCATCCTTGCCGGGTGCAATGGCGCGGGTATCGGCCGACATCGACAAGACCTCGTTGTTCATCTTGACGCCGGTCATGTAGGCGGCCATCGAGGGCGCCGAGTCGGTGGTCTGGGCATCGCGCGAATAGGTCTTGATGCGTGCGGCGCGCTCGAACGTGTCCATGGCCAGCTTGCCGGACTCCCCGTAGGCATAAATGCGCGAGGCGGTGACCGTGACCGGCCCCATGCCGTCACCAATGAAGAAGATCAGGTTCTTGGCTTCGCCAGCCGCCTGGGCGGGGATTGCCACCATGGCGGCGCAGAGCGCGAAAACGCGCAGAAGGCAGGTGCGTTTCATGATCGGGTAAGCACTCCGGAATTTTTTTACAAAGGCGCCGGCGATTGCGGCGAAGGTCTGGGGCGCGGCCGCGCCGCGAAGGCTCGGGGCGTTCACAGTCCCACCGCCTTGCGCAGCAGTCCATACACGCTGATGTTTTCGACGACCCCCTGGAACAGGTCGGAGTTCATGCCGATGGCGCCCAGAAACACATCGGCACCCCCGTGGGTCTCGCTGGACAGGCGGATCGCCGACTCCTGCAGATAGTCGTTGCCACCCGCGGTCGCGTCATCGAGCAGGGTCATCACCTTGCGGTCGCTGATGCGGTTGGGACCATTGCCGAAGGCCATGATGGTGAAGGTCGAGCCGTCAGCGTCCTTGGCAACGGACCCGTCCGTATAGTTGCGCAGCAATCCGAGGATGCCGGGCGAACTGGTCGTGGTCTTGCCGGTGCGCGCCGCATAGCCTTGCAGCACCAGGGTATGGTCATGATCGGCCGTCACCACGACGAGGGTGTTCTTCAGATCAGGATCGGTCTCGCGGGCCTTGGCCAGTGCCGCCTTGATGGCATTGTCAAAGGCGACCGTGTCCTGCAGGGCGCGCTTGCCATTGGTGGCGTGCAGGGCATGATCGATGCGACCGCCCTCCACCATCAGGAAGTAGCTCTTGTTCTTCTTGATCAGGACATCCATCGCCTTGACCGTCATCTCGGCCAGGCTCGGCTCCTTGGCCGGATCGCGATCCAGGTCGTAGGACATGTGGCCCTGGGCAATCGCCTGATCGAACAGGCCCAGCACACGCGTATTGACACCGGAGACCACCGCGTCCAGGCCCGGCTTGTCAGAAACAAAGCTGTAGCCCTGCTTCTTCATCTCCTCGATCAGGTTGCGGCCATCGGGCCGGCCCTTCTTCTCGGCAGTGGAGCCCGCCGCATTGAACGGCACCCAGTACTGGCTGACGCCGCCCATCAGGACATCAACGCCGGTGCCCAGCGCGGCATTGAAGCCGGCACCACCAGGTACCGCCTGACGGGCGATTTCATACTCGGCATCGCGATGGCACACATGCGCATAGGTGACGGCCGGCGTTGCATGGGTCAGGCGCGCCGTGGTGACCACACCCGTGCCCCAGTTACGGGCAATCGCAGCCTCCATCAGGGTCTGCACCGCCTTGCCATTGCTGCTGGTGCAGTTGTTGACCGCCCCGCTCAGGCCGGTGGTCGCATCCTTGCCAGGCGCGACCGCGAGGGTGTCACTGCTCATCGACAAGACCTCGTTGTTCATCTTCACGCCGGTCATGTAGGCGGCCATCGACGGCGCGCTGTCGGTCACCTGGGCGTCGTTCGAGAAGGTCTTGACGAAGGCGGTGTCGGGCAGGGTATCGATGGTCAGTTCACCATCCTCCCCGACCGAGTAGATGCGCGCGGCGGTGAGGGTGGTCATGCCCATGCCATCACCCAGAAAGAAGATCACCTGCTTGGCCGGTTCGCTGTTGCTGCACGCAGCGTTGACCAGCAATCCGGCTGCCAGAAGCAGACCCGTCCCTACATACTTTTTCATCGTGAGTCCCTGACGTTGAGTCGATGCCGGCGATGTTAGGGACCCGATGTGAAGGCTGTATTACATGCTCAGTCTGCCTTGGCGCCTGACTCGCGAACCACGCGGGCCCACTTGTCCAGTTCGCTGCGACAGTAGGCGGCAAAGGCCTCGGGCGTGGATCCGATCGGCTCGGCGCCCAGGGCTGCATATTTCTCGCGCACCTCGGGCTGTCTGAGAATGCGCGCCACCTCGCTGGCCAGACGGTCGACGATCTCGCGCGGCGTGGCCCGAGGTGCCCACAGGCCATACCAGGTGCTGATGTCGAAACCAGGTACACCGGACTCGGCCACGGTGGGCAGATCAGGCATCGAGGCCGCACGCCTGCCGGTCGTCACCGCCAGTGCGCGCAACTTGCCGGACTTGATGAAGGGCGTGGCCGAGGGCATCGAGTCGAACATCAACTGGATCTGGCCGCCCATCAGGTCGGTGAGCGCCGGAGAGCTGCCCTTGTAGGGCACATGTTGCATCTGCACGCCGGTGGCGATCTTGAACGACTCGCCTGCCAGATGCGGGGCGGCCGCGTTGCCGGAGGAGCCGAAATTGAGCTTGCCGGGATGGGTCTTGCCCCAGGCGATCAGCTCGCGGATGTTGCGCACCGGCAAATCGTTGTTGACCACGACCACCAGGGGCACGTGGGCCAGCTGGGTGATGGGCGCGAAGTCCTGGATCGCATCGAAGCTGACTTTCGGATACAGGCTCGGATTGATCACATGGATCGAGGCATTGCCCAGCAAGGTGTAGCCATCCGGCATTGCCTTGGCCACCTCGGCCGAGCCGATCATGCCCGAGGCGCCCGCCTTGTTGTCGATGGTGAAGGGCTGCCCGAGCAGCTTGCCCAGTTCGGCAGCGACGATGCGCACCAGCACATCGGTGGGGCCACCGGGCGGATAGGGCAGCACCACACGCACTGGCCTGGACGGGTAACCCGAGGCAGCCGTGCCGGCCTGGGCGAGTGCGCTGCCGCCGCGCAGCAGCACCGGCGCCGCAACGGCAGCGCGCAACAGGCAAGCCAGCGTGGCCCGGCGCCGATCAGGGATGGCCATTCAGGCCTGCTCCGCCCGCTGATGGACCACGCCCTGGGCGATCAGCGCATCGATCTCGGCCTGGCTGAATCCGGACTCGAGCAACACCTGCAGCGTATGCTCGCCGACCCGCGGCGCGGCGCGCAGGTTTACCTTCACCCCCGGCAGGTTGGGCACCGTCAGCTTGCCGATCGGGGCCTGATCCACTTCGGTGAAGTAGCCCATGGCACGGGTCTGCTCCTGGTCGCGGAAGGTGGGATAGTCATTGATGGCACTGACCAGCACATCGGCCGCTTCGAACCCGTTCAACCAGTGGGCCGTGGTGTTCTTGAGCATTTCGGCAGCAAAGGCGGCATTCATCGCCGCCGCGTTCGTCTTGCGCGCCGGATCATCGGCAAAGCGCGGATCAGCCAGCCAGTCTTCACGCCCGACCACCTTGCACAGGCGCAGGAACATCTCCTGCGTCAATGCCGCCACGGTGATGTAGCCGTCGGCGGTCTTGTAATCGCCGGCGGGTGACAGTGCCGTCGGCCAGTAGGCCGGATCGGGATGGGTGAAGGTATCGATCATCGGGGCAGCCTGGATCGCCGCGCAGCACTGCGCCAGCGAGATCTCGATGCGCTGGCCGGTGCCCGTGGTGAAGCGCTCGAACAGGGCGGCACTGATGGCCTGGGCCGAATAGATCGCGCTGATGTTGTCCGGCACATAGATGCCGATACGGCGCGGCGGACCGGCGCGCCCGCCATTGGCAAAGGTCATCCCGGTATAGGCCTGCACCACCGAATCGGTAGCGGCCTTGCCGGCCAGGGGACCACGCGGCCCGAAGCCGGTCACCGAGCAGTAGACGATGCGCGGATTGATCGCGCGCACCGTGTCGTAGTCCAGGCCCAGTCGTTTCATCACGCCATCGCGAAAGTTCTCGACCAGCACATCGGCATCGCGCAGCAGCCGCAGGATCGCCTCGCGGCCGGCCGGCTTGCTGGCATCGATGACGATGCCGCGCTTGTTGAAATTGCCCGCGATGGCATTGGGGGACATGCCCTGCTCGCCGACGCCGGCTCCACGGATCCAGTCCCCGTTGGGGGGTTCCACCTTGATGACATTGGCCCCCTGGCGCGCCAGGATGCCGGCCGACATCGGCCCGGCAATGCCCTGGCTCATGTCGATGATCTTGATGTTCCTGAAGGCGTTCTGCATGCTTGAAATGGTCCGGTTCTGGAGACGAAAATGAAAGGGTGGGATTCGGTGCCTCGCAAGGCCTCAGCCCGGCGTGGGGTTGCGGCCAGGCGGCGGACGACCCAGCAGGCGCTCGCCCGCCTCGTCCAGGCGCGGCGCGCCGCTGCGGATCGCGGGTCGCAGGCCATCAAAGGACAACGGCAGGCCCGTCAGCGCGAAGTCCTCGCCGGGCACCTGCTGGATGAGGCCGAGCGCGGCGATCTGCGCCTCGCGGACAACCTCGGGCACGGTATTGATCGGTGCACAGGGCACACCGGCTGCTTCCAGCTCGGCCAGCCAATCCAGGCGCGAGCGGGTGCGCAAGATGGCGCGGATCTGTCCGAGCAACTCGGCCTTGTGCTGCAGGCGCGCCCGGTTGCGGGCAAAGCGCTCGTCACGCGTCCAGTCAGGGCGCTGCAGCACCGCCGCAAATTTTTCGAACAGGCGATCATTGCCCACGCAGATCAGGAAGGGACCATCATTGCCCTCGAAGGCCTCATAGGGCACGAAGCCCGGATGCCCGGTGGCATGGCGCTCGGGCAAGGTGCCCTCGTTCAGATAAGCATCGACCTTTTGCGCCCCCCAGGTCATCGCTGTTTCCAGCAAGGACGCCGATACGATGCCACCCCGTCCGGTGCGGGCACGTCGCTGCAGCAGCGACAGGGCGCCGATCACCGTCCACATGCCGGTGCCCTGGTCGCACACCGAGGCGCCCATGCGCATCGGCGGACCGTCCGGATCGCCATTGATGCTGGACAGGCCCGAATAGGCCTGGATCAGAGGCTCATAGCCCGGACGCTGCGACAGCGGGCCCTGGGCTCCGAAGGAAGACATCTCGCAATAGATCAGACGCGGATGGCGCGCACACAGCGTCGCGCCGTCGATGCCCAGCTGCTGCGGCACACCGGGCCGCAGGTTGTGCACCATGATGTCGGCATCCGCCAGCAAGCGATGCAGGTCGGCCAGGCCTTGCGCATCCTTCAGGTCGAGGGCCACCGAGGCCTTGCCACGGTTGAAGACATGAAAGGCCATCGCATCGCCGTGCCGGAAGGGCTTGCCCATGTTGCGGGCATCATCGCCGCCATCGGGCCGCTCGACCTTGATCACCTGTGCGCCCAGGTCCGCAAAGATCGCCCCTGCAAACGGCCCGGCCAGCACCTGGCCAAGCTCGATCACCTTCAGGCCCTGCAGCGGCCCGGGCGCGGCCGCTGCCGGCGCGGACGCCGCGTCGCGCGCAGCCAGATGGTCGGGCTTGAGGCTCGTCATGACCTGATCACTCGACGTCGATGCGCGCCTGCGCCACGACCCGCTTCCATTTTTCGATCTCGCTGGCCACGAAGCTGGCCAGCTCGGCCGGCGTGCCCGGCATCAAGTCGGTGGCATTGCCTGCGCGCTGGCGGTACTCGGGCGGGCGCAGGATCTCAACGATGCGCTGATTGAGCAGGCGCACGATGGGCTCGGGTGTGCCGGCAGGCGTGAACACGGCGGTCCAGGCGATCATCTCGAAGCCGGGCACGCCGCTCTCGGCCACCGTCGGCAGCTCGGGCGCGGCGCCATAACGCCGGAGTCCGGTGACGGCCAGGGCCCGCACCTTGCGTGACTGCACCTGCGGCATGGCCGTGCCGGCATCGCAGAACATCACCTGCACCTGTCCTGCCACAAGGTCGGTGAGGGCCTGCGGGTTGCCCTTGTAGGTGACGTTGGTCATGTCGACGCCGGCCATGCTCTTGAACATCTCGCCCGAGACGCGCGAGGAGGCGCTGCCGCTGGAGAAATTGAGCTGGCCGGGATGGGCCTTTGCATAGGCGATCAACTCGCGGATGCTGCTGATCGGCAGCGAGGGATGGACCAGCACCATCAGCGGTGCCGTACCGATCAGGGTCACCGGTGCGAAGTCCTTGACCGGATCGTAGGGCAGCTTGCGGCGCAGGGCCGGGTTCGAGGCGTGGGTACTGTTCGAGGTGACAAAAACGGTGTAGCCGTCGGGCCTGGCGCGCGCAGCCGCCTCGGCGGCAATCGCCCCGTCGGCACCCGGCCGGTTGTCGACGACGACGGTCTGGCCAAGCGACTGACCGAGGCGCTCGCCGATCATCCTTGCATTCAGGTCGGTACCGCTGCCGGCCGGAAAAGGCACGATGAACCGGATCGGTCCCTTGGGCCAGTCGGGAAGGCCTTGGGCCAGGGCAGGCGGGTCATCGAGCACCGCGCCCAGGGGCAGGCCCAGGGTCCAGGCACAGATTGTCCGCCGATTGATCACGCATCACCTCCCGCAGGAGCATTGTGCCCTGTGGACCTGCGGCGCGGGTCCTTGCGTCTCAGATGATGCAGCAATGCCAGGCCCGCGGGGAAGGCAGGGCCTGGTCCTGACTCAGGCGCCTGCGCCCGGCGTCTGTTGCGCCTGCTTTTCCTTGGCCGCCTTCTCGTCGGGCGACGCGCTGTGGGCCTTGATGAATCCGGCCAGGAAGATGCCCAGTTCGTAGAGCAGGTAGAGCGGTACCGCCAGCATGAACTGCGACAGCACGTCGGGTGGCGTGAGTACCGCCGCCACCACGAAGGCCCCCACCAGCACGTAGCGGCGCGCATCGCGCAGCTGCTGCACCGAGACCATGCCCAGTTTCACCAGCAGCATCTCGACCACCGGGACCTCGAAGGTCAGGCCGAAGCCGAAGAAGATCGACAGCGTGAAGTCCCAGTACTTCTGCAGGTCCTGCAGCGTCTCGGCACCGGTCTGGGCCGCAAACGAGATGAAGAACTTGTAGGCCGCCGGCAGCACGAAGTAGTACGCAAACGAGATGCCCACCACCATGAAGAACACCGAGGAGACGATCAGCGGCAATGCAAAGCGCTTCTCATGCTCGTACAGTCCCGGCGCGACAAAGGCCCAGGCCTGATACAGCACCCAGGGCAGGGAGAACAGCAGCGCGGCCAGGAAGGAGACCTTGGTCAGGGTGAAGAAGGCACCGGCCTGATCGGTGAAGATCGGACGTGTGCCGGCCGGCAGCGCCTGATACAGCGGCTGCGACAGGAACTTCATGATGTCGCCCGAGAAATAGAAACATACGATGAAGATCAGGATCACGACCCACAGCGAGCGGATCATGCGATCGCGCAGCTCGACCAGATGGGAGATGAAGTTCTCCTCCTGCTCCTGACCGGCGGACGCGGCCGCGGCAGCCGCCTGGCCCTTGCGTTTGAAGATCGACAGTTTCATTTACCAGGACTTCTTCTTGGGCAGCTTCTTGCCCAATTCCTTGGCCCGCTCGACACGGCGGTCCTTGATCTTGTCGCGGGTGCGACGAAGGGCGTAGCTCTTTTCCCAGTCGGAGGGCTCGGGATTGGCGGCCCCGGGCGGCTCGGTCAGCGCGGCGCTGGTCTGCAGCGAGTCGAGTTCCTTGCGGGTCTCGTCGACGGCACCGTGCACTGAGGCTTCGATGCTCTTGGCGGCTTCCTTGACCTCTTCCTGCATGCGGCGCAGCTCGGACATCTCGACCTGGCGGTTGATGTCGCTCTTGACGTCGGCGACATAGCGTTGCAGCTTGCCCATCCATTGGCCTGCCTGGCGGGCCACGCGCGGCAGGCGCTCGGGCCCGAGCACGACGAGGGCCACCACGCCGATGATCAGAAGTTCGGAAAAGCCGATGTCAAACATGGAACGGGCGAGAGGGCTGGCAGGTCATGAGGCGACAAGGCCCGGCTTGCACCGGGCCTTTGGCAGGAAGCGGGCCTTGGGTGATCACACCGGGCCCGGGCAATGCGCCGCGCAGCGCGGCCTCAGACCTTTTCCTTGGCCTGCACGTCGATGGTCTTGCCGCTGTCGGCCGGCTTGGCGGCATCGGCCGAGCCTTCTTTCAGGCCATCCTTGAAGCCCTTGACGGCGCCGCCCAGATCCTGGCCCATGTTGCGCAGTTTCTTGGTGCCAAACACCATCATGACGATCACCAGGACGATCAGCCAGTGCCAGATGCTCAGTGAACCCATTGTTTTCTCCTAAGACGTTGTGTGAGGCCGGTACGCGCAACGAGACGCAGGCGCCGGCTGAGATTGAGGGACCTCAGGGCTTTTGACCGGGTGGGCGAGAGCCCAGGGGTTGATCACCCCCCATCACATGGATGTGCAGATGATACACCTCCTGTCGCCCGACGACGCCATTGTTGACAACCACCCGGAAGCCATTCGGACTGCCTTCCTGGCGAGCCAGCTGACCCGTCATGCCGAGCATCTTGCCCAGCAGCGCCTGATGGCGCAGGTCGGCGTCGTACAGGTTGTCGACATGGATCTTGGGAATGATCAGGAAGTGCACCGGTGCCGCCGGGGCGATGTCATGGAAGGCGAGCATGTCCTCGTCCTCATAGACCTTGCGGCTGGGGATCGTGCCGCGGGCAATCTTGCAGAACAGGCAGTCGGGTTTGAAGGGGATATCGCTCATGGTTCTCGGTTGGGGGAATGACAAGGGGCTCATTCGCAAGGGAAGGGTGCGGCCGGGGCCGCCCGCCACCGGCCTCAGCCGGCCGGTCGCGCCGCCTTTTCGTCGAGGCCGGACAGGCCTTCGCGGCGGGCCAGCTCGGCGGTGACGTCCTCGGGCCGCAGCCCGTAGTGGGCCAGCATCACGACGCAGTGGAACCACAGGTCGGCGGTTTCGGCGACGATGCGGGCCGGATCGGCGTCCTTGGCCGCCATCACGGTTTCAGTGGCCTCCTCGCCGATCTTCTTGAGGATGGCATCAGGCGCCTTGCTGAACAGGCGTGCCACATAGGACTTGGCCGGATCGCCGCCCCGGCGCGAGGCCACCACATCGGCCAGTCGGGCGAGCACATCGGCATTGCTGGGGGTCGTCATGGGTGAGGCCATCAGGGTTGGGGTCGGCAGGAGTTACTTGTAGATCAGTTCCGGGTCCTTCAGGACCGGGTCGACCGCCTCCCAGCGGCCGTCGCGCAACTGACTGAAAAAGCAGGATTCACGGCCGGTGTGGCAGGCAATGCCACCGCCATGGGCCAGGTCACCGTGATCGACCTGCAGCAGGATGACGTCGCCGTCGCAGTCCAGCCGGATATCGCTGACCTGCTGCACATGGCCGGATTCCTCGCCCTTGCGCCACAGCCGCCCGCGCGAGCGTGACCAGTACACCGCCCGCCGGGTGGCGGCGGTTTCGGCCAGGGCCTCACGGTTCATCCAGGCCACCATCAGGATACGGCCGCTGTGCCGGTCCTGGGCGATGGCCGTCACCAGGCCCCGGTCATCGAACTTGACGGCCTCAAGCCAGCTGTTGTTTGTGCTCACAAACCTCTCCTTCGCCCAGCCCGGATCACAGCCTGACCGGTACGCCGCGGGCCCGCATCACCGCCTTGGCCTGCGCCACGGTGGCCTCGCCAAAGTGAAAGATGCTGGCCGCCAGGACGGCATCGGCCCGGCCTTCGGTGACCCCGTCGGCCAGGTGCTCAAGGGTGCCGACCCCGCCCGAGGCGATCACTGGAATGCTGACCGCATCCGAGACCGCACGCGTCAGTGCCAGGTCGAAGCCGCTCTTCGTGCCATCGCGGTCCATGCTGGTGAGCAGGATTTCGCCAGCCCCCAGTGAGGCGACAGTTTGCGCCCACTTCACGGCATCCAGGCCGGTGTTGTTACGCCCGCCATGGGTGAAGACTTCCCAGTGACCTGCCGCGGTCTGTTTGGCATCGATCGCGCAAACAATGGCTTGAGAGCCATAGCGAGCACTCGCATCTGCGATCAGCTGAGGGTTCTGGATGCCGGCGGTATTGATCGATACCTTGTCTGCGCCCGCATTGAGCAGGCGCTGAACATCAGCGACCTGACGCACGCCACCGCCCACCGTGAGGGGAATGAAAACCTGGTCAGCGACCGCTTCGATGACATGCAGGATGATGTCGCGGGCATCGCTGCTGGCGGTAATGTCGAGAAAAGTGAGTTCATCGGCGCCCTGTTCATCGTAGCGCCGGGCGATCTCGACCTGGTCGCCCGCATCGCGCAGGGACACAAAATTGACGCCCTTGACCACCCGTCCGGCAGTCACATCGAGGCAGGGAATGACCCGTTTTGTAAGCACTTGCAAACCTGAAAAAAGGAGCCGAGTCGCAGGCGAGCGCCCACGCCGATGATCAGACTTCGGGCTGACCGAGTTCGTCGGCCAGGGCCTGGGCCTGCTGGAAATCGAGGCGACCCTCGTACAGGGCGCGACCGAGAATGACCCCGGAAACGCCCTCGCCTTCGATCTCGCACAGGGCGCGGATGTCGTCCAGGCTGCCGGCGCCGCCGGAGGCAATCACCGGAACGGTCAGGCCCTGCGCGAGCCGGACGGTCGCCTCGATATTGATGCCGTTGAGCATCCCGTCGCGACCGATGTCGGTGTAGATCACCGAATCCACGCCATAGTCCTCGAACTTCTTGGCCAGATCCAGGACATCGTGTCCGGTCAGCTTGCTCCAGCCATCGGTGGCCACCTTGCCATCGCGGGCATCGAGTCCGACGATGACGCTGCCTGGAAAGGCACCGCAGGCGTCATGCAGGAAGCCGGGGTTCTTGACCGCCGCCGTCCCGATGATCACGTAGGCAAGGCCGGCATCGAGGTAGCGCTCGATGGTGTCCAGATCCCGGATGCCGCCGCCCAGCTGCACCGGGATGGCGCCACCGACCGCCTTGAGGATGCTGCGGATGGCGGCCTCGTTCTTGGGCTTTCCGGCCACCGCCCCGTTCAGGTCGACCAGATGCAGGCGCCGCGCGCCGCGCTCCAGCCATTGGCGGGCCATGGCAGCGGGATCTTCGGAAAAGACGGTGGCATCGTCCATGTCGCCCTGGCGAAGGCGGACGCAGCGACCATCCTTGAGGTCAATGGCAGGAATCAGGAGCATGTGAAGGCCCGGGGGAAGGATTCGGAACCGACGGCGCAGGCCAGCGGCCTTGCATCAGGGCCGCCAGTCGAGGAAATTGGCATACAACTTGAGGCCGTCAGCGGCACTCTTTTCGGGATGGAACTGGGTGGCAAAGATGTTATCGCGAGCCACTGCACAGGTAAAGGAAAGCCCGTAATCGGTCTGGCCCACCGTCAGGGACGGATCGGCCGGCTGCACATAGTAGCTGTGCACGAAGTAGTAGTAGCTGCCATCGGCCACCCCCTTGAACAGGGGATGCGCCAGTCCATCGCGCCAGGGCAGCTGCCGGACACGGTTCCAGCCCATGTGCGGCACCTTCAGGCGCTGCGCGCCAGCCTCGCCCGGCGCTGCCGCAGCAGTATCGGGAAAGCGCAGCACCTTGCCCGGCAGGATGCCCAGCCCGGGCGTGTCGCCCTCGGCGCTCCAGTCGAAAAGCATCTGCTCGCCAACGCACACGCCAAACAGCGGCTTGCTGCGACAGGCCTCGCGCACCACCTCTTCCAGACCCGTCTGGCGCAGGTGCGCCATGCAATCGGGCATCGCCCCCTGGCCAGGAAACACCACCCGGTCAGCCGCCCGGATAGTGGCCGCATCGCCAGAGATGATCACCCTTGTGCGCGGCGACACATGCTCGAAGGCCTTGGCCACCGAGCGCAGGTTGCCCATGCCGTAATCCACCACGACCAGCGTGCTCATCAACGATTCCGCCTTGTTCGATCCGTCGGGGGGTCAGGCGCTCAGAGCGCCTCTTTGGTCGAAGGGATGCGGCCGGCGGCGCGATCATCGCGCTCGACCGCCATGCGCAGCGCACGAGCAAAGGCCTTGAACACCGACTCGCACTGGTGATGGGCGTTGACGCCGCGCAGGTTGTCGATGTGCACGGTCATGTGGGCATGATTGACCAGACCCTGGAAAAACTCGTGGGTGAGATCGACATCGAAGCCGCCGATCATCGAGCGGGTAAAGGGCACATGGAACTCGAGACCGGGGCGACCGGAAAAATCGATCACCGCCCGCGACAAGGCCTCGTCGAGCGGCACATAGGCGTGGCCATACCGGCGGATGCCCTTCTTGTCGCCAATGGCCTGGGCCAGCGCCTGGCCGATCGTGATGCCGACATCCTCGACGGTATGGTGGGCATCGATGTGCAGGTCGCCGCTGGCCTGCACCTGCAGGTCGATCATGCCGTGACGGGCGATCTGGTCGAGCATGTGGTCGAGGAAAGGCACACCGGTATTCAACTGCTGCTGACCCGTGCCATCCAGATCGAGGATGACGCGGATCTGGGTCTCGGCGGTGTTGCGCGACACGTCGGCGCGGCGATGGGCATTCATGCGGGGACCGGATTCAGGAAGGGTTGGCGGGCGTCTGGCAGAGCGCCCTGAATGTCGCGATCATACCGAAGCAGCCAGTGCCGCCAGCAGCAAGGCATTTTCCTCGGGGGTGCTTACCGAGATGCGCAGGCAGTTGGCCAACAGCGGATGCTGCTTGCCGACATCCTTGACCAGGATGCGGCGCGCCTTGAGCCCGGCGATGGCGCGGGCGCTGTCGGGCACCCGTACCAGGATGAAGTTGGCTCGCGAAGGAAACTGTTCGACACCGGCAATCCTGGCCAGGCCGGCGGACAGGTCGGCACGCGACTCGCGCAGCAATTGCGCCTGCAGGGCGAGCACCTCGTAGTGCTCGAGCGCAAAGATGCCGGCCGCCTCGTGCAGCACCCCCAGGTTGTAGGGCGGACGCACTTTCTCCAGCCCGTCGGTCCAGGGCTTGGCCCCGCTGCAATAACCGAGCCGGATACCGGCCAGCCCGAGCTTGGAGACGGTGCGCATGACCACCAGGTTGGGGTAGTCCTTCAGGCGCGGCATCCAGGTATCCAGCGCAAACGGCTGGTAGGCCTCGTCGATCACGACCAGACCGGGGGCGGCTCGCAGGATGGCTTCGATGTCGGCCACCGCGAAGGCATTGCCGGTCGGATTGTTCGGGAAACAGACATGGGTGAGGGCAGGTCTTTCGCGCTCGATGGTGGCCAGCATGGCCGGCAGGTCGAGCGTGAAGTCCGGCTTGAGATCGACCGCGACATAGCGCACCCCGGCAATCTTCGCGGCCAGGGGATACATCGCAAACGAGGGCGCCGGCGCGACGATGCAGGCACCGGGCCGCGCCACCAGCGTGGTGAGCATCGTGATGATCTCGTCCGAACCATTGCCCACCACGACATCGAAGCCGGCCGGCACGCCGAGCTTTTCGGCAATGAGGGCCTTCAGGCGGGTGTAGCTGGGCGCCGGGTAGCGGTTGATCTCGATCTCGGCCAGGCGGCGCCCGAGCTCCTCGCGCAGGGGCGGCGAGAGGCGATACGGATTTTCCATCGTGTCCAGCTTGATGAAACCCTCGGCATCGGCCACCGGATACGCATGCATGGCGGCGATCTCGGGGCGGATCACGGCGTCGGCGGCACTGGGCGGGATGTCACGGGCATTCATGGAAGGTCTCACTGACAGGTGGAAACGGGGCAACAGGACAGGAAGGAAGGGTCTGGATCGGACAGGCGTTGAAAAGGTGGCGCTTCAGCCCTGGCGCAGGCGCATCTGCGCGCTGCGCGCATGGGCCTGCAGGCCCTCGCCATGGGCCAGGGTAGCGGCGATCGGACCGAGGGTCTGCGCGGCCGCCTCGGACACGGCAATCAGGCTCGAGCGCTTCTGGAAATCATAGACGCCCAGCGGCGAGGAAAAGCGGGCGCTGCGCATCGTCGGCAGCACATGGTTCGGACCGGCGCAGTAATCGCCCAGGCTCTCGGAGCTGTAACTGCCCAGAAACAAGGCGCCGGCGTGGCGGATCCGGTCGGCCCAGCGTTGCGGCTCGCGGGCACAGATCTCGAGGTGCTCGGCGGCGATGCGGTTGGCAATCTCGCAGGCTTCCTCGAGGCTGCGGGTGTGCACCAGCACGCCGCGGTCCTCGAGCGAACGGCGGATCACCGCCTGACGGGGCATCTCGGGCAGCAGGCGCTCCATCGCGGCCTTGACCTGGGCGATGTAGGCGGCATCCGGGCACAGCAGGATGGACTGGGCCATCTCGTCGTGTTCGGCCTGCGAGAACAGGTCCATTGCCACCCAGTCGGCCGGGGTGCTGCCATCGGCCAGCACCAGGATTTCGCTGGGACCGGCGATCATGTCGATGCCCACCTTGCCGAAGACGCGGCGCTTGGCCTCGGCCACATAGGCATTGCCAGGGCCGGTGATCTTGTCGACCGCCGGAAGGGTCTGGGTGCCGTAGGCCAGGGCGGCCACGGCCTGGGCCCCGCCGATGGTGAAGATGCGGTCCACACCGGCAATCGCGGCCGCGGCCAGCACCCAGGGGTTGCGCACGCCGTCGGGCGTGGGCACGACCATGATCAGTTCCGGCACGCCGGCCACCTTGGCCGGAATCGCGTTCATCAGCACCGAGGACGGATACGCCGCCTTCCCGCCCGGCACATACAGGCCGGCACGGTCCAGCGGGGTGATCTTCTGCCCGAGCACGGTGCCGTCATCTTCGGTATAGGACCAGGAGCCGGTCTTCTGGCGCTCGTGATAGCGGCGGACGCGATCGGCGGCCTGCTCGAGCGCACGCCGGCCATCGGCCGGGATCTGGTCGAGGGCTGCGCGCAGACTGGCCGGGCTCAGTTCGAGATCGGCGGCCTGCCTGACATCGAGCCGGTCAAAGCGCCGGGTGTACTCGAGCAAGGCCTCGTCGCCGCGCTGGCGCACGTCCTGGAGGATGCCCTCGACGGTGCGGGCAATGCCCTCGTCCTGCGATTCCTCGTAGGCCAGACGGGCCTGCAGGCGGGCCTCGAAATCGGCTTGCGTCGTCTCCAGGCAGGCGATGGCGATGGCAGCCGGGGCAGCACTCATGGCGACACCTTCTCCGGCACGCGCACGGCACCCTGCATCGCCTCGATCAGGGGCTTGATCGCCCCCGCCTGGGTCTTGAAGGAGGCCTGGTTGATGATCAGCCGCGAGGAGATCTCGAGGAAGGTCTCGACCTCGACCAGGTCGTTGGCCTTGAGCGTGCTGCCCGTGGAGACCAGGTCGACGATGGCATCGGCCAGTCCCACCAGCGGGGCCAGTTCCATCGAACCATACAGCTTGATCAGGTCCACATGCACGCCCTTGCCGGCAAAGTGGGCGCGCGCCGCCTCGGTGTACTTGGTTGCCACGCACAGACGCTGGCCGGGCTTGACGGCAGCGGCATAGTCAAAACCGCGGCGCGTGGCCACGCTCATGCGGCAGCGGCCAATGCCGAGGTCGACCGGCTGATACAGGCCTTCGCCGCCATGCTCGATGAGCACATCCTTGCCGGCCACGCCGAGGTCGGCGGCGCCATATTGCACATAGGTTGGCACATCGCTGGCCCGCACCAGGATCACGCGCAGGTCGGCACGGTTGGTGGGCAGGATCAGCTTGCGCGAATTCAGGTCGGCAGCGGCAATGTGCACGCCGGCAGCGGCAAGCAGGGGAGCGGCATCATCGAGGATGCGGCCTTTGGACAGGGCAAGGGTGATCATGACACTCTGCGGATGTTGGCGCCTAGCGCGGCCAGTTTGGATTCCATTTTTTCATAGCCCCGGTCCAGGTGGTAGATCCGGTCGATCACCGTCGTGCCTTCGGCGACCAGCGCAGCAATGACCAGGCAGGCCGAGGCACGCAGGTCGGTGGCCATGACATCGGCGCCGGACAGGCCGGGCACGCCGCGAATCACCGAGGTATTGCCCTCGATCGCAATGTCGGCCCCCAGTCGCTGCAGTTCCTGCACGTGCATGAAGCGGTTCTCGAAGATGGTCTCGGTGACCATCCCGGTGCCCTGGGCGATGGCATTGACCGCCATGAACTGGGCCTGCATGTCGGTGGCAAAGCCTGGATAGGGGGCGGTGCGGATGTTGACCGAACGCGGCCGTTGCAGGGCGCCGGCCGGGCCGCTGCGATCGAAGCGCACCCGGATCCAGTCCTCGCCGCAGTCAAGTCGGGCACCGGCCTCGCGCAGCTTCTCGAGCGTCGCATCCATCGTGGAAGGCTCGACCGAGCGCAGCGTGACATCGCCGCCCGCAGCCAGCACGGCGCACAGGAAGGTGCCGGCCTCGATGCGGTCGGCCATCACCCGGTGGCGGGTGCCATGCAGGCGCTCCACGCCCTGGATGTGCAGGCGATCGGTGCCCACCCCCTCGATGCGCGCCCCCATCCCGATCAGGACATGGGCCAGGTCGGTCACCTCGGGCTCGCGCGCCGCGTTCTCGATCAGGGTCTCGCCATCGGCCAGCACCGCCGCCATCATCAGGTTCTCGGTGCCGGTGACGGTCACCATGTCGGTGACGATCCGGGCGCCTTTCAGGCGCCGCGCCCGGGCATGGATGTAGCCATGCTCGATGCTGATCTCGGCCCCCATCAATTGCAGGCCCTTGATGTGCTGGTCCACTGGCCGCGATCCGATGGCACAACCACCGGGCAGGGACACCCGGGCCTCGCCAAAGCGCGCCACCAGGGGACCGAGCACCAGCACCGAGGCGCGCATGGTCTTGACCAGCTCGTAAGGCGCCTCAGTGTTGTTGACGCCCGAAGCGTCGATCGCCACCGTGTGGCCCTCGCGCTCGGCACTGGCGCCCATGCCGCGCAGCAGCTTGAGCGTGGTCGAGACGTCCTGCAGCTCGGGCACGTTGCTGATCACGAAGGGTTCGGGCGTGAGCAGGCCAGCGCACAGGATCGGCAGGGCTGCATTCTTGGCGCCGGAGATGGTCACTTCGCCGTTCAGGCGGGCGCCGCCTTCGATCTTGAGCTTGTCCATGTTTGCGGTGAAGCGAGTAAGAGGTCGGATTCAGGAGTGTGGGGTATCCCGGGCATCGGGGCCAGGGCCGGCGGGCGGCATGCGATGCAGGCCCTGCACGGGCAGGCACGGCGACCGGTACCGGTCCGTCGTTGGGGCTGACCGGCTGAGACGGCATGCCCCGGGGCGCGGCGCAGGACTCAGCGCCGCATCAATGGTGATGCTGCTGCGGGACCGGCGCGACCGGCTGGGCGGCGTATTCGGCCGGCGTCAGCGTCTTCATCGACAGGGCATGCACTTCCTCGCGCATGCGGTCGCCCAGCGCCTGGTACACCAGCTGGTGCCGGGCCACCAGACGCTTGCCCTCGAAGGCGGCTGATACGATCACGGCGTCGAAATGACGACCGTCGCCCTCGACCAGCACCTGTTCACAGGCCAGGCCTTTGGCGATGTAATCGCGAACCATTTCGGGGGTGACCATGCGTCGGACTCGGGGAGGGTCGGGCGGCAGCCCGGAAAAACCAAAGACGCTATTGTAGCGCCGCCGCGCTCGGGCGGGCTGGAAAGCCGCCAGGCACCCGTCAGCGGGCAACCGAAGCGTCTGGCGCTCAGTGCGAGGACAGGATCTTGGACAGGAATTCCTGGGCCCGCGGACCGCGCTGGGTATTGAAGAACTCGTCCTGGGTGCAGTCCTCGACGATCCTGCCGGCATCCATGAAGATCACCCGGTCGCTGACCTTGCGGGCAAACCCCATTTCATGGGTGACCACCATCATGGTCATGCCCTCGTGGGCCAGTTGCACCATCACATCGAGCACCTCATTGACCATCTCGGGGTCCAGTGCCGAGGTGGGTTCGTCAAAGAGCATGGCAATCGGATCCATCGCCAGCGCCCGCGCAATCGCCACGCGCTGCTGCTGGCCGCCCGACAACTGGCCGGGAAACTTGTGGGCATGGGCGGTCAGGCCGACCCGCTCGAGCAGTTTCATGCCCTTGTCCATTGCCTCTTCCTTGCTGCGGTTGAGCACGCGGATCTGGCCCAGGGTCAGGTTCTCGGTGATCGAGAGATGGGGAAACAATTCGAAATGCTGGAACACCATGCCGATGCGCGAGCGCAGCTTGGGCAGGTCCGTGCCCTTGACGCCGACGCCCACGCCGTCGATGAAGATCTCGCCTTTCTGGAAGGGCTCGAGCGCATTGGCGCACTTGATGAGGGTGGACTTGCCCGAGCCGGAAGGCCCGCACACCACCACCACCTCGCCCTTGTTGATCGAGGTGCTGCAATCAGTCAGCACCTGGAAGCTGCCGTACCACTTGCTCACGTCCTTGAATTCGATCATGGCCATCGTTGTTCTCCGTTTGCGCTATGTCAGCGAATGATCGCGATCTTTTTCTGCAACTGCTTGACCAGGTAGGACAGCGAGAAGCACAGGCAGAAATAGACGATCGCCACGAACAGGTACATCTCCACCACCCGGCTGTCACGCTGGGCAATCTTGACCGACGCGCCGACGAAATCGGTCACGTTCAGCAGGGACACCAGCGACACGTCCTGGAACAGCACGATGGTCTGGGTCAGCAGCACCGGCAGCATGTTGCGGAAGGCCTGCGGCAACACGATCAGGCGCATCGCCTGGGAGTAGTTCAGGCCGATGGCATAGGCCGCCCCCACCTGCCCCTTCGGGATGCTCTGGATGCCGGCGCGCATGATCTCGCAGAAGTACGCCCCCTCGAACAGGATGAAGGTGATGTAGGCGGAGCGGTCGGCACCGATCTGCGGCGGCCGGTCGGCACCGGTGATGAACTGGATCAGCACCGGCACCAGGAAGTAGAACCAGAAGATCACCAGCAGCAGCGGGACCGAGCGCATCAGGTTGACGTAGCCGGCGGCAATCGCCGACAGCCAGCCAATCGAGGATAGTCGCGCCAGGGCCAGCAAGGTGCCCCAGATCACGCCACCGATGGTGGCGATGATGGTCAGCTGGACGGTGTACTCCAAACCCTTGATCAGGTAGGGCCAGGTTCGCGAGATGACGTTGAAATCAAGGCCTTCCATCATTTGCCTCCGCTGATGTAGCCGGGGACCGCGACCTTCTTCTCGACAAAGGCCATCACACGGTTGGCCGTCATGGCGATGATCAGATAGACCATCGTGGCGGCAAAGAAGGCTTCGAAATAACGGAAGGTGAGTTCACCCATCTCGCGGGTGCGGAAGAACAGTTCGACCAGGCCGATCGAGTAGGCCACCGCAGTGTTCTTGATCAGGTTCATCGTCTCGGAGGTCAGCGGCGGGATGATGATCCGGTAGGCCATCGGCAGCAGCACGAAACGGTAGGTCTGGAATTCGGTCAGGCCGATCGCATAGCCGGCGGCGCGCTGGCCACGCGGCAGGGCCTGGATGCCTGAGCGTACCTGTTCGGCGATCCGTGCCGAGGTGAAAAAGCCCAGGCAAAGCACCGCGGTGACGAACTGGTGGATGGTCGGATCAAGGGAGATCACCCAGGCCTTGATGGTCGGGGAGATGCCCGGCAGCACGAAATACCAGACGAAGAACTGCACCAGCAATGGAATGTTGCGGAACAGTTCGACATAGGCATTGCCCAGCCGCACGATCCAGGGACGGTTGGTGGTACGCAAGGTCCCGACGATCGAGCCCAACACCATGGCGATGATCCAGGCCAGCGCGGCGGTGGCCAGGGTCCACTTGAGGCCGGAGGCGAGCGAGGCCCACCAGGCCATGTCGCCATCGGCTGGCGTCTCCAGGAAGATGCCCAGGTTCATGTTGCCCTCGCTCCTGTTGCTGGCTGTGCTGCGGTTGTCTGGAAGGGTCGCTGCCTCAAAAAAAGAGCCGGAGGCATCTCCGGCTCTTTTCGCCCCTGCGGGCGGCTTGGCATCCGCTCTGGCTTACTTGACGCCCTGGTCGTTGGGGTTGGCCAGCAACTCCTTGAGGGCCGGGGTCATCGCGAAGTTCAGGTTGACACCCTTGGGCGGGATCGGGCTGAGGTACCACTTGGCGTACAGGCGGGCCATTTCGGGCGACTTGTACAGCGCGGTCAGGGTCTTGTCGATCAGGGCCTTGAACTGGGGATCACCCTTGCGCAGCATCGGGCCATAGGGCTCGGTGCGCAGCGACTCGCTCAGGATCACATAGTCGGCCGGGTTCTTGGCGTTGGCGATCTGGCCGGCCAGCAGGATGTCATCCATGACGAAGGCCGACACGCGGTCCTCGGCCAGCAGCAGGAAGGACTCGGCATGGTCCTTGCCGTAGATTTCCTTGACGTCGATCGACTTGGTCTTTTCGTAGGCCTTGAGCAGGGGCACCGAGGTGGTACCCGAGGTGGTCGAGATGTTCTTGCCGTTGAGCTCGGACAGCGACTTGATGCCCGAGGCCTTCTTGACCGCTGCAGTGACCTGGATCACGAAGTAGGTCGGCCCGAAGGACACCTGCTCCTGGCGGACCACGGAATTGGTCGTCGAGCCGCATTCCATGTCGATGGTGCCGTTTTGCAGCAGCGGGATGCGGTTGCTCGACGTGACCGGCTGAAGGTTGACCTTCAGGTTGGGCATCTTGAGCTCGGCCTTGACCGCATCGACGACCTTGGCGCAGATGTCCATCGAGTAGCCGATCGGCTGCTGCTTGTCATCGAGATAGGAGAAGGGGATCGAGGATTCGCGGTGACCGATGGTGATGGCACCGGTTTCCTTGATTTTCTTGAGGGTACCGGTCAATTCCTGAGCGCCGGCCGTGGCGGCCAGGCCGGTCGCACCCATGGCGACGGCCAGGGCCAGGATCATCTTCTTTAGTTTCATTCGTGTCTCCATAAAAAGGGGTCAGCGCCCAAGTTTAACTCCGCTGCGGGTGCCGGGGAAACCGGCGTGGTACGCAGGGTCTTTGCCCGAAAGGCTCATGCCGGTGGCTCGAAACGGTGTTTCCGGACCGGACGGGTCAGTCGTTCCGGTCGCAGTACCTCGTCGAGTTGGGCTGGAGTGAGCAAGTTCTGTTCCAGCACCAGCTCGGCCACCGTCTTGTCGCCGGCCACCGCCTGCCGGGCAATGCGCGTGGCATTCTCGTAGCCAATATAGGGATTGAGCGCGGTGGCCAGGCCCGCAGATTGCCGCACGCGGGCAGCGAGCAGTTCGTGGTTGGCGCGAATGCCGCTGACGCAGTGCCGCGCCAGCGTCTGGCAACCGGCCTCGAGGTGGTCGATGCTCTTGAACAGGCTCCAGGCAATGATCGGCTCGAAGGCATTGAGCTGCAATTGGCCGGCCTCGGAGGCCATCGTCACCGTCATGTCGTTGCCGATCACCTCGAAGGCGATCTGGTTGACGACCTCGGGAATCACCGGATTGACCTTGCCCGGCATGATGCTCGAGCCCGCCGCCCGCTCGGGCAGCTGGATGTCCCGGAAGCCGGCCTGCGGCCCCGAGGACAGCAGGCGCAGGTCATTGCAGACCTTGGACAGCTTGCAGGCAACGCGCTTGAGCACACCCGACAGTTGCACGAAAGCCCCGGTGTCCTGGGTCGCCTCGACATAATCACTGGCCGGGACGAGCGGCAGGCCGCTGTAGCGGGCCAGCAGGCTGACCGCCCGGCCGGCATAGTCCGGATCGGCATTGATGCCCGTTCCGATGGCAGTTGCACCAAGATTGACCTCGATCACCAGGGCGAGCGCCTCACGAAGTCGCGACTCGTCCTCACCCAGCATCACGGCGTAGCTGCGAAATTCCTGGCCCAGGGTCATCGGCACCGCATCCTGCAACTGGGTGCGGCCGATCTTGAGCACCTGGCTGAACTCGAGCGCCTTGGCCTCGAAGGCCTCTCGCAAGAGTGCCATCGCCGCCAGCAGCCGCTCGATGCCCAGGCACAAGGCGACGCGCAGCGCGGTCGGGTATACATCGTTGGTGCTTTGCGAGGCATTGACGTCCTCGATCGGGTGCAGGTGCTGGTACTCGCCGCGGGCATGGCCGAGGCTCTCAAGCGCCAGATTGGCGATCACCTCGTTGGCATTCATGTGGGTCGAGGTCCCCGCACCGCCCTGGATGACATCGACGACGAACTGGGCGCACAGGGGGCGCAGCCCGGGGCTGTCGGCATCGCGCACGAGGCGCTCGCAGGCCGCCAGGATGGCCTGGGCCTTGGTGGCCGGGACAATGCCCAGCTCGAGGTTGGCCTGGGTCGCCGCCTTCTTGACCCAGGCGAGTGCCTTGATCAGGTCCGGGTAGCGCGACACGCTGACCCCGGAGATCGGAAAGTTCTCCAGCGCCCTCAGGGTGTGGATGCCCCAGTAGACCTGGGCCGGGACATCGCGCTCGCCGAGCAGGTCATGCTCGCGACGGACGGCGGAAAGGGGCTCGGCGGAATTCACGGCGCGAAGGGTATGCCCATCGCGGTGCAACAAGCCAATGCCGTTTTTCTTGCCGGTCATGCAAAAAACGCATAAGACCCGCACTGGCGGCGGTGCGATCAGCGACCGGGGTCAGGCGGGCTCGGCGCGGCTGAATGGGCAACTAACTGGACAGCGAAAGGGCCTGAGCACGGGCCAGCAAGCGCTGGGCATTTCGGTAAGTGGGCACTTCCAGCCAATGCTCGCCCAGCTGGACGCGATCGATGCCGCGGGCCAAGGCCTCCTCGAAGGTGTGCACCACCACCCGGGCATGGGCGATCTCGGCGGCCGAAGGCAGCAGCGCCGCGCGCACCGCGGCCACATGGGAGACGCGCACCGCACTCTTGCTGCGATAACCCAGGCGGCGCGCGAAGCGGGCCTCGGCCGCTGCGACATCGGCGCCATCGAAGGTGAAGGGCGCATCAACCGGCTCGATGGCGGCGGCCCGGCACTCGAGCAGGAAGCGCCGCCGGGCGTAATCGATCTCGGTGCCTTCCTGGCTACGTTCCGCGCACAGGTCGGTGGTCAGGTCTTCAGAGCCGAGCAAGGCCGCTTTCACCCGCGGGCTGGCGGCCGCCATCTCGCGCACCGAAACCACCCCCAGGGCGGTCTCGCAAACGGGCAGGATCTCGGTGCTGCCCACGCCCAGGCCATGGCGCTTTTCCTCCTGGGCCAGGGCGGCATGCAGGGCATGGATGGCCGCCGCCCCGTCAGCCTTCGGGTAGGCGATGACATCGGGACGATGCGGCATGACAGCCGCCAGATCAGCCAGGCCCAGGGTGTCCAGCGTGTTGATGCGCACGCACACCAGCTTGCCGGCCTCCCGCCAGGCCGGAAAGGTGGTGGCAGACAGCGCGCGGGCCTTGCCGCGCAGGTCGGGCGGTGTGGAGTCCTCAAGGTCCTGGATCAGGACATCGGCATCGGAGCCGGCCATCTGCTCGTGGGCGCCGGCGTCAGCGCCCGATCCGAAAAGCCAGACCAGTCGCAAGTCAGGGCGTTTTGCGGTCATCCCGGGGCTCAATCAAGCTGGATGTTTTCACGGCGGATGACCTCGCCCCAGGCCTGCACCTCGCCGCGCAGGCGCGCGGCGAACGGTTGCGGCTCGAGCAGGTCGACCTGGCCCTGGTTCTGCAGCTGCTGCATCAACTTGGGATCTTCGCGCACCCCGAGCAGGGCCTGGGCAATGGCCTGCACGATCGGCGCCGGCGTCGACGACGGCACCAGCACCCCCAACCAGAAGGTGATCTCGACATTGGGAATGCCGGCCTCGGCAAGGGTGGGTACGTTGGGCAGGTCGGGCCAGCGCTTGCTGCTGGTCACTGCCAGCGCGCGCAACTTGCCGCTCTTGACATGGGGGATCGTCAGCGGCGGATCAAGCAGCACATCGATCTCACGCGACAGCAGCGCCAGCTGGGCTGCGGTGGCCGCCTTGTAGGGCACATGGATGGTCTTGATGCCGGCGCGGTTGTTGATGGTTTCAAAGCCCAGGTGGGCCAGGTTGCCAGGGCCGGCCGAGCCATAAGTCAGCTGCCCCGGCCTGGTCTTGGCCAGCGCCACCAGATCGGCGACATTGTTGACAGCGGCCATCTTGTCATGGGCCGGATTGACCACCAGAAAGAAGGGCGCCGACACCATCATCATCACCGGCGTGAAGTCGCGCGTCTCGTAGCCCAGCTTCTTGTACAGCTGCGGATTGATCGCCACGCTGCTCGAGTTGGTCACCATGATGGTGTAGCCATCGCCGGGCGAGCGCGCCACATCGGTGGCACCCAACACCCCGTTGGCACCGATCTTGTTGTCGACGATGACCGTCTGGCCGCTCTTGCGCAGCTGCTCGGCCACCACGCGACCGACATTGTCGGTCGTACTGCCGGCTGGAAAGGGCACGACGACGCGGATGGGTTTGCTGGGCCAGGCCTGAGCCTGGGCCGCAGGCGGAAAAACGACGAGCCACAGGGCAAGGGGCACAAGCAGCAGGGCGTACAGACGGATCCATGATCCGGTGAGCAACAGACGCCAGGCGCGGCGCGCGGGGGAAAGCTTCATCTCAACTCCATGTCGATGCCGCCACGCGGCCGGTGCGCCGTGCACGGGGCGCGGGCGAGACATCAGCGAGGCATTCTAGGCGCTCGCAGGACTCACGACCGGCGTTGCCATCATTTCCGGACCTGGCCCCTCCGCGTTCACCTGCGCCTCCCACATCGCCGCATAGCGGCCGCCCTGCGCCAGCAACTGGGCATGGGTGCCGCGTTCGATGGCCACACCCTGCTCCATCACCAGGATCTGGTCGGCATCGACGATGGTCGACAGACGGTGTGCGATGACCAGGGTGGTGCGGCGCGCCGCCAGGTTGCGCAAGGCTTCCTGGATGGCCTGCTCGTTGCGGGTGTCGAGCGCGGAGGTCGCCTCGTCCAGGATCAGGATCGGCGGATTCTTGAGCAGCATGCGTGCGATCGCCACGCGCTGCTTCTCACCGCCCGACAGTTTCAGGCCGCGCTCGCCGACCATGGTGTCGTAGCCGGCTGGGACGGTCCGGATGAATTCATCGAGTTGCGCAGCCCGCACCGCCTCGTCGATCTCCGCCTGGGTCGCGCCAGGCCGGCCATAGGCCAGGTTGTAGCGCAGCGTGTCGTTGAACAGCACGGTGTCCTGCGGCACGATGCCGATGGCACGGCGCAGGGAGTCCTGGGTGATGCTGCGGATGTCCTGGCCATCGATCCGGATGCTGCCGCTGTCCACTTCATAGAAGCGATACATCAGCCGCGCCAGGGTCGACTTGCCGGCGCCGCTCGAGCCGACGACCGCGGTGGTCGTGCCCGGAGCGATCACGAAGCTCAGACCATGCAGGATCTGGCGGTCCTTCTGGTAGCCGAAGTCGACCGCATCGAAGCAGATCTCAGGGCCGCGGGCCGGCCCGCCGGCCGAGCGCCCGAGCAGGTGCAGGGGTGGCGCACCGGGTGCGTCGTCGATCTCCTTGTTGGCCTCGAGCAGACCGAACAGCTTGTCCATGTCGGTCAGGCTCTGCTTGATCTCGCGGTACAGCACGCCCAGGAAATTGAGCGGAATATAGAGCTGGATCATGAAGGCATTGACGAGCACCAGATCGCCCACCGACATGCGGCCCTCGACCACACCGAGCGTGGCCCGCCACACCATCAGGGTGACGGCCACCGCGATGATGGTGGACTGGCCGATATTGAGCAGCGACAGCGAGGTCTGGCTCTTGATCGCGGCACGCATCCAGCGCTGCATGCTCTCGTCGTAGCGGCGCGCCTCGAACTGCTCGTTGCCGAAGTACTTGACGGTCTCGTAGTTGAGCAGCGAATCGACCGCACGGGTATTGGCCTTGGAATCCAGATCGTTCATCTGGCGCCGGAAGTTGGTGCGCCACTCGGTGACACCGACGGTGAAGGCGATGTAGCTGACAAGGGCCACGATCGTGATGACCGCGAACCAGATCTCGTACTTGAGCATCAGGTAGGTCAGCACCATGCCGATCTCGACCAGGGTGGGCAGGATGCTGTACAGCGAATACGACACCAGGCTGGACACCCCGCGCGTGCCCCGCTCGATGTCGCGGGTCAGGCCGCCGGTCTGGCGCTCCAGGTGAAAGCGCAGCGACAGGCTGTGCAGGTGGGAAAACACTTCGAGCGCGATCTGGCGCACCGCACTCTGCGTCACCTTGGCAAAGACAAACTCGCGCAGCTCGGTGAACACCGTCATCGACAGGCGCAGCAGGCCATAGCCCAGCACCAGCGCCATCGGCACCACCAGGGCCGCCCGCGCCGTGCCGCCGGTGCCGGCTGTCAGGCTGTCGACCAGTTCCTTGAGCAGGATCGGCACGCCAAGATTGGACAGCTTGGCACCGACCATGCACAGCAGGGCCAGCGACACCCGCCAGCGATAGGCCCAAAGGTAGGGAAACAGCTTGCGCAGCGTCTTCCAGTCCTTGTTGCCCGAAGCCGCCGCAGCGGCGGGCGAAGATCCGGACAGGCCGGCGGGGGGTGCAGCCACCGGCCCGGAGGCGGTGGCATGCGATCGGGATTCGTGAGCGCGCATGGGCGCTATTTTGGGCCATTGCCGCCAATTGAAAGCCGGCGACCTGTTTCCGGTCGCTGATCTGCGCCCGAAGCACCCCTGCGCGGCCCGCAGCACTCAGGGCTCGAGGCGGCAGCCCTCCAGACGCTCGCCCTGCCCTTCGGACCCATTGGTGCCCGCCAGGAAGCGGCAGCGCAGGCGCTGCCCATCGGACAGGCGCCAGGCCTCGCCCGGTGCCGCATCCGCCTCGCGGCCGGTGATGGCCGAGCGGGTGCGCAGGGGCGCCTCGGGCTGGGCGCCGGCCTGACGCAACAAGGACTGCACCTGATCGCGGGACAGACCGGGGCGCAGCGACGCCAGCAGCCCCGCCGCGGCCGGAGACGGTTCTGAGGCCACCGAAGCGGGCGCCGACGCAGGGGCGGCCGCCGGGGCCGCAGCGGATACCGGGGCTGGTGCGGGCGCGGGCGCAGCCGGTGGCGGGGATGGCATCGCCCGTATCGGGGGTGGGGGTGGCACCGCCCGTGCCCTCTGCTCCTGCACCACTTCCGGGACGGATGGCGCCGGCGCGGCGCGCCTGGCAGCGTCGGCTGATGGCGGGGCAGGGGCCGGGGTCGGAGCCGAGCCGGTAGCGACGGCTGTCGCAGGGGCAGGCACCGTCAAGGTCTCGCGCGCAGCCGGGGCCACCGGTTCAGGCGCCGATGCCGGTGGCTGCGACGGTCCTGCGGAACCCGGCAAGGCGGGTCCCGGGCTTTGCTGCCAAACCTGAACCCCCAGGGAGACCGCCAGCACGAGCGCCGCCAGGCTGCCTGCCGCCAGCGACCAGCCGCGGCGCTGATCGAGACCGAGCCAGCGCGACAGGCGAACCGGCCAGGACGGGCGCACTGCATCAGCTGCCGCGGCCCGGATGGCCCGGGATACGGCGGGCGGCGGCATCGCCTGCCCTCCCGCCTCCCGGTACAGGACCTGCTCGAGGCCATCGGCATCATCACGGTGCCGGAATTCGGAATGAGTCATCGCCAGGCCTCCAGTTGCCTGCGCAGGCTGTTGCGCGCATAGCGCAATCGACTGCGCACCGTCTCGACCGGGCTGTCGGTCATCTGCGCGATCTCCTCGATGCGCAGGCCGGTCTCGGCCTGCAGCACAAAGGCCTCGCGCTGCAACACCGGCAAGCCCTGCACCGCCTCGAGCATGGCCTGGGCCATGCGCCGCCGGTGCACCAGATCAGCGAGATCCGCCTGCGGCGCCGGGCTCGACGCCCGCACGGACGCCGCCTCGTCTGGCTCGCCGATCTCCTCGGGCATTTCCCAAACCTGGTTCTTGAGCAGCTTCAGGTGGTCCAGCACGCGGTGTCGCGCCACTGTGTAAAGCCAGGGGGCAAAGCGCTCGGGATCGGACTGCGGACGATCGGGCCGGACCAGCTGCAACCATACCTCCTGAAACAGGTCGGCAGCCACCTGATGGGCCTGCACCATGCGCAGGATGTACCGGTACAGGGGGCCCTCATGACGCTGGTACAACTGGTTGAAGGCCTGCAGGTCTCCCTTGCGGTAGCGACTCAGCAAGGCTTCGTCGACCGGCGTCGGGGTGCTCTGGGACGCTGTACCGGGGCTCAATGACGGACGGTTGGATCAGGGACGAAGCGTGCGGCAGGGGTCAATGCTTGCGGACCGGGCGGGCCCGAAACAGAACGCCTCGGGCCTGGCCACGAGGATACCGCGCCGGCACAGGCTACGGCACGGCAGCGGAATATTTCACGCAGCAGTCATCGCCCGGGGGTAGGATGGTTCCGCTTGCCCGGTCCCGGGCACCGGCCCCTGCCCGTCCTGCCGAACATGTCCATGAATCGACGCCGCTGGTCCCAGTCCCTGCTCGCCCTGCTCGCACTGGAGGGTTGCGCCGCCCCGGGCGCAGGCCTGTATCGCCACGCCGCCCAGCTTCACGAACCGCGCACCTCGCCCTTTCGGCTGGGCATTGCCAGCGGCGAGCCGCAGGCCCGCTCGCTGATCCTGTGGACCCGTATCCTGCCCGAGGAGTTCAGCGCCACGGCGCCCCCCGATCAGGATGTGATGGTGCGCTGGGAACTGGCCGACGACCCCTCGTTCCAGCGCATCCTGCAGCACGGCCAGGCCCGAGCACTGGCGGTGCGCGCGCACTGCGTGCATGTCAAGGTGCAGGGGCTGCAGCCGAACCGCCCGTACTTTTACCGCTTCCATTGCGGCGCCTACACCAGTGTCACCGGTCGAGCCCGGACGGCACCGCCGCCGGAACAGGCGATCGAGACGCTGAACATCGCCTTCGCGTCCTGCCAGCACTGGGAGATGGGCCACTTCGGCGCCTACCAGGACCTGGTGGCGCAAAACCCTGACCTGGTGCTGTTCCTGGGCGATTACCTCTACGAGTACGGACCCTACGCCGGCCCCAGTCAGCGCGTGCGTCGCCACGACAGCCCTCTGGTACGAACCCTGGGCCAGTACCGGGCCCGCTACGCGCTCTACAAGGGCGACCCGGACCTGCAGGCGGCCCATGCGGTCGCGCCGTGGCTGAACATCTGGGACGACCACGAGGTCGAGAACGACTATGCCGGCATCCTTGCCCGCGACCGGGACCCGCAGTTCGCCGCACGTCGCCTGATGGCCTACCAGGCCTTCCTCGAACACATGCCGGTCGACTTCGAGGCGCGCATCGGCGCGCAAGGCATGCTCGATACCCGCATCTACCGCCACCTGGACTGGGGCAGCCAGATCCGCATCCACCTGCTCGATACCCGCCAGTACCGTGATGTGCAGGCCTGCGTGCCGCCGGGCAAGGGCGGCGCCTTCGCCGCCTCCGGATGCGAGGCGCGCCACGATCCGGCCCGCAGCCTGCTCGGCCACGAGCAGGAGCGCTGGCTGCGCGAGAGCCTTCGCGCCAGCCGCGCGCGATGGAACATCATTGCCCAACAGACGCTGGTGACCAGCCTGTCCGTGACGCAGGAGCAGGATCCTCAGGAGCGCGTCTGGATGGACGGGTGGGACGGCTACCTGCCCGCCAAGCAGCGCCTGCTGCAGGCCCTGGCCCAGCCAGGGGTGCGCAACCCGATCGTTCTGGGCGGCGATGTACACAGCGAATGGTTGTGCAACCTGCGCCTGGACCCGCTGCGACCGGACTCGCCCATCATTGCCAGCGAGGCCTGCGGCACCTCCATCACGAGCAGCGCGGGCATCACCCAGAAGGCGGCCGAGAAGGCCATGCGCGAGAATCGCGACGTGCTGTACGGCAATGCCGACCGGCGCGGCTACAACCTGCTGTCGCTGGGCACCGAAGTGGCACAGCTGCGCTTTCGGGCCATCGAGGATGTGCGGCGACGCGATGCACCGGTTCGCAGCCTGGCCCGCTTTATCATCGAATCGGGTCGGCCCGGGTTGCAGGCCCGGGACCCTGCCTGATCGGCTTCAGGTCGCATCGCAGCAGGCGTCTCAGGACCTGAGCAACTGGGCCAGCGTGTTGGCCGTGACCGGCTTGATCAGCACGCCCATGCCCACCTGGGCAGCATGGGCCACTGTGCGGGGATCCGAATCGCCGGTCAGCAGGGTCAAACGGCTGTCAGGGCTCAGGGCCCTGAAATCCGCGACACGCTCGATGCCTCGGCCATCGGGCAACCAGTTGTCGACCAGGATGTGCCGGGGCTTGGCAGAGCCCGGCAAGGAGGCCAGATGATTCAAGGTGTCGCGGATGGTCGAAAAGCCGCGCACGCGATGGCCCCAGGTCTCGAACAAGGCCTGCAGGCCAGCGCGCACATCGTCATCATCATCGACCAGCACAATCGACTGCGGGCTCGTCAGGGCCGGGTCCGGCTGATCCTGGTCAAGCGTGCTGTAGCGTATCCGGGGGCTGGCCTCAGACGCAGCATCTGCACTGGGCAGACGGGCGCGGGTGCTGATCATGGGCGCCAGGTCGAGCAGGAATTCGAGTCCCCCGCCCTCCGGCGAGCGCAACTCGATGTTCGAGCCGAGCGCGTCGGCCATGCGGCGGGCGATCGACAGGCCCAGGCCATAGCCCTTCTTGCGGTCGCGCGCCGGATTGTTCACCTGGATGTACTCGTCAAAGACATGGGCACGCATGGCCTCGGGAATTCCCGGTCCGTGGTCCCGGATCGACATCTGCATCGGCCCTTCCCGGCTGGCCAGCCAGCGCGGCAGATCGCCTGACAGGGACACCTCCACCTGGCGCCCGGCCGCATACTTGAGGGCGTTGTCGAGCACGTTGCGGATGATGCGGGTCAGCATGGCCGGATCGCTGAACATCGCCAGCGCCGGCAGGCGTACCTCGATCGGTGTGCGGGAGCGGTCGCTCTGGGCGGAAAATTCCCGGACCACATCGCGGACCACCGCGTCGAGCTCGAAGGAGCGCGGCTGAACCTTCAGGCCGCCGCGCTCGAGCGAGGTCAGCTCGGACAGCGAATTGACGATCACATCCAGCGCCTGGATGTTGCGATCGAGCTTGTCGAGCAGGTCGTCGATCTCCTCATCGTCGCCGAGCTTGCGGCGCAGCTTGCGCTCGAGCACACCGACAAACAGCGAGATGGCCGAAATCGGCTGGCGCAGGTCGTGGTTGGCGGCAGCAAACAGGCGCAGCTTCTCGGTATCTGCACGACGCAACTGGGCCAGGGCATCTTCCAGACCACGGGCGGCATTCTCGGCACGCTGGCGGGCCTCGTCGCGCTCGATCTGCAGGCGCAGGGAGCGCCGCATCACCGAGCCGAAATTGAACACGGCGCGCATCATCAGCGCAAAAAAGACCAGGGTCAGCATCGCCACCGGCCACTTGAAATCGTGGCGGGTGTGTGCCCAGTAGGCGGTCAGCGACACACCTGTGAGCAGGGCGGTCACCATGACCGACCAGGGAAAGGTGCTGTGGATGAAGGCGAACAGCAGGCAATAACCGGCCAGCAACAGCGTGAGCATCAACTCGCCATAAGCGCTCAGCCCCGGGCCGACGAACCAGACGATGGCCGCCAGCAGGACGGCGCAGGTCGCCTGGACGCGCAGGTTGCGCAGGAAGCCCGCCCACAGTTCATCCAGGCCTGCCGGGCCCGACACCAGCCGCTCGATGCTCCAGAGGTTCCAGTAGCCCAGGGCCAGAAAGCCGCAGCCCAGCGGGTAGATCCAGATTTCGCGGGCAGTGCCGTGCACGATCACCGCGAGCGCGACCAGCACCAGCCAGGCCACCAGCAGCGAGTAACGGATCGAGGTGACCAGGCCGAACAGCAGCTCGCGGCTCATGGGCAGCGAGCCCGGGAGCAACGTCCTGCGCAGCAGGCCCGAGCGAGGCGGCGTCACGGAAGAAAGGAACGCGTCAGGCCAGATGCAGCATCGTCTGCGAATACCAGTGCGACAGCTCCACCCGGTTGCGGCAGTCGGCGCGGCTGTAGATGGTCTTGATATGGGTCTTGACCGTGGCTTCGCCGATGTTGAGGGCCTGCGCGATCTCGCGGGTCGTACTGCCGGTCACCAACAGGCGCAGCACGTCGAGCTGGCGGCTGGACAGCAGGGTTTCGCGGCGCGCTCCTTGCGGCTCGCCCGAGGCGGTGAACTCGCCCAGGAAGCGCTCGAGCGCGTCGGACAGGGCCCCGCGATCGCCGCTCTTCATCACATAGGCCGAGGCCCCGGCGCGCAGGCAGGCTGTGCGTACCGATGAGTGCTCCTGGCCGGTGAACACCACGATCGGGATGCGGGGAAATTCTTCGTGAAGGACGGTCAGCCCCTCGGTATGCCGGCTGTCCGGCAGATTCAGGTCGAGCAGGATCAGGGCGATGTCCTGGCTGTCCCGACACAGGGCGAGCGTCTGCGCCAGGGTCTTGGATTGCATCACCGCCACCCTGGGGGCCACCTCATGTACCAAGGCCTCGACCGCATGGACAATCATGGGGTGATCATCCACCACGAGCACTTTTGGCATCGCCCGCCTCCCTGAACCAGTTTTTACACAACGCAAGACTCACACAGTCGGAGGGCTTTGTCACCCACCGAACAGGGGATATCGTGGCACATTGTTGCAGGCCCGGGCAACCCGGCGGGGGTGGTGGCATCAATCTTCACCCACCGGACACGCCACTGTCGGCAATTACCGACGTTCCAGGCCGAATGACCCGATCGAGATCAGGGCGATGCCCTGTGATAGCGTAGCCCCTTCCCCCTATTCGCCCATTACCATGACCCCCCAAGAACTCAAGAAACGCCTGGCCATCCCGGTCATCGGCTCGCCGCTGTTCATCATTTCCAACCCGGACCTGGTCATTGCCCAGTGCAAGGCCGGCATCGTCGGTTCCTTCCCGGCCCTGAACGCCCGGCCGGCCGAGATGCTCGAGCAGTGGATCATCCGCATCAAGACCGAGCTGGCAGAATGGGACAAGGCCCATCCGGACACCCCCTCGGCCCCCTTCGCGGTGAACCAGATCGTGCACAAGTCGAACAATCGGCTGCAGCACGACCTGGAAGTGTGCACCCGTCACCAGGTGCCAGTGGTCATCACCTCTCTGGGCGCCCAGAAAGAGGTTTTCGATGCCGTGCACAGCTACGGCGGCCTGGTCTTCCATGACGTGATCAACCAGAAATTCGCCCACAAGGCGATCGAGAAGGGGGCCGATGGCCTGATCCTGGTGGCCTCGGGCGCGGGTGGCCATGCCGGCACCCAGTCGCCCTTCGCCCTGGTGCAGGAGACGCGGGCCTGGTTCAAGGGTCCGATCGCCCTGTCAGGCTCGATTGCCACCGGCGATGCCGTGCTGGCGGCCCAGGCCATGGGCGCCGACTTCGGCTATATCGGCTCGGCCTTCATCGCCACCAAGGAAGCCAATGCCACCGACCCGCACAAGCAGTGCCTGGTCGACCACTCCGCCGAGGACATCGTCTACAGCAACCTGTTCACCGGCGTGCACGGCAACTACCTGAAGCCTTCGATCGCCGCTGCCGGTCTCGACCCGGACAACCTGCCGGTCAGTGACCCCAGCAAGATGAACTTTGCCACCGGCGAAAATGCCGCCAAGAAGGCCTGGAAGGACATCTGGGGCTGCGGTCAGGGCATTGGTGCGATCGACAAGGTGCAGCCGGCGGGCGAGTATGTCGCCCAACTGATTGCCCAGTACAAGGCCGCCAAGGCCCGCCTGATGGCCTGATGGCCTGATTGGCAGCACGCGGGGCGCCTGCGCGTCCTGCCTGCCCGCTGTCGGCGGGGCGATCGCCGCAGGGCCCTCGTCCGGCACCGGTGCTCAGCCGGCGCCTTCCTCCATCGCCACCAGCAGTGCCTGGCGCCAGCGCTCCAGTTTTTCGTGACCGCCCATGCCGGCATGGGCGGGGCTGGTCGAAGGCAGCCGCACCAGGCGCAAGTCCTGGGCCGCGATCAGTCCGGGCAGCACATGGCGCCGGAAGAGCTGCTCGGCGGCTGCCCCGTTGAACAGGATGCTGCGCACCCGCGGATGCGCCCCGAGAAAGCCTGATATGTCCTGCGGCTCGATGCTGTCGCGCGCGATCGCGCCATCCAGGCTGCCCGGACGCTCGCAGCTTTGCAGCACATCCCACAGGGCGATGCCGGCCGCCCGCAGGGCTTGCAGGCGCTGCTCATAGGACGCCTCCGGCGCAAGGCCGAGCACCTGCCCCAGGATCGGCCAGAAGGCATTGCGCGGATGGGCGTAGTAGCGGCCGGCACTCAGTGAGGCCACCCCGGGCATGCTGCCCAGGATCAGCAGGCGCGCGTCGGGGGCGGCCACCGGTGCAAAGCTGCGCACCCGCATGGACCCGCGCCCCGCGCCTCAGCGTGCCGGCAGATAGCGGCCGGGCATCTGCGCCGCGTACAGCGCCTCGACCAGATCGGCACGGTGCTGCAGCACCGCGCGCTGGTTGATCGAGCCCTTGTCGGTGACCTCACCCTTGTCGATCGAGGGAGGTTGCTCGAGGACCGCGGCACGCGCCACCCGGGTCGAGCTGCCGGTACCGGTTTGCCACAACTGGTCGACCAGGGCTTGCAGGCGTGCCCGCAGGGCCGGGTGCTGCAGGACCTGGGCGATGCCGGTCTCGGGCGGCTGACCGGTGAGCTTGCGGCACTCGTCGATGCGCGGAAGCAGCAACAGACCGATGTCGTCGCGGTTCAGTCCGGTGACCACTGCATCCTGGATCAGCGGCGCGCCCAGGCCGATGACCTTGGCCCGCAAAGGACCGACACTGACGAAGGTGCCACTCGAGAGCTTGAAGTCCTCGGCGATGCGGCCGTCAAAGAGCATGCCCTTGGCAGGCACCTGAGGGTCGATGAACCTGACCGCATCGCCGGTGCGATAGAAGCCTTCCTCGTCGAAGGCCTCACGGGTCTGCTCGGGTGCGCGCCAGTAACCGGGCATCACGTTGGGCCCCTTGAAGCGGGCCTCGAGCTTGCCGTCGACGGGCACCAGCTTGCCGGTCACACCGGGATTGGGCAGGCCGATATGGCCCGAGCGCACATCGGGGCCAACCGCAAAGGTATCGGCCGGTGCGGTCTCGGTCATTCCCAGGCCGGTAAGCATCTGGATGCGCTCGCCCACGGTGCGCTCGGCCAGGGCATTGAGGTGGTCCCATACCGGCTGGGCCAGACCGGCACCGGCAAACATCATGGCCTTGACACGCTTGAAGAAGCGCTCGGCCAGGGGCCGGTCATGCTCCATCGCCGCGACGATTTCCTCGAAGCCCTTGGGCACATTGAAGTACACCGTCGGCGAGATCTCGCGCAGGTTGCGAAGGGTGCCCGCAATGCCGGCAGCGGTGGGCTTGCCATCATCGATGTACAGCGTGCCGCCGTTGTAGAGCACGATGCCGATATTGTGGTTGCCGCCAAAGACATGGTTCCAGGGCAGCCAGTCAACCAGCACCGGCGGCTCATTGCGCATGAAGCCCATCACCTGCAGGATCATCTGCTGGTTGGCACACCACATGCGATGCGTGATCGGCACGCCCTTGGGCACCTTGGTGGAACCCGAGGTGAACATGAACTTGGTGATGGTGTCGGCGGTGACCGCGGCATGGGCCCGCTGCATCGCCTCGCCGGGCATCGTGCCCAGCAGGCTGGCAAACGGGGTGCAGGCACGGTGTGGCAGGCTGCCCTGCGCCAGCACCACCTCGACATCGCTGCCGACGCTGGCCTCGATCGCCTTGGCATAGGCCGGACCGGCGGCAAACACCAGGCCCGGCGTCAACGTGGCCAGGATGTGCTTGAGCTTGGCGAAATCACTGGAGATGATCGAGTAGGCCGGCGACACCGAGGCATAGGGCACACCCACCCAGGTGGCGGCCAGGCCCAGGCTCAGGTGGTCCAGGTCGTTGTCCGAGAGGATGACGATCGGACGATCAGCCGACAGGCCGCGCTCGACCAGGGCCTGGCCGATGGCCTGCATGCGCTGGTGCATCTGGCCATAACTGAGGGGTTGCCAGACGTCATGGGCATCGCGCTGGGCCGCCAGCACGGCCTCCGGCTGACGGGCGATCCAGTGCGCGAAGCGCTCGTTCATCGTGGCCGGGAAGGGCTCGAGCGGCTCTGTCGAGCGCAGCAGCATGCTGCCGTCGGCACGGGTCTCGACCTGCACGTCGAGCACCCCGCCCAGGGCCAGGTCACGGTAGCGGGGGGCGCCGGAGGGGGTCGGGCTTGCGCTCATTGCCGCACCACCTTGGCGGCACGGCCAGCCAGGAAGGCCTGCAGGCGGCCTCGGGCTTCGTCGGTGCTCTGCGAGATCGCCGCCATCAGCGATTCGGTGAGCAGGCCCTCCTCCATCGACTGGTCGGCGATGCGCGGCAGGGCATGCAGGATGGCAAAATTGGACATCGGCGCATTGCCGGAAATCCGGCCAGCCAGCGCCATCGCCTTGGCCAGGCCTTCGCCGGCACCCACCTTGTACTGGGCCAGCCCGATGGCATGGGCCTCATCGGCCTCATAGACGCGGCCGGTCAGCATCATGTCGGTGACCCGCGCGACACCGATCAGGCGCGGCACGCGCACCGAACCGCCACCGCCCAGGAACAGGCCGCGCGTACCCTCGGGCAGACCGAAATAGGTGCTGGGCTCGACGATGCGGATATGGGCCGAGGCGGCCAGCTCGAGTCCGCCGCCGACCACAGCCCCGTGCAGCACCGCGATCACCGGCACACGGCCAAACTGCACGGCATCGAAGGCCGCATGCCACATGCGCGAGTGCCACATGCCGTGCTCGGCATCGCTCTTGCCCACTTCGCCCAGGTCGAGACCGGCGCAGAAATGATCGCCCTCACCGGACAGCACCACCACCCGCGCCGTCTCGGGCAGGTTCAGGAAGGCGGTGTGCAGCTGCTTGACCAGCAGGTCGCTGATGGCATTGCGCTTGGCCGCACGGTTCAGGCGCAGGTGCAGGATGCCGCCCGACTGCTCGATGCGCAACTGGTCCAGCGTGGCCAGCAGGCCGGTGACCGGGATGAAGGAAGGAGAGGCAGCGTCACTCACGGGGGGTGTACTCCGGATATTCGGGGGATCGCGGGAAGGGGCGGCGGCGGCGCGCGAGAAGTCCGGCAGGACCGGTCGGTTCCGCTTTCGCCGGACCGGCAAAATGGTTCAGCATCTTAACTATATAATCTTCTCACGGCAAGATCCGGTCCGCGGAACCTGCCATCCCCCGACCCCGCCGCAGGAGCCCCCATGGACATCGACAACCTGATCGCCATCGACATCCACACCCACGCCGAAGTCTCGTGCTGGAATCCGTTTGACAAGTATGGCGAGGAATACGATCGCGCCGCCGACAAGTACTTCCGCTCCAACCGTCGCCCGACCATCGAGGAGACCGTTGCCTACTACCGCGAGAAGAAGATCGGCCTGGTGATGTTCACCGTCGACTCCGAGTCGCAACTGGGCCGGCGCCGCATCCCCAACGAGGAGATCGCCGAGGCCGCCGCCAAGAACAGCGACATGATGATCGCCTTTGGCTCGATCGATCCGCACAAGGGCAAGATGGGTGCCCGCGAGGCGCGCCGCCTGATCGAGGAAAACAACGTCAAGGGCTTCAAGTTCCACCCCACGGTGCAGGGCTTCCTGCCCTATGACCGGATGGCCTGGCCGATCTACGAGGTGATCGCCGAGTACAAGCTGCCCGCCATCTTCCACAGTGGCCATTCGGGCATCGGCTCGGGCATGCGCTGCGGTGGCGGCCTGCGCCTGCAGAACTCCAACCCGATGCTGCTCGAGGATGTCGCCATCGATTTCCCCGACATGCAGATCGTGATCGCGCACCCGAGCTGGCCCTGGCAGGACGAAGCCCTGTCCCTGGCCCTGCACAAGCCCAATGTCTGGATCGACCTGTCCGGCTGGAGCCCGAAGTATTTTCCGGCGCAACTGGTGCAGTACGCCAACACCCTGCTCAGTGACCGGATCCTGTTCGGCAGCGATTTCCCGCTGATCACCCCCGAGCGCTGGATGGAAGACTTCAACGAGGCCGGTTTCAAGGACCGGGTCAAGCCCGGCATCCTGAAGGACAACGCGGTGCGCCTGCTCGGTCTGGGCAAGACCGCCAAGGCGGCCTGAGGAGGACGAGGCCACGGCGCAAGCCCTTGGCCCGGCCGCTTCCCGCACCACTTTCCGAGCACCGCCGTCCATGGCGACCCGGCGCAGCGCCGCAGACAAGACCCCGGCCGGGCAACTGACCGAGGCGCGGCTGCACGACCTCATCGGCTATCAGCTGGCCCAGGCGGCCATCGCGACCACCGCGGTCTACAACCGCGAGGTCTTCGGGCCCGACGGGCTGCGTCCGGTCGAATACACCTTGCTGACCCTGATCGCTGAGAATCCGGAGGTGTCTTCGGCGCGCCTGGCCAAGGCCCTGGCCGTCACCAAACCCAACATCACCATGTGGGTCGACCGGCTCGAGGCGCGCAAGCTGCTGCAGCGACGTCCCAGCCCGAGCGACAAGCGTGCCGTGCTGCTCAAGCTGACGGCGGCGGGATCCAGGATGGCATCGAGCGCGACCAGGCGCCTGCTGAAAGGCGAACGGGACGCCATGGCCGTGCTGAGCGCCGCCGAGCGGGCCCTGCTGATCGAACTGCTGCACAAGGTGGCGCGGAGCCGGCCTCAGGGACCGTCGTAGGCGCGCTCGACCCGCGCCACGCGCAATTCGTAATGGGCATACCAGCGCTGGCGGCCCAGGGTCTGGGCGCCGAGATGGTCGCTGTGCTGCTTCCAGGCCTTGACGGCCTGGGCATCCGACCAATACGACACCGTGATGCCGAAGCCCTGGGCATCGCGGGCGCTCTCGATGCCCAGGAAGCCGGGCTGCCCGCGCGCCGTCTCGACCATGCGCTCGGCCATGCGGGCATAGCCTGCATCCTCGCCCTGGCGCTGCGAGCTGAAGATGACCGCGTAGTAAGGAGGCTGCAGGCCGCGGGCAAACATCGAGGCCTCGCCAGCTTCAGGTGCCGGCCCGCAAACGGCGGGCATTGCCCATGGCTCGGCCATGGACCGGTGCCAGACTGGCACCCACCACCCCCAGCGCCGCCGCATGGCCGGCACTGAACAGCTGGTTGATGGACTGGGGCTGGCAGGGCAGGGTCATCATGGCCTGCATCCAGGCCAGGGCAAATTCCTGCTGTGCCGTGATGACGCCCACCCCTGCGGCCATCCAGGACTCCTGAAAGGCGGCGACCTTTTCGGCGCCCATGCGATAGAACTCGCGCTGGTCGACGGCACTGGGCATCGGCCCGGCGGCGATCATGCGCCCGACCCGCTGCTGGATCACCTGCGGCACCGCCCAGGCCATTTCAGACACCTGGCGCTGGAGTTGTCGCGAGCGATGGTTGACACGGGCTTGCATGGCATGTTCCGGGAAGGGCAATGGCACACCGTACCACGGCGACCTGACCCGAAGCTGACCGATACCCCTGTCGTTCAGGCCACCGCAGCGACCCCGGCCCCGCGCAGCAGGCGACCGGGCAAGGCGCCGGTGGACTGCCCTTCCCGGTACACGACCACGCCGGAGACAATGGTGGCGACATAGCCTTCGGCCCGCTGCAGCAATCGACGCCCGCCGGCTGGCAGGTCATCGGCCATGACCGGTGCCAGCACCTTCAGGCGGGCCATGTCGATCACGTTCAGGTCGGCCTTGTAGCCCGGGGCCACCAGGCCACGGTCATGCAGCCCGATCATGCGGGCGGTATCGAGGGTCTGGCGCTTGACCAGCCAGGCCACATCGAAGCGGCCGTGCGAGCGGTCACGGCCCCAGTGGCTCAGAAGGTAGGTGGGGAAGCTGCCATCACTGATGATCGAGACATGGGCCCCGCCGTCGCCCAGACCGATCACGGTATGAGGGTGGGCGATCATTTCCTGGCAGGCATCGAGATGGCCGAAGGCAAAATTGGCAAAGGGCGCGAACAGGAAGGCCCGGCCTTCGTTCTCGAGCAGCATGTCGTAGGCCGCCTCGGCTGGCGACACGCCCCGTTGCAGGGCGATGGCAGTGACGGCCTTTTCGGCCGGCGGTTCGTAATCGGGCGGATCGCCAAAGGCATAGATGCGGTCGAAGGCGACCAGACGCGGCACCAGCGGATCGGTCGGCTTGTGGGTGGCGTCCTGCAATTCGGCGAGCAGGGCGGCCCGCAAGGCCGGTTCGCGCATGGCGGCCACCCGCTCGGCCAGACTGCGCTGCGCGATCGCCTTGTAGGAGGGGCAGAAGGTGAAGGGATTGCGGCTGCCCTGAAGGCCAAGCAGCACGCCGATCGGACGTGGCGCAATCTGCGCGGTGATCGCCAGGCCTTCGGCATTGGCCTTGTCGGTCAGGGCCAGCAGCTCGCGCCATTGCTGGGGAGCGCGATGGGCCTCGGCCAGCGAGAACGACAGGGGCCGTCCGCTGGCCCGCGCGATGCGGGTGAGCATCGCGAATTCCTCGTGCATCGTGGCCCGCGAAAAGTCGCTGATGAACTGGAGCACGCCACGGCCGGCATCGGCCAGCCCCATCGCTATGGCCAACAGTTCATCCTCGGTGGCACGCAGCGAGGGGGTGGGCTCCCCCTTGATCGAGCGGTGGTTCATCGAGCGGCTCGAGGAAAACCCGATCGCCCCGGCACGGGCCGCCTCGGCAGCCAGGCGGCGCATCTGCGCACAATCGTCTGCGTTGGCCGGCTCCAGGCGCGCACCGCGCTCGCCCATCACATAGACCCGCAGGGCACCGTGCGGCAGCTGCGCCGCCAGGTCGATGTCGCGCGGACGATGCTCGAGGGCGTCCAGGTAATCACCAAAGCTTTCCCATTGCCAGGACAGGCCTTCGTGCAGGGCCGCGCCGGGAATGTCCTCCACGCCTTCCATCAACTCGACCAGCCGGTCGCGGTCCTGCGGCCGCACCGGCGCAAAGCCGACGCCGCAATTGCCCATCACCGCCGTCGTGACCCCATGCCAGCTGGATGGCTGAAGGTGGGCATCCCAGGTCGCCTGGCCATCGTAATGGGTATGCACATCGACGAAACCGGGCGTCACGATGCAACCACGGGCATCGATCTGCTCACGGGCCGTGCCGCTCACCTGGCCCACCTCGACGATGCGGCCATCACGGATCGCCACATCGGCCTGGCGCAGCGGTGCACCGCTGCCATCGGCCAATTGGCCATTGCGGATGATCAGGTCATGCATGGGAAGGCTCCGGTTCGTTGCCGCGCAGCGAGAGGTCTGCGCCGGCTTGCAAGTCAGATGATCCCGCCTTTGCGTCCCGGGTGATCGCCGCCGTTCCGAACTCAGTCGACGATGAACAGCCGCGCACCCTGCACCGTGCTCGAGCGATGCGCCTCGGCCTGATCGGCCACCTGGTAACTCATGCCCGGGGTAAGCACGAAGCGGCGGCCGTCGGCCAGTTCGGTATCCAGCTGTCCGTGCAGGCACATCAGGATGTGCCCCTTCTGGCACCAGTGGTCCGCCAGGTAGCCGGGGCTGTACTCGACCATGCGTACCCGGATGTCGCCAAAATGCAGCGTGCGCCACCAGGCCATGCCGGTCTCGCCGCGATGCTCGGTGGCCGGCAGTTGCGACCAGTCGGTGGTGTGAAAGGGGATGTTGGCCAGTTTCATGGAAGGTCTTGCAAAGGGTTCACGCACCAGGCGAAGCGGCGCCCGGGCAGCCAATGCCGGAGTATGCTCCCAGCGCACCCACAGCACCTGCGGAGCCCCCAATGTCCACCCCCCTGAAAAGCGCGCCTGCGCCACGCCTGCCCCGATGGCGCGGCTCGGGCACGGCCCTGATGCTGGGCCTGCTCCTGAGCCTGCTGCCGGGCCTTCAGGCCTGCACCGCCCTGACCCCTTCGACGGAGGTTTCAAGCCTGCAGGGGCCCCTGGTGATCGGGCGTCAGGGCAGCTTCTTCGTGGGCGGCCGCACCATCGCCTCGGGCACCCTGTCGACCCTGCCCGCCTACGCCGCCGAGGGCCGCGTGGCCATCGAGCAGATGTATGTGCGCTACCAGGTACCGGTCGATGCCCGCCGTGTCCCGATCACGATGATCCACGGCTGCTGCCTGACCGGCAAGACCTGGGAAACCACACCCGATGGCCGCATGGGCTGGGACGAGTTCTTCGTGCGCCGGGGCCATCCGGTCTATGTCGTGGACCAGGTCTCACGCGGCCGCTCGGCAGCCAACACCACGGCGGTGACCGCCGTCAAGGCGGGCCAGGCAGCGGCCGCCAGCACGCCGCCGGTGTTCATGGCCGGGCAGGAAGCGGCCTGGGCCATCTTCCGCTTTGGCACCGAACATCCCAAGGTCCACCCGGGCATGCGTTTTCCGCTGACGGCGATCGAGGAGTTCTGGAAGCAGATGGTGCCCGACTGGATCGGCACCCTGCCCACGCCCAATCCCACCGTCGAGAGGCTGTCCGAGCTGTCGCAAAGACTCGATGGGACGGTATTGATGAGCCACTCGCAATCGGGCATCTATCCCTTCCAGGCGGCGGCGCTGTCGCGCAAGGGGATCGCGGCGATCATCTCGATCGAACCCGGCGCCTGCCCCGAGGCCAAGGGCGACCTGAAGCCCTATCTGGGCCTGCCGATCATGGTGCTGTGGGGCGACTATGTCGACACCTCCCCACGCTGGGCGCCACGCCTGAAGGCCTGTCGTGAATTTGCTGCGGCCGTCAGGCAGGCCGGCGGCCGGGCTGATCTGGTGGTGCTGCCCGAGATCGGCATCAGCGGCAACTCGCACATGCTGATGCAGGACGACAACAGCCTGGCCCTGGCGCAATACCTGTGGGACTGGCTCGATCGCGCCGTCCCCCCGAAGGCGAGGTGATGACGGGCTCAGCCTCGCGCCGCAGGCTCCTGCGCGCGGCGGTGCTGCTGGCCGGACCGGGGAGCCGGGCGGGGGCCGCCCGGGCCCAGGCCGATCGCCCCATCCGCATCGTGGTGCCTTTCGTGCCGGGCGGTGGCAATGACGTGTTTGCGCGCCAGCTGGCCAAGGGCCTGAGCCTGTTGCGAAACCAGGCGGTCGTGGTGGACAACAAGCCGGGCGCAGGCGGCAATGTCGGCACCGGCGAGGTGATCCGCAGCGCCCCCGATGGCCACACCCTCCTGCTCGGGCACAGTGGCACGGTATCGATCAATCCGGTGCTGTACAAGGGCCTGAAATTCGATGCCCGCAGCGGCCTGCAACCGGTGGCCATGCTGGCCCAGTCGGCCCTGGTGCTGGTGGTGCCCGAGTCGGTGCCCTTCACCGACCTGAACGGCCTGATCAGCGCGGCGCGGGCCTCGTCCGGCGGCTGGAATTTCGCATCCTCGGGTACCGGCACGGGCGGTCACCTGACCGGCGAAATGTTCAGGATGGCCACCGGACTGACCCTGCAGCACATCCCCTACAAGGGTACGGCCCCGGCACTGGGCGATGTGGCTGGTGGACAGGTGCAGATGAGCTTCAGCGTGCTGCCTCCGGCCCTGGCCCTGATCCGGGCCGGCAAGCTGCGCGCCATCGCGGTCACCTCGGCGCGCCGCCTGCCCAGCCTGCCGCAGGTTCCCACCGTGATGGAAGCCGGCATCGCAGCGCTGTCCGCCTTCGAGAGCAGCGTCACCTACGGGGTGCTGGCGCCCGCTGGCACGCCGCAGGCAATGGTCCGGGACTTGTCCCGGGACATCCTCAAGGTCGTCGCGGCGGCGCCCTTCCAGGAACGGCTGGATACGGAAGGCGCCATCGCCACGCCCGGCGATGCCGCACTGTATGCGCGCATCATCCGCGCCGAGAACGAGAAGTGGGCAGGGGTCGTGATGCGCTCCGGGGCCAGCGCGGAGTAGGACCGGTGCGGGGTGGTTGATAATCACAGGATGCCGGCCGCATCCAGACGGCCGCGCCCTTCACAGGTTGTTCGCCATGCCCCGATCCCCACTGCCACCGCACGTTGACCGCCGCCACTGGCTGCGCAGCAGCGGCGCCCTGGCCGCGTCGCTTTTCCTTGGGCAGGCGCGCGCGCAGGCCACCGATTTTCCCAATCGCCCGATACGCATCATCGTGCCCTTCGGCGCAGGCACCAGTACCGATGCGGTGACCCGGCTGGTCGGCGAAGCCATGAGCAAATCCCTCGGCCAGCCGGTGGTGGTCGAGAACAAGTCCGGCGGCGGCGGCACCATCGGGACCGAGAATGTGGCGCGTGCCCCGGCCGACGGCTACACCCTGGTGATGGGCACGGTGGGCACCCATGCGATCAACAAGACCTTGTTCCGGCGCCTCTCGTATGACCCCGTGCGCGACTTCGTCCCGGTCGGCTTTCCGGGGCAGACCCCGACCTTGCTGGTGGTCAGTGCCGCCTCGCCGGTGCGCTCCCTGAAGGACCTGCTGGCCCTGGCCGGCCGACCTGCCGGCCTGAGCTTTGCGTCGGCCGGAAACGGCACCTCCGGCCACCTGGCAGGCGAGTTGCTCAAGGCGCGACTGGGCGTCGAGATGACCCATGTGCCCTACAAGGAGGGCGGCCAGGCCCTGAGCGACGTGATGTCGGGCCAGGTGCAGTTCATGTTCTACCACCCGGCCGCTGTCATGCCGCTGATCAAGGCGGGCAAGCTGCGCGCCCTGGGCGTCTCCGGTGCCCTGCGCAGCCCGGCGGCCCCCGATGTCCCGACCCTCGAGGAACAGATCGGCAAGGGCTTCGACCTGGTCGCCTGGTTCATGCTGTATGCGCCGGCAGGCACCCCGCCTGCGGTGCTGGCGCGCCTGCGCAGCAGTTTTGCGTCAGCCCTGGCCAGTGCCGAGGTGGCGGACAAGCTGGCGGCGCAGGGGGTCGAGCGGGGTCAGGTCAGCAGCGAGGATCTGGGCGGCTTCAACCAGCGCGAGATCCTCAAGTGGGCCGAACTGGTGCGGCGCTCGGGCGCCCAGGTCGACTGAGCAGGCGCTGCTGCGGCATCGAACCCCAGGAACAACACCCGCCGGCCCTACTCCAGCTTCGCGCCGGTCTCGGCGATGCGTTTTTCGACATCGCGGCTCTCGGCCGCCAGCGCCGCCTTGAAGGCTTCCGGGGAGCGGGAAGGCGCCGCGTCCATGCCCTGGCTGGCAATCTTCTCGCGCACCTCGGGACGGGAAAGGCCCTTGAAGGCCGCCTCGTGCAACCGGCGCAGGATGTCGGCCGGCACATTGGCCGGCGCATACAGGCCGAAGTTGTAGTCCTCGTCATAACCCGCCAGACCAGCCGCCCGCGCCCCGGGAATGCCCGGTATCGAGGGGGACTCGGCCGCGGTGGTCAGCGCCAGGGCCCGCATGCGGCCTGACTTGATGAAGCCGAGCACCGTCGGCGCGGTGGCAAACATCACCTGGGTCTCCCCCGACATCAGCGATACCGCCGCAGGACTGCCGCCCTTGTACTGGACGGTTGTAAAGCGTACGCCGGTTACCACCTCGAAACGCGCCGAGGCCAGGTGAGGCGCCGAGCCATTGCCCGAGGCCGCGCTGTTGAGCTTGCCGGGATTGGCCTTGGCATGGGCGATCAATTCGCCCAGGTTGCGCACCGGCAGATCATTGTTGACGCAGATCACCATCGCACCCACCGCGGCCAGCGAGATCGGTGCAAAGTCGGTCTCGGGGTTGTACGGCAGCTTCTTGTAAAGCGCCTTGAGTACGGCCGGAGTGCCCGCGTTGAGGATGGTGTAGCCATCGGGTGCCGACTTGGCCACCGCGTCGGAAGCCAGCACACCGGCGGCGCCAGGGCGATTCTCGACGACGACCTGCACGCCCAGTTCCTTGCCCATCGCCTCGGCGGTGACCCGTGACACGAAGTCACCCGAGCCGCCCGGCGGGTAACCGACGATCAGCTTGACCGGCCGGTTCGGAAAGGCCTGCGCATGGGCCCCACCGGGCCCTGCCAGCACGCCACCGGCAACCGCCGCCACCCCCAGCACGAGCCGGCGTCTTTCGGCGCCGGGCCTGTCAAGCGCAGCAACAGGGAAAGGTGACGGATGAATCGGGGACATGGAGCACCTCGCAGATCTGCAATGCCGCCGATTGTGGACCAGGGGCAGGGACCCGGCCCTTGGGCAGTCTCACTTCCTCGCCGACAGCGCCGCTTCGCTGAGTTCGTCGCCGCGCAGCCGGCTGTGCCACATCACGCGCGGCTGGGCCATGTCCCAGGGCATGGCCCGATGCAGCAGGCAGCGGTTGTCCCACAGCACCACATCGCCCGCCGACCAGCGATGGGTGACGATGCGCGGAGGCTGACAGGCCCACTCCACCAGGCCTTCAAGAAAACGCTCCGAATCCTGATCGCTCATGCCAGGAATGGCATGCGCATGACGGCCGATCAGCAGCGACTTGCGGCCGGTCTCGGGATGCACCTTGACCAGGGGACGCAGCGGCGCCCCCTCCTCGGTCATGCCATAGCCCAGATAGGCTGAACCTTCCTGATGGACATGGCCCAGTTTGGACTGCGAGTAACGCAGCGAGTGGTGGGCCGAGCGCTGATGCACCAGGGCGCGGGTGGCCTCATCGAGCGCATCGTAGGCGGCGCGCATGTCCGCAAAACTGGTCTCGCCGCGTTCGGGCGGCACCACCTCGCCCGAGAACACCGCCCCCTTGGCCATCACCGGCATATAGGTGCTGTCGGCATGCCAGGCCATGTTGCCGACGATGACCTTCATCATGTCGTCCCATTCGGCCGGCTCATAGGCGCGCACCTTGCCGCCCGAGGTGACATTGGAGATGGCCACGATCTCGCCGCCCCCGATGCGCTCGATCGGGCCGAAGCGGCGGGCAAAGGCAATCTGCTCGGCATTGCTCAGGTGCTGGCCGGGAAAGATCAGCAAGGCATGGTCGAGCCAGGCCTGATACAGCCTGTTCCATTCCGACGGCGACAATCCGGCCAGGCGCACGCCGGTCACCGTGGCACCGAAGGTGGCGTCTTCCCGGGCTTGAATCTTCATGAGGTCTCCGACAAAACGATGGGCATCCGCGGCACGGACAGGCCGCTCATGCCCAGGGCAGGCCCAGGCATGGCGCGGGCCAGCGAAGATCCAACCATAACGCGGGCCGGCGCCGGCGCGCAGGCACCGGGCCCCGCTTTCGGCACATCAGTCGTGACCCTGGACCCGGCCGCGTCCCGATTTGATGCGCGCCCGCCCACTCTTGGCCTCGAGCCGGCGCAGTTGTGATCCGTGGGTCGGCTTGGTGGCGCGGCGTGGCTTGGCCACCCGGGAACAGGCCTGCACCAACTCGTTGAGGCGGGCCAGGGCATCGGCCCGGTTCATCGCCTGGCTGCGGCTGCCCTGGGCCTTGATGACGATCACGCCGTCCTGGGTGATGCGCTGATCGGCACAGGCCAGCAGGCGCGCCTTGATGGCCTCGGACAGCGAGGAGGCCTTGATGTCGAAACGCAGCTGGATCGCGGTCGACGTCTTGTTGACATGCTGGCCGCCCGGGCCCTGGGCGCGCACCGCTGTAAACTCGATCTCGTCTTCGGCCAGGATCACGGACATGTCATCGCCTGGCCGATCCAATCCAGCCGGCGACCAGTCCGAAGAAGGCGCCGAGCATCAAGCCGGTGAAGGGTGCCGGCAGCAGTGCGGCGAGTGCGAACGCGGCGAACAAGGCATAGCACAGCAGGTACAAGGGACGCGAGGGACGAAGCAGCATCGACAGCCCCAGCATGAGCCCAGCCGACAGGCTCAGCAGGGATGCGACAGGACCCCGATCGAGCATCTGCGACACCAGCACCAGCAGCGTGGCTGCCGCTGCGCCAGTGATGAGGACCGCCTGCTTCACGATGCGGGGGACATCGACCGGGCCGCTCAGGCCTTGACATTGACGATCGTCGCCTGCATCAAGGCGACGACCTTGAAGGCCTCCCCCTCATCGGCATAGGCACGCACCTCACCGCCGCAGACGGTGAGCATGCGGCCTGCGCTCAGCACCCGGCCGATCGCCAGAAAACGCTGGCCCAAGGCAGGACGCGGCATGTTGATCTTGAACTCGGCCGTCACGACCTCATGCCCGGCAGGCGCCCGTGTGAGCGCTGCATAGCCGCAGGCGGAATCGAGGATGCTGGCAATCGCCCCGCCATGCATGAAGCCCTGCTGCTGGGACAGGGCGGGCGAGTGCGGCAACACGACGTGCACCTCACCTTCCTGGACAAGGGCCAGACGGGCACCCAGGGTCGTCATCAGCCCCTGGGCGCCGAAGCTGGCGGCAATGCGTTCCTGCAGGTTCATGTCCGGTCAGGCAAAGAGCTTGTTCAGACCCCACACCAGCACCACCAGTTGCAGCAGGTTCAGACTCAGGGCAAAGCCGTGGACACGGCGAAACCGGCGCACCGAGCCCTCATGGTTGGCCTGGATGCGCTCATCCAGGCGCTGCATGGCATCGATCAGGTAACGCCGCAGGGCCTGGGCCAGCAGGGCCATCGCGGCGGTGGCCAGTGCAAAGACCGGCTTGCCCCAGATCGCGAAGCCCAGCGAGGCCCCCAGGGCCGCCACGAACACGGTCTTGTAATAAAGGCGGAAAAATCCGCGCACGAAGCGCGCATCCATCGGCGTGTCGTGCTTGAGGGTGAGCAGCGGCAGACCCCCGAGCAGGAAATACAGGGTAGTGACCATCAGGGCCACGGTGAACAGCAACGCGATATGGAACGCGAATGGCATGACCCTGATTCTAACGCTTTGGCAGGGGCTGGCTGCAGCACGGGCTGACTGCAGCGCGGCCCGCTCCGGCAGGCGCCCGCTGCCGCGAGCGCCCGCGCCAGCCGCTTACAGTCCGGCGTCGGCCCTGAGGGCGGCCGCCTTGTCGGTACGCTCCCAGCTGAACTCCGGCTCCTCGCGGCCAAAGTGGCCATAGGCGGCGGTCTTCTGGTAGATCGGACGCAGCAGGTCGAGCATCTGCACGATGCCTTTCGGACGCAGGTCGAAGTGCTTCTGGACCAGGTCGGACAGCTTCTCGTCCGACACCTTGCCGGTGCCGTCGGTGGTGATCATCACCGAGGTCGGACGGGCCACGCCGATGGCATAGGAGACCTGCACCAGGCACTTGCTGGCCAGGCCGGCAGCCACGACGTTCTTGGCCACATAGCGCGCCGCGTAAGCCGCCGAGCGGTCGACCTTGGAAGGGTCCTTGCCCGAGAAGGCACCGCCTCCGTGGGGTGCGGCACCCCCGTAGGTGTCGACGATGATCTTGCGGCCGGTCAGGCCGCAGTCACCCTGCGGGCCACCGACCACGAAGCGTCCGGTCGGGTTGACCAGGTACTTGATCTCGCCCTTCATCAGGTCCTTGGGGAGCACCGGCTTGATGATTTCCTCGATGACCGCTTCGCGCAGCTTGTCGTACTCGATGTCAGGCGCATGCTGGGTCGAGAGCACCACCGTGTCCACCGCGACCGGACGGCCGTCGACGTACTTGAGGGTGATCTGGGACTTGGCGTCGGGACGCAGCCAGGTCAGGCGACCATCGCGGCGCAGTTGCGCCTGGCGCTCGACCAGGCGATGGCTGTAATAGATCGCGGCCGGCATCAGCTCGGGGGTCTCGTCGCAGGCATAGCCGAACATCAGGCCCTGGTCGCCCGCACCCTGCTCCAGGTTCAGGCCACGGCCCTCGTCGACGCCCTGGGCGATGTCCTGGCTCTGCTTGTCGTAGCAGACCATGACCGCGCAACCCTTGTAGTCGATGCCGTATTCGGTGTTGTCGTAACCGATGCGCTTGATCGTGTCGCGCGCCACCTGGATATAGTCGACATTGGCGCCGGTCGTGATCTCGCCGGCCAGCACCACCAGACCGGTGTTGCACAGGGTTTCGGCGGCAACCCGCGAGTACTTGTCCTGCGCCAGGATGGCGTCGAGGATCGCGTCGGAGATCTGGTCGGCGACTTTGTCCGGGTGACCCTCGGATACCGACTCGGAAGTGAAAAAGAATTCTTTGGCCATCGCTGCTCCAGTAAAAAGTGTGTGGCGTTGCCCACTTTCATGAAGCGGCGACGCTTTAGCGGGAGGAAAGGGCGCTGCGCAGGCAGGCTGACCCGGGGCCGCTCCGCAAGTTGTCATTAACTCAACGGCCTTCATGAGATTATACGGGTCGCCCGATGTCCTTGGAAGGGCAGCCCCTTCGCCGGCCTGAAACGCCGGACCAACGATGCGCCCTGCCGCCGATCGACCCACGCCCCCATGCTCCTGACGCTGGTCCGCCTCTATTCGCTGCTGCCCCTGAGCTGGGTGCGGGGTGCCGGCCGCCTGCTGGGCTGGCTGATCTATGCCCTGGACAGCCGCTACCGGCGGCTGGTGCGCACCCACCTGCGCATGGCTGGCCAAGGCGGGGACGCGGTGCGCCGGGCGGCCATCGCCGGGGTCGGCGCCAGCCTGGCCGAGGGGCCCTGGCTGTGGGGGCATTCGGCTGCCGATCTGGCCCGCCGGGTGGTCTGTGACCAGTTGCCGATGATGAAGGCCCTGGCCGAGTCGGGCCAGCCGGTGCTGTTCCTGACGCCGCATCTGGGGGCCTTCGAGATGACCGCCCGCTACTACTCGGCCTTCGGTCCGATCACCGTGCTCTACCGCGAGCCGCAGATCGCCGCGCTGCGCCGCTTCATGGCGCAGGTGCGGATGAGCGGGCGCATGCGGGCGGCGCCGGCCAGCCTTGGCGGGGTCAAGGCGATGCTCAAGGCCCTCAAGGCCGGCGAGGCGATCGGCATCCTGCCTGACCAGGTGCCCGGCGCGGGCGAGGGCCAGTGGACGCCGTTCTTTGGCAAGCCGGCCTACACCATGAGCCTGCCCGAGCGGCTGGCGCGCACGACGGGTGCCCGGGTGATCCTGGCGGTGGGCGAGCCGCTGCCCTCGGGCGGCGCCGCGCAATGGCGGCTGCACCTGGAAGCCATGGATGAAGCCCCGACCCCGGAAGCCATCAACCGGCGCTTCGAGCAATTGATCCTGAGCATGCCGCACCTGTACCTGTGGGGCTACAACCGCTACAAGCATCCGGCGGGCGCTCCCTTGCCGCCGGGCGGTCTCGAGGCCCACCGGAGCAGTCATGACTGAGGCACTGATCCGCCTGGCCCTGACCGGATTCAAGGCCCTGAGCCACCTGCCCTACGGCGCGCTGAAAGCCCTGGCGGCAGTACTCGCACCGGTGCTGTGGTGGCTGGCCGTACCGCGTCGGCGCGTCACGCTGCACAACCTCGCGCTGTGCTTTCCACACTGGAGCCAGGCCGAGCGCCAGCGCATCGCTCGGCTGCACTTCAAGCTCTTCGTGCGCAGTTTCCTGGACCGCTTCATCTTCTGGCATGGCTCGCCCGAACGCATCCGGCAGATGTGCACGGTGCATGGCCTCGAGCACCTGCAGGCAGCGGCCGGCAAGCCCGTGCTGATCCTGGCGCCGCACTTCGTAGGCATGGATGCCGGCGGGCTGCGCATCCAGCTCGAGACGCGCGTGTTCGGCATGTATGCGCGCCAGCGCAGCGCAGCCCTCACCCAGGCCATGACCGAGGGACGACAACGCTTCAACCAGACCGAGATGCTGCTGCGCACCGAGGGCATCCGGCCGGCCCTGCGCCGCCTGCGCCAGAACATCCCCTTCTATTTCGCACCCGACATGGACCTGGGCGCGCGCGACGCGCTTTTCGTCCCCTTCTTCGGCGTGCCGGCGGCCACCGTGACCACCCTGCACCGGCTGGCGCAGATGACCGGTGCCAGCGTGATCCCCTGCGTGACCCGGACCACGGCCACCGGCTATCGAATGGACATCGGCCCGGCCTGGACCGACTTTCCCGGCACCGACGAGCAGGCCGATACACGCCGGATGAATGCATTCATCGAAGCGCAGGTGCTGCTCCAGCCCCAGGACTACTTGTGGAGCCACCGCCGCTTCAAGACCCGCCCGCCGGGAGAGCCCCCGCTCTATTGAGCCCGCGCCGCTGCAGCAAGGGCGGGGGCGCGGCCAGCCCAAGGCCAAGGGCCAAGGCCGAGGCCAGGGACAAGTACAAGCCCAAGTACATGGCCAAGGACGGGGCCTCCGCACAGGCGATCACCGGACGGTCCGGCAAATCGGCGATAATTTGATCCATGCGTCTCAAGTTCACCAAGATGCACGGCGCGGGCAATGATTTCGTCATGCTCGATGGCGTGCGTCAATCCGTCAGGCTCAGCACCCGCCAGTGGCGTGCCTTGGCCGATCGCCATACCGGCGTGGGTGCCGACCAGATGCTGTTGGTCGAGCCGGCCAGCACCGACCAGGCCGACTTCACCTACCGCATCTTCAATGCCGATGGCGGCGAGGTCGAGCACTGCGGCAATGGTGCCCGCTGTTTCGTCAAGTTCGTGCGCGACCAGGGCCTGACGCGCAAGAAGACGATCAAGGTGCAGACCATGAGTGGCCTGCTCGAGTTGCGTCTCGATGAGGACGGCCGCGTCACGGTCGACATGGGCGAGCCGATTTTCGATCTGCCCAAGGTCCCCTTCGATGCCACCGGCCTGCAGTCGACGATGATCGGCGAAGACCGGGCCTGGACCCTGCTGGTCAATGGCCATGCGCGCCAGTTGTCGATCCTGTCGATGGGCAACCCGCACGCGGTACAGGTGGTCAGCCACGTCGAACAGGCACCGGTGGCCACTGAAGGCCCGCTGATCGAGAACAGCCTGAACTTCCCGCGCCGGGTCAATGCCGGGTTCATGCAGATCCATGACCCGCACCAGGTGTCCCTGCGCGTCTGGGAACGCGGTGCTGGCGAGACCCTGGCCTGCGGCACCGGTGCCTGCGCGGCGGTCGTGGCCGGCATCCGTCGCGGCCTGCTGGTCTCGCCGGTCAACGTGCATACCCATGGCGGTGAACTGACCATTGCCTGGGAAGGCGGCCGGGTGCTGCTGACCGGGCCAGCCGTGAAAGTCTTTGACGGCAGCATCGAGATTCCCGAAGACGCCTGAGCGCGCCGCACGCCAAGCCTGCCCCGCATTTGCCCACGACCCTCTTTTCCCTTCGAGCCCCACCATGACCCAGGACAACCGGACCGTCGAACTGCAGGACGCCCATGTCGTCGCCTATCTGCAGGAGCACCCGGACTTCTTCGAGCGCCAGGCCGCCCTGCTGAACAACGTGCGCCTGTCATCGGGCCACACCGGCCGCACGATCTCGCTGCAGGAGCGCCAGATGGAAGTCATGCGCGAAAAGCACCGGACGCTGGAGTCCCGGCTGGCCGAGCTGATCCATATCGCCCGCGACAACGACGCCATCGTCGAGAAGATGCATCAGTGGACGCGCGAGTTGCTGCGAGCCGGCGATGACGCCGCGCGCCCGGACATCGTGGTGCGCAGCCTGGAGACGACCTTCAACGTGCCGCAGGTGGCCCTGCGCCTGTGGGGTTGCAAACCGGCCTTTGCGGGCCTTGCAGTGGCGGCCGCCGTGCCGGTGGAGACCGTCACCCTGGTCAACAGCATGCAGGCGCCTTACTGCGGCATGAACAGCGACTTCCAGCCGGCCACCTGGCTGCCCGGCAAGGGTACACAGGCGCGCTCGATCGCCCTGCTGCCCCTGCGGCAAGGCGCTGGTGCGCAGGCCTTCGGGCTGCTCGTGCTCGGGTCGCCCGATCCCGAGCGCTTCAAGGCCAGCATGCAGACCGCCTACCTCGCACGCATCGCCGAAACCGCCAGCGCCGCGCTGGCCCGGCTGGTGGAATGAGCGCTGCGGGCGACGCCAGAGCGGCCGCCCACCAGGCCTGGCTGCGCCACCTGCGCAGCGAACGGGGCTATTCGCCGCAAACCCTGAAGGCCTATGGCGAGGACCTGCAGCAACTGGCGCAGGCCTTGCACCGCCAGCAGCTGGACGAGACCCAGGTGCGTGAGGCCGATATCCGGCGGCTGGTCGCGCTGGCGGCAAGACAAGGCCTGTCCCCGCGCAGCCAGGCCCGTCGCCTGTCCTGCTGGCGCGGCTATTTCGACTGGCTGGCCCTGCAAGGCCAGATGAAAGCCAACCCGGCGCGCGGCGTCAAGGCCCCGAAGGCCCCCAAGCGGCTGCCCAAGGCCCTGGCACCCGACCAGGCGATGCGGCTGGCCGATCACCAGGCCCTGAACAGCTTCGAGTCGCTGCGCGACAAGGCGGCCGTCGAGCTGCTCTACTCCAGTGGCCTGCGCGTCTCAGAACTGGCCTCCCTGGACCGCCAATACCTGGAGGCCTCCCTGCCCGACGGCGGCAAATACCGCTCCCTGTCCTGGTGGGATGCCGGACAGCAGCAGGTCACCGTCACCGGCAAGGGGCGCAAGATGCGTACCGTCCCGGTGGGCGGGGCCGCCATGCAGGCCTTGCGCGACTGGCTGGCCTTTCGCGACCAATGGGCCGCCCAGCAGGGGGCGGGTGCGGGCCAATCACCTGAGTCGGGCCGGGGGGGCGCATCCGGGCCACAGGCTGTCGCCGCCTCTCCCTCGGATCAGGCGGCGCTGTTCATCTCGCAGCGCGGCCGGCGCCTGTCGGTGCGCAGCTTCCAGGCGCGGCTCGGGCAGCTGGGCGTGCGCGAAGGCCTGAGCTCGCGGGTGCATCCCCATGTGCTGCGCCACTCCTTTGCCAGCCATGTGCTGCAATCGAGCGGCGATCTGCGCGCCGTCCAGGAGATGCTCGGCCACAGCAACATCGCCAGCACCCAGATCTACACCTCGCTGGACTTCCAGCGGCTGGCGGCGGTGTACGATGCCGCCCATCCGCGCGCCCGCAAGCCCTGAGGGCGGCGCCCGCTGCTTTCACCCGCTGTTTCCACCCGCCGTTCCCGCCTGCCCCACCGTTTCGCCGCCAACCGCATGCTCGTCGCCCACATCAAAGCCGGCAAGGAACGCTCCTTCGAGCGACGCCACCCCTGGATCTACCCGGGCGCGATCGACCAGGTGCGCGGTCTGGCAGCACCACCGGTGCCTGGCGAAACCATCCGGCTGGTCGATGCGCGGGGCCGCTTCCTGGCCTGGGGGGCCTACAACGAACACTCCCAACTGCGCATCCGCCTGTGGAGCTTCAACGAAGACGAGGTCATCGATGCCGGCTTCTTTGCCCGCCGCATCGCCGCTGCCTGCGCCCGCCGTGCCGGGCTGCGCGAGCGCAGCAACGCCTTGCGCCTGGTCTTTGGCGAGGCCGACGGCCTGCCCGGCCTGGTGGTCGACCAATACGACCGGCAACTGGTGATGCAGTGCATGTCGGCAGGCGCCGATTACTGGCGCGAGGCCATGGCCGATGCCTTGCTGGCCTGCACCGGCCTGTGCGACATCTACGAGCGATCCGATGCCGCCGCGCGCCAGCGCGAGGGCCTGCCCTTGCGCGAAGGCGTGCTGCGGGGCGCCGAGCCGCCCGCCTCGATCGCCGTGCGCGAGGACGGCATCCTGTACGGGGTCAATGTGCGCGAGGGCCACAAGACCGGCTTTTACGTGGACCAGCGCGACAACCGCCGCCTGGTGTTCGATCTGGTCCAGGAATTGCGGGCCGCGCGGGCCGCAGGCCACCGCAGCGGGCCGCTGTCGGTGCTCAACTGCTTTTGCTACACCGGCGGTTTTTCCCTGGCGGCCCTCAAGGCCGGAGCCGACGAGGTCATTTCGGTCGACTCCTCCGGCGATGCCCTGGCCCAGGGCGAGCGCAACTGGGCGATGAACCTGTCGCAAAGCCCCGCTCCGGTGCCAGGTCAACAGGTGCACTGGCGTGACGAGAACGTCTTTGACACCCTGAAGGCGATGCTGCGCGATGAGCGCCGATTCGACCTGATCGTGCTCGATCCGCCCAAGTTCGCGCCTTCGGCCCACCACCTGGACAAAGCCAGCCGGGCCTACAAGGAGCTGAACCTGAAGGCTTTGCAGCTTCTCAAGCCGGACGGTTTACTATTGACCTTTTCCTGCTCCGGCGCGGTATCGGTGGACCTGTTCCAGAAGATCGTGGCCGGGGCGGTGTTCGATGCAGGCGTCGATGCGCAATTGCTCAGGCGACTGGCGGCTGGTGTGGATCACCCGATGGCGATGACCCACCCGGAGGGCGAGTACTTGAAAGGCCTGCTCCTGCGCCGCATATAGCCTGATTGCATCGATCCCCCTTTTCAGCGCGCCGGCGTCCCCCTCAGGGGTGGCACCAGCCCGCAAGACCCGACTTTCCAGACCTGACCCCACCATGAGCGATTCGCATATTCCCGTCACCATCCTGACCGGCTTTCTGGGCAGCGGCAAGACCACCCTGCTCAACCGCATCCTGAAAGAGGACCACGGCATGAAGATCGCCGTGATCGAGAACGAATTCGGCGAGGAAGGGGTCGACAACGACCTGCTCACCCAGGAGAGCAAGGAGCAGATCGTCGAAATGAACAACGGCTGCATCTGCTGCACCGTGCGCGGCGACCTGATCCGCATCCTGGGCGAGTTGCACGACAAGCGCAAGAAAGGCGAGATCAAGTTCGACCATGTGGTCATCGAGACCACCGGCATGGCCGACCCCGGCCCGGTCGCCCAGACCTTTTTCATCGACGACGAGATCGCCGACCACTATCTTCTCGATGCGGTCATCACCGTGGTCGACTCGGTGCACGGCAACACGCAACTCGACGAGCACAAGGAAGCCCAGGAACAGGTCGGCTTTGCCGATCGCATCCTGATGTCCAAGGTCGATGTGTCCGCGCCCGAGGTGCAGGACAAGCTCAAGGCACGCCTCAAGCGCATCAACCCGCGTGCACCGATCCAGGGCGTCAAGTTCGGCGAGGTGCCGCTCAAGGAGGTCATGGACATCCGTGGCTTCAACCTCAATGCCATTCTTGAAATTGACCCGAGCTTTCTGGAAGATGACAGCCACGAGCACAGCGATGCGGTGCAGTCCTTTGTCTTCAAGTCCGACAAACCCTTCGACCCGGCCAAGCTGGAAGACTTCCTGTCCGGCATCGTTCAGGTTTACGGGCCGGACCTATTAAGGTATAAAGGCGTGCTTTCCATGAAGGGGTCCGAGCGGCGGACGGTTTTCCAGGGCGTTCACATGATGATGGGGGCCGATCTGGGCCGACGCTGGGAACCCGGCGAAAAGCGGGCCAGCAAGATGGTGTTCATCGGGCGAAACCTGCCGAAAGAGACTTTTATCAAGGGATTGCAGGCATGCTTGGCCTAAGCTCAGCCGGCAAAAATCAGGTACCACCATGGCAGTGACGAAAGAACCCAAGCTTCTGACCGAGGCCGATATCCTCAAGATGAAAGACGAGGATTACATGAATGACGCCCAATTGGCGTTCTTCAAAGCCCTGCTCCAGAAGATGGAAAAGGACATCCTGAGCAATGCCGGTGAAACCACCGAGCACCTGCGCGAGACTGTCATTGTTCCCGACCCTGCGGACAGGGCCACCATCGAGGAAGAACACGCGCTGGAGCTTCGCACCCGCGATCGTGAGCGCAAACTTCTGAAAAAGGTCCAGCAATCCCTGGCCGCCATCGAATCGGGCGATTACGGGTATTGCGAGGAAACCGGCGATCCGATCGGGGTGCGCCGCCTGATCGCCCGGCCGACCGCCACGCTGTCGCTGGAAGCCCAGCAGCGGCGCGAATTGCGGCAGAAACTCTACGGTGATTGACGGCTGCCAGACGTAAGGTCTGGCTCACCCGATTCACGGCAAGGGGGCGTGTTCTAAATCACGCCCGGCCTTTGTACACTGCCCTATAGTCCAGAAAAGCAAGAAGCGACGCCAGGGTACGATGCAGAGGCAATAGAGTTCGTGGTCTTTTCACTGTTCAACAAGAAGTCTGATCCCCGGAAAGGGACCGGCAAGGCCCCTGATCGCGCCGCAGCGACCCGGGAGCCGGAAAAGGCCGCCAGCCTCAAGGGCGTCGACCCGGCGTCCCGCCAGGGTTCCGCCAAGTCCGCGCCGCCGCGCGAAAGCGTCGAGGCCATGAAGGAGGCCGCCCGCCGGACGGCCGAGAAGATCGACAAGATCGAGTCCGAGATGATCATCGCGGCCTCGCCGACCGCCAACATGCCCAAGGCGCTCGAGCCGGGCAGCATGCCGGCCGGCAATGTCAGGCCAGCCCTGGCCTCGAGCATGGACGCCGGGGGTGTTGCCTCGGCCAACATGGGCAATTCCCTGTCCCGCTCGACCTCGATCGTGCTCGGAGACTCCGCGCATGCCAATGCCATCGACGTGGCCGGCTCGCAGTTGCCGGGCATTCTCGAGGAGGCCGCCATCCTCTACTCGAACGGCCAGAACGAACCGGCCCGCCTGACCCTTGAGACCGCGCTGCAGGACCCCCTGCCGGCCGGCTATGGCTCACTGGCCTGGCTGATGCTGTTCGATTTCCATCAGCTGAACAACGACCGGATGGCCTTCGACAGCCTGGCGATGGACTACGCCGCCCAGTTCGAAGCCTCGCCCCCGACCTGGAAGTCCGACATCGTGGAGCAGGCCCAGAGTGCGCCGAGCAATTCGGCCAGCTTCACCGCCCCCGCCCATGTCGATGAAAAGATCAAGTCCTCGCTGCAGACCCTGATCAAGGCGGCCGGCAATCAGCGTGAGGTACGCATCGACTTTGGCGCCGTGCGCTCGATCGAATCGGCCGCCGCGACAGAGCTGGTGGGCTTTTTCCGCTTCTTTTCCGCCAGCGAGCGGCCCCTGACCGTCCTGCATGCCCAGAAGCTGCATGACCTGGCCCACGAGAAGATCGAGGCCGGCCGGCGCGACGAGGACGAATCGTTCTGGCAACTGACGATGATGTGCCTGCGCCTGCTCGGCCAGCAACAGACCTTTGACGATCTGAGCATCGACTTCTGTGTCACCTACGAAGTCTCGCCACCGGCCTGGGAGCCCATGCCGGCATGGGTCCGCGGCGACGCTGAAAGCACCCTGATGCCGGTCGGCCTGGCCGGCGCAGATGCCAGCAGCAACGCCTTCACGCTCAAGGGCGAACTGGTCGGTGCGATTACCAGCGAACGCCAGACCCTCAAGGAATTCGCGCAGAATCGCCGCGAAGTGACGATCGACTGCCGCAAGCTGCGGCGTCTGGACTTCACTGCCGCCGGGGAAGTCCTCAACGAGGTGGTCAACCTGCGCAACGCCAACAAGGGCGTGCTCTTCGCCGAGCCGAACTACCTCGTCTATACCCTGATGATGGTGATGGGCCTGCACGAAGTGGCCGAGATCCGCACGCGCAAGGCCTGAGCCGGGCACGGCTCGGCCCCCTTGAAATGGCGGCGATTGCCGCCATCTTCCCCCGATGGAACAATTTCACGGAACCACCATCGTCTCGGTGCGCCGTGGCCAATCGGTCGCCCTGGGCGGCGATGGTCAGGTCACGCTGGGCAACATCGTCATCAAGGCCGGCGCGCGCAAGGTGCGTCGCCTGCATCACGACAAGGTCCTGGCCGGCTTTGCCGGTGGCACGGCCGATGCCTTCACCCTGTTCGAGCGCTTCGAGGCCAAGCTGGACAAGCACTCCGGGCACCTGCTGCGCGCTGCGGTCGAGCTGGCCAAGGAATGGCGCAGTGACCGGGCGCTGCGGCGCCTCGAGGCCATGCTCGCGGTGGCCGACATCAACCACTCGCTGATCATCACCGGCAACGGCGATGTACTCGAGCCCGAGGACGGCCTGGTGGCCATCGGCAGCGGCGGGGCCTATGCCCAGTCAGCGGCGCGCGCCTTGCTCGATTGCACCGAGATGGATCCGCAGGCGATCGTCAGCAAGGCCCTGGGGGTGGCAGCTGACATCTGCATCTACACCAATCACAACCACCTCATCGAGACGCTCCCATGAGCAGCATGACGCCCGAGGAAATCGTCTCGGAACTGGACAAGCACATCGTCGGCCAGCAGCGCGCCAAGCGCGCGGTGGCCATCGCGCTGCGCAACCGCTGGCGCCGCCAGCAGGTGGGCGAGCCGCTGCGCCACGAGATCACGCCCAAGAACATCCTGATGATCGGGCCCACCGGGGTAGGCAAGACCGAAATCGCACGCCGCCTGGCGCGGCTGGCCAATGCCCCCTTCATCAAGATCGAAGCCACCAAGTTCACCGAAGTCGGCTATGTCGGCCGAGATGTCGACACCATCATCCGCGACCTGGTCGAGATCTCGATCAAGCAGACCCGCGAACAGGAAACCGCCAAGGTCCGCCAGCGTGCCATGGATGCCGCCGAGGACCGGGTGCTCGATGTGCTGGTGCCCTCCTCCGAGCCGGATTCGGCCACGCGCCAGAAGTTTCGCAAGAAGCTGCGCGAAGGCGATCTGGATGACAAGGAGATCGAGATCGAGGTGTCAGACGCGCCCAAGCCGATGGAAGTGATGGGGCCGGCCGGCATGGAGGAGATGACACAGCAATTGCAGTCGCTGTTCTCCAACCTGCCGGGACGGCGCCGCACCCGCAAGCTGCAGATCCGCGAGGCGCTGCGCCTGCTGACCGATGAAGAGGCCGGCAAGATCATCAACGAAGATGAGGTCAAGACGCGCGCCGTCCACAACGTCGAGCAAAACGGCATCGTGTTCCTCGACGAAATCGACAAGATCGCCACCCGCTCGGACATCGGCGGCGCCGATGTGTCGCGCCAGGGCGTGCAGCGCGACCTGCTGCCCCTGGTCGAGGGCACCTCGGTGAGCACGCGCCATGGCGTGATCAAGACCGATCACATCCTGTTCATCGCCTCGGGGGCCTTTCACCTGAGCAAGCCCAGCGACCTGATCCCCGAACTGCAGGGACGGCTGCCCATCCGTGTCGAGCTCGATTCGCTGCGCGTCGAGGATTTCGTGCGCATCCTGGGCGATACCGATGCCAGCCTGATCAAGCAGTACCAGGCCCTGATGGCCACCGAACAGGTCGCCATCCAGTTTGAAACCAGTGGCATCGAACGCCTGGCCGAGATCGCCTTCTCGGTCAACGAGCGCACCGAGAACATCGGCGCGCGGCGCCTCCAGACGGTGATGGAAAAGCTGCTCGAGGAAGTGTCGTTCGCAGCCACCCGGTTCTCGGGCCAGACCGTCACCATCGATGCCGCCTTCGTGGACGAGCGGCTGGGCGAAGTGGCGGCGCGCGAAGACCTGTCGCGGTACGTGCTGTAAGCCCGCCGCTTCAGCGGGCGATGTAGCCCGCCGCCTTCTGCACCTCGGTGCGGATCTCTTCGGTCAGGCGCGCCTTCATCTGCGCGAAGTCCGGCGTGGTCTTGATCGAGTAGGGCCGCGGATGCGGCAGTGCCACCGGCAGCTCGAACTTGATACGCCCTGGCCGGGCCGTCATCACCACGACCCGGTTGCCCATGAAGATCGCCTCGTCGATATCATGGGTGACGAACAGCACCGTCTTCTGCTCGTCCTCCCAGATCTGCAGCAACAGCTCCTGCATCAGCTCGCGCGTCTGGTGATCGAGCGCGCCAAACGGCTCGTCCATCAGGAGGATGCGCGGATTGTTGGCCAGCGCACGGGCCAGCGCGGTGCGCTGCTGCATGCCGCCGGACAGCTGCCTGGGGTAGTGGCCTTCAAAGCCAGTGAGCTGCACCTTGGCAATGAAGCTGCGCGCGATCTCGTGCTGCTGCGCCAGCGGCAGCCCTTTTTCGCGCAGGCCGAAGCAGACGTTCTCGAGCACGGTCAGCCAGGGAAACAGCGTGTAGCTCTGGAACACCATGCCCCGGTCGGCACCGGGGCCACGCACCTGCTGGCCATCGAGCCGGATATCGCCGGTACTGGGCACATCCAGGCCCGCCACCAGGCGCAGCAGGGTGCTCTTGCCGCAACCGGAGGGACCGAGGATGGTGATGAAATCGTTCTCGAGCACCGACAGGTCGGTGGCGAGCAAGGCCTGGGTGCCGCCGCCGGCACCGGGGAAGGTCTTGGACACCTGGCGGATGTCGAGGATGGGCGAGGTCATGGGTTCGGCGCCTGGGGAAGGATCGGTCAGCGGCCCAGCTGGGCCCAGGGAAAGAGGCGGCGGTTTGCCAGCTTGAAGGCCATGTCACTGCCCAGACCGATCAGACCGATGATGATGATGCCGAAGATGATCTGGTCGGTCGCCATCAGGGCCTGGCTGTCGGTGATCATGTGGCCGATGCCACTGCTCGCACCAATGAGTTCGGCCACGATCACATAGGTCCAGGCCCAACCCAGCACCATGCGCAACGCCTCGGCGACCTCGGGTGCCGCGCTGGGCATCAACACGCGACGCACCACACCGCGATCGCCTGCGCCCAGCGTATAGGCGGCCTCGACCAGGTCGCGCCGGGTATTGCCGACGATCACCGCGATCATCAGCACCAGCTGGAAGAAACTCCCGATGAAGATCACCGCCAGCTTTTGCGCCTCGCCAATGCCCACCCACAGGATCAGCAAGGGAATGAAGGCCGAGGCCGGCAGGTAGCGCGAGAAGCTCACGAAGGGCTCGAAGAAGGCCTCGATCGGCTTGTAGGCCCCCATCATCAGGCCCAGCGGCACCGCAATCGCGGCGGCCAGCACGAACCCGCCGAGCACGCGCCAGACCGTCATGCCGATGTCCTTGGCAAAGCCCTGTTCGGTGATCAGCACCCAGCCCGACCTGATCATCGCGACCGGGTCGGCCAGGAAGGTCTTGGGCACCAGGCCACCGAAGGTGACCGCTGCCCACAGGAGGAAGAACAGCACGAAGAAGGCCAGGCCGAGCAACGTCCGGTGGGCGGGAGAGACGGGTTGTAGCGGTCGCATCGGCGGGCAAGGGTTCGGGGCAGTCGGCCTGCCGCCCGGCCCGTCCGGGGCCGGCCGCTCAGGGCTGGGATCGCCATGATAACCGCGGCCGGTGCGCAACCCGACACTGCAGGTTGCTGCGCTCGCCATAGCCGGCACTCAGCGTTCGGCCAGGTAATGATGCAGCGTGACCGACTCGCCAGGCAGCAGGAATTCACGCACCTGCGCCTCCAGTTCCTGGTCGGCCAGGGTGGAACGGGCCCGCTGATGCAGGTAGTCGGCCCAGGAGCTGACGATGAAGCGCTCGACGAAGCGCGAGGGGTCGGACAGGTCGCGATAGACACGCCAGATGGTGGCGCCATCACGGCGGCGCGGTGCACGCAGCTGCTCGATGGTTTCGAGAAAGTCCGGGGCATCCTCGATGCGGATGCGATAACCGATCTCGACCGCCACCGGCCCGTCCTCGGGCGCGGGCTCCTTGGCCACGAACAGATCATCCCAGGGCGCCGCCTGGGTTACATCGGACAGCTCGCCCATGCGCAAGGGGAAGGGCCGGGCCAGCAACATGCCGGCCAGCATCGCGACACTGGCGGCACACAGCGCAAAGGCCAGGCCGGCCAGGTCTGACACCGCCCCCCACAGGGCCGAGCCGATCGCGAAGGAGCCCAGGGCACTGATGGTGTGCATGGCCATGGCCCGGGCCCGCACCCAGGGCGGCACACTGGTCTGTGTGGCCATGTTGAAGGTGGACATCACCGCCATCCATGCGCCCCCGCCCAGGACCAGGGCGACGTAGACAACCCCCGCAATGCCGACCAGGGCAGCGATCAGCATCACCGCGGCAAACAGGACGCAGCCCGTCATCACGATCGCCTCCAGACCGAAGCGCAGACGCAGACGCTGCACCATCAGGCCGGCCAGCACCGCACCACCACCCATGCAGCCCATCAGCAGGCCATAGCCGGTGGCGCCCAGGCCCAGATGCTGCTGACCCACCACCGGCAGCAGGGCCCACAGCGCCGAGCCAGCCGCACTGTAGGCCATGGTGCGCACCAGTTGCGCCAGCACGGGTGCCGAGTGCCGCGCAAAGCGCAGCGCGCTCATCATGCCGCCGAACAGGCGCTCGGCCGGCAACCGCGAGGGCGGATGCGGCGGCGGCGGCCAGCGGCGGATGGCAACCAGCATGCCGATCGCAGTGAGCACCGCCGCCATGAAGTTCCAGGCCCCACTGACATGCGAGAAGACGAAGCCGGCCATGGCAGGGCCCACGGCGCGCGCCGCGTTGTAGGCAATCGCCACCGTAGTGATGGCCTGGGGCAATTCATCGCGCGGGACGGCATCAGCCACGGTCGAATTCCAGGCCGGCGACAACAGCGCCGTGCAGCAGCCGCTGATGAAGATCAGCACCAGGATGCTTGCCGCGCTGCCCCAGTGGCCCAGCAGCAGGATGGCCAGCACCAGACCGCCCAGGGCCTGCACGATCAGGGCCCCGGAAATCAGGCGGCGCCGGTCGGTGATGTCGGCCAGCACACCGGCCGGCAAGGAGAGAAAGAACATCGGCAGGAAGACCGCGGTCTGCACCAGTGCCGCCAGAAAGCTGGAGCCGGTCAGCGTGAGCATGGTCCAGGCGGCAGCCATCATCTGCATCGCATTGCCGATGAAATAGAGGGCGCCACTGGCCCACAGCCCGCGAAAGCGCACGTGCCGCAGGGTGTGCCAGATCGAACGCGATGAACTCATGGGGTACCTGCTCCATGCCGTCCGGCGATGTTCGCCAGCCAGGACATGCCCCGGACCGCAAGGCCCGAGCATGCCACAGGGACCACAGCCTTCAGCTTGACAAGGGCACTGCCTGTGGGGGCTCGTAGGCCTGCATAGGCGGCACCGGGCCGTCGAAGCGTTCGATCTGGGCCACGGTCAGCTGGCCGCAGCAGCCCTGCGCCAGCGACGAGGTGCCGATGTCCAGGGTCAGCATGTTGGGATTGCCATGGCGGCACAGCGGCCGGCCCTGATCATCCTCGCCCAGGTCGAGCCAGGCGCCGGTAGGCAGACGCGCCACGCCCGGCAGCAGGCCCTCATCCAGGTGGGCACTGGCCAGGCAGGCGCCCCGGTCGTTGAACAGGCGCACGAGGTCGCCCTCGGCAATGCCACGCGCCGCTGCATCCTCGGGATGCAGGCTGCACCGCTCGCGTCCCTGGTGCTTGAGCGACTGGCTGTAGGCCCCGTAATCGAACTGGCTGTGGAGCCGGCCCTCGGGCTGGTTGGCGACCAGCCACAGAGGGTGGCGGGCATCGGGCTGCTCGCCCATCGCCAGCCAGGCCGGGTGGCCAGGACAGTCGGCATAGCCAAAGCCGGCGATGCGCGCCGAACTGATCTGGATGCGGCCGCTCTCGGTGGGCAGGGGCTTGCCCTGCGGATCGGCGCGAAAGGCCGCCAGGATGCCGCCATCATCGGGACGCTGCGGCAGATGCAGCTCACCGGCGGCCCAGAACTGGTCGAAATCCGGCGCCGGCAGGCCTTTGGCCTCCAGCGCGACCCGGGTCTTGTCATACAAGTGACGCAGCCAGCCCCGCGCATCGCGGCCTTCGGTGAAGGCCTCATGGCGCCCCAGGCGCTGTGCCAGGTCGCTGAAGATGTCGTAGTCGTCGCGGGCCTGCGCAAAGGGCGGGGCCACACGATGCATCGCCACCATCAGGGGGTCGGTCGGTGCGGCGCCGATGTCCTCGCGCTCGAGGGTCATCGTGCACGGCAGCACGATGTCGGCGTGGCGGGCCGTGGCGGTCCAGCCGATCTCATGGACGATGAAGGTGTCCAGGCGGCGCAGGCCCTCGGCCAGCCGAAGCAGGTCCTGATGGTGATGAAAGGGATTGCCACCGGCCCAATAGGCCAGCCGGATGTGCGGATAGTGGCGGCGCTGGCCGTCGTAATCGAAGGCCGCGCCGGGCTGAAGCAGCATGTCGCTGATGCGCGCCACCGGAATGAAGTCTTTCACCGCATTGTTGCCCTGGGGCAGCGCGGCCGAGGGCACCGCATTGGCGCGTCGGCCATAGTGCGCCAGGGTACCGAGCGCATAGTTGTAGCCGCCGCCAGGCAGACCGATCTGGCCCAGCATGGCGGCCAGCACCGCTGCCATCCACACCGGCTGCTCACCATGCTGCGCCCGTTGCAGCGAATGGGCCACCGACACCAGTACGCGCTTGCCGGGCAGTGAGCGCGCCAGGGCGGCGATCTTGTCCGCCGCCACGCCACAGATCGGCGCCGCCCAGGCAGCGCTCTTGACAACGCCATCGCTGCGACCGCACAGATAGGCCTCGAAGGCCTCCCAGCCGTCACAATGGCTGGCCAGGAAGGCACGGTCATGCAGGCCTTCGCTGAACAGCACATGGGCCATGCCCAGCATCAGGGCCGTGTCCGTGGCCGGCCGCAATGCCACCCACTCGGGGCGCGCCTCTTCCGGCATGTCACCACGGATCGGGCTGAAACTGATGAAGCGGCAACCGCGCTGCGCTGCCGCCTGCATCGCGGCGCGCTCGGTATGGCGGCTGATGCCGCCGCTGGCCACCTGCGAGTTCTTCAGCGCCATGCCGCCGAAGGCCAGCACCACCTCGCTTTGCGTGGCGATCTGGTCCCAGGTGACATTGCGCCTTGCCACTTCCTCGAAGGGTCCGAGCACATGCGGCAGGATCACCGCCGCAGCGCCTGCGCTGTAACTGTTGACCGAGCGCACATAGCCGCCCAGCACCGTGTTCAGGAAGCGATGCACCTGGCTCTGGGCATGATGGAAACGGCCGGCGCTGGACCAGCCATACGAGCCGCCAAAGACCGCAGCCGGGCCATGGGCCCGAGCGACGCGACCCAACTCGGCCGCGACCAGCTCGAGCGCCCGCGGCCAGGACACCGCAACGAAGTCGTCGCGGCCGCGGCGCGGATCAGGCCCCGGCCCGTTCTCGAGCCAGCCCCGTCGCACCATCGGCTCGGTGACGCGCGCCCGATGATGAAGCGCATCGGGCAGGTTCTCGATCAGGCGGTTCGGATCGGGATCATCCGGGTGCGGGCGAACCTGCAGCCGCTGCCCATCCCAGCGCGCACGGAACACGCCCCAGTGCGCACTGTGGGGCAGAAAGTCTGCCATCGCATCGCGGACCGGTACGCCAGGCTGGGACGCTGCACCCATCAGCCGGTTCCAAAGCCGGAGCCCGGCGCCATCGGACCGGACTCGATCAGCAGCTCATGAATCGTCCCGCTGTAGGCAAAGGCGCCCTTGCGCTCGAACAATTCCCAATCCACCGGCGCACGCCGATCCAGACCGATGTCCAGTCCCTCATGCATGCCGTTCATCAGCGTCGGACTCATCGGCTGAAAGTCGTTGGCCGCGCCGCCATCGATCGCCAGACGCGCCCGCCCCTGGCGCTTGCCCAGCGCTTCGTAGTCCAGGCGCACCACCTGCTCACCGGCGGGCATCGCCAGCGGCGTGGCGCGCGTCCATTCGCCAAAGCCGTTGTAGAACAGGTGCAGTTGACCGGTCTCGATCCACATGACCAGACCACCGGTGACATCCCCGATGGCAAACAGCACGCCCTCACCCTGCGCGGGCTGTGACAGGCGTACGCGGATGCTGAAGTGGCGATCGGCAATCAAGGGGGTCACCACCCCCCGGTGCACCGTCTGGCCGCCGGGCAGGAAGCGACGTGCGCCGCCCGCCGGGGGGCGTTGATGCGGCGGCATCTGGTTGAACTTCTGCAGCGGCGTGCGATTGTCCAGCGGATACACCATGTTGGACCAGGCCGCCTGGTCGAAGGCTTCGACCAGCTCGGCGAGCAATTGCGGATGTTCCCGGGACAGATCCACCGACTCCGAAAAGTCGCTGGCATGGCGATGCAGTGTCCAGTTGTTGAAGTCGATCGCATCACCACGCTTTTGCAGCGACACCGCCACCCAGCCCTCGCGGTAGTAGGCACGGTTGGCCCAGCACTCGTAGTACTGCTCCTGGCGCGGCGCGGGCTGGTTGGCCAGCGCCACCGGTGCCAGGCTCTTGCCATGAAAGGGCTGGGCGGGCTGGCCATGCGAAACCTTCAGCGGCTCGATGCCGGCCAGATCGATCAGGGTGGGCAGCACATCGGTGACATGGGCAAATTGCGTGCGCACCGCGCCCTGCTCCTGAATCGCCTTGGGCCAGGACAGGATGAAGCTGACGCGCCGGCCACCGCCACCGGTATAGGTCTTGAACGAGGGAAAGGGTGTGTTGCTGACCTGGCCCCAGCCCATCGGATACAGGGCATTGACGCGCCCGGTACCGATCCACTCGGCGCGCTGCATGTCCACCTCGACCGGCAAGGGCGGCAGGCCGGCAAAGCGGCGGTTGAAGTGAATATTGCCGGTCGGCCCGGCCGAACTGGTGCCGCCATTGTCGGCCGAGAACACGATGATGGTGTTGTCCAGCTCGCCCATCGCCTCGAGCGTGGCCACCAGGCGGCCGACGTTCTGGTCGACGCAGTCGAGCATCGCTGCATAGGTTTCCATGTGGCGCACGAACAGCGCACGCTGGTCGGCAGGCACATCACTCCAGGCCGGTACCGAAGGATCACGCGGCGACAGTTGTGTGTCGGGCGGGACCAGGCCGAGCGCCTTTTGTCGGGCCAGGCGCTGCTCGCGCAGCACATCCCAACCCGCGTCGTACTTGCCGCGGTACTTGGCCAGATCCTGTTCCTTGGCCTGCAAGGGACCATGGACCGCGTTGTAGGCCAGATAGAGCAGGAAGGGTTGCTCGGCGCGCTCGTTGCGCGCATCGCGCATGAACTGGATCGCCTTGTCGGTCCAGTCATCGGTGGCGTAGTAATCGGGCGGATAGCTGTCGATCGGCGCCACCGTGTTGTTGTAGACGATGCGTGCCGGAAAGAAGTAGCTGGTCTCGCCTTCGAGAAATCCGTAGAAGCGGTCAAAGCCGCGCCCCGTCGGCCAGGTGGCATTGGGCGTCACACTGTTCAGCGAGTTGTGCCACTTGCCGATGCCGATGGTGCTGTAGCCAGCCGCGCGGAAGGTCTCAGGCAGGGTGGCCGCATCCATCGGCAGGTCGCCCGAGTAGCCCGGAAAGCCCGGGTTGTTGTTGGCCAGCCAGCCGGTGTGCACCGAGTGCGCATTGCGGCCTGTGAGCAAGGCCGCCCGCGCTGGCGAGCAGATCGCATGGGTGGTGTAGTGATTGAAGCGCAGGCCGCGCGCCGCCAGGGCATCGATGTTCGGTGTGGCGATCTCGGAGCCATAGCAGCCGACATCTGCATAGCCCATGTCGTCCATGAAGATCACCACCACGTTCGGACTGCCCGGCCTGGCGCGCTTGAGCGGCGGCCACCAGGCCTGCGATTCCTCGCGGGTGCGGCCCAGCTTGCCTTCGAAGCCCGGGACTTGTTGCGGTTCGGCCATGGGTGCTCGCTTATTCGGTGGACAGGTCGACGCGGCGCTTGGTCTCCTGGGCCTCGCGCTCTTCCTTGGCCTTGCGCCGCGGCATGTCGAACACCAGTTTCCTGATGCTGCCCTGGAAGTCGAACGGGGCCTCATAGTCATCGCTGACCGCCGAGGCGCTGTCGCGGCCGGCATCCATGCCAAAGGACGAAATCATGCGCAGCACCTGCGGCACATGCGCTTGGCCACAGGCCTGGCCATTGATCAGCACCGTCGCCTTGCCAGTCTCGCCGGTCTTTTCAAACTGGACAGCGACCACGCTGTCGCCCACCGGCACCGGCATCGAGGACACCGCCTTGTGGTGATGGGTGAACAGGTTGTAGTCGAAGACCAGGCGATCGCCCAGCACATAGAAGGCAATGCCGTTGTTTCGCGAACCGAGCGCGAAGATCGCGCCCTGGCTGTCGGCCCTGGGCCGATGCAGTTCGGCCGTGACGGTGAAGCTGCGGTTGCCCAGCGAGGGGGCCACTTCGCCGCTCATGTGGGCGACCGGCGGATACAGCACATAGCGCTCGCGGTTGCGCGGCGTGCGCTTGCGCGGGCTGGGCGACCACAGCTGGGCGCGCCGGTCATCGAGCGGCAGCACATCATAACGACCCGCTTCGGTCCACCACAGCTCGACCAGTTCGGCCAGCTTCTTGGGATGACTTTGGGCCAGGTCCTTGCACTCGGAGAAGTCTTCCTCCAGGTGATACAACTCCCAGCGATCATCCTCGAAGGGCGTGCCCGGCTTGTGGAAGGCCACCGCCTTCCAGCCATCGGCCCAGATGGCGCGGCTGCCATACATCTCGAAATACTGCGAGGGCTTGCGCGAGGGCTGCGCCGCATTCTCGGTCACGAAGGTGTAGACCATGCTTTCGCCATGCACCGGCATCTGGGCATGCCCGTTGTACATCTCGGGCGCCTCCAGGCCGACCGCCTCGAGCACGGTGGGCGTGATGTCGGTGACATGGTGGAACTGGCGGCGGATGCTGCCGCCATCCTTGATCACCGCCGGCCAATGGATGATGAGCGGATCACGGATGCCGCCGCTGTGGGTGTTCTGCTTGTAGCGCTTGCCCGGCGTGTTGCCCACCTGGGCCCAGCCCCAGGGGTAGTTGGCGTTGGACATCGGGCCGCCGATATCGTCCAGGCGGGCCAGGGTTTCCTCGATGCGCTCGGGAATGCCATTGAAGTACTTGAAGGTGTCGATCACGCCGATCGGGCCGCCTTCCTGGCTGGCGCCGTTGTCCGAGGCCAGCACGATCAGGGTGTTGTCCAGTTCGCCGATGCTGTCCAGGAAGGCCATCAGCCGGCCGATCTGGGCATCGGTATGGTCCAGAAAGGCAGCAAAGGCCTCCTGCAGCCGCGCCGCCACCTTCTGCTGGTCACCGGTCAGCGAATCCCAGGGCTCGACACCCGGGTTGCGCGGTGCCAGTTCGGTATTGTCGGGAATCACACCCAGGGCCTTCTGGCGCTCGAACCACTGCTGACGGATCTTGTCCCAGCCGGCGTCGAACTTGCCGCGGTACTTGTCCAGATATTCCTGCGGTGCCTGGTGCGGTGCATGGCAGGCGCCGAAGGCCAGGTACAGGAAGAAGGGGCGCTCGGGTACCGCCGACTTCTGGCTGCGCAGCATGCCGATGGCCTGGTCGATCAGGTCCTCGGTGAGGTGGTAGCCCTGCTCGGGCGTACGCGGCGGATCGATCGGCCGGTTGTCGGTATACAGCTCGGGCGCAAACTGGTCGGTCTCGCCCTGCATGAAGCCATAGAAACGGTCAAAGCCGCGCGCCAGCGGCCATTGGTCGAAGGGCCCTGCGGCCGAGGTCTCCTCCATCGGCGTCAGGTGCCACTTGCCCACTGCGAAGGTCGAGTAACCATTGGGGCGCAGCATTTCGGCCAGCGTCGCAGCATTGCGGCTGATGCTGCCGGTACAGTTGGGAAAGCCGGTGTTCCAGTTGGCCAGGCCGCGCATGCCCACCGAGTGATGATTGCGCCCGGTCAGCAGCGCCGCACGGGTCGGCGAGCACAGCGCCGTGGTGTGGAAGTTGGTGTAGCGCAGGCCGCCATCGGCCAGCTTGTTGATGTTCGGCGTGTCGATGGTCGAGCCATAGCAGTTGAAATGGGCAAAACCGGTGTCGTCGAACAGGATGGTCAGCACATTGGGGGCACCGTCGCGGGGTCGCGGAAATTCGTTCCAGGCAGGTTTGGAATCTTCGGCGGTGCGGCCGATGCGGCCCTTGAAGCGGGAAGTCAGGCTCATGGAGTCTCCGTGGGAAGTCGCTCCGAGCATGGGGCCCCGCGCCATCGGGCGTCAAGCCGATAGCCCGAAAAAAGGAACGGCGTGGGCCGCTATCTGATCCGCTGGCCTGGACGGCGGAACCGGGCGCCAGACAACGGCCTGGTTCCGTCGACGGAGCGCTCAGCCGGCGGCGTGCGAGCGCTGCGCCTTGCCGATCTCGATCTCGCCCTGCTTGCCGCCACTGCGCGGCACCACGTCGCCGGTACGGTCGGTCAGCGCCTCATAGTGTGCCGCCACCTGCTCGGCGGCATCAGCGCCCGAACCCACGAAAATGCCCTGGGTCAGGGTGATGTGGGCCACCTCGAAGCTGCCGGCACCGGCTGCGAGAATGCAGCGCGTCGGCGCATCCTCGCTGGCCAGGAAGAGCACGGCAGGCGACACGGTATGCGGCCCGAGCTGCGCCAGCACCGCCTCGGGCAGCAGGCCGGCGGTCATGCGCGTGGCCGCCGTCGGTGCCAGGCAGTTGACGCGGATGTTGCGCTTCTCGCCTTCCAGCGAGAGGGTCTGCATCAGGCCGACCAGGGCCATCTTGGCGGCGCCATAATTGGCCTGGCCGAAATTGCCATACAGGCCCGAGGACGAGGTGGTCATGATGATGCGGCCGTAGTTCTGCTCGCGCATGATGTCCCAGACCGCCTTGCTGCAATGGACCGCGCCCATCAGGTGCACATCCATCACGAGGCGGAAATCGGCCAGGTCCATGTTGGCAAAACTCTTGTCGCGCAGGATGCCGGCATTGTTGACCAGGATGTCGATGCGGCCCCAGGTGTCCATCGCCTGCTTGACCATGCCCTGCACGGCGGCAAAGTCGGTCACCGAGGCACCATTGGCAATCGCCTCGCCACCGGCGGCGATGATCTCGTCGACGACGCGCTGCGCGGCCGGCTTGCTGGCGGCATCGCCACCGACCGTGCCATCGACCGCACCGCCCAGATCATTGACCACCACCTTGGCACCACGCCGCGCCAACAGCAAGGCATGTTCACGGCCCAGGCCGCCACCGGCGCCAGTCACGATGGCCACGCGGCCCTTCAGGTCGATTGCTTTCACATCACTCGTCATGGCTCGTCTAT
>JAPOKJ010000132.1 GCA_029977705.1 Burkholderiales bacterium | reverse complement strand
CGTGATGTATCGGTTCGACAGCTCGGCAGCCGCCACAATGGCCGGGTCGGTGATCTCGACGCCATGGTGGAGTTCATACTTTTCCTGCAATCCGCGCAGGATGGCCACGGTGGACTCCACAGAGGGCTCCTCGACCAGCACCTTCTGGAAGCGGCGCTCGAGCGCAGCATCCTTCTCGATGTACTTGCGGTACTCGTCCAGCGTGGTCGCACCGATGCAATGCAGCTCACCGCGCGCCAGGGCAGGCTTGAGCATGTTGCCGGCGTCGATGGCGCCCTCGGCCTTGCCGGCCCCGACCATGGTATGGATCTCGTCAATAAAGACGATGGTCTGGCCCTCATCCTTGGCGATGTCCTTGAGGACCGCCTTGAGGCGCTCCTCGAATTCGCCGCGGTACTTGGCACCCGCCAGCAGGGCCGCCATGTCGAGCACCAGCACCCGCTTGTTCTTCAGGGATTCGGGCACCTCGCCGTTGATGATGCGCTGGGCCAGGCCCTCGACGATGGCCGTCTTGCCAACACCGGGCTCGCCGATCAGGACGGGATTGTTCTTGGTGCGGCGCTGCAGGATCTGGATCGCGCGGCGGATCTCGTCATCGCGACCGATCACCGGATCGAGCTTGCCCTGCTGCGCGCGCTCGGTCAGGTCGACCGTGTACTTTTTCAGCGCCTCGCGCTGGCCCTCGGCGTCGGCCGAGTCCACATGGCTGTCACCGCGCACCGCGGAGAGCGCCGATTCGAGTGCCTTGCGGTTCAGCCCTCCCTCGCGCACGATGCGGCCAGCCTCGCCCTTGTCATCACAGGCAGCCAGCAGGAACATCTCGCTGGCAATGAACTGGTCACCACGCTTGAGCGCCTCTTTCTCCGTCAGGTTGAGCAGGTTGACCAGGTCGCGCCCGATCTGTACTTCTCCGCTGGTGCCGGTCACCTGGGGCAGGTTCTTGACGGCAGCGTCGGCCGCTGACTTGATGGCGGCAGGGCGGGCACCGGCCCGTTGCAGCAAGGCATGGGCAGAGCCTTCGCTCTGGCCCGCCAAGGCCGATAGCAGGTGCACCGGTTCGATGAATTGATGGTCATTGGCCAGCGCCAGCGACTGGGCATCGGCCAGGGCTTGCTGGAATTGGGTGGTGAGCTTGTCGAGTCGCATGGGTAAAATCCTTTTTGCTGCAGGAGGTTGACCCGGGTGGCGCCTGAACTGGTCACGACCGGGAAACCTCGATCACTGCAGGGGATTTGAGGGTGCCTTTCGGCATTTCAAGGGCCCCCTGCCCCTCCTTTCAAGGCATCGCCCATGTCCAGTACCCCGAAATTGTTCTCGCCGCTCAAGATGCGCGACCTGACCCTTCCCAACCGCATCGTGATCTCCCCGATGTGCCAGTACTCAGGCATCGAGGGCGTTGCCCAGACCTGGCACCATGCCCACTACGGCCAGTTCATGCTTTCGGGTGCCGGCATGCTGATCGTCGAGGCCACCGCGGTCGAACTGATCGGCCGCATCACCCCCGGTTGCCTGTCGCTGCACGACGAGGCCACCGAAGCGGCCTTTGCCCGATTGATGACCGACCTGCGCCAATTGGGCGACATGCCGATCGCGATCCAGATCGGCCATGCCGGCCGCAAGGGCTCAAGCGGCCGTCCCTGGGAAGGTGGGGCCCAGATCCCGCTGGCGCAAGGCGGCTGGATGGCCCACGCCCCTTCAGCCATTGCGCATATCGAGGGCGAGCTGGCACCCCACGCCCTGAGCCTGGACGAATTGCAGGCGCTCAAGGCCCGCTTCGTCGACACCACCCTGCGTGCCGCGCGGCTCGGTTTTCAGGCGATCGAGATCCATGCAGCCCACGGTTACCTGCTGCACGAATTCCTTTCGCCGATTGCCAACAAGCGCACCGACCAGTACGGCGGTTCGCTCGAGAACAGGATGCGCTATCCCCTCGAGGTCGTGGCGGCGGTGCGGGAGGCCTGGCATGCCTCCAAGCCCCTGGGACTGCGCCTGTCGGCCACCGACTGGTGCCCGCATCTGCCCGAGCGGTGGGATCTGCCCGATGCCATCGAATTTTCCCAGCGCCTCGATGCGATGGGCATCGACTGGATCGATGTCTCCAGTGGCGGCGTCTCGCCCACCCAGAAAATAACCATCGGCCCTGGCTATCAGGTGCCATTTGCCGCCGCCATCAAGGAGAAGGTGAAGTGCCACGTGATGACGGTGGGCATGATCACCGAGGGCCCGCAGGCCGAGCAGATCCTGCAGGAGAACAAGGCCGACCTGATCGCGATCGCGCGCGGCATCCCTCGCGACCCGCGCTGGCCCTGGAATGCCGCCATGGCGGTGGGTGGGCAGGTGAAGGCGCCCCGGCAATACTGGCGCAGCCAGCCCTCAGGCTTTCGGGACCTGTTCGGAGAAACCCGCTTCGGGCAGCGCTGAGCGGTCACCGGGCCCATCAAGGGCACTGGCACACACCGCTTTGCTTGGACGGACCCAGGGCCTCATTTCTTGGTGATCGTAAGCACCGTGATGATGACCTCGGGGCCGTCCTGGCCGGTCTCGAAAAGCACTTGATCCCCCACCTTGAGGCCTTCAAGCAGCTCGGGTCTCTGGACCCTCAGGCTCTTGTGCCCCATGACGGCCTTCAGGGTGACTCTTTTCTGCTCGTGGTCGATCTTGACGACCTCCGCATAAAAGACCTGTGACTGCGCCTGCACAGCCGGCACAATAGCCGCGGCTAGCCCAAGGATCAACAGCCATGAACGAATCACTCGGAACAGGTTCAGGGACATGGGTACTCCAAATCTCATCAAGGGTCGCCCGGGATTGGGCCCTCACCCGCCACGCCTGGGGATGCGAGAACGAGTCTAGAGCGGACGCGTCAGGTACACCGCTTCGCGCCCGACGATCGCATCGCGCGTCGGCATGAACACCGTGCAGGCATCGCATGGTGCCACGATCTGCCTGTCGCCATCCACCGCAATCAACTCGCCGCGGGCAAACTCCTCGAAGCCCTTGAGGGGCCGCTCGAAGCGGAATTCAGAGGTCTGCACCACATGGGTTTCCAGCAGCTCGTAGCGGCGCGCCGCGGCAGGTGCGGGCAGCACGCGCTGGATCATCCCGAAATGCGCCAGGTAATCGAGCGTGATGCGCAGTGCCAGGTCGGCACTGCTTTGCAGGAAATGCTGGCCGCATTCGGCCACCAGCGCCGAGATCGATGCCTCGCCCGGCTGACCATGACGGCCATGTTCAATGATCGGGCAACCTGAACCGAGGCCCTTGGGCATCACCAGATGCACCAGCGGCTGGGCCAGGGCGCCAGCGACCCGCTGGTTGCGCGGATGGTTCGGATAGGCCCAGAAGGGTTCGACGTCCTGGGCGGTGGAGTGCAGATCCAGGATGTGGTCGGCCGCAGCAATCGCTGGCCGCATCTCGCGGGCGCGGCGCAGCTCGACGCTGTCCTCGGCGCCATCGAGCCAGTCGCTCGACCAGATGCGGTTGAAATTGTGGGTGATCTGGCGGCTCTCGAAGGGCCGGGCCGGATCGAAGCTTTCGTAGGCCGCCACATTGGCAAAGCTCACCGTCAGCATGCCCTGCAGCGGCCGCACCTGGGTGTCGAGCAGATGGCAAGCTGCCACCATGCCGCAGAACTCGTTGCCATGGGTGAGCGCATTGACCATCACATGCGGCCCGGGCTTGCCCGAGTCGAAGCGGTGCACGTAGGGGATGCCGGTGTTGCCGGCCTTGTAGGGGCCCAGGTCGCGGGGGAGGACTTCGAGCACAGTGGCTTCTTTCATGATGTGTTTCTCGATGCAAGGATGAAGTCCATGAGGCGCATGGCGTTTGCGCCTGCGCTCACAAGGGTACCTCTCGCCTGCTTTTTTGTCTCGTGCAGGGCCTGCAACATGGCATTTCGAATTTTGCATTCAGGCGGGTTTGATACCCACGGCCCTGACTCTTCAGCCAGGCCATGACGTCGGAGTCGATCTTGCTGTCTGGCAATGTTGCCATCGCTTTGAGCGCTGCCATGCGCTTTTTGGAGAGCGGGGGGATTCGCCTTGCTTGACCTTAACCGTTCTCATATCGATCTCTCTCTTTCCGGCCGACCCGTCGGGCACTCACGATCACCGAAGTTCGCAAGAAGTGGCGATGCAGCCTTGGTGTTGTGAAGACACCCAGGTCTATCAAGCGCTGGCAAGACCAGCGGGACTAAGCACTTTGGCAAAGCCCCGGCTTAGACCAGGGTCACCCCCACCACCCCCAGCGCAATCAAGCCCATCCCCAGCAACTCCCGCCCGCTGGTGCCCTGTGCAAACAGCTTCTTCGACACCATCAGCGCGATGAAGATCTCCACCAGGGCCAGGGTGCGCACCTGCGCCACCGTGGCCAGCGCAAAGGCGATGTACCAGAGCTGCGACGAGAAGGCCCCGAGAAAGCCGCCCAGCATCGAGGGCCGCCATAGCTGGGCCAGCTTCACCAGCACCTGGCGCTCGCGCACCAGCAGGTAGGTGCTCAGGATCACCGTCTGGATGGCCAGGCCGGTGGCCAGCGTGGTACTGGCGCGCAGCACGAAGTGGGCCTCGCCCAGATGCAGCACGCCACCCCGAAAGCCCACCGAGGCCAGCGCAAACAGGCCCGCAGCGCACAGCCCCATGGCGACCGGCTGCCACGAAAAACCTTTCGAGTCCCCGGTATCGGCGGCCGGAGCTTTTTGCCAGGACATCAGCACCACACCCACCGTTGCGGCAATCACTGCGGCCCACATCCAGGGCGAGAGGCGATCGCCGAGGAAGGCCGCACCGAACACCGCCACCTGCACCGGTTCGGTCTTGATGTAGGCGG
>JAPOKJ010000100.1 GCA_029977705.1 Burkholderiales bacterium | reverse complement strand
CGCTTCAGTGCTGCACCAGCCAGGCCCAGGCACTGAGCGTGAAGAAGGCGCCCACCGTCGAGATCATGATGATGGCCGCACTGCGGTCCACATTGGAGTGGTTGCGCTCGGCAAACAGGAACACCGAGCCGGCTGTGGGCAGGGCCGCCGCCAGCAGGATCACGGCGGCTTCATAGCGTGTCACGCCGAAGCCATAGATCCCGATCATCCAGGCCAGCAGGGGATGGAAGATCAGCTTGGTGACCACGATGATCCAGGTGTCGCTCTGGATGCGCGCACTGGCGGGGCGGTAAAGCGAGATGCCGATCGAGAACAGCGCCACCGGCCCGGCGGCCGAGCCCAGAAGGCGCAGTAATTCGTCCACCGGCTTGATGAACTCCAGGTTCAGGCCCGAGACCACCAATCCTGCCGCGATCGACCAGATCAATGGATTGCGCGCCACACCCGCAAGGGATTGCCTGACACCAGTGAGCCAGGTCTTGGAATCGCCGCCCTCCTGGGCCGCCGTGGCCAGCGCGGCGGACACCACGATCAGCAGGTCGGCGATGCCGGCGGCAATCAGGACCGCCACCGCCTTCGGGCCCATCAGCGCCGGCAGGATCGCAAAGCCCATATAGCCCCAGTTCGACCAGGTGGCGCACATGCCGCCATAACCGGCATCGCGCCAGCTTTCATGATCGCCCCAGCGCAGGCCGAGCACGGTCAGGGCCAGCACCAGCAGGCCGGCGGCCGCATAGGTGGCAAATACCGGCGGATTGGCGATGCTCTCGAAGGGCGAGTTGGCCGCAAACCGGAACAGCATCGCGGGCAGGGAAAAGTACAGCACAAAGGTGTTCAGCGCACCGACCGCCTTGCCGTCGAGCTTGCCGGTGCGCGCCGAGACGTAGCCGCACAGCACCAGGGCAAAGAAGGGGATGGTGACGTTGAGAATCGAGATCACACCGGCTCCCGCGTCAGGGCCTGACCGGCAGCCGGAAGCTTCGTCGCTGCGGCGGCTGGGTGTAAGCCATCTCGAAATCGATCAGCACGGCAGGCTCGGCACCCTGCAACTGCGGGGTGATGCGGCACGAGACCGCGCCCTGGTCGAGCAGCACCGGCTCGCCATCGCGCAGGGGCAGGTCGCGCCCCAGGTTCTCGGTGCTGATGCGTTCACCCTGACGCAGGAAGCGGTACACATAGCCCTCGCCCAGCATGATCGAGACATCGCCCGAAGCGAGCGGCCCGCTGTACTTCCAGTGGCTGCGGCCCTGCATCGTGATCAGCACCCGCGCCTGATCGGCCGGATCGCGGCGCAGGGTCTCGATGCTGCAGGGCAGGTCGCTGGCCCGCTCGGTGTTCTGCGCCGTGGCGGGCAAGGCCCAGGCCGCACACAGCAGCAGGGCAAGGAGGGGCAGGGGCGAGCTCATGCCAGCGCCCGCCCGATCAGGATGCGCTGGATGTCGCTGGTGCCCTCGTAGATCTGCGACACGCGGACATCCCGGTAAATGCGCTCGACCGGGAAATCACTGACATAGCCATAGCCGCCATGCACCTGGATCGCGTCCGAGCAGACCTGCTCGGCAATCTCGCTGGCAAACAGCTTGGCCATCGCCGCCTCCTTCAGGCAGGGCTCGCCGGCATCCTTGAGGCTGGCGGCGTGCAGGATGAGCTGGCGCGCGGACTCGATTCGTGTCGCCATGTCGGCCAGGCGGAACTGCACCGCCTGATGCTCGAACAGGGGCTGGCCGAAGGCCTGCCGGTCCTTGGCATAGGCCAGCGCCGCCTCGAAGGCGGCCCTTGCCATGCCCACCGATTGCGAAGCGATGCCGATGCGGCCGCCCTCCAGGCCGGACAGCGCGATCTTGTAGCCCTGGCCCTCCTCGGCCAGCAGGTTCTGCGCCGGCACGCGGCAGTTCTCGAACAGGATCTGGGCGGTGTCGGAAGCATGCTGGCCGAGCTTGTCCTCGAGCCGGGCCACGGTATACCCGGGCGTGCGGGTCGGCACCAGGAATGCCGAGATGCCCTTCTTGCCGGCCGCCTTGTCGGTCACCGCCATCACGATCGCGACGTCGGCATTCTTGCCCGAGGTGATGAATTGCTTGACCCCGTTGATCACATAATGGTCGCCCTCGCGCACCGCGCTCGTGCGCAGGGCCGAGGCATCGGAACCGGTATGGGGCTCGGTCAGGCAGAAGGCGCCGAGCATGTCGCCCTTGGCCAGCGGCACCAGCCACTGCGCCTTCTGCGCCTCGTTGCCATACATCATCAGGATCGAGCACACCGGACAATTGTTGACCGAAATGATGGTCGAGGTGGCGCCATCACCGGCGGCGATCTCCTCGATGATCAGGGCCAGCGAGACATAATCCAGGCCGGCGCCGCCAAGCGCCTCGGGCACCGCAATGCCATAACAGCCCAGGGCCGCCAGGCCCTTGAGCGCCTGGGCGGGGAAGGTGCAGTGCTTGTCCCACTGCGCAGCATGCGGCTTGACTTCGGCCTGCACGTAATCGCGCACGGCATCGCGCACCATGCGCTGGTCCTGGCTCAAGATCATGTTGGATTCGTCCCGGTCTGAAAAAGGGCGGCGGCCTGGGCCCGGCGGCGGTACGGGCACCGCGGCGACGGGCTTACCAGGCGAGCGCCTGACCCTTGTAATCGAAGAAATTGCCGCTCGAGTATGCCTGATGATTCTCGATGACGTTGCGCATGCCGGCCACGCTGGTGGCAACGTCGACATCGGCATTCGGGCCGCCCATGTCGGTACGCACCCAGCCCGGATGCAGCGAGATGACGCGCACCCCCATCGGGTGGTACTCGCCATGGGCCAGCTTGCCCAGCATGTTGGCCGCCGCCTTGGAAGTGCGGTACAGCATGCCGTAGCTGGCGCCCGAATCGGCGATCGAGCCCATCCGGCTGGAAATGATCGCCAGGGTGCCACGCGCGCTGACCAGCAGCGGCGCCACCACCGGCAGCAGCCGCATGATGGCCAGCACATTGGTGCGCATCACCAGGTCGAACTCCGCGTCGGAGGGCGGGCGCACGATGGTGGAGTTGCGCGGACCGAAGACGCCGGCATTCATGATCACGGCATCGATGCGCTCGCCTTCCAGTTGCCAGGCCATGCCGGCCACCTCGGAGGTGTTGAGCACATCGACATTCAGGGTTTGCACGCCCATGTCGCGCAGGCGGATGCGGTCGGCTTCGCTGCGATGCGTGCCGTAAACGGTCCAGCCCGCCTCACGGTACTGGCGGGCAAACTCAAGGCCGATACCACGCGAGGCTCCGACGATCAGGGCGGTAGGCATGCGCGGGACTGTTGCAGCTGCGATTCAGCAGGTCAAGCGGGCCACAGGCCGCTTACAGCATCTCGACCGCGACGGCGACGGCTTCACCGCCGCCGATGCACAGCGAGGCCACACCCTTGACGCCGCCGGTCTTGCGCAGCGCGCCCAGCAGGGTCACCAGGATGCGGGCACCGGAGGCGCCGATCGGATGGCCCAGCGCGCAGGCGCCGCCATGGATGTTGACCTTGTCATGCGGCAGCTTGTGCTCGACCATCGCGGCCATCGTGACGGCGGCAAAGGCTTCATTGATTTCCCACAGGTCGACATCGCTGGCTTTCCAGGCGGCCTTGTCGAGCACTTTCTGGATGGCACCGGCCGGCGCCGTCGTGAACCAGTCGGGCTGATGGGCATGAGTCGAATGCGACACGATGCGGGCAATCGGCTGCAGGCCACGCTTGGCAGCGACCGAGGCCTTCATCAGCACCAGGGCCGCGGCGCCGTCGGAGATCGAGGAGGCATTGGCCGCCGTGATCGTGCCGTCCTTCTTGAAGGCGGGCTTGAGACCCGGGATCTTGTCCAGCTTGGCCTTGAAGGGTTGTTCGTCCTTGTCGATCAGGGTGTCGCCCGACTTCGAAGCCACCTTCACCGGCGCCATTTCCCAGGTGAAGCTGCCGTCGGTGTTGGCCCGCAGGGCACGCTCGGTCGACTGGATCGCAAAGGTGTCCTGCGCCTCACGCGTGAACTTGTATTTCTCGACGCAGTTCTCGGCAAAGAAACCCATCGGCTGGCCGCGCTGGTAGGCATCCTCGAGGCCGTCCAGGGCCATGTGGTCATAGGTGGTGAAGGCGCCGTAACGATAGCCCTTGCGTGCATTGAGCAGCAGGTGCGGCGCATTGGTCATGCTCTCCATGCCCCCGGCCACCATGATGTCGTGGCTGCCGACGGTGATCAGGTCGGCGCACATCATCACCGCCTTCAGGCCGGAGCCGCACATCTTGGACAGCGTCACCGCCCCCACGGAGTGGGGCAGGCCTGCACCCAGGGTGGCCTGGCGCGCGGGCGCCTGCCCAAGACCGGCCATCAGACAGTTGCCGAAAAAGACCTCGCCCACCTCCTCGCCCTTGATGCCGGCACGATCGACCGCCGCCTTGATCGCGACCGAGCCCAGTTGCACAGCGCTGTGGGCAGAGAAGTCACCCAGCATGCTGCCGATGGGCGTACGCGCTGCAGAAACGATGACGATGGGATCTTGCATGGTCGATGGGTCGCTCAGGGTTGATGGACGAGTCGGGGCTCAGGCCCCGGGCATGGCGTCAGCAGCGGCGCCAGGACGGGGACCGATTGTCGCGCCGCTTTTGCGGCATTGCAACATCGGTTTCCGTTTTTTTGTCCGCAATGGGCAGAATCCGCACGTTCCTGGCACGCAACGTGCCATTTCCGTCAGTGCAAACCGCCGATTGCACCGATTGCAGCCAGATTTTCGAGGGTGTGCGCTCACACTTTTGCGTAGGTAAAGGCACCGGCAAACGCGATGATCCAGTCAATGCTGTGCGGATTGGCCATCGAGTCGCGGTTGACCGCCTTGTCCAGCGGGTGCCCCAGCAGGATGCGCTTGACCGGGACTTCCAGCTTCTTGCCGGACATGGTACGCGGCACCTCGGGAATGGCATACACCTGATTGGGCACGTGGCGCGCCGACAGCTTGGTCTTGATGGCCGACAGGATGCGTGCGGCCAGGTCGGGATCGACGCCGGTCTCACGACTGGCGGCCACTGCCCCGTCGGGCGCCGGGCCGCGCGGCACGATCGCGGTCGAGGTGGCCGCCGGATCGCGCAGCACGATGTACAGGGCCAGAAACGAGGGCTTGCCCAGGTACTCGAGATCGACGACCAGCGAGTCGGCCACCTCGGGGAATTCCTCGACGACCCGGTACAGCTCGCTGGTGCCCATCCGGATGCCATGGCGGTTGATGGTCGAGTCGCTGCGCCCGTAGATCTTGGAGGTGACGCTTTCCTTGCGCACATTCAGCTGCAGCCAGTCGCCGTGACGCCACACGCCGGGATAGGTGTCGAAGTAGCTGCCGAAATAGCGCGAGCCGTCGGTATCGCCCCAGAAATAGAGCGGGAAGGAGGGGATCGGTTGCTTGCACACCAGTTCGCCGACCTGGCCGCGCAGCGACCTGCCTTCATCATCGAAGGCATCGACATCCACGCCCAGGCAGCGGCACTGCATCTCGCCGGAGTAGATCGGCAGGGTGGGCAATGAGGTCAGGAAGGCCGAGCCGGGGTCGGTGCCGCCGGAGATCGAGCATAGGTGGATGTCCTGCCCGATATGGCCATAGATCCACTCGTGGCACTCCTCGGACAGGGGCGAGCCGGTGGAGCCGACCGAGCGGATGGTGTCCATCTTGAAACGCCTGGCCGGCTCGATGCCGGCCTTGATGCACTGGGCCACGAAAGCCGGGCTGGTGCCAAAGAAGGTCGCCTTCTCCCTGGCGGCGAATTCGAAGGGCGCATACAGGTCCGGGTAGCCGGGATTGCCATCAAAGAGCAGCACGGTGGCCCCGGTGGCCAGCGTCGTGACGAGCAGGTTCCACATGATCCAGCCGGTCGAGGAGAACCAGTAGAAGCGGTCCTGGGGCCCGACGTCCAGGTGGATGCCCGAGCCCTTGATCCCCTCGATGACGGTGCCGCCATGGCTGTGCACGATCGGCTTGGGCATGCCGGTTGTACCCGAGGAATACACGATCCACAGGGGCGTGTTGAACTCGACCGGACGATAGAAAGGCCTGGCGTCCTTGCCGTCTTGCAGGGCCTGCGACCAGGGAATGACCTGCACCGGGCGATCCAGGCCCGACACATCGAGGGTGGCCCCGCTTTCCAGATTGTCGACGAAGATCACCGCCTTGACGCTGGGCAGGGCCTGCAGGATCTCGAGCAGGGTGCTGCGCCGGTCAAAGCCCTTGCCACCGTAGTAATAACCGTCGACCGCGAAGATCACGGTCGGCTCGATCTGCTTGAAGCGGTCGACCACGCTGACCGTACCCATGTCCGGCGAGCAGCTCGACCAGATCGCACCCAGCCCGGCCACCGCATGCAAGGCCATCACGGTATGCGGGATGTTGGGCATGTAGGACACGACCCGGTCGCCCTGCTGCACCCCCAGCGACTGCAGTGCATGGGTGATCGCCGCCACGCCCTGCTCGAGCTCGGCCCAGGACACCTCGCCGCGCTTGACGCGCTCGCTGCGGTAGATCAGCGCCGGCCGCTTGCGCGAGGCCGGGTCGCTGGCGCGCGCCAGCATGTGCTCGGTGTAGTTGAGGGTGGCTCCCTCGAACCAGCGGGCACCGGGCATTTTCTTTTCGTTGAGCACGCGCCGGTAGGGCGCATGCGCCTTCATCGGCGCGAACTGCCAGAAGGCTTCCCAGAAGCCCTCGATATCATCGACCGACCACTGCCACAGTTCCTCGTAATTCTTGAAGCTCAGGCCGCGGGTGTCCTTGAGCCAGGTTTCAAAGCGCTTGATCTGCGAGCCGGCGATGCGTTCCTTTGAGGGACGCCACAGGACTTTGGGGGTGGGATGGGCAGCTGAGGTCATGGTGCAGGAAACTCCTTTTCCGCGAATTTACTGCGTCTCGGCAAACAATTCCCGGCCAATGAGCATGCGGCGGATTTCAGAGGTGCCGGCACCAATCTCGTAGAGCTTGGCATCGCGCCACAACCGGCCCGTCGCGTAATCATTGATGTAGCCGTTGCCGCCCAGGCACTGGATTGCCTCACCGGCCATCCAGGTCGCCTTTTCGGCCGAGAACAGGATGGCACCTGCCGCATCCTTGCGCAGGCTGCGCACATCGACCTTGCCGGCGTGACTGCGGTCGCACTGGCGGCCCACCTCGTAGACATAGGCACGAGTGGCCATCATCGTGGAGTACATGTCGGCCAGCTTGCCCTGCATCAGCTGGAACTCCCCAATCGCCTGGCCGAACTGCTTGCGCTCGTGAACATAGGGGATGACCACATCCATGCAGGCCGACATGATGCCCAGCGGACCGCCCGAGAGCACTGCACGCTCGAAGTCGAGTCCGCTCATCAGCACATTGACACCCTTGCCGACACCGCCCAGCACGTTCTCGACCGGCACGATGCAGTCCTCGAAGACCAGTTCGCCGGTATGGCTGCCACGCATGCCCATCTTGTCCAGCTTCTGCGCCACCGAGAAGCCCTTGAAGCCCTTCTCGACCAGAAAGGCCGTCATGCCGCGCGGGCCGGCGGCCGGATCACTCTTGGCATAGATCACCAACACATCGGCGTCGGGCCCATTGGTGATCCACATCTTCGTGCCATTGAGCACCCAGTGGTCGCCCTTGAGTTCGGCGCGCAGCTTCATCGACACCACATCGGAGCCGGCATTGGGCTCGCTCATCGCCAGCGCACCGATGTGCTCGCCGGTGACCAGCTTGGGCAGGTACTTTCGCTTTTGCGACTCGGTGCCGTTGCGGTGGATCTGGTTGACGCACAGGTTGGAATGGGCGCCATAGGACAGGCCCACCGAGGCCGAGCCGCGCGAGATCTCCTCCATCGCGACCACATGGGCCAGGTAGCCCATGGCCGAGCCGCCGTATTCCTCGGAGACGGTCATGCCGAGCACGCCCAGGCTGCCCATTTTCTGCCACAGGTCCATCGGGAACTGGTCGTTGCGGTCAATCTCGCCAGCGCGCGGCGTGATCTCGGTGGCAGTGAACTGCTGCAGGCTTTCGCGCAGCATCGCGATGTCCTCGCCCAGGTCGAATTGCAGGCCGGGGATATTGATCATGCGGGTCTCCTTCTCTTGTGCGTCAATGCTTATTTCAGGATCTGGAACAGGTTGTTGCGGTCATCGGTCCAGGCGTCGAGCCCGGGCCGCGGCATCAGGCGATCGGCGCGATGCGGCACTTCCCGGGCACTGCCTTGCTTGGCGGGCGCCGGTGCCTGCTGGTCGAGCCAGGCCATGAAGGCCGCATTGCGCGTCACCAGGACCCAGTCGGAGCGGTACAGGTAGCTGTCATCGCCCGGGTCATCGACCCAGCGCAGCGCGCTGTAACCGACATCGGCCGCCAGCTGCGCCACCACCGGCTGCAGATCCAGATAACGGTTGCTGATGTGGAAGGCGATCACGCCATCGGGCTTGACGTGGCGCGCATACAGCCTGATCGCCTCGCGCGTGATCAGGTGCACCGGAATCGAATCGCTGGAGAAGGCGTCGATGGCGAGCACATCGAAGCCCTGCACCGGTTCGCGCTCCATCACCAGGCGGGCATCGCCCAGGGCAGGTGTGACGCTGGCAGCGGAGTCCTTCAGGTAGGTGAAGCGGTTCTGGGCGTAGTCGAGCACCTGGGGATTGAGCTCATACACCTTGTACTGGTCGCCGGCCCGGCCATAGGCGGTGAGGGTGCCCACGCCCAGGCCGATCAGGCCGATGCTCTGGCCGCCAGGCCTGACTTCGCGCATGCCCAGGATGGCACGCCCGATACCCGACGCTTCCCCATAGTAGGTGGTGACCAGGCGACGGAATTTTTCGGCGCGGTACTGCTCGCCATGGGTGATGACCCCGTGCAACAGACGCCAACGCGCGTTTTCCTGACTGTCCTCGGCGGTGGCGCGGATCCGCAGGGTGCCGTAGAAATTGCGGCTGATGGCGATCTTGTCCTCGCGCACCGTCTGCACGTGGACGGAAAAGAGGTAGGCGCAGGCGGCCACCGACAACAGGCTGAGCCCGCGCACCCAGCCCTTGGAAAAAGCGGCCACCAGAATCGCGATCAGCATCAGCGCGATCGGAAATTCCCAGTAGTAGTTGAACAGCAGCGGCGCGGCGATGCCGCACAACAAGCCGCCGACCGCGCCGCCCAGCGACACCATCAGGTAAAAGCGGGTGAGGTGACGCGGCGCCGGCTTGCGCGCCACCAGTTCTCCATGGCACAGCATGCACAGCACGAACAGGCCGATCGCATACAGCGGCACGGCGTGATCCAGATGCATGATGCCCTGCTCGAACCATTCGCCAATGCCCTCCTTGCTCGACCAGTCGCTGTTCCAGCGGTAGGTCAGGCCGCCCATCAGCAGGGCCGTCATGACCGCGGCAAGCGGAAGGAAGCCACGCCGCCGGTACCAGCCCTCGCCGTCGAAGCACAGGATGAAGGTGATCAGGTAGAGGGCCAGCGGCAGCACCCAAAGGAAGGGAATCGAGGCGACGTTCTGCGTGATGTGCGTGGTGACCGTGAGCAGCATCACCGAGCCCAGGGCAGCCAGCAGCAGCCACAGGCCCTGCTGGCCCAGGCGCAGCGGCGCGAGGTCTTCCTGCAAATGCGCGGCAGCGGCCTGGGCCATGGGCGAGTCGGTCCCGTTCGCTGGCGCGGCATCGGCGGCGTGGCGTTGCGACAGCCACCCGGTCCAGATGGCGAGCACGGCAAACAGCCCGTAGCCGGCGCTCCAGCCCCAGGACTGGCTGCGGCCACTGGCAAAGGGCTCGATCAGCGGCGGGTAGGCGATCAGTGCCGCCATCGAGGCCACGTTGGACAAGGCATACAGGCGGTAGACATTGACTGGCCTGCCGGCCTTGCCGGCCTGCGCGGCAAAGCGCTTGACGAACCAGGCCTGCACCAGCGGCCCGGTGGTCGAGAGCATGAAATATGGCAGGCCGATGGTGACGAACAGCAGCAACAGGATGCGTCCGATCGGGTTGTCGGCGTCGATCGGCTTGAAGCCGGGCG
>JAPOKJ010000012.1 GCA_029977705.1 Burkholderiales bacterium | reverse complement strand
CCTGAAGCCAATCCGGCAGCCAGCAGGCAGGGGTCGCAGCATTTAACTGGGCGTCCGGCTGAATGCCAAGCTGAATTTTCGCCCCGATCTGGGCCGGAAATCGCCCCAAAGTGACAAGACAGTGCCAGGAAATGGCTTCGAAATGGTCAAGAAATTGTCACATGAACCGGCCTTGAAAAAGAAGCCGAAAATTTCGCCCTGGAAGGCCTGAAATCAGCGTTTTTCAGTTGGAGATTTGGCCTGTTTGTAGCATCATATGGGCTTGCGTCATGAAGCACAGTTTTGTGGAGATTTCAATGAAGTTTTGCCGATTCGCCACAGTTTCGATGCTCGCACTGTCTGCCCAGCAGGCACTGGCCGGGGTCATGACCATCGTGGTCGATGACTTCAACGTCGATGCCCAGCCTTCAGGCCTGTATGCCGACTGGGTCACCCCCGGTGGCGGCACCTGGCACTGGATCGATATCACCCCTCCCTCTTCTGCCAACCTGGTGCAGTCCTACACTGCCGGCGGTCGCTTCGTGGTGAACATGCCCACCCTGACCACCTTCCAGGCCAGCCTCACTTACGCCACGCGGGTCAACTACGCAGCCTTGGGGGGCAGCAACGGCCAGCTTCTGTTCACCGCCGCTTCGAGCGACCAGTCCGGCAACGCCATCAACGGATCGACGATCCCGGCCGGCAGTTCCGGCGCCCTGCCTGCGACCTTCGCCTCGGCCTATGCTTCCAACGATGTCGTGAGCCTCTTCTTTGATGGCTCGAGGGTCAAGGCCTGGGACGTCGCCATCGACTCGATCGCCATCCGCTTCGATTGCTCCACCCTGCAATCGACAACCTTCACATCGCTGAGCAGCTTCACCAGCGCCCTGAACAACGGGGCCAACGGCTCCTGTATACCCCTGCCCGGATCGCTGCCCCTGGTGGCGATGGGTGCAGCGGGCCTGGGCCTGAGCTTGCGCCGCCGGCGTTAAGCCGCCCGACAGGCCATCCGAAGGTCCGGGACCTTCGGACCTCAGCCGGCCTGCCAGGAAAAGCCACGCTCCTGATCGGCCAGCACAATTTCCAACGCCTGCTTTTCGCTGGCCTCGAGCAAGGCCTGAAGCGCGAGCTCGGGCCGATTGTTGGCCTTGGACAGATGCGCGGCCACCACCCTTTTCAAGCGGCTCGAACCCAGACGGGCCAGCACCTCAGCCGCCTGCTGGTTCGACAAATGCCCATAGGGGCCGCGAATGCGGCGCTTGAGCATCTCGGGGTACTTGGGGTTGGCTGCCAGCAGTGCCGGGTCATGGTTGCACTCGAGCACCAGCGCGTCGATGTCCTGCAGCTTGTCGGCGATGTATTGCGTCCAATGCCCCAGATCGGTCAGGACCGCCAGCCGATGCATTCCGTCGTCGAGCAGGTACTGCACCGGCTCGGCCGCATCATGCGGCACGGCGATCGGCTCGATAGCCAGACCGGGCAGCTCGAAGCGGCCATGGGGATCGATGAACTGAACGCGGGCCCGTCCGCTGTCAGGGCCCTGGCGATGGGTGCCATGGGTGAGATAGACCGGCAGGTCGTGGGCCTGCGCCAGGCGATAGACGCCTCCGATATGGTCACCATGCTCATGGGTGACCAGGACTGCATCGATCTGACTGGCCATCAGGCCGATCTCGCCCAGGCGCCGCTCGAGCTCACGCAGCCGGAAGCCACAGTCGATCAGCACGCGAAACGGCTTGCCCGTACCCCCCGGCCGGCTTCGGCCAGAGGCATCGACGCCGGCCTCGACGAGCAGGGCATTGCCTTCGCTGCCGCTGCCCAGGCTACAAAAACGCATGGCCTGCGATGAAACCCGGACCGCCTTGTGCGCAGTGCCCGAGTCGCCTCAGTTGAGCTGGGTGCGCAACAGGTTCAGGATCTTGCCCGCAGTGGGTCGATCTGCCGGGGGGACCGCAGCCCCCTTGGCATCGAGCACCTGCACCGTGGTCGCCTGCTCGCCGCTGCGGGCCACGCTCAGCATGAAGCGCTCGGTCTGGTCGAGTTTGGTGCCGCCACCGAACAGCTTGCTGAAAAAGCCGGGTTTCTCGGCCAGCTTGGCCTGGGTCTCAGGATCGACATAGCGCACAAAGAACTGGCCCTTGCTGCGGTCGCGGTCCTCGACGGTGAAGCCGCCGCGGTCCAGTGCCAGACTGATCTGGCGCCAGCTCTGGTCGAAGCCTTCTGAAATCAGCAGACGCTGATCAACGCCCTGGCCCTGGATCACCGCACGCTCGGCCTTGGCCGGTGCTGCCGCGCCCGCCGCCTGCGCCGGTACCGCTGCGGCGACGGTGTCAGCAGGAGCGCCCAGGCGGGACATCAGGCGACGAAGGAATTCGGCCTCGAGTTCAGGATCGGGCGCACGCGGCACCCAGACGGTCTTTTCCTTGGTCTTGGTGTCGAACACTTCTTCCATGCCGCGGTGGGTCACATAGACTTCGGTGCCCCCCGGGACCCGCTCCAGACGGGTGCGGAACTTGTCGCGGGTACCCGAATCGTAGACGCTGTCGAAAACCTTGCCGATACTGCGGCGAATGAAGTCCTGGGGGATGCGCGCCCGGTTCTCGGCCCAATCGGTTTCGTACAACCCGTTCTCGGGTGATTCGATGACCGGCACGAAACCGGCATCGGTCCAGAAGGTCTTGATGACCGGCCAGACCGCCTCGGGCGGACGGTTCACCACCAGCCAGCGCTGGGTCCCGGAACGCTCGAGCCGGACGCCTTCCACGGTCGGAACCACCGGTACACCGGCTGCAGTAGCCGCCTGCTGGGCGCCCTGGCCACGCTGGAAACCGGACAGGGTGCGATCACCAGAGCCGGGCAATTTGTATCGATCATCGCTGCGTGGCGACACCAGGTCCGGCGGCACATCCAGGGCCGGGCCCTTGCTGGCGGAGCGGTAATCGATCTTGCTCTTTTCGTTGAGCGTCTCGGTGACATTGCAACCGCTCAACACGACCACGGCAGCGCCCGCCCAGATCAAGGGGGCAGCGAAGGGCTTTGAAAACATGCTCATAGGACTCCTGAGGCACGCAGGGCGGCCTCGATCACGGGGGCATTGGCGGGGGACAGGGGGGTCATGGGCAAGCGCATCGCCGCCTTGCAGCGGCCCATTTTTTCGAGGGCCCACTTCACCGGAATGGGGTTGGCTTCGACGAACAGCTTGAAGTGCAGCGGCAGCAGACGCTGGTTGATCGCACGGGCTGCCACGAAATCGCCGGCCAGGGCCAACTGGCACATCTGCGCCATCTGCGCGGGCGCCACGTTGGCCGTCACCGAGATGACGCCATGGCCGCCCATGGCCATCAGGGCCAGGCAGGAATCATCGTTGCCGCTGAGCAGCGAAAAATCGGCGGGAAGGCGCGCGATCAGGTCGCTGGCGCGCGGCATGTCGCCCGTCGCGTCCTTCAGCCCCTTGATGCCCGGCACGGCCGACAGGCGCACCACGGTATCGTTGGACATGTCGGCAACGGTGCGACCCGGCACGTTGTAGAGAATGACCGGCAGGTCGACCGCCTCGGCGATGGTGCGGAAGTGCTGGTACAGGCCTTCCTGGGTCGGCTTGTTGTAGTAGGGCACGACCTGGAGACTGGCCTGGGCGCCCAGCTTGGCCGCCTCGCGGGTCATCTCGACGGCCTCGCGGGTGGAATTGGAGCCGGTGCCAGCAATGACGGGGATACGGCCCCGGGCCTGCTCGACCGCGATCCGCACCAGTTCGATGTTTTCCTCGGCACTGACGGTGGGAGACTCACCGGTGGTGCCCACGGCGACGATGGCCGAGGTACCCGAAGCGATGTGCCAGTCGATCAGGGCGCGATAGCTGACGAGGTCGAGTGACCCGTCTTCGTGCATGGGACTGACGATGGCGACAATACTGCCCTTGATCATGGCTGGCTTTCGACTCTGCTTTTTCGGGAATGTGACGGGCCTGTCGGGGCTTGGATTCGACCTTGCGCCGGACGTCTTCAGACCGGGCCGATTCTAACAGGCCAGCGGGCCAGACCCTGGGGCCCGGACTCGCTGCGCGAAGGCTTGAACGCAACCATGCGCTGGATCCGTGCCAGCGGCTGGCCCTGTTCATCGACCGTCACCCCGTCGGCATAGTCGAGCACCTGCAGCCCTCCTGACTGTGCCCGCTGCAAAAGTTCGCCCGGCGCGAGCAGGAAGTCGGGGCGGCGCGGGCGTCCGAGCTGCTCATGGCCCTGGGCAAAGGTCTGGTAAATCAGCAAGCCCCCTTCGGCCAGCAGGCCGGGCAGCAGGAACCAGCGCGGCCGGAACAGGTAGTTGCTGACCACGACGGCTGCAAAGGGCGCAGCCTGCGGCCAGGGGTCGGTCTCCAGATCGCAGCACACGCCCTGGACGGCTGACTGCGACTGCTGACGGAGGCTCGCCAGGGCCCCGTCATCGCGGTCCCAGGCCTGCACCCGCAGGCCCATCTGCGCGGCCGCCAGGGCATGGCGCCCGGAGCCAGAGGCAAAATCCAACACTGTCTGGCCGGGCGACAGCCGCCGGAGCCAGGAAAGCACCCATTCATTCGCCTGCGGATTGTGCGTGTCGTGCAATTGCGTCAAAACCCTGTTCATGAGTGAAAATGGCTCGGGGAAGCGCCACGCCCAGGCCTATCCCCCACAGGCATGGACAAGCTGAACGACGACACCGATTACAACGACGAGGAACTCGACGAGGTTTCCGCCGCGCCTGCGCCGGTGGAAGAGCCCGCCGTAGAGCCGCCTCGGGATCCGCGCGCCCAGCTCAGGAAGATTGTAGCCCTGACCGCGGCGCTGATGGTCGTGATCGTGGCCTTCAGCCTGGCCTTCCCGGACCGGCTGCCCGCCATGATGCTGGCCCCATTGCTGGCCTGCGCCGCGATGATCGGGCTGGCCCTGGCACTGCGCGAGCGGCTGCTGCAGGCAGCCCGTCAGAGCGAGCGCATCGCTGCGCTCGAGGTCGAGCTCGACAAGTCCAAGAGCGCCGAGATGCTGGCGCATTTCGGTACCTGGGACCACAACCTGGCGAGCGGCCAGGTCTGGCTCAGCGCAGGCGCGCGCCGGCTGCTGTGCATGCCACCCGAAGCGCCCATGCCCAGCATGAAGGGCTTTGTGGTGTCGATCCACTCCGAGGATCAGGTGCACTGGAACGAGGCGCATCGCCGTGCCGTGCGCCAGGCGGTCGAGGCCAAGGTCGAATTCCGCTACAAGCTGCCCGACGGCAAGCTGCTGTGGCTGCGCAGCAGCGCCCGGCCGCACCGCAATGAGCGCGGCGAGGTCACCGATGTGTCTGGCGTGCTGCAGGACATCACGGTGATCCGGGCAATCCAGAAAAAGCTGGCGGCCAGCGAGGCCAAGTTCCGCGACCTGACCAACCTGAGCTCGGACTGGATCTGGGAGACCGATCAAGAGCACCACATCTCCTACCTGTCTCCCAGCGCCGATGCCGTGCTCGGCTCCTGGGCCCGCAGTTCGCTGGAGCAGGGACGCTGGGACCAGCATGCCGACGAGGATGCACTGCCGACCAAGTGGAACGTCTACCTCGACGCCATCAAGGACCGAAAACCCTTCGACAATTTTGAATTCACCCTGCTCGATCCCTCACGTGCGATCTATCACATCTCGCTGAGCGGTCGTCCGCTGTTCGATGATCGCGGCAAGTTCACGGGCTATCGCGGCACCTGTCACAACATCTCGCAGGAAAAGGAGCAGCGCATGCTGCTCGAGCTGGACCGCGACATCGCCACCATCATGCGCGAACAACCGGACCAGGAGCGCGTCATCAAGACCATCATCACCACGGTGTGCAGCCGGCTCGGATGGATAGGCGGCCTGCACCTGGTGCGCGAATCTGCCGGCTTTGCCATCCGGGAGCGCTTTGGTTATGCCGCCTTCAATTCGGTGGCCAAGGACCTGCCGGGCGTGACGAGCTTTCCCGATGCCGATGTCGAGAGCAAGGCATGGGAGCGCAACACGGCGCTGTGGCTGACCAATCCCCTCAAGTACAAGCGCTTTGCCTTGCGTTACGGCATGGAACGGCTGAAGGTCAAGGCCTGCTTCATTGCCCCGATCACCGATGAGGCCGGCCAGACGCTCAGCCTGCTGATGTTCCTGGCACCCATCCACTTCCGGGACAGCCGGCTGCTGGCCGACATGGGCCAGATCATGACGCGCAGCCTGTCCCTGTACATGCAGCGCAGGGAAGCAGAGCGGCGCCTGACCTTCACCTCCCTGCACGATGCGTTGACCTCCCTGCCCAACCGGGTCCACGTCAACCACCAGTTGAGCGAGCGCCTGAAAAAGGGCAAGCCGATCGCCCTGCTGTACATCGACCTGGACCGCTACAAGCTGATCAACGACACCCTCGGACATGCGGCTGGCGACAAGGTCCTGATCGAGGTCGCCCAGCGCCTGAAAGAGGCGATCCGGCCGCGTGATGTCGCCGGGCGGATGGGGGGCGACGAGTTCATCATCCTGCTGCCCGGACTGACCGACAAGGAAGAGATCGACAAGATCGCCCGCGGCGTGCTGGCGGCCATCGAGAAGCCCTTCATCCTGCAGAACCGCGCCTATTTCCTGTCCGCCTCGATCGGGGTCGCCATCGCCCCCAATGATGCCGTGCAGGCGGATCTGCTGATCAAGGCGGCCGATGCCGCCATGTACCAGGTCAAGTCGGAAGGCCGCAACGATGTGCGCTTCTTCGCCGGTGCCATGTCCGATGAGCGGACCGAGCAGCTGCAACTGGCGGCCGAGTTGCCGCTGGCCCTGCAGCGCGGCGAGATCGACCTGTGGTACCAGCCGGTGCTGGATGTGGCCGATCGCCGGGTCGTCAACTACGAGGCCTTGATGCGCTGGCGCCATCCGGTCAAGGGCATGCTGCTGCCCGACAAGTTCCTGCCGATGGCCGAGCAGACCAAGATGATCCGAGAGGTCGGCATGTGGTCGATCAAGCGCGCCATCGAGGATCGCATCCAGATCGGCCTGGATCGCTTCCCGGACCTGCCGGTGACCGTCAATGTCTCGGTCAAGCAACTGGCCGAGGAAGGCTTCCTGGCCGGCGTCAACCAGATGCTGGCTGCCAAGCAGTTCCCCTCGAACCTGCTGCAACTGGAGCTGACCGAAAGTTCGTTCATCGAGAACCCGGACAAGACGGTGGTGCTGATTTCGGAGCTGCGACGCCTGGGCATCAAGGTGATGATCGACAACTTCGGCACCGGCTATGCCTCGCTGTCCTACCTGAAGAACCTGCCGATCGACGGGCTGAAGATTGATCGCAACTTCATCAAGGACCTGCCCGCCGACCGCGGCAATGCCGCAATCGTTCAGGCCATCCACACCCTGGCTACCAAGCTGGGCATGGCAGTGATTGCGGAAGGGGTCGAGACCCAGGCCGAGGTCAAGGGCCTGCGCTCGCTGGAGATCGACAAGATGCAGGGCTCGATCATCTCCGAGCCGATCCCCTTTGCAGACCTGAGCGATCTGCTCGACACCCTGCCTGCCCTGCGCCAGATGCATCTGGCTGCCTGAGGCGGGCAGTTGCAGGGGTGGCCGCCTCAGGCGGCCAGTTGCAAGGCAGGCCCGCCGCAGCTGCGGGCTCAGTCGTAACCCAGCCCCATCACCTCGCGCACATCACGCATGGTTTCCTGTGCCAGCTTGCGGGCGCGATCACAGCCATCGGCCATGATGCTGCGCACCAGCTGCGGGTCATCGAGGTAGGGCTGGGCCCTCTCATGGAAGCGTTCCTGCTCGAGCAGGATCTTGTCAATGACCGGTTGCTTGCACTCGAGGCAACCGATGCCGGCGCTCTTGCAGCCCTTCTCGACCCAGTCCTGGGTCGGACCATCCGAGTAGACCAGATGCAATTGCCAGACCGGACAGCGGGCCGGATCACCCGCATCGGTGCGACGCACACGGGCCGGATCGGTGGGCATGGTGCGCACCTTCCGGGTGACCGACTCGGGGGCCTCGCGCATCGCGATCGAATTGTTGTACGACTTGGACATCTTCTGTCCATCCATGCCGGGCATGCGTGAGGCTTCGGTGAGCAAGGCCTGCGGCTCGGAGAGGATCAGCTTGCGGCTGCCCTCGAGATAGCCATACAGGCGCTCACGATCGCCCAGGCTCAGGCTTTGTGAATCCTCGAGCAGCTCGCGCCCCTGGGCCAGGGCCTCTTCGTCGCCCTGTTCCTGGTAGCGTGCCCGCAATTCGCTGTACAAGCGGGCACGCTTGCTGCCCAGCTTCTTGATGGCCTGCTTGGCGTTGTCCTCGAAGCCGGGCTCCTTGCCGAACAGGTGATTGAAGCGGCGCGAGACTTCGCGGGTCAGCTCGATGTGCGGGACCTGGTCTTCACCCACCGGCACAAAGGCGGCGCGGTAGAGCAGGATGTCGGCGGCCTGCAGCAGGGGATAACCCAGGAAGCCGTAGGTGGCGAGATCGCGATCGCTGAGCTTTTCCTGCTGGTCCTTGTAGGTCGGCACCCGCTCGAGCCAGCCCAGCGGCGTGCACATCGACAGCAGCAGGTGCAACTCGGCATGCTCAGGCACGCGCGACTGCAGGAACAGGGTGGACTGCTGGGGATCGATGCCGGCTGCCAGCCAGTCGATGACCATTTCCCAGACGTTCTCGCCAATGACGTTGGGCGAGTCGTAATGGGTGGTCAGCGCATGGAAATCGGCCACGAAGAAAAAGCACGGGTACTCGGCCTGCAGGCGAACCCAGTTCTTGAGGGCCCCATGGTAGTGGCCCAGATGCAGGGCGCCCGTGGGGCGCATGCCGGAAACGACGCGTTCAGGAAACATGATCGGGAGGGTTCAGAAGTTGAAAAGTCCGGCGATGAGGAGGATGCCGCCATCGACCAGGGGATTGACAATGACCGACAGCATGCCGGTGAACATCAGGCCCAGCAGGATCACCATGCCATAGGGCTCCAGTCGCGACAGGGCAATGGCGGCCTGGCGCGGCAGCAGCGACACGAGGATGCGCCCGCCATCGAGGGGCAGCACCGGCAGCAGGTTGAGCACCGCCAGCGTCAGGTTCACGCTGACACCGGCCATGGCCACCAGATAGACGAAGTCCTCGCCAATGCCGGCCATGCGGCACAGCTTGGACAGCAGCGCCCATGCAAGGGCCATCAACACATTGGCCAGTGGCCCGGCCGCCGCCACCAGCCCCATGTCCCGATGCGGCGAGCCCAGCCGGGACCAGACCACCGGCACCGGCTTGGCCCAACCAAAGAATCCGCCACCCGCCCCCGCCATCTTCGAGGCCAGCAGCAGAAGGCCGGGCACCAGCAGGGTGCCGACCGGATCGATGTGCTTGAGCGGATTGAGGGTGACGCGACCGAGCATTTGGGCTGTCGGGTCGCCCAGACGCGCCGCAGCCCAGGCATGCGCCGCCTCATGCAGGGTGATGCCCAGCACCAGCGGCAAGGCATAGACAGCGATCAGCTGCAGCAGGGTCAGTTCCATGCCGGCCATTTTACCTGCTGGGGCTTGATCGGGATTCCAGCCTCTGGCGAGACGCCCCAGGGGGCAGGCCCCGCCAGCACGCCCGCCTTCATCGCGAGGCCATCTGGCCGCGCCCCTGACGAACCACCAGCGGCTCGTCTCCGGTCATGTCGACCACGGTGGTCGGCTCATAGCCCTGACCACCGGCATCGAGCACCAGGTCGATGCGTCCGGCCAGCCGCCGCTCGATGTCGTCGGCCTCGTGCAGGGGGTCCTCATCGCCGGGCAGGATCAGGCTGGCGCAAAGGATCGGCTCGCCCAGCTCGGCCAGCACGCCGTGCGGCACCGGGCCTTGCGGGACGCGCATGCCGATCGTCTTGCGCGAGGGATGCCAGAGCCGGCGCGGCGTCTCGCGCGTGGCATTGAGCACGAAGGTGAAGGGCCCGGGGGTGTACTGCTTGAGAAACCGGTACTGGGCATTGTCGACCTGGGCATAGGTGGCCAGTTGCGACAGGTCGGCACACATCAGGGTCAGCAGGTGCTTGTCATCGAGCCCGCGGATGGCACGCAGGCGGTCCACCGCCGGCTTGTCATCGAGGTGGCAGGCCAGCACATAGCAGGCATCCGAGGGCATGGCCACCAGGGCCCCCTTGGCCAGCATCTGGGCCGTCTGCCTGAGCAGGCGGGCCTGGGGATGGGTGGGGTGAAGGGCAAAGCGTTGTGTCATGCCGGCACCGGGTGGGCCAGGTGTGGCCTCATGCCCGCGCGCTCAGCCCGTGACCGAGTTCAGACCAGTCGTACCAGATCGGGACCACCGAGTCGGGCAGGGGCGGCAATTGCCCCAGGTCGGTATGGCTTTCCTCGGGGCCGTGGAAATCCGAGCCGCGCGAGGCCCGCAAGCCCAGTTGCAGCGCGATGCGGGCGAACTCGCGGTACTGAACCTTCGTGTGACTGCCGCAGACCACCTCGATACCCTCGCCTCCCGCCTGCTTGAACTCGTCGAACAGGGCCCAGCGGGCGGTGTCATTGAGCCGGTAACGCCCCGGATGGGCCAGCACGGCCATGCCGCCGGCGCCGCGAATCCAGGCCACTGCCTCGCTCAGGCGGGCCCAGCGATGCGGGATGAAGCCCGGCTTGCCCTCGACCAGAAAGCGCGAGAACACCTCGCTGACGTTGTCGCACACCCCGCTGTCGACCAGGAAGCGGGCGAAGTGGGTCCGCGAGATCAGCTTCGGGTTGCCGACAAACCTGAGTGCCCCTTCGTAGGCGCCGCCGATACCGACGCGGGCCAGGTCTTCGGCCATTTCCATGGCCCGGGCATCGCGACCGTCACGGGTGCGCTGCAGGCCCTCGAGCAGTTGCGGATCTTCGGGGTCGACGCGCAGGCCCACCACATGGATGGTCTCGCCGCCCCAGGTGACCGAAACCTCGACACCCGGCACATAACCGATGCCGGCCGCCTGCGCGGCGGCCCGGGCCTCGGCCTGACCCGACAACTCGTCGTGATCGGTCAGGGCCAGGACCTGGACGCCATTGCGGGCCGCCCGCTGCACCAGTTCGGTCGGCGTAAGGGTGCCATCGGAGCGGCGTGAATGGCAGTGCAAATCAAAGTTCAGGCGCCAGGGATCTGCCTGAGCCACATCCGGCGATGGGGAGTTCATGAGGGTCATGATCTCAAAAACGTTTCAAGCAAGGAAGCGATGACCCCTGGACGGTCATGGTGCATCATGTGACCGGCATCGGGAACCGTCTCGACGCGCAGATCGGCCACCGCCAGCAGGCGCCGCTGATAGCCCTCGGAGGCCAGGAAGGCGGCACGCTCGCCCTGGTCGCCGGCCACCACCATCAACACCGGCGCGCTGATGCGCCGCCAGATGCCGACGACTTCCTCGACCCGGTACAACACCGGATTGGGCAGCTTGTGGGCCGGGTCGGCACGCACCGCCCAGCGTCCGTCGGCCTGCTCCGAGGCCCAGTGCCCGGCCAGGAACAGCGCCTGGTCGGCCGCCAGCCGCGGATTGTTGCTCTGCAGGCGCTGGGCGACCTCGGCCAGGCTGGCATAGGTCTTGAGCCTTGCGCCCTGCTTGATCTGGTCGATATAGTGGCGGTAGCGCCCGGCCGCCTGCCTGGGATGGTTTTCACGCAGGCCCAGGCCCTCCAGGTTGACCAGGCGGGCCACGCGGGCAGGAGCGACGCCGCTGTAGAGCATCGCCACATTGCCCCCCATGCTGTGTCCGACCAGCAGCACCTGCTCCAATCCGAGGGCATCGAGCAGCAGTTCCAGATCGGCCAGGTAATCGGGAAACCAGTAGGTGTCATAGCCCTCGGGTTTGCCGGAAAGGCCGAAACCACGCCAGTCTGGTGCCACGACCCGCCAATCACCCTGCAACTGGTCGACCACGAACTGGAAGGATGCCGAGACATCCATCCAGCCATGCAGCAGCACCATGGTGCGGGCCTTGGCGGGGTCGCCGACCAGCCACTCCCGGACGTGGTACTGGAGGCCGCGCAGCGTCAGGAAACGCGAGGTGCTGGGGATCTTGGCGTGATACATAATCGCTCCGATTATAGGAAAGCGGGAGGCAGACCCCATGGCAACGCCCCTGGCCACAGGCCAAGCAGCACCCGGCAGGACCGGATCGACGACGCCCCAAAGGCCGGGAAGCCGTCGCAGGCCCGCCCCGGCCGACACCTACCAGGCCCTCTACCAGGGCTTTGCCTGGAAGGTGCCGCGCCTGTTCAACATCGCTCAGGTCTGTTGCCACCGCTGGGCAAGCCAGACCCCCGAGGCCCCCGCCCTGCTGCTGGACAACGAGCAGGGCGAGCGCAGCACGCTCAGCTACCGGTCCCTGCAGCAGCGGGCCGGGCGCCTGTCCAATGCCTTGCAGGCCCTGGGCATCGGACGCGGCGACCGGGTGGCCATCGTGGCCCCCCAGGGCGTGGTCACCGCGGTCAGCCACATGGCGATCTACCAGATGGGGGCGGTGGCCATGCCGATGTCGGTGCTGTTCGGACCCGAGGCCTTGCAGTACCGCTACGAGAACAGTGGCTGCAAGGCGGCCATCGTCGATGCCGAGTATCTTGAGACCCCCCGCCAGTCCCGCCCTTCAGGCTTGCAGCACCTGATCGTGGCCGGCCCGGCCGCGCTGAACGCCGCGCAGGGCGAGCACGACTGGCAGGCACTGCTGGCAAGAAGCAGTGACCGCTTCACACCGGTGCGCACCCTGGCCGAGGACCCTGCGGTCCTGATCTACACCTCGGGCACCACCGGACCGCCCAAGGGCGCCCTGATCGCGCATCGCAGCCTGATTGGCAACCTGACCGGCTTTGTGGCCTCGCAGGACTGGTTCCCGCAGGCCGGTGATGTCTTCTGGTCGCCAGCCGACTGGGCCTGGACCGGCGGGCTGATGGACGCCTTCCTGCCGACCCTGTACTTCGGCAAGCCGATCGTGGCCTACCGGGGCCGCTTCGGTGCCGATGTTGCCTTCGACCTGATGAGCCGGCACCGCGTCACCAATGCCTTCCTGTTCCCGACCGCGCTCAAGATGATGATGAAGGCCGAACCCGAGCCGCTGCGGCATCACCCGCTGGTGCTGCGCGCCCTGATGAGCGCGGGCGAGTCGCTCGGCGACACGGTCTTTGACTGGTGCGAGCAGGGCCTGGCGGTGACACCCAACGAGATGTTCGGACAGACCGAGATCAACTATGTGGTCGGCAACAGTTCGCGCCGCTGGCCGGCGCGGCCCGGCGCCATCGGCAAGGCCTACCCCGGCCACCGGGTGGCCCTGATCGACGAGGAGGGTCAGCCGGTCGGGCCAGGTCAGAGTGGCGAGATCGCGGTGCATCGCAACGACATCCATGGCCATCCCGATCCGGTCTTTTTTCTGGGCTACTGGCGCAATGACGAAGCGACGCGGGCCAAGTTCAGCGGCCCATGGTGTCGCACCGGCGACCTGGCCAGTGCCGATGAGCAGGGCTACCTCTGGTATGCGGGCCGGGCCGATGACATGTTCAAGTCGGCCGGCTATCGCATCGGCCCGAGCGAGATCGAGAACTGCATGGTGCGGCACGAGGCGGTGGCCAACGTCGCGGTGGTGCCCAAGCCCGATGCGGCGCGCGGCAACCTGGTCAAGGCCTATGTGGTGGTGGCCGACCACCATCGCCAGCGTCTGGCCGGGACGGCCTCGCGCGAGGCCCTGGTGGCCGAACTGCAGGCCCACGTGCGCGGCAAGCTGGCCCCATACGAGTATCCCAAGGAAATCGAATTCATCGACGCGCTGCCGATGACCACCACCGGCAAGGTGCAGCGGCGCGTGCTGCGCCTGGCCGAGCAGGAACGCGCGTCGGGCTGAGCACCAAAGCCTGCGCCCGGCTCAGCCAGGCGGCCGCGCAGCTTCCAGACGGGTCCACAGGGCAGGCCCCTTGGCGTCCTTCTCCATCGCCTTCAGATAGGCCAGGTGGGCGGCGTCGAACTCACCCGACAGCGCGACCAGCGGCAGGCCCTGGGGCGGCCAGCCAGCCTCCTCGAAGACCTCGGCACGGGACTGGGCATCGCCGGCAATGCCCAGGCTGTCCTGGCCGCGTGTCATGGCCAGGAACACATCGGCGAGCAACTCGGCGTCGAGCAGGGCACCATGCAGCTTGCGATGGGCATTGGAGATGCCATAGCGCTCGCACAGCGCATCCAGTCCGTTGCGCTTGCCAGGATGCAGCTCGCGCGCCTGGGCCAGGGTGTCGGTGATGGCCGCCGTGAAGCTCGGAAAGGCCGGCTGTTTCAGGCGCTGCAGTTCGGCGTTCAGAAAGCCGACATCGAAGGGGGCGTTGTGAATCAGGATTTCCGCGCCCTGCACGAACTCGAGGATCTCGCGGAACCGCTCACTGAACAGGGGCTCGGTGGACAGGCGCTCGCGACTGAGGCCATGCACCGCCAGTGCGCCCTCGTCGATGTCGCGCTCGGGATTGAAGTACAGGTGCAGGTGACGTCCGGTCAGTCGCCGGTTGACGATCTCGACACAGCCGATCTCGATGATGCGATGGCCCTGCTCGGGCTGCAACCCGGTGGTTTCGGTGTCCAGGACCACTTGTCTGAGGTGCTTCATGCGACAAGTGTAACGCGCCGCATCGAGCGACTGCGAAGGTGGTATAAAGCGCCCGTCCCCACGCCCACTCAAGCCCTGCCATGACCCTGCTGCCCGCCCCCGCCTTTGCCCGCGATACCGTCCTGCGCCTGGGTGCCTCGCGCATCCGCGAAGTGGCCAACGAGGGAATGGGACGCGAGGATGTGCTGGCCTACTGGTTCGGCGAGCCCGATGGCGTGACGCCGGCCTTCATCCGCGAGGCCGCCAAGGCCGCGCTCGATGGCGGCGACACTTTCTACCGCCAGAACCTGGGCCTGCCGGCGCTGCGCGAGGCCCTCGGGCGCTACCTGGACCAGGACCCGCGCCGCATCGCGATCACCAGCTCAGGCGTCAGCGCGCTGATGCTGGCAGCGCAGGCCCTGCTCGAGCCGGGCGATACCGTGGTGGCCGTCGTGCCGTTGTGGCCGAACCTGACCGAGATCCCGGCCATCCTGGGCGCCCGCGTCGAGCGCGTGGCCCTCGATTTCGAGGCGCAGCGCGGCTGGCAACTGGACATGGACAAGCTGCTGTCCCGTATCAACGAGCACACCCGTGCCGTGTTCATCAACTCGCCGAACAATCCGAGCGGCTGGACCATGTCCGGCGCCGACCAGCGCCGGCTGCTCGAGCACTGCCGTGCCCGCGGCGTGTGGATCCTGTCCGATGAGGCTTACGACCGGCTGGTCTTCGATGGCTCGTATCACGCGCCCTCGCTGCTCGACCATGCCCGCGACGATGACCGCGTCATCGTGGCCAACACCTTCTCCAAGACCTGGCAGATGACGGGCTGGCGCCTGGGCTGGCTGGTGGCCCCGGTGGCGACCATCGAGGCCATCGGCGTGCTGATCGAGTACAACACCTCCTGCGCGCCCGGCTTCGTCCAGCAGGCCGGCGTGGTGGCCGTCGAACAGGGCGAGGCGGTCGCACGGGCCTTTGTCGATGACCTGAAGCTGCGACGCGACCATCTGCTGGCAGCCCTGTCGGACCAGCCTCGCCTGCAACTGGCCTGCCCGCCGGGCGCGATGTACCTGTTCTTCCGGGTCGAGGGCATGCGCGACAGCCTGGCCACCTGCAAGGCCTGGGTGCGGGACTACGGCCTCGGCCTGGCCCCGGGTGAGGCCTTCGGCCCGGAGGGACAGGGCTTTGTGCGCTGGTGCTTTGCCAAGTCACCACAACTGCTCGATGCCGGTGCCCAGCGCCTGAAACAGGCGCTGCGTGCCGGCGCGGTCAGCTGAGCCGCAGGGCCTGCCTGCGGCCCACGGAGCGATCGGCCTCAGGGCGCTGGGGGACTGGCACCGGGCACTCCGGCATTGGCCAGCTGATCGGCCCGCTCATTGCCTGGGTTGCCGGCATGGCCCTTGACCCAGCGCCACTCGATGTGGTGGCGTGCCAGCAAGGGCTCCAGCTCCTGCCACAGGTCGACATTTTTCACTGGCTTCTTGTCGGCCGTGCGCCAGCCACGCGCCTTCCAGGAGGCCATCCACTCATTGACGCCCTTCTGCACATACTGGGAGTCGGTGTAGATGCGCACCGCGCTGGGCCGCTTGAGCAATCGCAGCGATTCGATGACCGCCCGCAGCTCCATGCGGTTGTTGGTGGTCTGAAGCTCGCCCCCGAATATCTCCTTGCGGTGTGAGCCGGAGGTCAGCAAGGCCCCCCAGCCGCCAGGCCCGGGATTGCCCTTGCAGGCGCCGTCACTGTAAATCTCAATCATGGGGTCCCTCGTTGACTGCTTCGCCCTGCGCCGTGGCACTGCGTCGCACACCCGGCACACCGACGGCCTTGCCTTCCAGCCGGCGCCCCTTCCAGGCCGGGCCGATCAGGCGCATGCCGGCGACACGCTTGACGGCGGTGACGCAATACACCGCTCCGCACACCGGCCACAGGCGATCGCCCAGGCTTTCGAAAAATGCACTGCGTCTCTGACCCGCCTCGCTGCGCGGCATCGGCCGGTAGCAGCCGAAACTGACCCGCTCGATCTCGATCTCGAGCAGCTTGAGCCAGTCACGCAGGCGCGACAGCGAGATCATGCGGGCATTGGCCGGCAGGCGGGCCTTGAAGAACCAGCCGGCCAGCATATGCCGCGCACCCCACAGGCTGAAGGGATTGAGCCCCAGGATCAGTACCCGCCCCTCGGGACGCAGCACCCTTTCAGCCTCGCGCAGCAGTTGGTGCGGATCGCCCGAAAACTCCAGCACATGGGGCAGCACCAGCAGATCGATCGACTGGCTGGCAAAGGGCAAGGCCTCGAACTGGTCGGTCAGCACCGCGCTGGCTGCGCCAGCGGCCCCGAGCTGCGACAGGTGCTCAGCGTCGAGCACCACACAGCGAAGCGGCATGCGGTTGTGCTGCAGGGCCTGCAACTGCGGGGTGCCGCACTGCAAGGCATTGAATCCGAAGATGTTGACGACGCGCTCATCGCACTCGTCCTGCTCCCAGGCCAGCAGGTAGCGGCCGGCCGGCGTGGCGAGCCAGGCCGACCAGGGATCGGGTGGCGCGGGCGGGCGCGCAGCCTGCGGGGGTCCGGCCGAAGACGGTGGAGGGACGGGAGCGGTCATGTTTGTTTCTATAATCAGCCGGATTCAATCCCATTCTTGCGGGGCTCTTTTTAACATGACTTCCAGTTCCTTCCTCCCCAGCCCCCATCCGCTGGTCGAAGCCGTACCGGCCTTTGACGACAATTACCTGTGGCTGATCCTCGGACCCGAACCTGCCACGGCAGGACAGCCCCGCCCGGTCGCGGTGGTCGATCCCGGAGACGCCGAGGCCATCAACCGGCGCCTGCAGGACAAGGGCTATCGGCTGGCCGCGATCCTGATCACCCATCATCATGCCGACCATATCGGTGGCCTGGCGGCGCTCAAGGCGCAGTGGCACTGCCGGGTGATCGGCCCCTTCGACTCGCGCATCGAAGACGTGGACACCGTGGTCACGGACGAGCAGGTCGAGGTCCCCGAGGTGGCGGCACGTTTCCAGGCCCTGCCGGTACCGGGCCATACCTCCTCGCATGTCGCCTACTACGCTGAGCACCTGGGCAGCCGCGAAGCGCCGCCGGTGCTGTTCTGCGGGGATACCCTGTTCGCGGCCGGCTGTGGCCGGCTGTTCGAGGGCAGCCCGGCGCAGATGCAGTCATCGCTGGAGCGGCTGGCCGCCCTGCCCGGCCCGACCCTGGTCTACTGCGCCCACGAGTACACCCTGAGCAATCTGCGCTTTGCCCAGGCCGCCTTTCCCGGCGATGCCACGATCCGCGCCAGGCTCGCGGAGGCCGAGGCAGCACGGGCGCGCGCCCAGTCCACCGTGCCGAGCAGCCTGGCCATCGAGCGCGCCACCAACCCCTTCCTGCTGGCCGATCGAAATGACTGCGATGCCGCGCTGACGGCCGCCGGACAATGGCCGGCCGGCACAACCATCGATCGCGCCACCCGCTTCGCCGCGCTGCGTGCCTGGAAGAATGTTTATCGATGATGTTGATCGATGAGCGACACAGCGGCCGGGACAGCGCCGCCAAATTGTCCGGCACCCCGAATTGGGGTACTATGCCGGCGGTCGGGCGATTTCTTTCTTGGGTCGCGGGTTTTACCTTGAAATCAATGAGTTAGGAGCTTGGATTGAAGCAAACTCAGGATGCGATCCACGGTCTCTTTTCCGGCCTGGGCGCCCTGGCATTGAGCGCACTGCTCAGCGCCTGTGCCAGTACTGGCATGGCCCCGGCACCCGCTGCCGAGGTCAGCGCTGCCAAGCCCCCGCCTACGGCGTCTGTCGAAGCCCGGCCAGCCCCCGCCGCCAGCGCGCGCAAGCGCCCCGACACCGATCGGCCGATCGTCGCCGGCAACAACGAGACCGGTCCGGTCGCTGCACCTGCGACACCGCCGGCGGCGGTTGCAGCGGCGACCACGGACCCGGTGGTGCCGGCCGAGATCAACGAGAAAGACCTGTGGGTGCGCATCCGCAAGGGCTTTGCGATGCCCGAACTGGACACGCCCCTGGTGGCCGAGAAGGAGCGCTTCTACCTGTCCCAGCCGGCCTACCTGCAGCGCATGATGTCGCGCGGCGGACGTTACCTGTATTTCATCGTCGAGGAACTCGAGCGGCGCAACATGCCCACCGAGCTGGCCTTGCTGCCCTTCGTGGAAAGCGCCATGAATCCGGTGGCCCTGTCCTCGGCCAAGGCGGCCGGCCTGTGGCAATTCATTCCCTCGACCGGCAAAGCCTACGACCTGAACCAGAACTGGTGGGTCGACAACCGTCGCGATGTCGTCAAGTCCACGCGCGCCGCGCTCGACTACCTGCAAAAGATCCATGCCATGCATGGCAACGACTGGTTCCTGGCCCTGGCCTCCTACAACTGGGGGGAAGGCGCAGTGGCGCGAGCGGTGAAGGCCTCGCGGGCGCGTGGGGGCAACGGCGATTACCTGAGCCTGAACATGCCGGCTGAGACCCGGCACTATGTGCCCAAGCTGATCGCCCTCAAGAACATCCTGCTCAAGGCCCAGGAGTTGAATCTCGAGTTGCCGGTGATGCCGAACAAGCCTTACTTCGTCACCATCGAGAAAACCCGCCCGATCGACCTTAAGCTGGCCGCGAAATTTGCGGGCATGTCGGTCGACGAATTTGTCGCGCTGAACCCGGCCCACAACCGTCCGGTGATCGCCGCCAGCAAGAACAACGAAATCAAGCTGCCGGCCGACCGGGTCGATGCCTTTCTCGAAGCAGTCCGCAAGCATGCCGACGAAAAGCGCGTGATGGCGAGCTGGCAGCCCTACACCATCAAGCCGGGCGAAACCCTGGCCCAGGTGGCCGAGCGCGGCAACATCAGCGAGGCTGAACTGCGCCGCGCCAATGGCCTGCGCGTCGACAGCCGCATCCTGCCCGGCACCAAGCTGCTCGCCCCGCATGTCGAGGTCCCGGACGAGACCCGCGTCGAAAGCTTCGTGGCCCCGCGCGTATACGAGGCGGTGTCGGTGCCTGCGCAGTACCACACGGTTGGCCGCAAGGAAACCCTGCCCGGCATCGCGGCACGCTATGGCCTGTCGGTGGCGACCCTCAAGGCCTGGAATGGCGTCAAGAAGTCAGTGGCGCGCGGCATGAACCTGCTGGTGCGGCCGGCCCACTCGCAAACGGTGCTGACCGAAGAAAGCGGCCAGCGACAGGTGGTCTCCTCGACTGCCCGCCTGTCCACGGTGGCCGCCACGGCCGAAGACGCCCAGGAAGCGCGCAGCGAGACCCGGGCGGACGGCAAGACAGCGCGTGCCGAGGCTGCCGATGGCGCAGCCACCAAGCCGGCCGCGCGACGTCATGGCAAGGGCCATCATCCGGTCGCCGTCAAGGCGCCTGCCAAGGGCGTCACGAAGGTGGCGTCGCGCGCTCCCGGTGGCAAGGCCAAGGCCACCCCGGCGGCCAGCCACAAGGTGGCCAAGGGTCCGGTCCGAAAAGCCAAGCGCGCCTGAGCCGCTGACCACCAGGCGCCCAATGACCGGGCGCCAGTGTCCAGCCAACACCCGCATCGCTCAGGCCAGCGAGGCCGCCAGCAATTCCCGGGTGTAGGGGTGGCTGGGCGATTCAAACAGCGACAGGGTCTCGCCGCGTTCGACGATCTGGCCGTCCTTCATCACCAGCATGTCATGCGACATCGCGCGAATGACCGCCAGGTCGTGGGTGATGAACAGATAACTGAGCTGGTAGCGGGTCTGCAGGTCGCGCAGCAGCGCCAGCACCTGGGCCTGGACCGACACATCGAGCGCCGAGGTCGGCTCATCGAGAAGCACCAGTTGCGGGCGGACGATCACAGCCCTCGCGATGCAGATGCGCTGGCGCTGCCCGCCTGAAAATTCATGCGGATAACGGGACAGGGCCGAGGCATCGAGACCGACCTCGCCCAGCATGCGCACGATCTCGGCGCGCCGCTCGGCTGGCGTCAGCTGGGGCTGGTGCAGCGCCAGGCCCTCCCCGACGATCTGCTCCACCGTCTGGCGCGGTGACAAGGCATTGTAGGGATCCTGGAACACGACCTGCAGGTGCTTTCGCATCGGCCGCAGCGCCGCTTCGCGCAGGGCATCGATACGCACGCCCTTGAAGTCGACTTCACCGAGCATCTGGCCGCGCGCCAGGCGCAGCAGGATCATGCCCAGGGTGGTCTTGCCCGAACCCGATTCGCCGACGATGCCCAGCGTGCGGGCCGGGGCGAGGGTGACATCGGCCTGACGTACCGCATCGAAGGCCTTGCGCGAAAACAGTCCAGTGCGCGACCAGTAGCGGCAACCCAGTTGCCGGCCCTGCATCAGCAAGGCCTGACCATCGGGCTGGCGCTCGCTCTCGGGTACGAGTCGCTGGGGGCGGCTGGCAATCAGGCGCTGGGTGTAGGCCTGGCGCGGCGCATCGAACAGCTGGCGCGTCGGCCCCTGCTCGACGATCACCCCGTTTTCCATCACCACCACCTCATCGGCAAAGGCCTGTACCAGGGGCAGATCGTGGGTGATCAGCATCACGGTCAGGCCGGCCTGGCGCTGCAGGTCCTGCAACAGCATCAGGATCTGCTTTTGCACGGTCACATCGAGCGCCGTGGTCGGCTCATCGGCGATCAGCAGGCGGGGACTGCAGGCCAGCGCCATCGCAATCATCACGCGCTGGCGCTGCCCGCCGGAGAGCTGGTGTGGCAGGGCGGCGAAACGTCGTTCCGGTTCGCTGATCTGGGTCCGCGCAAACAATTCGATGGCCTTGGCCCGGGCCTGTGCACGGGTCAGGCCTTCGTGCAGTTCGAGCACCTCACAGACCTGGTTGCCGACCGAGTAGAGCGGATTCAGCGCGCTCATCGGCTCCTGGAAGATCATCGCGATCTCCTTGCCACGCAGCTGGCGCATGCGCATCTGGCTCGCATCGAGCAGCGACTCGCCCTGATACAGGATGCTGCCCTGATACTGCGCGTCGATGCCCAAACGCAGCAAGGCCTGGGCACTGACCGTCTTGCCCGAACCGGACTCGCCGACAATGGCCAGCTTGCGGCCCGCCTTCAGATCGAAGCTGATGCCATGCACCACCTCGCGCGCAGCCTTGCCCTCACCGGGCGTGCCGAAGGCCACCCGCAGGTCGCGCACCGACAGCAAGACCTGGTCGGCAGTACCGGAATTCACGGCGGGGATCGTCATGCCGGTTCAGCCTTTGCGAGTGTCAAGGGCATCGCGCAAGGCCTCGCCGATGAAGATCAGGAGCATCAGGGACGCCACCAGCACCCCGAAGGTGCTCAGCGAGATCCACCAGGCATCCAGGTTCGACTTGCCCTGCGAGAGCATCTCGCCCAGGCTGGGCGTCGAGGGCGGCACCCCCAGGCCGAGAAAGTCCAGGCTGGTCAGGGCCACGATCGCGGCGCTCATGCGAAACGGCAGGAAGGCGATCGCCGGCGTCAGGGAATTGGGCAGCACGTGGCGCCGGATGATCTGCCAGGGGCTCAGGCCCATGGCACGGGCGGCCGTCACGTATTCGAGCTCGCGATTGCGCAGAAACTCGGCGCGGGTGTAGTCGGCCAGCCCCATCCAGCCGAACAAGGACAGGATGACCAGCAGGATCCACACACTGGGCTCGAAGATCGAGGCCAGGATCAGCAGCAGGTAAAGCTCCGGGACCGAGCCCCAGATTTCGATGAAGCGCTGCATGAACAGGTCGACCTTGCCACCGAAAAAGCCCTGTACCGCGCCAGCCAGCAGGCCCAGGATCATCCCGATCACCGTGAGGGCCAGACCGAACAGGATGGACAGCCGGAAGCCATACAGCAGGCGGGCCAGGATGTCGCGACCGCGATCGTCGGTCCCGAGCCAGTTGACCGACGAGGGAGGTGCCGGATTGGGACTGGGCGCGAAATAGTTGAGCGTATCGAAGCGGTAACGGTTGGGCGGCCACAGGGCCCAGTTGCCGTCGCTGGACAACTGCTGCCGGATATAGGGATCAAGGTAATCGGTGCGGGTGCGGAAGTCGCCGCCGAAAGTGGTCTCGGGGTACGTCTTGAGCATCGGGAAGTACAGCTGCCCCTTGTACGAGGCCACGACCGGTGCATCGTTGGAGAGCACTTCGGCAAACAGGCTGATGCCGAACACCAGCAGGAAGATCCACAGCGACCAGTAGCCGCGCCGGTTTGCCTTGAAGCGCAGCCAGGCGCGCCGGCCCGGTGACAGCGAGGGCGCTGCTGCAGCACTCAGGGGCGCGGCGGCGAGGGGCGGCTCAGGCGAGTGCATCGAACTTGACCCGGGGATCGACCCAGGTGTAGGAGATGTCGGTGATCAGCTTGGTGATCAGCCCGATGATCGAAAACACATACAGCGAACCGAGCACCACCGGATAGTCGCGCTGGATCACCGAGTTGTAGGAGAGCAGGCCCAGGCCATCGAGCGAGAACAGGGTCTCGATCAGCAGCGAACCGGTGAAAAAGGCACCGATGAAGGCGGCCGGAAAGGCCGTGACCAGAGGAATCAGGGCATTGCGGAAGATGTGCTTGTAGAACACGGTCCGCTCGCTCAGGCCCTTGGCCCTGGCGGTCAGCACATACTGGCGGCGGATTTCCTCGAGAAAGGTGTTCTTGGTGAGCATGGTGGTGACGGCAAAGCTGCCCACCACCAGACAGATCAGGGGCAGGGTCAGGTGCCAGAAATAATCGAGCACCTTGCCGATCAGCGTCAGTTGCGCAAAATTGTCGGAAGTCAGGTTGCGCAATGGGAACCACTGCACGAAGCTGCCACCGCCAAACAGCACCAGCAGCACCACCCCGAGCACGAAGCCCGGGATCGCATAGCCGACCAGGATGACGGTGCTGGTCCACAGGTCGAAGGCCGAGCCGTGACGTACCGCCTTGGCGATGCCCAGCGGAATCGACACCGCATACACGATCAGGAAGGACCACAGCCCCAGGCTGATCGAGACCGGCAGCTTCTCCTTGATCAGTTGCAGCACCGACTTGGGCTGGAAGTAGCTCTGCCCCAGATCAAAGCGCGCATAGCGACCCATCATGTCGAAGAAGCGCTCGTGGGCCGGCTTGTCGAAGCCGTACAGCTTCCTGATTTCCTTGATCTTGTCCGGATCGACCCCCTGGGCGCCGCGATAGCCGCCGCCGCTGGCCGCCACCTCGCCACCGCCGCCATCCTTGCCGCGCAATTGCTGCACCATCTGCTCGACCGGACCGCCAGGCACGAACTGGATCATGACGAAGGACACCAGCAGCACCCCGATCAGCGTCGGAATCAGCAGCAGCAGGCGCCTGAGGATGTATTGGGCCATGGCTTCGGGTCAGGGGGTGGCAGCGGCGGGATCGAGCCACCAGTATTTCAGAAACCAGGTCTTGGCGCTGTAGTACAGCGGCAGCTTCTCGGGGGGCCGCAGTTTCTTCCAGTAGGCCACCCGGTGGTTGGCACTGTGAAAATGCGGCACCAGATAGTAGCCCGCCCGCAGCACGCGATCCAGCGCGCGCGCATGGTTGACCACCTCCTCGCGGCTGCGCGACTGGAGCAGCCGGTCGATCAGCTGGTCGACCGCCTCGTTCTGGATGCCGGCCAGGTTGTCCGATCCTTTCTCCTGAGCCGCGCGCGAGGTAAAGCGCTCGACCAGTTCATTGCCTGGTGTCTGTCCGGCGCTGTAGGAATTGACGAGCACGTCGAAGTCGAATTCGTCGCCGCGCTTCTGGTAAAGCGCCGGGTCGGTCACCCGCATGCGGCCCTCGATGCCCAGCTTCTCGAGGTTGCGCACCCAGGGCACCGCGATGCGCTCGAGCGCCTTGGAATAGCTGAGCACCTCGAAGCTGAAGGCCTCGCCCTTGGCATTGCGCAGCTTGCCGTCCTCGGCCACCTTCCAGCCGGCGGCCTCGAGCAGGGCTCTTGCCTTGCGCAGGTTCTCGCGCAGGCTGGTGGGCTGGTCCATCACCGCAGGGGTCACGGCCGGGCCGAAGACCTCTGCAGACAGCTTGCCGCGATAGGGCTCGAGCAGGGCCAGCTCCGACGCCGAGGGCATACCCGTGGCCTGCATGTCGCTGTTGGTGAAGTAGCTCGGGCTGCGCGTGTACTGACCGAAGAACACCTGGCGGTTCATCCATTCGAAATCGAAGGCCAGCCCCAGGGCCTGGCGTACCCGGACATCGGCAAACTGCGGTCGCCGGGTATTGAGCACAAAGCCCTGCATGCCGGCCGCGTTGGCATGGCGGAACTCGACCTTGACGATCTCCTTGCCATAGCGCCGGCCGGTATGGCCACGGGCCCAGTTCTTGGCGGAGTTCTCGGCGATCCAGTCGAACTCGCCGGCCTTGAAGGCTTCCAGACGGGCCGTCTCGTCCTTGTAGTACCGGAAAACGACGGTGTCGAAGTTGTAGGCACCGGCACGCACGGCAAGCGCCGCGCCCCAGTAAGCCGGGTTGCGCTGGAAGCTGATGCTCTTGCCCCAATCGGCCTTGAGTACCCGGTAGGGGCCACTGGTGATGGGCTCGTCCTGCACGATCTTGTCGAAGGGCTTGGGCTTGCCCTGGGCATCGAGCCCCCATTTGCGCGAGAACACCGGCATCTGGGTGCCGATGATCATGTGCAGCTCATGGTTGCGGCGCTTGAATTCGAAACGGACGGTGCGCTCATCGAGAACCACGGCCCGTGCGACATCGGCAAAGAACTGGCGGTAGCGCGGATGCGCCCCCTTGCCCAGCAAGGTGTCGAAGGAGTGTTTGACATCCTCGGCCAGCACCGGGTCACCATTGGAGAAGCGCGCTTTCGGGTTGAGCCGGAACGTGATCGACAGTTCGTCCGGGGCAAACACCATGTCCTCGGCCAGCAACCCGTACATCGAGGCCGGCTCGTCATCGCTGCCCTCGGCCAGGGTCTCGAACATCAGCTGCGTAAGGCCATCAGCGACGATGCCCTTGAGGGTGAAGGGATTGAGCTTGTCGTAGGAGCCGAAGCCGTCGAGATTGACCGTCCCGCCCTTGGGGGCCTTCGGGTTGGCGTACTCGAAATGGCTGAAGCCGGGGGCATAGCGAGGCTGCGCCCCCCAGGCAATGGCAGGCGCCGCTGCAGCTGGCAAGGGCAGTGCCGCCATCATGGCAAGCACGACCAGCCAGCAGGCTTTCAATGAACGGACTGCGAACATGCATCCGATTGTAGCGAAAGGCGTCAGGCCTGAGGACAAGGGTCACCCGCCCCGAAGGGGCATCACGCATCGGCGCGGGTCACAGCGCCAGGGGGCAGCTACGGAAACCGATGAAGGGGTCGCCCCGGTCGGGCTTGTAGAAGTTGCGAAAGCGCGTATCGACCAGCGAGCGGGCGGTGGCAAACGAGGCGCCGCGCACCACCCGGTGATCATGGAACCAGGGCGCCGAGTACTCACGGTAGGGGTCCGGGCTGAAACCGGGGAAGGGCTCGAAGGCCGAGCCGGTCCACTCCCACACCTGGCCTCCCCAGTCGAAGCCGGGCTGGGTCTGCGCCGCATGCTGCCATTCGGCCTCGCTGGGCAGGCGGCGGCCGGCCCAGCGGCACCAGGCCTCAGCCTCGTGGGCATCGACATGCACCATTGCGTCCTGTTCGGCCAGTGGCAGCCAGCGCTCGAAGCGGCGCTCCTGCAACCGGCCCCCCTGCCACCGCCAGTAGCGGGGAAGCACCCGCCCCTGGGCCTGCAGGGACTGCCAGCCCTGCGGCGTCCACCAGCGCGCCTCACGGTAACCGCCCGCGTCCACGAAGGCCCGGAACTGGCCGGCACTGACCGGGCGTGCCGAGATTCGGTAGGCCGCCAAGGCCACCGGATGCGCGAACTTTTCGTTGTCGAAGATGAACCCCTGCCCGGCCGCACTGCCCATGGTCACGGTCGCTGCGGCAACATCGATGTCCGGAGCATCCGCGCTCTCGAGGGGACCCCGCCAGGAAACGGCCAGCGCCTCGTCCGGACAGGGACGTGCCAGGGTCTGCAAGGTGTAGGTGAAGGCCTCGCCATGCATCACCTCGTGAAACAGGGCCAGGCGATGAAAGTACATCGCCCGGTCGTCATGGGGCATGTCCGCAAGCCGGGCGAGGCTGTCCTCGAGCACGCCAGCGAGATAGGCCTTGATCGCCTCGACGCCGGGAAGCGGCAAGTGCCAGCGCCGCGCGTGGACGACCTGGCTGGAATCGAACCAGGCGTCGGCCTGCGCCAGCCGCGAGGGCAAGGGCCGGCCGGTCCCTTCCTGGCGCAGGCACCAGTACTCCTGGAAATAGCCGACATGGCCCAACTCCCAGCGCGGGGGATTGATGATGGGCAGGAGAGGCACGCCGGGATGGGCCGGATCGAAGGCATCAAACAGGGCCAGGGTGCGCAGGCGCGTTGTCCGCAGGTCACGGGCCAGGGCTTGGGGATCGGAGGTTCGCATGGTTTTGGCGGGCGAAGGCCGGGTGCCGTCCTATACTGGCCGGCAATGGTCCCGACTCCCGACTCTACACCCGAAACTGGTGCTTCAGGCATTCACCTGATCACGCCGGCCGGCGCCCGCGACAACAACGGCAATTGGCAGACGGCACGGCGCTGGACGCGTTTTCTGTCGGGCATGGGTCAGGTCGACGTGGCCAAGGCGTGGCAGGCGCAACAGCATGCCCATCCCGTCATGATCGCGCTGCACGCGCGTCGTTCGGCCGAGGCCATCGCCGCCTATGCCCAGGCCGGGCGGGCCCTGGCCTGCGTGCTCACCGGCACCGACCTTTACCGCGACATCCGCAGCGATGCCGACGCGCAGCGTTCGCTGGCACTGGCCGATGTCCTGGTCGTGCTCAACGAGGAAGGCCGCAACAGCCTGCCACCGCAGGTGCGCGACAAGGCCCGCGTCATCGTCCAGTCGGCCCCCGCGCGCAAGGCCCTGCCCCTGCGCCGCAGGCGTCGCCATTTCGATTGCGCGCTGGTGGGCCACTTGCGCAGCGAGAAGGACCCGCTCACGGCACTGCGCGCATTCGGGCATCTGGCGCGGGCAGGCGAGGGGCCGGCAGGTGGCCCGCCGCCGGTGCGCCTGATCCAGATCGGCGATGTCCGTGAAGAGGCCCTGCGTGCGCCCTTCGAGGCCCTCGCGCAAGGACTGCCATCGCTGCACCGGCTCGGCCCCCTGCCCCACGCCGCCACCCGGCGCTGGATCGGGCAGTCGCAGTTGCTGCTGCTGCCCTCGAGGATGGAAGGCGGGGCCAATGTTCTGATCGAGGCGGTCACCAGTGGCGTGCCTGTACTTGCCTCGAACATCGAGGGTTCACGAGGCCTGCTTGGTGCGGACTATGCCGGCTACTTCGAACCCGGCGATGACAAGGCCCTGGCCGCGCTGATCCTGCGCTGCCGCGACGATGCCGGATTTCATGAACACCTGGCCAGGCAGTGCGCCGCGCGAGCTGCAGGCTTTGCACCGGCGCGCGAGCGCGAAGCGGTCCGGCAACTGGTGCGCGATCTGCGTGCCTTGGCCGGGCGCGCTCAGGCCGCCGGAGCAGCACCTTCCTGGCTGAGCGCCAGATAGACGCCGAACCAGCGCCGCTCATCGTGCCAGACCTGCTCGACGCGAAAGCCCGCGGCGCGCAGCATGGCCTCGAAGGCCGCACCCTCGTACTTGTAGGAATACTCGGTGAGGATGCGCTCGCCCGCCACAAAGCCCCGTCCCCCGCTGGGCCAGGCGACATCGGTACTGCGGATCGCCTCCAGGTGCATCTCAATGCGCGAATGCTGGCGATCGAAAAAAGCCACATGGCGCCAGTCGCGCAGATCGAAATCGGCACCGATCAGGCGATTGACATGGCGCAGGATGTTCAGGTTGAAGGCGGCCGTCACGCCGAGTGCATCGTCATAGGCCGGCTCGAGCACATCCACCGGCTTGACCATGTCGACCCCGATCAGCAGGCCGCGCCGCGCACTGCCCGGCGGATTGATACGGCGCAGGAATGCGACGGCCTCATCCGGGGAGAAATTGCCGATGCTCGAGCCGGGGTAGAAATACAGGCGGCCGGCATCGTCGTAATCGTCCGGCAAGGCCCAGGCCTGCGACAAGTCGCGGGCCAGGGCCTGCATCGCGATCGCCGGGTGCTGGGCCTGCAGACGTTGCACCGCATCGCTGACGAAGGCCTCGGAAACGTCGACTGCGGCGTAGCGGCGCGGCTCGAGCGGCTCGAACAGGCGCGCCGCCTTGGCACAATCGCCTGCCCCCAGATCGATCAGGCTGTCCAGGCGCCCCAGGTGATGGCGTACCGCCTGCGCCATCGCAGGCACATGGCGCGAAAAGATGTCGGCTTCGGTGCGGGTCGGGTAATACTCGGGCAGCAGGCAGATGGCCGAAAACAGGCGGGAGCCCATGTCATCGTAGAAAAATTTCGGCGCAATATGCGCGGCCGGGGCGAGCAGACCGGCCTCGATCTGCTGGCGCAGCGGGCCGGGGGCGAGCTCCGGCGCACCGGCTGCAAGGCCTTGTTTTCTTGCCGCTGCGGTCACCCGTTTGGGCATCGAACCGGGGACAGCCTCTGCTGGTGTCATGGTCTTTCCTTTTCGCTTTGTATCATAGCGCCGAATGAGCCCTGAAAACCCTACTGATGCGGTGCCCGCGTCCCCGGATGCGCTTGAGGTCGAGGGGCTGGCCAAGGCCTACGGATCGCGCCTGCTGTTCCGCGACCTGTCGTTGCGGGTGCGCCCGGGCGAACAGATTGCCATGATCGGAGAATCGGGCAGCGGCAAGTCCACCCTGCTCAACCTGCTGGCCGGCCTGGATCGTCCCGATGCGGGTCGCATCCAGATTGCAGGGCATCTGCTCGCGGCAGCCGACCCCGACGCATCGGCTGCGCTGAGGCGACGCCACATCGGCTTTGTATTTCAGGCCTTCCACCTGCTGCCCCACCTGGACGCGGTCCAGAATGTCAGCCTGGCCCTGCTGCTGCAAGGCCTGCCGGTGCAACAGGCCCGCCAGCGCAGCCTGGACCTGCTGACGCAATTGGGCCTGGCCGCCCGATCGCGCGCGATGCCCGCGCAACTGTCCGGCGGCGAGCAGCAGCGTGTCGCGCTGGCCCGGGCACTGGTCCATCGCCCCAGCCTGATCCTGGCCGATGAGCCGACCGGCAACCTCGATGCCGAGACCGCACGCAAGGCACTCGACCTGATGCTCGCGCAGTGTGCCGGACAAGGCAGTGCCCTGCTCATGGTGACGCATTCCGACTTTGCCGCCGAGCGCTGCAGTCGCGTGCTCAAGCTCGGCCCCGACGGCCTGCAAGGCGCATGAGCCGCACCGACCTCTTCGCCGCATGATCACCCTGCTGCGCTGGCTGGCCACCGCCCTGCTGCGGGCCCAATGGGGACGGTCCCTCGCCGCCATGCTCTCGGTGGCCATCGGCGTAGCCCTGGCGCTGGCGATCCATCTGGTCAACCGCTCGGCGCTCGAGGAATTCGCCGCGGCCATGGCCAGCCTGCATGGCGATGCGCAGTTGCAACTGCGCGGGCGCCAGGCTGATCTGCCCGAACAGGCCTTCGAGGCCTTGGTCCTGGACGAGCGCGTCGCCCTGGCCAGTCCGGTGATCGAATGGGAACTGAGCCTGCCGGGACCTGCCTCACAGCGCCTGCGCGTGGTCGGCCTCGACCCGATGCGTGCAGCCGCACTGAATCCGCGCCTGTTGCCGCGCGCGACCGGGGCGGACCTGCTCGATCCCGACCTCATCTACCCGAGCGCCTTCACGATGCGCCGGCTCTCCCTGTCCCCCGGCGCAAGCCTGCGCCTGGCCGGACGCGAGCTTCGCATCGGTGCCGCCATCGAACCCGCCCAGGACAGTCGCCTGCTCGCGGTCATGGATATCGCCGGGGCCCGTCTGCTCAAGGGCACGATGGCCGGCGCCACGGCCTTGCCTGACACGCGGCTGACCCGCATCGACCTGCGCCTGCGCGAGGGGGTCGACCTGGAACAGTTCAAGGCGCAGTGGGCCCAGGTCCATCCGGACTGGCTGCTCGAGGAGCCGGGTGATGCCGTGCACCGGCTGGACGGGCTGTCGCGCGCCTATCGCGTCAACCTGAATGTGCTGGCCCTGGTGGCCCTGGTCAGCGGCGCCTTCATGGTCTTTGCCACCCTGTCGCTGTCGGTACGCCGCCAGGCGCGGCAGCACGCACTGCTGACCATCCTGGGCGCACCGGCGGCCCTCGGTCGGCGGGTCGCCCTCACCCAGGCCCTGTTGATCGGCGTCGGCGGCAGCCTGCTGGGCGTGGCCGGCGGCATCGCACTGGCCTGGACCCTGCTCAGGCTCGTTGGCGGTGATCTGGGCGGTGGCTACTTTGCGGGCAGCCAACCGCCGCTGCACCTGAGCCCGCTGGCACTGGGCCTGTTCTTCACGGCCGGGGTCGTCACCAGTCTGGCGGGCGCCCTGGTACCGGCCCGCCAACTGGCACGGCTGCAACCGGCACAGGGCCTGCGTGATGGCCTGGATCGTCCCTTGCCCGCGATGGCCTTGTGGCGCCAGGCGACACTGCTGCTCATGCTGCTGCTCGCGGCGGCAGTGCTGGCGCAACTGCCGGCCTGGCAGGGCATTCCGCTGGCGGCATACCTGGCGATCGCCCTGCTGGTGGTGGCGGCGGTCATGGCCGTACCCCTGCTGGTCAGGCTGCTCACGCCCCTGGGCAGCCGTTTCGGCGATGCACTGGCGGGCTCGATTCCGATGTGGCTGGCGAGCCAGAAACTGCTGCGCATGCCCGGGCAGGCCGGGGCCGCCGTGGCCGGCATCGTTGCAAGCCTGGCGCTGGCCAGCGCCATGGCGATCATGGTGCACAGCTTTCGCGCCAGTGTCGAAGACTGGCTGGGGATCCTGCTGCCCGCCGATCTTTACCTTCGCATACCGGCTGCGGACGGCGATGCTGCCCTGCTGAGCGGGAACGAGCTGGAGCGGCTGTCCGCCCTGCCCGGCCTCGAGCGACTGCGCACGGTGCGGGCCATCGAGCTCAACCTGTCCCCCCGCTCGCCCGCCGTGACCCTGCTGGTGAAGGACCTGGACGACCCGCTGCGCGATCTGCCGGTGATGGACGCCGCCGCTACCGGCGCACGCTGGAGGCAAAGCCTCGAGGCGGGCGAGGTCCCGCTCCTGGCCAGCCCGGCCATGGCGGACCTGTACGGCTGGCAGATCGGTCAGGCGATCCGCCTGCCCCTTGCCCTGCCCGGCTCGCCGCCCACGCTCAGGCTGGTTGGCTTGTGGCGCGACTATGTGCGGCAGCATGGCTCGGTGGTGATGGCGCGCGCCGATTTCCTGCGTATCGGCGGCGATCGAGGCGTGCATGATGTGCTGCTCTGGCTCAAGCCGGGCGCTACCGCCGCGCCCCTGATCGATGCCGCCAGTGCAGCCCTGGCCCCGCGCACGGCCTCGGTGCGCAGCACCGGCCAGATCCGCAGCGTCTCGCTGGCCATGTTCGACCGCAGCTTCGCCCTGACCTATGTGCTCGAGGCCGTGGCCATCATCGGGGCGCTGTTCGGTGTTGCCAGTACCTACTCGGGCGAGGCGCTGGCGCGCGCCCGCGAGTTCGGCATGCTGCGTCACCTGGGCATCACGCGTCGGCAGATCTCGACCTTGTTTGCCGTCGAGACCAGTGCCATGGTGTTGCTGGCCGTCGCCGGCGCCTTGCTGGCCAGCCTGGCGATCGCAGCCATCCTCATCCACCGGGTCAATCCGCAATCCTTCCACTGGCACATGGAGACCGTGGTGCCCTGGGCCATGCTGGGGGTCAGCGCCCTTCTGGTGCTGGCACTGGGCGTCCTTACCGCCACGCTGGCGACCCGTTCCGCTACCCGCAGCGGGCCGATCCTGGCCGTCCGGGAGGATTGGTGAACCCTTTGCCCCGGCCCTCCTGGCGCGCCCTGGCCGCCCGCCGCACCGACCGCCTGCGGCGCCTGCTGCTGGGCGGCAGCGCCCTCACTGCCTGGCCCAGGGCCCTGGGACTGATGCTGGCCGGCCCGCCTGTCGCGCAGGCCCAGGCAGCAGCGCCCAAGGCCCGCGGGCCTGAAGATGGCCCGACGGCCACCAGCGTGAGCCCGTCTCGTCGACTGGTCTTTCCGGCGGACCATGGCGCCCACCCCGCCCTGCGCACCGAATGGTGGTACGTCACCGGAGCGCTGTCCCCTGCCGATGGCAAGAGCCCGAGCTGGGGCTTCCAGTTCACGATCTTTCGCAGCCGCAGCCCGCATCAGGTGCCGCAGGCCGGCCGCCTCGATCCGGGCCAGTGGATGCTGGGCCATGCCGCCCTGAGCCTGATCCCTCAGCAACGCCTGATCCATGAACAAGCCCTCTGGCGGAGCGGCTTCGAAAGGCTGGCCGCCTTCTCTACCGGTGATTGCGACCTGCGCCTGCCCGGATGGCGCCTGCAACGGCTCGACGCCACCAGTCAGGCCGGCCGGCACCTGCCCGAGCGTTACCAGCTCAGCCTGCGCAGCGAACGCCTGCATCTGGCCTTGCAACTGGACTGCAGGCTGCCGCCCCTGCTGCAGGGACAGGCGGGCTATTCCCGCAAAGGGCCCTCGCCGCGCCAGGCCAGCCATTACTACAGCCGGCCGCAACTGGCCGTCAGCGGTCAGGTCGGCATCGGTCGGGAAACCCCGCAGGCCGTGACAGGCAGCGCCTGGATGGATCACGAATGGTCCGACGAGGTTCTCGACGAACAGGCCTCGGGATGGGACTGGACCGGACTGAACCTGGACGATGGCAGCAGCCTGATGGCCTTTCGCATCCGTCGCCGCGATCCAGCCGGCATGCCGGCCGCGGCCGCAGCCCCGCCGGTGCCCGAGCCCGTCAAGGGCGACGAGGCCAGCACCACCCTGTGGCGCGACCTGCGCTGGTTCGATGCCAGTGGTCGGGTGCTCGCCAGCCTGCCCGATGGGGCCGATGCGGGCCAAAGGCTGCAGGCCCTGTCCTTTCAGGTGCTTCGACAGTGGCGCTCCCCGCGCTCGGGAGCCCGCTACCCGGTGGCCATGCGGCTGCAGGTTCAGGCACCTGGCATGGCTGGCGCGCGCAGCCTCGAGCTGCAGGCTGCCTTCGACGACCAAGAGATCGACGCCCGCGCCAGCAGCGGCGGGTTTTATTGGGAAGGACTGGTCACCGTCATGGAGGGCGGGCGTCGCATCGGCCAGGGCTATCTCGAGCTGACCGGCTATGCTGCGCCCATGAAGCTATGACGAACCGAGGACAACACAACTCATGATCACCACCCATGCCCTGGGCCGCAGCGAACTGCAGGTACCCCGCATCTGCCTGGGCACGATGACCTTCGGCGAGCAATGCGCCGAGCACGATGCCCACGCGCAACTGGACTGGGCGCTGGCCCATGGCCTTCATTTCATCGATACCGCCGAGATGTATCCGGTGCCCACGCGGGCCGAAACCTATACCCGCACCGAGTCGATCATCGGCCGCTGGCTGGCGCGGCAGGCGCGCGAGCGCATCATCCTGGCCACCAAGATTGCCGGCCCGGGACGGGGCATGGACTGGGTCCGGCAGGGCCCGCGGGCCGATGCCGGGGTGCTGACCCGCCGCGACTTCGAACAGGCCTGCGAGGCCAGCCTGCGACGCCTGCAGACCGATTACATCGACCTTTACCAGATCCACTGGCCGGTGCGCAATGTGCCCTTGTTCGGCAACGGCCGCTTCGATGGCCGCAACGACTACCCCTGTGCCAGCATCGATGAGCAGCTCGAGGCCATGGACCGTCTGCGCCGCGCCGGCAAGGTGCGCCATTTCGGCGTCTCCAACGAGACCGCCTGGGGCGTGAGCGAGTTCGTCAAGGTCAGTGAGCGTCACGGCCTGCCCCGCATCGCCAGCATCCAGAACATCTACAACCTGATGGCGCGCGAGTTCGATCTGACCCTGGCCGAAACCTGCCATCGGGAACAGGTCGGGCTGCTCGCCTACTCGCCGCTGGCCTTTGGGCTGCTCACGGGCAAGTATGCAGGCGGCGCGCGGCCGGCCGGGGCGCGCCTGAGCCTGTTCGGCGACAAGTGGCCGCGCTATGCCCGGCCGGAATTGCCCGCCATCGTCCAGGCCTACGAGGATCTGTCGCGGAGCTGGGGTCTGAGCCTGACGCAGGTGAGCCTGGCGTATTGCTATCACCATCCGTCAGTGGCCAGCACCATCATCGGTTGCAACAGCATCGAGCAGTTGCAGGCCTGCGTGCAGGCTTTCGAGGTGCGCCTGGAGCCCGCACAGCTCAAGGACATCGACCGCTTGCAGCGTCTGCACGGCAACCCGCTCAACGGGTGAGGCCACCACGCGGCCGATCAGCCGCGTGAGGGTTCAACCACGCGGCCGATCAGCCGACTGCGCATGCCGCAAGCCGCGGTGGGCCGGCCAGATGCCCAGGCCGAACAGGCCGGCGCCGCACCAGAGCAGGCTGGCGATGCCGAAGGGGACCAGGGCGACACCGAACAGCAGCGGCACCAGCACCGACACCCCGTTGCCCAGCAGCGAGCGCAGCCCGACCGCCTCGCCACCCCGCCCCGCCGGCGCATTGGCATGCAGCAGGGAGAGCATGTTGGGCTGGCTCATGCCCACCGCGCAGCCGAATGCGAAGCCAAGCAGCATCAGCACCGGTGCAAGCGAGGCCAGCGGCAGCAGCAGGTAGACCAGCATGATCACCACCAGGGCGGCGCGCATGATCATCCACTCGGTGACGCGGCGCGACAACCAGGGGGTGAAGGCACGGGCCGTGAAGGTACCCACGGCAAAGAGCGAGAACACCGTGCCGATCACCGAGGCCGAATAGCCCAGCCGATGGCCCAGCACCGGCAGCATGACGATGAACAGGTCCCAGCTCGATGCCGCCACCAGGTTGACCAGATAGATGCGCCGCATCTGGGCCTTGGCGAGCAGGTCCAGCACATGCGGCTTGCGACGCGCGACGGCCTGACCGGGCGAGCCATCGCTTGCGGTGCCATCGCCTTCGGCACCACCGGTGCGGGCCACCGGCATGCCGCGGATGCGCGTGGCCACCAGGAAGGCGGCCACGCAGGCGGCCAGCGCCATGGCGGCAAAGGCGGCACGGAAACCAAGACCGTCGATGACCAACCCGGAGATGAAGGGCCCCAGGCTGCTGGAGGCTGCGTGGCCCATGGCAAACCAGCCGAAATGGGCCAGGCGCTGCGAGGGCGAGGCATCACCAGCCAGATGCCCCACCGTGTGCTGCGCCGCCACCGACATCACGTTGAAGCCGGTACCGATGAACATGGCCATCGCAAACAGCATCGGCAGCGACAACCAGGCCACTGGCAGCCAGGCGCCGACCAGCACCAGGGCAATGCCCACACGCATCACGCGCACGGCACCGGCGCGATCCACCCAACGTCCGATGGCCAGTGAGGTCATCACCGGCAGCACCGAGAACAGGGCCATGAACACCCCGACCAGCGACTCGGACGCGCCCTGGCCGAGCACGAACAGCGAGCCCGTGAGACGACCTCCGGACAAGGCCATGTGGCCGGTCAGGTTGATGAAGACCAGGGGCAGCAGGAAGGGCGGGAAGGCCTCGAACCATGCGCCGCTGCGGCGGCGTGCATCGGGTGGAAGGGACACGGGGTCCATTGTAGGACGAGCGGTACAAAATCGACGATGAGCGGCTCAAGTCCCCTCATTGCCTTAGAGTTCAGCCAGTGCTCCATCGGTTCGCCGACAGACCCTTCCCTGCGCCCACATGCAAGATTCGCCAGACCAGGGCGGTCCCTGCCGGCCTGGCTGCGCACCGACAGGAACCTCCGCTGATTCCCGGCCTTTGACCGCTTGGCAGGCCGTGCGAAAAGGACGCGGATTTCTCTGTAGTTCCGTGCCGGGATATCCGAAAATCAGGACAAGCCCCAAAAGCCCTTGCTGCCGGAGCTTGCTGCATTACCGACCGACAGTCACCGCCAGAGCAGATTCAACCATGAGTGCATCCACGACCGAGACCGACGAAGCCAGCGCCGAATTGCTGCGCATGGCCTTGCCCATGATGAGCAAGCATGCGGCCGACTACACGCCGCAAAGCTATGCCGTCTGGTACGACTACGTACGCGGTGCCAACGAAAACCTGAAGACCGACATCGACTCGGCCCTCAAGGCGCACAAGAAACTCTCGTCCACCCACACCTACGATCTGTACCAGCGCCACATCATTGATCGCGCCGAACAGATGCTGGGCAAGGCGCGCAACGACATCGCCCACCTGGTCAACGAACTGGATGGCAAGCTGGCTTCGGCCGGCGACAACGCCCGCAGCTTCAACGACCAGCTCACCGATTTCGGCCAGAAGATCTCTGGCGAGCTCAAACCGGAGGACCTGCGTCAGCATGTCGACCAGATGGCCAGCAGTGCCGCCCAGCTGGGCGAGTCCATGGTGCAGGTACGCTCCGAGCTCAATGCCAGCCAGGACGAGATCAAGCGCCTGACCGACGAGTTGCAACGGGCGCGCGACGAGGCCCTGGTCGATGCCCTGACCCAGGTCAAGAACCGCAAGGCCTATGAGCTGGCCCTGGCACAGTTTCTGGCCGAGAGCCGTCGCACCGGCAAGCCGGTGTCCTGCATCATGTTCGACATTGATCACTTCAAGAAGATCAATGACGAGTACGGCCACCTGTTCGGTGACCAGGTGATCCGCGCCGTGGCGCAGGCCATCAAGGGCAACGTCAAGGGCCGCGACCTGGTGGCGCGCTACGGCGGCGAGGAATTCATCGTCCTGCTGCCGGACACCAAGGCCACCGGTGCCGTCATTGTTGCCGACCATATCCGCACCGCCATCGAGCGCGGCCGCATCAAGAAGCGCAACTCCGAGGAATCGGTGGGCGCCATCACGATCTCGGGCGGCGTCGCCGAGTACAACGACAAGGACTCCCCGCAGGCCTTCATCGAACGTGCCGACCGTGGCCTTTACCAGGCCAAGCAGAGCGGCCGCAACCGCGTCTGCGTGGTCTGACCGCACCCCGCCTGCTTCAGGGCAGGCGCCACTCGATGTTGTCGATCAGCCGCGTGACACCCAGCCGCGCGGCCCCCAGCACTACCAGGTCGGCATCGCCGGCCTCGGGCTGTCCGAGATCCTGGGCACGCCGGATCGCGATGTACTCTGGCTTCCATCCCCGTCCCGCCAGGATCGCCATCTGCTGCAACTCGATGCGCTGGAAATCCTTCGCACCGGCCTTCAGCTCGGCGACCGCCCGGCTGAGCGCCTGATAAAGGGCAGGTGCTTCGGCCCGCTCGGCGGCAGTCAGATAGCCATTGCGCGATGACAGGGCCAGTCCGTCGCTGGCCCGCACCGTGTCAGCCAGGATGATGTCGATGGGCAGGGCCAGCTGGCGCACCATGTTGCGCAACACGATGCACTGCTGGTAATCCTTCTTGCCGAAGATGGCCGCACGCGGCTGGACCATGTTGAACAGCTTGAGCACCACGGTGGCCACACCGCGAAAATGTCCGGGGCGTACCGCGCCATCGAGAATGTGCTGGATCTCGGGCGGCTCGACCGCATATTGCTGCGGTTCGGGATAGATCTCACCTTCGTCAGGTGCAAAGACCAGGTCGCAGCCGATGGCCGCCAGCTTGTCGCAGTCCTGCTGCAGGGTGCGCGGATACTTGTCGAAATCCTCGCGCGGACCGAACTGCATCCGGTTCACGAAAATCGAGACGACCGTGCAAGCCCCGCGCGGCTTGGCGTTTTCGACCAGTTGCAGGTGACCTTCATGCAGGTTGCCCATGGTGGGCACAAACACATTGTTCGGTTCGCGCGACAGGCGTTCGCGCAAACCCTTGACGGTATGGATCACATCCATGGCAAGGCTCCGGGGGACAGCAGGACCCGCCCGGCCAGGCGGGCCAGACTGGGAAAGGCCGCGATCTTACCCAATCGGGCCGGGGCCCCGGCCGGTACCCCCACCTGCGCTCAGGACTGCTGGCGCAGGATGCCCGCCCCCTGCAGGGCTGCGATGCGGGCCTCGTCATAACCCAGAAGGTCGCGCAGGACCTGGGCATTGTGCTGGCCGAGCAGGGGCGCCGGTCCACGAACCCCGACGTCGCTATGACGGTACTTGACCGCGGAATTGATGACGTCGATCGGCCCCAGTTCCGGGTCTTCGACGCGCTTGATCAGGTGCCGATCCAGCACCTGGGGCTGACGGATCGCCTCGGGCATGGTCTTGACCACGCCGACCACCACATGATGCTCGGTCAGGATACGGTCAGCCTGCTCGCTGGTCAGGGTGCCCAGCCACTGCGCCAGCACCTGCGTGGCCTCCTGCTGGTTCGCCTGTACCGCAGCCAGCGAGCAAAAGCGTTCATCCTTCAGCAACTCGGGCCGTCCCATGGCGGCGCAGATGTTCTGCCAGGCCCTGAAATCGGGCCCGACATTGGCCGTCACGTAGCCGTCGAGCGTCTTGTGAACCGCGTGATAGGCCGGCTTGACCTGACCATCGATCAGGCAACCCTGCACCGAGTCGTCGTTGGCCACGAACAGGCTGTCAAAGAGCGCCACGTCCAGCCACTCGCCCTCCCCGGTACGCTCGCGACGGAACAGCGCCGCGCTGATGGCTCCGAAGGCGGTAATGCCGGCCATGACGTCGGCAATCGCGACACCCGGGCCGCGCGGTACCTCAGGCGGATCCCGGTGCAGGAACTGGATGGCCAGCCATCCGGTCATGGAGTGGGCGATGTGCGCATAACCGGGTCGATGTGCATTCGGACCGGTCTGGCCGAAACCGCTGATCGAACACAGGATGATGCGCGGGTTCAGGGCCTTCAGGTCCTCGTAGCCCAGGCCCAGCTTCTTCATCACCCCGGGCGTGAAGGCCTCGACGACCACATCGGCCTTGCAGATCAGGTCGCGGGCGATCTGCAGGCCTTCGGGCCTGGTCAGGTCCAGACACAGCCCTTTCTTGCCGCCATTGTGCTGAACGAACATGGCACTGCGCTTGCGCCCCTGGCGGCTGGTCTGGCGCGACACGTCGCCATCCGGAAAGCGTTCGATCTTGATGACCTCGGCGCCATGATCGGACAGGTAGCGGGCCGCCGACGGACCGGCAATCAGGGCGGTGAATTCAATCACACGAACGCCGCTCAAGGGACCGGGCCCCTTGCCGGCGACAGCCGCTGCGCCGGGGGCCTGGGAAGAGGTCTCGTTCAATCGCTGCTCCTCGGAAAATCCGCAGCCAGAAGCGGCTCACGGTGAGTCCGATTCTTGCCTTGCGCAGGGTCCGGAGCAGCGACCACTTGCAGAAAGTGGACCCCCAAACCCCATCAGGCTGAGGCATGACCCGCATAGTGAAACCCGATACCGCTTCCTCGCCCGTTCCGCGTCACCCGATGCGGCGTGATCCGCTGCGGGCAGCCGCAGCCCTCGCCCTGGGCGCTGCCCTGCCCTCCGGCGCGAAGGCACTGCCGGCCGTCCGATGCTGCTGAATAATCCGCCGCGCGCTCCGAACAGGGATTCAGAGACGGCCGGTATCTGACCTGCCGCATGCCGGTAACCTGCCATGCCCCATGTCACTGAGGACCATCCCTCGCCCACAGGCCTGATCCTGATGGGCGGTGGTGCCCGCGCCGCCTACCAGGTGGGCGTGCTCGATGCCATTTCCACCATCCTGGCCGAGCAGGGCTGGCCCGCTGGCGACAACCCGTTTCCCATCATCTGCGGCACCTCGGCCGGCGCCATCAATGCCGTGGCCCTGGCTGCCGGGTGTGACGATCATCGCCAGGCGATTGCGCGCATCGTCGACACCTGGCTGAACTTCCGGCCCGACCAGGTCTATCGCACCGATGCCATCGGCGCCTTCGGCAATGCCGCCCACTGGCTGGCCGCCCTCGGCCTGGGATGGATCATCCGCTCGCGACCGCGCTCGCTCTTTGACAACTCGCCCCTGGCCGGACTGATGGCGCAGATGATCGACTTCGCGCGTCTGCCCGGCCTGCTCGATGCGGGTCATCTCAAGGCGCTGGCGGTGACGGCCTCGAGCTACACCTCGGGTCATCACCTGACCTTCTACGACAGCGCCGATCAGGTGGCCCCGTGGTTCCGCACCCAGCGCTACGCCAGCAAGGCCCGCATCAGCCCCGAGCATCTGCTGGCCTCCAGCGCCATCCCCTTCGTGTTTCCAGCCGTTGCGCTGGCCCTGCATGGCGGCCGGGAATTTTTCGGCGATGGCTCGATCAGGCAGACTGCACCGATCAGTCCCGCCATCCACCTGGGAGCCCAGCGCGTCCTGGTGATCGGCGTGGGCCAGATCGAAAAGGCCAGTCAGCGCCATCTGCCCACACGCGGTGAAGAGCCGTATCCGAGCCTGGCCCAGATCGGCGGCCATGCGATGTCCAGCATCTTCCTGGATGCCTTGTCCAATGACATCGAGCGACTCAACCGCATCAATCACACCTTGCGCATGATTCCGCGCGAGGCGCGCAATGGCAGCAGCCTGCGGCCGGTGGACGTGCTCGTGATCTCGCCCAGCCAGCGGCTGGATGTGCTGGCCGCTCCCCATGTGCATCGCCTGCCGCGCACTGTGCGGGCCATGCTCAAGATGATCGGCGCCACCGACCGGCGCGGCCTGGGCCTGCTGTCCTACCTGTTGTTCGAGGCCGGCTACACCGGCGAACTGGTTGCGCTGGGGCGGCACGACGCCCTGCAGCGTCGCCAGGAGGTGCTCGATTTCTTCGGGCCGGCCCGCAGCGTGGCCAGTCCGTCCGCAACAGGAGATGCGCTGGCGGGCAAACCGCCCGCTGTGCCGCCCGGCCAGCCGCCGCTGCAGCGCTCAGCGCGCCCCGCGCAGGCCGCGCAGGCGCATTGACAGGCGCTCGGCCGCCTGGGTTGCATCGGCCAGGATATCGGCCGGCATGCGCTTGAGCAGGAAGGGGATGCCCAGCAGCAAAAGGGTCGCATCGTCGATCCAGCCAAGCACCGGCGCCAGATCGGGCAGCAGGTCGACCGGACTGAGGACGTAGACCAGCAAGGCGGCGGTCGCCAGCCGCAGCCCCGGGTGCGTCCGGGGATGACGCACCGCGAAGAACAGGATCAGGCCTTCACGACCGACCGACTTGAGCAGCTTGCGCAGACGAAACATCCACATCTCGAACCTCCCGTTGAACGACGAACCCCGCGGTTGCGGCAAGGCAGTCCGCACAAGGCTGCGGCACAGACGATCAGCGCACCAGTTGATTGGTCTCGATGATCGGCATCAGGACCGCCAGCACGATGAACAGCACCACCACGCCCATGACCAGCACCATCACCGGTTCCAGGATGCTGGTCAGCGACATGGCCTTGCGCTCGGTTTCGGCCGACATCGTGGCCGCAGTGCGCTCCAGCATCTGGGCCAGTTCGCCGGTTGCCTCGCCGCTTGCGATCATGTGAACCATCATGGGCGGAAACTGCCTGCCCGTCGCCAGGGCCTTGGACAGCGGCACGCCCTCGCGCACCCTGGAGATGGCGTCGGCGACGTTGGCTTTCAAGGCCTCGTTGCCCAGCGTCTTGAGGCCCGCCTCCAGGCCGCGGATCAGTGGCACACCGGAGCTGGTCAGGATGCTCAGGGTCGAGGCAAAGCGCGCCGTGTTGGCACCGCGGATCAGTCGGCCAAACAGCGGCAGGCGCAGCAGGCGCTGATCCCAGGCCAGCCTGAAGCTGGGCGAGCGAAGGGCCAGGCGCAGGCCGATGACCGCCAGCACCGCCAGGCCCAGCAGGTACCAGCCCCACTGGCGCAGAAAGCCGGACAGCGCGATCAGGATCTGGGTGGGCAGGGGCAGCGACTGCCGGGTCTGCTCGAAGACACTGACAATCTGCGGCACGACATAGGTCAGCAGCGCCAGCACCACCAGCAAGGCGACCGCCGACACGATGGCCGGATAGGTGAAGGCCAGCAGCAATTTGGAGGACAGGGTGTTGCGCGACTCGACATAGTCGGCCAGCTTGCCCATCACCTGGGCCAGTTCACCTGACTGCTCGCCCGCCGCCACCAGGGCCCGGTACACCTCGGGAAAGTCACGGGGATGGCGCGACAAGGCCTGCGACAGGGTCTGCCCTCCCACGACCTCGCTGCGCACCGCTGCAAAGCGATCGCGCACCGCGGCCCGCTCGGCCTGCTCGATGACCGCATTGAGGGCCTGCTCGATCGGCAGGCGCGCGCCCAGCAGGCTGGCCAGTTGCCGGGTACACAAGGCCAGATCGCCGCTGGACAGGCGCGCGCCAAACACCTGAGGCATGGCGTCGCCCTGCTGCACCGGCACCACCTCGAGCGGTGTCAGGCCGCGCTCCTTGAGCAGGCCGCGCGCATGACGCGGTGAGTCGGCATCGAGGACACCTCTTTGCAGCTTGCCGCCGCCCTCGGCGGCCTCATAACGGAATGCGGGCATGCGGTATTCTCGCATCCGTCCCCGAAAACACAATCCTCAAGGCCATGCTCCTGCTCTCGCGCACTGCGCTGCCTGCCTGGACGGCCGGTTTCATCGCCGTACTGGTTGGCTTTACCAGCTCCGTCGCCCTCGTCTTCCAGGCGGCGCAGGCGGCGGGCGCGACAGCCACCCAGGCCGGTTCCTGGATCGCGGCCCTGTGCCTGGGCATGGGTGGACTGAGTGTCGTGCTGTCCTGGCATTACCGGCAGCCGATCAAGATCGCCTGGTCGACCCCGGGTGCGGCGCTGCTCGCCGTCAGCCTGCCCGGCGTGCCCATGGCTCAGGCCATCGGCGCCTTTGTGGTGTGCGGGCTGCTGATGGCCGTGGCCGGCTACTCGCGGCTCTTCGAACGCGTGATCGGCCGTATCTCGGTGCCGATCGCCTCGGGCCTGCTGGCCGGTGTGCTGGCCCGCTTTGCGCTCGATGCCTTTGCTGCCGGCAAGTCGCAACCGGTGCTGGTCGGTGTAATGTTCCTGACCTACCTGCTCGGGCGCCGCTTCAAGCCCACCTATGCAGCCCTGTGGGTGCTGGTCGCCGGCATGGCCTGCGCCGCCTTGCAGGGCCAGATCCATCCGGGGACGATCCAGTGGCAATGGACCCAGCCGGTCTGGGTCACCCCCCAGTTCGATGCCGGCGTGATCGTATCGGTCGCCCTGCCCCTGTTCATCGTCACCATGGCCTCGCAAAACGTCCCCGGCATCGCCACACTGCGGGCCCATGGTTACGATGCGCCGGTCTCTCCTCTGGTCGGTGCCAGCGGACTGGTGACCATGCTGCTCGCCCCTTTTGGCTGCTATGCCATCAACCTGGCCGCAATCACGGCCGCGCTGTGCATGGGCAAGGAGATCGATCCCGACCCATCGCGCCGCTATCCGGCCGCCATGGCGGCCGGGCTGATCTACCTGCTCATCGCCCTGGCCGGCGCCTCGCTGGCCAGCCTCTTGTCGGCGCTGCCCAAGGCCCTGATCCTGGCCGTGGCCGGGCTGGCGCTGCTCGGCACCATCGCCAATGGACTGAGTGCGGCAATGCGCGAGGACAGCGCGCGCGAGGCCGCCCTGATCACCTTCCTGGTGACGCTGTCCGGCATCAGCCTGTTCAACATCGGTTCGGCCTTCTGGGGCATTGTCGCCGGCGCCCTGACCGCCTGGGTGCTGCGCCGCCGCTGAACGGGCGCATGATCGCGAGAGGCGGCGGCCATCGGGCGGCGCCGGAAGCGGCAGTGGCGAGGCGCCGGCAGCAGCCATCGCGCGGCGCCTGCCCGGCGCGCGCGACGCCTAGTCGCCAGTCACCCGGACCAGTTCGTCCAGCGAGGTGACCCCGGGCTGGAGGTAGCGTCGACCGTCCTCACGCATCACCACCAGACCATTGCGCGCCGCCGCCTCGCGCAGCTGCGTCTCCGAGGCATTGGTATGGATCAGGGCGCGGATCTCGTCGTTGATCACCAGGGTTTCGTGGACCCCCGTGCGCCCCTGGTAGCCGGAGCGGTTGCAGGCAGTGCAGCCGACCGCGCGCCAACCGCGAGACACCGGATCGGGCTGCCGGCATTGCGGACACAGCTTGCGCACCAGGCGCTGCGCGATCACCCCCAGCAGCGACGAGGACAGCAGGAAGGGTTCGATGCCCATGTCGGTCAGGCGGGTGACTGCAGACACGGAATCATTGGTATGCAGCGTGGCCAGCACCAGATGGCCGGTAAGCGAGGCCTGCACCGCGATCTGGGCGGTCTCGAGGTCGCGTATCTCGCCGATCATCACAACATCCGGATCCTGCCTGAGGATCGAGCGCAGGGCCTTGGCAAAGCTCATGTCGATGCGCGGGTTGACCTGGGTCTGGCCAATGCCATCGAGGTCATATTCGATCGGATCCTCGACGGTGAGGATGTTGGTGGTGGCGCTGTCCAGACGGCTCAGTGCCGCGTACAGCGTGGTGGTCTTGCCTGAACCAGTGGGACCGGTCACGAGCACGATGCCATGGGGCTGCTTGATGAGGCGGTCGAAGGCCGCCAGGTTGCTGGCCGAGAACCCCAGCTTGCCCAGATCGAGACGCCCGGCCTCCTTGTCCAGAAGACGCAGCACGGCGCGCTCGCCATGGCCGGTGGGCAGGGTCGAGACACGCACATCCATCGGCCGTCCGCCAATGCGCAGCGTGATGCGGCCATCCTGGGGCAGGCGCTTTTCGGCAATGTCCAGTTGCGCCATGATCTTGATGCGTGAGATCAGTGCGGCATGCAGTTCGCGGCGCGGCCGGGCGATGTCGCGCAGGGTGCCATCGACCCGAAAGCGCACCAGCGAATAACCCTCGAAGGGCTCGATATGGATGTCGGAGGCCCCGTCCCGGCTGGCCTGGGTCAGCAGCGCATTGATCATGCGGATGATCGGCGCATCGTCCTCGGTCTCGAGCAGGTCTTCGATCTTGGGAATGTCCTGAAGCAGGCGTGACAGGTCCAGATCACTGGCCACCTCATCGACCACTGCGGCAGCCGAGCCCTCCTGCTGCGAATAGGCGCGCGAGATCGCAGCGCTCAGTTCGGGCTCGGGCTTGAGCACGGTGACCAGGCGCAGAGGCACCGTGCGATTGATTTCGGCCAGTGCAGCGGCCGGCGTCTTTTCACCAATCCAGACCTCGAGCGCATCGGCCGAGACGCCCGTCACCAGCACGCCGTGGGTGCGCGCAAAGCCGTAGGGCACATAACGAGCAGGACTGACCGAGGCCATGGCGCCCGCACTCCTCAGGGCCGAGCGGCGGGCTGGGGTCCGGACGGCGCGGCCGGGACCGCGCCCGCGGCGGGAGCGGGCCCCGGCAGGCTGATGACGGCTTCGTTGGGCGCCGTCTGGCGCACCTCGATGCCACGCGAGGGCTCGACCGGCGAGGGCCGCGCCGCATGGCGATCGATATCCGGCGCCAGGCTGGCCGGTGGCATCTGGTAGCCAGGAACACGCGAACTGCCCTGGCCGGCCGGCGGCTCGCCCGGCTTGCCACCTTGCGGCGTCGGTCGCGGCGGCATGCCCGGCAATTCGGAGGGCTTCATGGCAGGCAGGACCCAATGGTCGGGCAGGCGCGAATCACCGCGCAACTGGCGGATGAAATCGTAGCGGTCGGAGGTGACGCTGTAGGCCCCTTCGGCATCGCGGATCACCACCGGGCGCAGGAACACCAGCAGGTTGGTCTTGGTGCGCTTGCGGTTCTGCGACTTGAACAGGTTGCCCACCAGCGGCAGGTCGCCCAAGCCGGGAACCTTGGTCTCGCCGCCCTCGATGCGCTCCTCGATGAGCCCGCCCAGCACGATGATCTGGCCATCATCGACCAGCACATTCGATTCGATCGCCCGCTTGTTGGTGATCAGGCCAGCCGACAGGGTGGCATCGACCACGCTGGAGACTTCCTGGAAGATCTGCAGCCGCACCGTGCCGGACTCAGACACCTGCGGCTTGACGCGCAGCGTGGTGCCGACATCCTTGCGCTCGACGGTCTGGAAGGGATTGGCATTGCTGCCGGCCTGCAAGGTGGTGAACTGGCCGGTGACGAAGGGCACGTTCTGGCCGATGATGATGCGCGCCTCCTCGTTGTCGAGGGTCAGCAGGTTGGGCGTGGCCAGCACATTGCCATTGGCACCGGATTCGAGCGCCTTGGCCAGCAAACCGAGGTTCAGGATGCTGATCGTGCCACCGGTGCCGGAGGGGATCGTGGTGGTCCCGCCACGCAACACCCCGATGTTCAGGCCCGAACCCATCGAGGCCGGATTGGCTGCCACCGACAGGATGCCGCCGCCATTGGTGGTCGGCAGGTTGGTCCCGCCAAAGGCACGCGCACCGTCGCTGCTGCCGGTGTTGAGGAACTGCCATTGCAGGCCAAGCTCGGCCGCCTTGTCGGCATTGACCTCGACGATCAGCGATTCGATGAAGACCTGGGCGCGCCGCGCATCGAGTTTCTCGATCACCGCCCGAAGGTTGCGGTACACCGGTTCGGAGGCGGTGATGATCAGTGAGTTGGTGGTCGGATCGGCGGCAATGATGGCCCCGCCGGCATTGACGACCACCGGATTGTTCTGGCTCGCCGACAAGGGCTGCTGGGCCGTCATGCCGGCCGCGGCCCCGGCGGCGCCCTGCTGCTGGCCGCCAGGATTGGTGCTCGGGGTCAGCGGCTGCCCTGGCGTCGACAAGGGCGTGCCCGCCGCATTGCTGCCCGAGCCATCGCCCGAGAGCACGGCGCGCAGGGTCTGGGCCAGCTTGACCGCCTCGGCGTTGCGCAGGTATACGACATTGATGTTGCCGGGCGTGGCCGAGGGCTGATCCATGCGCGCGATCAGGGTCTTGGCCATGTTGACCCGCGCCGGCGAGGCGCTGCGCAGCAGGATGGCATTCATGCGCGAGTCGGCGAGCACCGTGATGCGCTGGCCCGGATCGACCTGTGCGCCGGCCGTTGCGCGCTGGCTGTCATCGAGCAGTCGGGCCACCTGCAAGGCGATGTCGCTGGCGATCGAGTGCTTGATGCTGACCACCTCGACCTCATTGCTGCCGGGGGTGTCGAGCGTGGCGATGATGCGGCCGATGCGCTGAAGGTTGGCGGCGTAATCGGTGATCACCAGCGAGTTGTTGCTGGGATAGGCGGTGATGGTGTTGTTGGGCGCGATCAGCGGGCGCAGCACCGGCACCACATTGGTGGCCGACTCATAGTTCAGGCGAAAGATCTGGGTCACGATCTGCTCGCCGCTGCCCGGGCTGTTGCGCCCCGTGCCCACTGCCCCGGCCTGCAGCTTGGCATCGGCCTCGGGAACGATGCGGATCAGGCCGCCCGCCTCGACCATCGCAAAGCCCTGGACGCGCAGCACCGACTGCAGCATTTCGAGGGCCTTGGCCTGGCTCACCGGGCGCGGCGTCTCGAGCGAGATCTTGCCGCGCACCCGCGGATCGAGGATGAAGGTGCGGTTGAGCAGGTGGCCGAAAGCCCCCACCACCGAATCGATGTCGGCATCCTTGAAATTGAGGGTGACCGGCTGCCCCTCGGCAGCCTGCACGGCCGGCACGAACGCCGGCAGCGGCAGCGCCAGGCATAGCGCCGTCCAGAGTGCCAGGGCACGGATCGCTGCGATCCTGGTCTTTGCCAGGTGAGGTGCGCGACCGATCAGGGGGAGAGTCGAAAGGCGTTGCATCAAGCCCCAATTTTAATGATGATCCGGTCGCCTTCGCGACGCCCGATCAAGCCCAGCAGGCTCTGAAGACGCAGACGCTCCTGCTCGTCGGCAGTGGCCTCGGCGGTCAGGCGCAAACCCGAACGGACATTGAAGCGCCCAGACCCGGTCATTCTCAGGGGGCCTTGCAGCGTCGACAAGGTGACGCCGGTATCCAGACCCTGCCCTGCCAAGTCTACCCGATAACTGCCCACCGGATTGACCGGACTGATCGCCGCCGAAGCCTCGCGCAACTCGATGGCGGCCTTGCCGTCGAAGCCATCCGGACGAATCAGCAGATCGTCCCAGCGCAGCGACAGGGCGCCCGAGGGACGCAGGGTGCTCCAGGGCGAGCCCAGCCGGCTCAGGTCGACGGCGGGCAGGCTCAGCGCGCCGGCCGACACCGACAGGCGCGCCGCATGGCCCTGCACCCTCACCTCGCGGGCCATGCCTTCGACCCGCAGCCCCAGGTCGATGCGCCCGAGCAGCAGGGGCCAGGGCGACAACTGCCATTGCACGCGACCAGGCAGGGCCACCCCGTTCAGGCTGCTGCGCCGCAGGTCACCGGTGCGGTCCTGGGACATGGCATCGCGCTGGGCCGCCACATCGACCAGCACCAGCCGCCCGCTGCCCCGCCACAGCGTGCCTTCTGCCTCGGCCAGCGCCACCCGCCCCTGGCTGATCTGGCCAAAGCCCCAATCCAGCCAGGTGGCACTGGCCTGCACCAGGGCCACCACCAGCAGGACGGTCAGGCCGGCCAGCGCCAGCAGCAACAGCGCAGCCAGCGACCGCCGGGAAGGATGGCTCGTCGCCATCAGGGCCGCGCTCCGCGGGACTCGCCCTGGGGACGGGCCAGGGCTACCCGCGCCGAGGCCATGCCAGCGGTGTCGCGGGTCACCTGGGCATCGACCACCCGCAGCCGCGACTGGCGGCTGGCCTCGGCCAGCCAATCGAGCCACTGCGCATAAGGCATGCTCTTGAAACGCACCTCGATCATCTCGCCGACGATCTGCACCTGGGCATCCTTGATGCCGGCCGACTGCAGGCTTTGCTCGAGCACGACCCGCGCCTGGGCCAGGCTGTCGGCGCCGGTGCTGGCTGCAGCACCGGCAGACAGGCGCCTGGCCTCGGCGGCCATGCCCTCGAGGCTGGCCAGTTGCGAGCGCAGCACCGGCAACTCGGCCTGCAGTTGCTGGCGACCTTTCCAGGCCGGCTCGAACAGGACGAAGTAGCCGAAGATGACCACCAGGCCTGCCGTGCCCAGAAGGATCACGCGCCGGTCACGCGGCGCCAGGGCGGCCCATTGCTGCAGAAAGCGCTCAAGCATGGGCGGCCTCAGGGCGCGGCGCTGGCAACGGCCAGCCCCTGACGTTCGTCTTCGAACACGAGCTTCAAGCCGACACGCCGTGCCGACTGCACCAGGGCATCGCGGGCCGTCTTGTCCGCGACTCGCTCGGGTCGAAGCCGCAGGCGCAGGCGGCCCTCACGATATTCGACCGAGCTCAGGCTGTCCCCCGCTTCGTTGCCCAGGGCCAGCGACAGGCGCGCCAGCAAGGGCAGGAAATCGTCCGGACCGCTCTGGCCATTGCGCGCCCGCAGCAGGTTCAATTCCTTCTGGCCCTGGGCCAGCGGATCGACGACCACCGGTACCGATGGAAAGGCCTGCCGGAAGCGGCGCTCGATCTGTTGGCGCAGCGCCTGTTTTTCCTGGCTGAGCGCCCCCCAGTGCAGGTTCAGGCCGAGCAGGAACAGCGACACCGCTGCGGCGCCCAGGGCAAAGGGCAGACGCCACTGGCGCCAGTCGGTGTCGGCCGCCCAGCGCGACAAGGCAGTGCCACTGCGCGAGGGCATGAAATCGAGCGTGTTCCAGTCGAGTGGCAGGCGCTCGGGTCGGGGCAGGTGCTCGACCTGGGCGACGCGGTTCTGGCCGCGCAGGGCCTGATCCAGCGGCGCCTGCCATTGAGCATCCTCGATGAAGGCCCGCAGGGGCCAGCGACTGGCATCGACATCATGGGCCGCCAGGGCGAGGGTGGCTGTCTGCAAGGCGTGGCGAATGCTCTCGGCACTGAAATCGGCATCGGCCGAAGCCCCCCAGCCCAGCCCATGTCTGGCCCCGCCCGCCTCGAGCCAGGACAGCGCCAGACCCTCATGGAGCAATGCCATCTCGAAACTGCCCGCGCTGGCAGGAAGCACCAGTTGCGCGGCGTGGGCGCCGGTCACGGTGATCTTGCGCCGCTCCAGGGCCCCGAGCACGAATTCGAACCAGGCCTTGTCCAGGGCGGCCACCGTGCTCAATCCGGCCTCGTTGTGCGGCACCTTGACAAAGGCCATCAGGCATTGCGATGGGTCCTGCAGCAGCAGGTCCTCAAGCGCTGCAGGCAGTGCCTGGCGCAGCCGTGCTCCCTTCAGGGGCGGCAGGCGCAGGCTGTGCAGGCTGACATCGCGGGCATCGAAGATCAGCCGCGCCATGCGGATGCCGCCCAGCGCATCCAGGCTCATGCGCTGGTAGCCACCCTCGCCGGCGAGCACGATGAGGCGCGGCTCGCTGGCAAAGGCGCGCTCGCCCACGCTGCGGGGCGGCAACCAGATCAGCGCTTCGCCTTTTCTTATTTTCGTTGCTGCCATTCCACCACAACCTGATTGCTGCCGCGCTCGCGCCTGAGCAAGGCCTCGGTTTTAACTTCCATCCGATCGTACCGCACATTGCCCTCGACCAGAAAGTAGTCGCTCTTGACGTCGAGCAGGCTCAGATCATACTGAGTCGACCCGCCGATGGCCTCACCAATCTTTGCGGTACTGTTGATCGGCTGGCGGCACTGCGAGGCCTGGGACAGGCGGCGTGCATCGGCCATCCCCAGGCCACTGACCACGGCGGACAGCACCTCGGGTTCGGCGAAATTGACGTTGACCGTGGTAAAGCCGGGCAGGAAGATCACAAACCTTTCCAGCTTGCGCATCACCTCCGGCGTGAACCCGGGCAGCGACTGCAAATCCTCGACAAAGATCATGCGTGGCCGGGTGGCGGCCAGCATGGCCTCGCCCTGTTTGCGCGGCCGGGTCAGCAACATTTGCGCGGACAGGGTGTCAGCCAGGCCCTCGGCCAGTTGCAACTGGTTGAGCAGGCGTTTGAAGGCCTCGACCTGGCGCGCCGATATCGCGATCACCGGTTCGCGCGACACATCGATCAGGTTGTTCAGGTTGAAGCGGGCCTGCGCATCCCTGACCTGTCCAGAGATGATCGCCGGCCGCTCCGGCGTGCTCAGCGCAATGCCGCCGGTGGTGGTCTCATCGAGCTGGGTCTCGCGCTCGACCAGCACGGTCCAGGGCTCGGTGCACTCATCGCTGATCTTTTGCTGACGGGCATCGTTCATCGCATCAAAGCGCAGGGCTACCCGGACCCAGTCGAGCACGGCACGCTCCATCCAGCGGATCTGGGACAGCGAAGCCCGGTTCTCCACGGAGCGCAGGGTCACGAACTCGCGCGAGAAAAGGCCCGACACCACCAGGGTGCACAGGGCCAGGACCACCAGCACGCTGATGATGGCCGAGCCGCGCCGGCTGCGGCCGGCATGTGCGCTGTTCGGCGGGGGGCGGCGGCGCATCGGCATCAATCCTCCACCGCCAGGATCCGCGTCAGCGTCTGCCCGCCCTGCACGATGGCAAACTCGAGGCCGATGATGTCGCCCGGATTGGCCGTGCCGCCCAGGTCGGACTGGGCATCGAGCCATTGCCGGCGCAGGTTGCGGCGCAGGATGCGTCCCCGCCAGTCCTCTACCGGCTCGAGCAGGGTCTGCCAGACCATGGTGCGGGCCGCGCCGGGCGCCAGGGGATTTTCCGGTGCCGCATAGCCGCGCTGGAGCCGTCCCGCATCGACGCGCCATTCGACATGCTGGACCAGGCCCGTGCTCTGGCCCGGTACCGGCCGCTCCAGGGCCAGCAGGGCGCCGGCGGGCGTGCGCGAGAGCAGGATCGGGTCTCGCCCAAGCACCCGGCGCAGCGGCTGGCTGCGGTTGAGGTCTTCGTCCAGCTGCGCCATCAGGGTCGACAAGGCCTGCATCTGCTCGCCGCCCTGAAGGATGCGGTCACGGCCGCTGACCACGGCCTCGAGTCCGCGCCAACACATCACCGCGAGCACCGCCATCAGGCTGATGGCAATCAGGACCTCGACCAGCGTGAAGCCTGCAGCCCTGTCAATCGCGCGGATGTCAGTTGCTCTTGGCAAAGCCCACCAGCCTGGCCAAGCGATGGCCCTGTGCATCAAACACTTCCAGCTCGACCGCGCGAATCTCGCGGTACGGCATCTGCGTCACCCGCTGCCGGCATTCGAGCGGCAGAGAGGACTGCGGGCAGTTGAAACGGGTCTGCCCGACATCGGGCCAGCGCTGCTCCAGCCGGATCAGGGCCAACTGGTTCTCGGCACTCCAGACGGCCAGCAGGTGCGCGCGCATCTGCTCGTTGTTGAGCATCATCGCACTGGTGGCGCGCAGCGATGCGGTCAGTGAAACGGCGGCAATCCCCAGCGCCACCAGCACCTCGACCAAGGTAAAGCCCCTGCCAGAGCGCTGGCTGCGGGAGCTGCGGCGCTGCCGCGGGGTCACCGGCTGGGTCCTCATCGTGTGGCCTCCGCCTGCACCTGGAAGCGGCCCAGGCCATTGGAGGCAATGCCCAGCTTCTGGTTGTCCTGGGCCAGCCAGAGCACGAAGGGGGTATCGACATAGTCGCGCCCGAACTCGACCACATTGGATGCCGCGGCACTGCCAGGCAAGGCATCGGCTGAAAACGGCAAGGCCTCGCGCTCCAGGCGCACCTGGGTCGGCTTGTCCCAGACCCGCTCGCGCAGCACGGGCTCATCGAGAATCAGGGCCCAGTCCCCCTGGTTGCGGGAGATGAAGCGATAGCCGCTGCCATCGGCTTCAAAGCGCACCGCACGACCGCGCATCTGCGCATAGTCACGGGCAAAGGACAGCAATTGCGACAGGCGCTGGGCCTCGACCTGAAGGCCGCGGTCCAAAGAATGCATGGACAGCAAGGCCATCCCGAACATGACGCTGGCAATGAGCAGCGTCACCAGCACTTCGATGAGGGTAAAGCCACGGACGGGCATACCCTTGAGGGCCTTGGGCGCGAGACCGGCGCTCCCGCAGACACTGCAGGTGATGGGGATGTTCCCCGGGCGCTCAGCGATTGAGCGACCAGGAGCCGATATCGGCATTCACGCCCTCGCCGCCTTGCTGGCCATCCGCGCCATAACTCAAGACATCGATCTCGCCCTTGATGCCGGGGTTCAGGTACACATACGGACGACCCCAGGGATCGAGCGGTGCTTCCTTCAGGTATTGCTTCCAGTTGTTGGGCACCGGCGCCGAGGTCGGCCGGACCGCAAGCGCTGCAAGGCCCTGCTCGGCCGTCGGGTAACGCTGGTTGTCCAGACGGTACATGTCGAGCGCCTGCATCACCTGGCCGATGTTGGTGCGCGCGGCCGTCACACGGGCCTCGTCGGGCTTGTTCATCAGACGCGGCACCACCAGCGTGCCCAGCACGCCCAGGATGACGATGACGACCATCAGTTCGATCAGCGTGAAGCCCAGCAGCCGGCGCTGGGCAGGCGGCACGGCCCTGCGCGAGGCTGAGGAACGGGAAGGGTGAAACGATGTCATGGGGGTGGTCGTGATATTGTTGTCCGGCGATTCGAGCAGTTTACCAGTGCGGTTGCGCTGCAAGGCTACAAGGCAATAGTGCACCGGGGTGCCATACGATGAAGTTTCGCAGACCAGTGGTCGAAAACAAGGGGTGGGCGTGGTGGCTGGCGAGCGCGCTGGCCCTGTGTCTGCTCGTGGCGGTCGTTACTTACTGGGCATCGATCTGGCTCGCTCCGCCCGTGCGCATCGCGCCAGCCGGCACGCTCAGTGACAGCAGCGGCCCGACCAATCTCGCACCGGCCCGCAGCCTGTTCGGGCAACTCCCGCCAGCGGCCGCCGCGCGCGACGCCGCGCCGGTCTCCAGCAACATCCGTGTGCTCGGCATCCTGGCCGCCGGGCCACGCGGCTCGGCCCTGCTGTCGGTCGATGGCCGGCCGGGCAAGGCCCATGCGGTGGGTGATCTGGTTGACGGCAAGCTGCGCGTCCTGGCCATCGATGCCCGCGAGGTGCGGCTCGGTGACGACCAGGGCGGCCTTCGCCAGAGCCTGCCGGCTCCGGCCCGGGCCGATCTGGCGGTCCTCACCCGCGGTCCCGCACCCGCAGCCGGCAACCCGACCGGCGCCCCCGGCAGCACGCCAGCCGGCCCGGCTTCCGTGGTGCCGACGGCGCCGCCCGGCCCGAATACCGGCACCGTCCCGCCTGCGGCGGCTTTCTCGCCGTCCCCAAGCACCTCCATCACACCGGCCACATCGCCCGGCAGCCCGGCCCCTCAGGCCGGCCTGCCCCAGCCGGCAATGGCCAGCCCCGGGATGCCGCCTGCCCCGGCGCCCGGCGCCCCATCCTTCCCTTCGCCCGCCGCGGGGCCCGGCACGCCCGGCTACAATGGTCCCTGACCCGCTTCCCGAACCGACCTGCAACCGACGCGATGAAAGCCTATCTCGACCTGATGCGCCATGTGTACGAGCACGGCGCCCAAAAGAACGATCGCACCGGTACCGGCACCCGTTCAGTGTTTGGCTGGCAGATGCGCTTCAACCTCGCCGAAGGCTTTCCGCTGGTCACCACCAAGAAGGTGCATACCAAGTCGATCATCCATGAACTGCTGTGGTTCCTGAAGGGCGACACCAACATCGCCTACCTGAAGGACAACGGCGTCTCGATCTGGGATGAGTGGGCCGACGCACAGGGCAACCTGGGGCCGGTGTACGGTTATCAATGGCGCTCCTGGCCGACCCCTGACGGCCAGCACCTGGACCAGATGGCCGACCTGATCAAGCGACTGCGCACCGATCCGGATTCGCGACGCCTGATCGTCTCAGCCTGGAATGTGGCCGACCTGCCCAAGATGGCCCTGGCGCCCTGCCATGCCTTCTTCCAGTTCTATGTCGCGCAAGGCCGGCTGTCCTGCCAGCTGTACCAGCGCAGCGCCGACATCTTCCTGGGCGTGCCCTTCAATATCGCCTCCTATGCCCTGCTCACCGAAATGATCGCGCAGCAGTGCGATCTCGTGCCGGGCGACTTCATCTGGACCGGCGGCGACTGCCATCTGTATGCCAACCACATGGATCAGGTCCGCACCCAACTGGCCCGCGAACCCTATCCCCTGCCCCGCCTGAAGATCCTGCGCAAACCCGACAGCCTGTTCGACTACCGCTACGAAGACTTCCTGATCGAGGATTACCGCAGTCATCCCGCCATCAAGGCACCGGTGGCGGTCTGATGACGGTGACCCTGTGCCCATGAGCGCCAGCCCGGCGTGCGTCCTGGTCCTGGCCAGCGCCCATGGCGTGATCGGTCGCGACAACGCCCTGCCCTGGCACCTGCCCGAGGATCTGGCCCATTTCAAGGCCCTGACCTCCGGGCATTGCATCATCATGGGCCGCAAGACCTTCGAGTCGATCGGTCGCCCCCTGCCGCAGCGGCGCAGCATCGTGGTCAGCCGGCAGGCGCCGGGCCTGTCGCTGCCGCCCGGCGTCGAGCAAGCCGGATCGCTCGAGGCCGCCCTGCACCTGAGCCAGCAACCCTGCCCACAACCGCAGGCCGGCGCAGCCCCATGGCCCACCGATCCGGTCTTCGTCATCGGCGGTGCCCAGCTTTACCGCGAGGCCCTGCCGCTGGCCGATCGTATCGAGCTGACCGAGATCGACCTGCACATCGAGGGTGATGCCCACTTCCCGACACCGGATCCGGCGCAATGGGTTCGCAGCCAGGGTGAAGGCGAGGCCGAGGCCTGGCTGACCAGCCGCACCGGCCTGGCCTACCGCTTCGTGACCCTGCGGCGGCGCTGAGCCGCTGGGTGCATCGCGACACGCGATCGCCTCAGAAGATGCCTTGAGCCAGCCCCTCGGCCAGGGCCAGCCCCAGCTCACGGGCCGCCAGACGCTCCTGCGCCGGCACCTGCTTGGGCGCCAGGATGGCTTGCGGCGTCTGCGCCGCCAGGCGCACGATCCGCGTCGCTGCCGCCTGGCGCAGGCGCCAGCCCGTGACGATCCGCTCGAGCTGACGCTGCGCCCCCTCCCCGTCGCTGCCCGCCGTGATGAGGGCGGCATAGGCACGGCCCGCGAGCTGGTCAAGCGCGTCGTAATAGAGCCGGTCAAAGAAGGCCTTCATCATCCCGGCCAGGCTGCCCAGGTTCTCCGGGGCGACAAAGACGTAGGCATCGGCCTGCAGCAGGTCCGCGGCACGTACCCGGTCGCAGCGCAGGCAGCGCACCTGTACCGGGGCCGCCGCCGACGCAGCGCCGGCACGGCAGGCCAGGGCCAATTGCCGGCTGGCGCCGGTACGCGACCACCAGATGATCAGCAGGCGACGAGGGGTGGAATCGGACATTGCCCTAGAATAGCGCGCTTGCGCCCCGCTCTCTGTAGTTCAATGGATAGAACAGGGTCCTCCTAAGACTCAGATGCAGGTTCGATTCCTGCCGGAGAGGCCATCAGGCTGCAGCCTCCCCCCTAAGGGGGATGCCCATCACGAGGCCCGTGACAGGCTGGCCCGGGTTCGCTAAAGTCGCGGACAAGCGCGATGACTCAAGTCCCTTCCCCCACCACTGCGTCCGCCCCGCCGGACCTGTCCCTGCGATTGCAGCCCGAAGTCGATCTCGAACGACGCTGGCTGTTCATCGAGGCATCGTCGCGCTCGGCCATCGCTGCCCTGATCATGCTCTGCTGCATGGGGGTTTACCTGGCACCCTACATCGGCGCCCGCGAGGCCTGGCTATGGTGCGGCTTCATGATGTTCAACTTCATGCTGCGCCTGGTGGTTCTGCGCTGGGCCCTGCGTCAATCCCATGCCATCGCCAATGAAGCCTGGCTGACTTGGTTCATCTGTGGTACCGCACTGGTGATGGGCCTGGGCTCCATGTATGGCAGCCTGCACTGGTTTCCGCTGCTGGGCGAACCGCAGCAGGCCATGATCACCCTCATCAACGTCGGCTGGATCGCGGGCGGCATGGCCGCGCAGGGCTGCTATCCGCGCTGGACGGCTTATTGGGTGGTACCGGTCCTGCTCGGCAACGTGCTGGCCTGGCTGATCGCAGGACACGCCGATACCTGGCTGGTCGCCAGCCTGAGCGTGATGGCGACCGCGCTGATGGCCTGGGGCCAATTGGCCAGCGCCCGGTCCATCAAGGAAGCCCTCACCGCCAAACTGATCAACAAGCAGCTGGTGTCGGAGCTGACCGCGCAAAAATCCCTGGTCGAGAGCGCTGCCCGTGCCAAGTCCGCCTTCCTGATCGCCGCCAGCCATGACCTGCGCCAGCCCGCCATGGGCGTGGGCCTGCTGGTGTCTGCGATCCAGGGCACTCGCGACCTGGACAGCGCCCACGCCATGGCGCGCAATGCCGAGCGGGCCCTGGGCGCGATGGAACGCATCCTGCAATCCCTGATGGAGTTTTCAAGGCTGGACTCGGGTCAGGTCTCGGTGCGCCGCAGCCCCTTCAACCTGCTCAATGTCGTCACCCACTTGGTCGAGGAAATCCACGCCAACCTGCAGACCGGGGTGCAGACGCAGGTGAGCGTGCCGCCGGTCATGATCGTGACCGACCAGTCCCTGTTTGAACAAATCCTTCGCAACCTGCTCAGCAATGCGGCGCGCTTCACGCCAAGCGGCCGTATCGAGGTGTCCGCCCTGTGTGGCGAAGACGAACTGACCGTGACCGTGAGCGACACCGGCATCGGCATCCCGGAGCAGGCCCTGCCCGACATCTTCAAGGAATATTTCCAGGCCAATGACGAGCGGGGCCGCAGGGCCAAGGGTCTCGGACTGGGCCTGAGCATCGTGGACAAGGCGGCCCGCCTGCTGGGTGCCCGCATCGAAGTGCAATCAAAACCGGGGGTCGGCACCAGCTTTCGGGTGCATGTGCCGGCCAGCATCCTGTCGGCGCCGATCGCAGCGCCAGCGCCCAAGCCCGCGCTGCCCACACCCCCGCAGCAACCCACGCGCCTGGCCGGCCGCTCCATCCTGATCGTCGATGACGATGCACTGGTGAGCCAGGCCTTGCAAACCGTGCTGGAAACCTTTGGCGCTCAGGTCCTGGTGGCCGATGATCCCGAGGCCGCGGTGCGCCTGGTCAGCGAGCACGAGTCCTCGATCCGGCTGGCCTTCGTCGACTATCAGATCTCGCAGGCCTGCGATGGCATCCAGCTGATCACGGCCCTGCGCCAGAGAAAACCCGACCTGCAATGCGTGCTGGTCACCGGGGATGTCGGCAAGCCGGTCAGCGAGCGGGCCCGGGCCGCCTCGCTGCAAGTGCTGTACAAGCCCTTGCGCGTGCAGCAGCTGATCGAGCTGGTCGAGGCCTAGCCAGATCGCGCCAGCAAGCCCCGCGCGGCCTGCGCCACATGCGCGGCATCGACGGCAAAGAAGCGGCGCAGTGCGGCGCGGGTGTCGCTGCGGCCAAAGCCATCGGTCCCCAGGCAAAGCATCGAACGGCCGGACGGCACCTGGGCGCGCACCTGCTCGGTCAGGGCGCGCACATAGTCGCTGGCGGCCACCACCGGGCCCCTGGTCTGCGCCAGCACACGGCTGAGCCAGGGCAGGTCCTCATCGCCTGCCTGCTGCGCCGCTGCCCCCTCCGCTGCGCCGCCCAGCAAGGCCTGCTCGCAGCGCCGCCCGTCGCGGGCCAACTCGTTCCAGCTGGTGACGCTGATCACGCTGCTGGCGATGCCCTGCTGCGCCAGCGCCTCGGCCGCCTTGAGCACCTCGGTGAGAATCGCACCGGAGCCCAGCAGGGTCACCTCGCCAAGCGTGTCCGCCTGCTGCGACGGCACGTGGCGCAGCAGGTAGGCGCCCCGCACGATGCCCTCGCGGGCCTGCGGCAGCAGATCGGGCTGCGCATAGTTCTCGTTCATTGCTGTGATGTAGTAAAAGACATCGCGCTGCTCCTCGAGCATTTCGCGCATGCCATGGTCCAGGATCACGGCCAGCTCGCCGGCAAAGGCGGGGTCATAGCTGCGGCAGTTGGGAATCGTGCCGGCAATCAGCTGGCTGGTGCCATCCTGATGCTGCAGGCCTTCGCCGCCCAGGGTCGTGCGCCCTGAGGTGGCACCGATCAGGAAGCCGCGCGGCCTCTGGTCGGCAGCGGCCCAGATCTGGTCCCCGACGCGCTGGAACCCGAACATCGAGTAATAGATGTAGAAGGGCAGCATCGGCTGGCCGTGCACCGAGTAGGCGGTGGCCGCGGCAGTCCAGCTGGCCAGTGCACCGGCCTCGGAGATGCCCTCCTCCAAAATCTGCCCGTCGGTGGCCTCGCGGTAGGTCAGCACCGACCCGATGTCCTCCGGCTCATAGCGCTGTCCCACGCTCGAATAAATGCCCACCTGCTTGAACAGGTTGGCCATGCCGAAGGTGCGCGCCTCGTCAGCCACGATCGGCACGATGCGCGGCCCCAGTTGCGGATCCTTGAGCAGGTTGCCCAGCATGCGCACGAAGGCCATGGTGGTGCTCATCTCGCGGCCCTGCGCCTCGTGCGCAAAACCGGCCCACTGGGAAGCCGGCGGCACCGGCACCACCGGTGCCTGGCCGCTGCGCTGGGGCAGATAACCGCCCAGGCGCGCGCGCCGCTCATGCAGGTAGCGCATCTCGGGCGCATCGGCCGGCGGCTTGTAGAAACTGAGCGCCTCGACCTGGGCATCGCTCAGGGGCAGGCGGAAGCGGTCCCGGAAAGCCAGCAACTGGCTGGTATCCAGCTTCTTCTGCTGGTGGGTGGTCATCTTGCCCTGGCCGGCCTCGCCCATGCCAAAGCCCTTCTTGGTGTGCGCCAGAATGACAGTGGGCTGCCCCTTGTGGGCCAGGGCTGCGGCATAGGCCGCATGGATCTTGACCAGGTCATGGCCGCCCCGCTTGAGGCGATCGATCTGCTCATCACTCATGCCCTGCACCAGTTGCTGCAGGCGCGGGTTCTGGCCGAAGAAGTGCTCGCGGTTATAGGCCCCGTCCTTGGCGGCAAAGGTCTGCATCTGGCCATCGACGGTGTGCGAGAAGGCGTCGACCAAGGCCGCTGCATCGCGTGCAAACAGGCCATCCCAGTCACTGCCCCAGAGCAGCTTGATGACATTCCAGCCGGCACCGGCAAACAAGGCTTCCAGTTCATCGACGATACGGCCATTGCCGCGCACCGGGCCATCCAGGCGCTGCAGGTTGCAATTGATGACGAAGGTCAGGTTGTCCAGGCCCTCGCGCGCGGCCAGGGTCAGCGCGCTCATGCTCTCGGGCTCGTCCATCTCTCCATCGCCGAAGAAGCCCCAGACGCGGCGCTCGGGCTGATCCAGGCGAGCCGCGGCCGGCTGCACCGGTGCCAGCATGCGCCGGTCCTGCAGGTAGCGGATGAATCGCGCCTGGAAGATCGCACTGATCGGACCGATGCCCATGCTGCCGGTCGGAAACTGCCAGAAGTCCGGCATCAGGTAGGGATGCGGATAACTGCTCAGCCCTTGCAAACCCTGATCGGCCGCACTCAGCTCCTGCCGGTAATGGGCCAGGCTTTCCTCGCTCAGGCGCCCCTCGAGAAAGGCGCGCGCATAAACGCCCGGCGCACTGTGCGGCTGGAAAAAGACCAGATCACCCTCACGGCCGGCGCGGAAAAAGTGGTTGAAGCCGACCTCGAACAGGTCGGCCGCGCTGGCATAGCTGGCGATGTGGCCGCCCAGCTCACCATAGGCATTGTTGGCGCGGACCACCATGGCCATGGCATTCCAGCGCATGATGCTGCCCAGACGTTCCTCCATCGCCAGATCGCCCGGAAAGCCGGCCTCGACCGCCGCCGGAATCGTGTTCATGTAGGGCGTGATGCTGTTGGGCCGCCAGCCAAGCTGACGGGCCTGGGCCAGGGTGTTGAGCTGGTCGAGCAGAAAACGCGCCCGCTCCGGGCCGGCAGTCGCCAGCACCGAGAGCAGGCCCTCGCGCCATTCGGCCGTTTCCTGGGGGTCGACATCCTGGTCACGGGCATCGGCCAGGCTCAGAAAGTAGCGGTTCAGGGACAGGTTGGTCATGGGTCAGGCGGCGTCGGTTGGGAAGGTCATCGCGGCGCAGGAGCGGCACTGTGACCGACCGCCCTGCATGCACGGCAAGTGTAGGTCCGGGAGCGCCGCAGAGGTTGCCGAATTGGCTTGTTCAAACCCCTATCGGCAGCATAAAATGCCGCCATGCATCAACTTGACAGCACCGACATCCGAATTCTCAAGGAATTGCAGGCAGATGGCTCTTTGAGCAATGTAGCCCTGGCGGCCCGTGTCCATCTCAGTCCGTCGCCCTGCCTGGCCCGCGTCAAGGCCCTGGAGAAGGCCGGCATCATCGACCGCTATGTCGCCCTCGTCCCCCCGAAGGCGGTCGGGCTGAACCTGAACGTGTTCATCTCGATCAGCCTGAAGCAGCAGGGCAAGGCCGAACTGGAGGCGTTCGAGCACAGCATCAGCCTGTGCGAGGAGGTGATGGAGTGCTACCTGATGACGGGCGACAGCGACTACCTGATCCGGGTGGCCGTGCCCGACATCGCGGCGCTCGAGCGCTTCATCCTGGACCGGCTGACACCGATCCCCGGCATCGAGAAGATCCGTTCCTCGTTTGCCCTCAAGCAGGTCCGCTACAAGACGGCCTTGCCCCTTTAGTGTGGTGTGATGTAACGGGGCGGGCGGCCCCGAAGGCCAGTCCCCTCAGCCCGCGTGGTGGAACAGCGCGCCCAGCATGCTCAGGCCGGCCAGCAGCAACACCCCGTCCATCAGCAACTGGAACTGCTCGACGCGGATGCGCTCCAGGATGCGCTTGGACAGGAAGGCCCCCAGGGTCAGCGCCAGGCCCACCATGACGCCCTTGATGATGGCCGCCAGCGGCAGCAGTTCATAGCTGCGCAGCACCACCGCCTTGCTGGCAAAGACCAGCAGCGAGGCCAGCGCCTCACTGCCGATGAAGCTGCCCTTGACAAGGCCATGCGCAAGGAAAAACGGGGTGTTGACCGGCCCGGTCGAGACCATCAGGCCTGACAGGTAGCCGATCGCAAGCCCCGGGAACAGCAGGTGCCAGGCCTTTAATTGCCAGCGCCGCGCGGCCAGCCAGCGCCGGGCCGGAATCATGAGGATCAGCACCACGCCGAGCACCGCCTCGATCAGGCGCGGCGACAGCGCGACGAAGGTCCGGGCCCCCAGCGCGGCCGCCGGCATGCCGGCCAGCGCATACCAGAGGACGGGTGGCCAGGACAGGGCACGCCACCAGATCCAGACCCGGGAGGCGTTGGCAAACAGGGCGGCCACCGCCATGATCGGCACCGCCATCTTGGGTCCGAAGGTCCATACGAGTATCGGCATCAGGATGATCGAGGAGCCGAACCCGATCAGGCCGCCGACCAGACCGGCCAGCACGGCCATCAGTGCGATCAGCAGGTAGCTCCACTCGAGCGGACCGATAGCGGCGGGCAGCGATGCCACGCTCAGCTCCAGCGGGGCGGCAGGATCGAGGGCGCGGCAGGCGTCACGGTCTCAGATCCGGTCGAGCGGATAGATCGGTCGCCGCACGCGACGGAAATCCAGCACGCTGTAGTCGGAGGTGCACACACCGGTGCCCGCGCACTCGACAATGGCCTTGGCATAACGGCGCAGGCCGGCGCGCCAGTGTACCCGGCTCTTGAGCATCAGGAAGCGTTTCTTGTCCGGTTCGATGCCCAGGGAGCGCAGGCTGGCGATGTCATGGGGCTCGACATGGCGGGAGATCACCGCGATCTCGACATTGCCGGTATCGAACACCGCCGACAGGCCCATGTTGACGCGCTCGCCGCGACCCATCGGCCCCTCGTTCACGAAGTGGCCATCGAACAGTCGGCGTACCTTGCCGGTGACCACCAGGGGTGAACCGGTGCGGGCGATGCCGGGCATGTCCAGCCGGCCGCCCAGCGGCAGCGTGAGCTCAGAACCGATGCCGGCAGCCGCCATCTGCCGCGCCGCCTCGGGATCGAAGACCGCAAAGGCCGCCACATTGGGCAGGCCAGCCTTGAGAATGCCCTCGAGCACGGTCATGGTGTCCATCGTGCCACCCGAGGCGCAGTTGTCGTAGTGGTCGAGCAGCACCACCGGCCCCTGCCCGGGCTGGGAGGCCAGGGACTCGGCGCGCTGGAACGATTGCGCCAGGGGCTCGACGTGATAGACGAAGGCCTCGCGCTGGGCCCAGGCCATGTCCAGCAATTCCTCGCAGTAGCGGCGCGCCAGTTGCGGGTCGTTGTCGGTGACCACCACTGCGGACAGGCCGGCGTTGACGATGTCGGCATGCGGAAAGCCGACAAACACGGTGGCGCTGAGCGCACCTTGCTGTTCCATCGCCTTGCAGCGCGCCTGGATTTCGCGGTTGGGTGAATCATCGCTGCCTTGGCGCATCACATGCGGCAGCATCGGGCGATTGCCCCAGGCCATCGCCGGGCGGGCCTTTTTCTGCAGCAGTGCAATCACCGGGCGCGCCGCGCGCAGGCCGGTCTCAAACATGTCGACGTGGGGATAGGTCTGATAACCGGCGATCACCGTGGACTGGTCCACCATGGCGGGATAAAGATTGGTATGCATGTCCAGCGCGATGCCGATCGGCACGGTCGGCGCAATCGCGCGAATGCGACGCAGCAGTTCGCCTTCGCCATCATCGTAGCTGCGCGTCACCATGGCACCATGCAGATCGAGCAGGATGGCATCGCAGCCCTTGCGCACCGCATCGCAGATGCGGCCGCACATGAAATCGAAGGCATCGTCCTCCACCGGACCGCTGGGGGGTGCACTGGCGGCGATGGCAAAGTCGATCAGGGCCCCAGCCGCCAGGGCGGTCTCGATCAGGGCCGCCGAGGCCGATCCGGTGCCGCCCAGTGCATCGATCGCATCGCGCCCCTCGAGCGGCCGTTCCCGGCCACCGGCAAAGCGCTCCAGGCGCGTGGGCACCGGTGAGAAGGTGTTGGTCTCATGCTTCATCTGGGCGATGACGATTTTCATGCAGGCTCCGGCAGCAAGGGGCAAGACGTTGAGGAATTCAAAGATTACGCCGAACCGGCAAGCGGCTCAGCCGGCAACCCGAAAACCGCCCCGATCCGGGAGCCGGATGCCCGACCTGCCGGGGCCAGCCAGGCTTCAGGGGCGAGGCACTGCACTGGCTGGCACGGCACTTTCACCTGCGCTTGCACCTGCACCTGCACCTGCACCTGCACCTGCACCTGCACCTGCACCGGCCAGTGCCTCCAGACGCGCCAGTCGCTCGGCGATCTCGCGCAGCGGCGCCTGCAGGCCGCGGGGCCCACGGTCGGTTGAGGGCTCAGACCTTGTCGCTTTCAGTCCTGGCCACAGACTTTCGAGCAAGGCATGGGCCATGCGGGCCGCGTCATAGGGTCGACGGCGCGCCAGTGCATTGCGGATCCAGTGTTCGATGCCCCCGAAGATCAGGTCGCGCACCAGCGCCGCATCGACCTCGGGCCGGATCTCGCCACGCAGCTTGCCCTGCTCGATGGTGTCGGTCAGGAAGCGGCTGTAGCGCTTGTTCAGACCGTGCAAGGGCGAGCCGACATACTCGCCCAGCGCCCTGCCCTGGGTCATGATCAGGCGCGACACGCCCGGGTCCTCGAGCGGCAGTTGCAGGTGCCGCGTCACCAGGAAACGCAGCCGGCTCTCGGTGCCCTCGATGGCCGCCAGCTGCGGCGTGATCTCCGCAATCAGGCCGTCGTAGTAGGCTGCAAGCACCGCGTCCAGCAAGGCGCGCTTGTTCTTGAAATAGCCATAGATGGTGCCCTCGACACAATCGGCACGGCGCGCGATCTCCGATATTGAGGCGGCCTCGAAGCCCTTCTCGGCGAAGACCTGACGCGCCGCCGCCAGAATCTCCTGGGCACGGATCGACTTGCGGCGGCGGGGCCGAAGCACCGGCACGGGCGTTGCCTCGCGTGAACGAATCTCATTGGCCATGACTCATATTGAGTCCGATTCATTATCTTGTCAAAGATACTGCACCGCAACAAGCAGGCCAGGCGGCCAGCACGCAGTCGGTCGGATGGATTTCCGTCACTGTGCGGGATGAATCCCCCGGCCTGCCACGGTTTCGGCTATGCTTGATGCGACTGCTATTAAATGTCACTCAATAAGCATCCAGGCGTCATCGGTCAAACGCCGCAACCGTCCCGCATGACCTCATGCCCCGTTCAGGCTGGCTCCCGCCGGCCCCGCCTGGACAGGCCCCATCACCTACGAGAGCACGAGCCCTATGAGCGCCCATCAGTACCGCAGTGTCTTCCAGCCTGAAGCCTTCAAGGGGCAGGCCATTCTTGTCACTGGTGCCGGCTCCGGCATCGGCCGCTGTACCGCCCATGAACTGGCGGCCTTGGGCGCCCAGGTCGGCCTGCTCGGCCGCAAGATCGAACTGCTGCAAAAAACCGCGCTTGAGATCGAGGAGGCCACTGGCCAGAAGCCCTGGACCTGCTCGGCCGACATCCGCAACGAAGACTCGGTCAAGGCTGCCGTCGGCGACTTCATCCAGCATCACGGACGTCTCGATGGCCTGGTCAACAATGCCGGTGGCCAGTTCCCGGCTCCCCTGGAGTCGCTCTCGCTCAACGGCTGGGAAGCGGTCATCAAGACCAACCTGACCGGGGGCTATCTGGTGGCACGCGAAGCTGTGCTGCAATGGATGGGCCAGCATGGCGGCGCGATGGTCAACATCATCGCCGACATGTGGAGCGGCATGCCCGGCATGGGCCACTCGGGCGCGGCGCGCGCCGGCATGCTCAACTTCACCGAGACCGCTGCCTGTGAGTGGGCCCGCTTCGGCGTGCGTGTCAATGCGGTGGCCCCGGGCTGGATCGCCTCCAGCGGCTTCGACAAGTACGACCCGACCACGCAACGCCCGCAACTCAAGCGCCTGAAAAAGATCGTGCCGCTGCAGCGCTTCGGCACCGAGTCGGAAGTGGCTGCGCCGATCGTGTTCCTGCTCTCCGAGGCCGCCCACTTCATCACCGGCACCTGCATCCGCGTCGATGGTGGCGTGCCCAACGCCCGTCACACCTGGCCGACGCGCCAGGCGGCGCAGACCCCGGCGATTGCGGCCTACAACGGTTTTCATCTTTACAGCGAGCCCAAGGCGACCCAGAACCTCGACGATTGAACCCTGACGATCCCGCCTTGAAGATCCAGCCCCCGGACGACTGACCATGCCCCGAATCGTCTCCTCTGTGAGTCCCGACAGCGCCGAATTCGCCCAACGCCGCGAGGGCATGCTCCATCTGCTTGCACAGATGCGGACCCTCGAGCAGCGCGCCGCCCAGGCCTCGGCCCGCGCCAAACCGCTGTTCGACAAGCGCGGCCAACTGCTGCCGCGCGAACGCCTGGCTCGCCTGCTCGATCCGGGCGCGCCCTGGCTCGAGCTGTCCAGCATGGCCGGCTACCTGCTCGATCATGCCGACCCGGCCAAGACCATTCCCGGCGGCGGCGTCATCGTTGGCATTGGCGTGGTCAGGGGCGTCCGCTGCGTCATCAACGTCAGCGATGCCGGCATCGATGCCGGAGCCATCCAGGCGATGGGCCGCGAAAAGATCCTGCGCGGGCAGGAGCTGGCCCTGCAGAACAAGATGCCCTATATCCAGCTGATCGAGTCGGCTGGCGCCAACCTGCTCAAGTACCGGGTCGAGGGCTTCATCCAGGGCGGCGGCCTGTTCTACGGCCTGGCCCGACTGTCGGCCGCCGGCTGCCCGGTGATCGGCGTGGTGCACGGCTCATCGACCGCAGGCGGCGCCTACATGCCCGGCCTGTCCGACCATGTGGTCATGGTGCGAGGCCGCGCCAAGGCCTTCCTGGCCGGCCCGCCGCTGCTCAAGGCCGCCACCGGTGAAATTGCCACCGACGAGGAGCTGGGCGGCGCCGAGATGCACACCAGCATCTCGGGCCTGGGCGAGTACCTGGCCGAGGATGATGCCGATGCCATCCGGCTGTGCCGCGAGATCGTCGATCGCCTGCGCGGCGATACCTTCAGGACAGCCCCGGCGCTGCCCGACGCCACCGAGCCGCTGTATTCCCCCGACGAGTTGGCAGGTGTGATGCCAGTCGACTTTCGTCAGCCCATCGACATGCACGAGGTCATCGCGCGTATCGTCGATGGCTCCGAGTTTCTCGACTTCCAGGCCGACTACGGCCCCCAGACGGTGTGCGGCCATGCCCGCATCTTCGGGATGCCGGTGGGCATCATCACCAACAATGGTCCGATCGATCCAGCCGGCAGCCACAAGGCCACCCACTTCATCCAGGCCTGCTGCCAGAGCGGCACCCCGCTGCTCTACCTGCAGAACACCACCGGCTACATCGTCGGCAAGGCCTCCGAGCAGGCCGGCATGATCAAGCACGGCTCGAAGATGATCCAGGCTGTCTCCAACGCCAACGTGCCCTCGATCACCATCCACTGCGGGGCCTCCTTCGGGGCCGGCAACTATGGCATGTGCGGTCGCGCTTTCGGGCCACGCTTTGCCTTCACCTGGCCCAATGCCAGGACGGCCGTGATGGGCGGCGAGCAGGCCGCTGGCACCATGCGCATCGTGGCCGAGGCCAATGCCCGGCGCAAAGGCGAAGCGGTCGACGAAGCCAGGCTCCAGGCCCTTGAGGCCAGCATCATCGAGAACTTCGATCGCCAGTCGGGCGCGCTCTACACCAGCGGCCAGATGCTTGATGACGGCATCATCGATCCGCGCGACACGCGCCGCGTGCTAGGCCTGGTGCTGGACATCGTTCGCGATGCCCAGCGCCGCGAATTGCGTCCGATGCAATTCGGCGTGGCACGTCCCTGACGTCGGCGACGCTGATCTCCCACACCCAGTCAACTCCCTTCAAGGACACCCCATGATCTACACCGAAGAACACCTGAAGATGCAGGACACCCTGAAGAAGTTCCTGCACAAGGAAGTCCGCCCCCATGTCGACGAGTGGGAAAAGGCCGGCATCTTCCCGGCCCACGAAGTCTTCAAGAAACTCGGCAACCTGGGCCTGCTCGGCCTTTGCAAGCCGGTCGAATACGGCGGCTCGGGCCTGGACTATTCCTACTCGGTGGCGATGGCCGAGGCCCTGGGAGAGGCCGGCTGCGGCGGCGTGCCGATGGCCATCGGCGTGCAGACGGACATGGCCACCCCGGCGCTGGCGCGCTTTGGTTCCGACGAAGTCAAGAAGGAGTTCCTGGCGCCCTCGATCTCCGGCGATTACGTGGCCTGCCTGGGCGTGTCCGAGGTGGGGGCCGGGTCCGACGTGGCCTCGATCAAGACCACCGCCCGCAAGGATGGCGATGACTACATCATCAACGGCGGCAAGATGTGGACCACCAACGGCACCCAGGCCGACTGGATGTGCCTGCTGGCCAATACCGGCGAGGGTTCGGCCCATCGCAACAAGTCGCTGATCTGCGTACCGATGAAGACCAAGGGCGTCGAGATCGCGCGCAAGCTCAAGAAGGCGGGCATGAACTCCTCCGATACCGCTCAGATCCATCTGGACAATGTGCGCGTGCCGCAGCGCTACCGCATCGGCGAGGAAGGCATGGGCTTTACCTACCAGATGCAGCAATTCCAGGAAGAGCGCCTGTGGGGCGCGGCCAATGCCTTGTCGGCAGACCTCGTGATTCGCGAGACCATCAACTACCTGCGCGAGCGCAAGGCCTTTGGCAAGCCCTTGCTGGACAACCAGTACATCTACTTCAAGCTGGCCGAACTGCAAAGCGATGTCGAGATGCTGCGCTCGCTGGTGTACCGGGCCACGGAGCTGTACCTGCAGGGCACCGACGTTACCCAGCTGGCCTCGATGGCCAAGCTCAAGGCCGGCCGCGTCGTGCGCGAAGTGGGTGACTGGTGCGTGCAGTTCTGGGGCGGCATGGGCTACATGGAAGAGACCTATGTCAACCGCTTCTGGCGCGACACCCGCCTGTCCTCGATCGGCGGCGGCGCCGACGAGGTGATGATGGGCATCATCGCCAAGACCATGGGCATCATGCCGCGCAACGGCTGATCCACAACCCTTGCCAGACGCTGCAGCACGCCCGCCCATGCCCTGCCCCATCCCGAGCGCCCACCCATGATCCTGATCGCCAACCGCGGCGAGATCGCCTGCCGCGTGATCGCCTCCGCCCGCCAACTGGGCATTCCGACCGTCGCGGTCTACTCCGAGGCTGACGCCGGTGCGCGCCATGTGCAGATGGCCGATCACAGCCTGTGCCTCGGGGGCTCCGCAGCCGCCGACAGCTATCTGAACATCGACAAGGTGCTGGCTGCCTGCCGCACCAGTGGCGCGACGATGGTCCATCCCGGCTACGGCTTTCTGAGCGAGAACGCGCAATTCTCGCGCGCCTGCCGCGACGCCGGCATCAAGTTCATCGGCCCTTCGCCCGAGTCGATCGAGGGCCTGGGCAACAAGTCGGCCGGCAAGGCACTGGCCATGAAACTGGGGGTGCCCTGCCTGCCCGGTTACTCGGGCGCTGAGCAGGATGAGGCCAGCCTGCAGGCACAGGCGCTCAAGGTCGGCTTCCCCTTGATGATCAAGGCGGCAGCCGGTGGCGGCGGTCGCGGCATGCGTCGCGTCGACAGCGCCGATCAACTGCCCGCGGCCCTGCGCGCTGCCAAGCTCGAAGCCCTGTCCGGCTTTGGCTCCGACCAGTTGCTGATCGAGCGCCTGGTCGAGCAGGCACGCCACATCGAGATCCAGATCTTCGGTGACCAGCACGGCCATGTGGTGCACTTCGGTGAGCGCGACTGCTCGACGCAGCGACGCAATCAGAAAATCTTGGAAGAAGCCCCTGCCCCGGGCCTGCATCCGGACGTTCGCGCCGCCATGGGCGAGGCTGCCATGCGACTGGCCCGCGGGGTCGCCTACGAAGGTGCCGGGACCATCGAGTTCCTGTTCGAGGACAGGGGCGATGGTCGTGGCGACTTCTATTTCCTGGAAATGAATACCCGGCTGCAGGTCGAGCATCCGGTCACCGAAGCTGTCACCGGGCTGGACCTGGTGGCCTTGCAGATTGCGATTGCCCAGGGCCAGTCGCTCGACAGCCTTCCGATCGCACATCAGGTCAAGGGTCATGCGATCGAGGCGCGGCTGTGTGCCGAGGATGCCTTCGCCGGCTTCGTGCCGCAACCTGGTCCGATTGCCCATTGGCAGTTCCCGCAGATCGCAGGCCTGCGCATCGATCACGGACTGGCGGCGCAGGCGCAGATCCCGCGCCACTATGACTCGATGATCGCCAAGCTGATCGCCTGGGGACCGACCCGCGAGATCGCCCGCTCACGCCTGATCGCAGGTCTTTCACAAACCCGCATCCTGGGTCTGACCACCAACCGCGACTACCTCATTGCCTGCCTTCAGGCCGAGCCTTTCAGTGGCCCGCGGCTGAGCACCCGCTGGCTCGATGCCCATGGCAGCCGCTTCAACCGCCCGCAGGCCGATGCCCGCTGGCAGGCCCTGGCAGCGGGCCTGCTCGTCCATCATCAAGGCCTGGCCCATGGCCCGCTGGCGCAGTGGAGCAGCATGGGATCGATCACCAGTCCGATGCGCCTGGGATTTGGCGATGCGGCGCAAGCCCTGCGCGTGAGCCGCGCCATCGACCAGCCCGGACGCTTCCTGGTGCAGGCAGATTCAGGCGAGGCCAGCCCGGGCAGCTCTCACGAGGTCGCGATCGCACCCGGGCAGGCCCTGGACGTCGTGCACCATGCCAGCATCGACGGGCTGGCCACCCCGGTCTTTGCCCGCATCGATGCCCGCGCGGAGCGCCTGACCCTGCTGCTCGATGCCCTCGGCATTCAGGACCGCGTCGAAGACCTGTCGGCCGCACCGCCCAACCGTGAAAGCACGCAGGGCGGTGGCCATGTGACTGCGCGCATGCACGGCGCGGTACGAGCGATCGCGGTCGCCCCCGGACAAGCCGTGACCCACGGTGAGCGCCTGATGTCCCTGGAGGCCATGAAGATGGAACACAGCATCAATGCGCCCTGCGACGGCACGGTCAAGGCCCTCCATGTCCAGGAGGGCCAGCAGGTCTCGCCCGGCCGCCTGATGATCGAAATCACCCCCAAGGACAGCGCATGAGCCCGAACCAGTTGCCCGAACCCCTCGACTTCTTCGACCTGTGCAAGTTGCCCGGCGCGCAGGAGCACCATCGCGCCTTTCAGGCCAGCCTGCGCCGCTTCGTCAGCCAGGAGATCACGCCCCATGCCCATGAATGGGACGAGGCCGGCGAGGTGCCGCGCGACCTGTTCAGAAAGGCAGCCGCCATCGGGCTGCAGGGCCTGAGCTATCCCGAGGAGTATGGCGGCACGCCCTGCGACCACCTGACCGGCATGATTGCCGCGGTCGAACTGGCGCGCTGCGGCGCCGGGGGCATCAATGCCAGCCTGCGCAGTCACACCATCATGGTCCAGCCGGTCCTGCTCGGCGGCAGCGAAGAGGTCCGGCGCAAGGTGCTGCCCAAGCTGTTCGCCGGCGAGGCGATCGGCGCACTCGGCATCACCGAACCCTCGGGCGGGTCGGATGTGGCCCAGCTCACCACGCGTGCCACCCGCTGTGAAGGCGGATGGCGGCTGAACGGCGGCAAGATCTTCATCACCTCGGGCATGCGCGCCGATTTCTACGTGATCGCGGCCCGCACCGGCGGCCCTGGCGGGTCCGGGGTCTCGGTCTTCCTGGTCGAACGCGACAGCCCGGGCTTTACCCGTCAGCCCCTCAAGAAGATGGGCTGGTGGGCCAGCGATACCGCCGCCCTGCACTTCGATGAGGTCTTCATTCCCGAAGGTCATCTGCTCGGCACCGAGAACCAGGGCTTCTCGATCGTGATGAACAACTTCAATGCCGAGCGACTGGGCATGGCCGCCGGGGCCCTGGGCTATGCCCAGGTCTGCGTCGAGGAGGCCCTGGCCTGGGCGCGCGAGCGCAAGACCTTCGGCCAGACCCTGATCAGCCACCAGGTGGTCCGGCACAAGCTGGTGCGCATGATCGACGAGATCCTGCCCCTGCAGTCGCATCTGGCCGTGCTGGCCCAGCGTCTGGACGCTGGTGAAAAGCCGGTTGGCGAGATCAGCCTGGTCAAGGCCTATGCCGGACGCGTGATGCGCGACTGCGCCGACACGGCGGTGCAGATCCTCGGTGGCAGCGGCTTCATGCGTGGCGGCCGGGTCGAGCGCATCTACCGCGAGGTCAAGGTGATGATGATCGGCGGTGGCGCCGAAGAGATCCTCAACGAGCTGGCCGCGCGCAAGCTCGGCCTGGTATAGAACGCCTCGTACCCGCCATCGCCGCGCTATCATCGAGCCATCTGTCTCGGGCGCGCGCCCTTGCACTGCGCCCCTCGACTTTTTCTGCTGGAGACCCCCATGGCTGAATTCAACAATGCGGTCCTGTACAAGGCCGAAGAGGGTGTGGCCGTCATCACCCTGAACCGTCCCGAAGCCCTCAATGCCCTGAACGCGGACATCGTCGCCGGACTGACCGCCTACCTGGATCGCGCCGCCAGCGACGAGGCCGTGCGCGCCGTGATCATCACCGGTGCCGGCCGCGGCTTTTGCTCGGGTGCCGATCTAGCCTCGAGCGGCCAGCCCAAGGACGGCCCGCCGCGCGACCTGTCCTCGAGCCTGAGGGAAGGCCACAACCTCTACGTGCAACGCATCCGCAAGATGCCCAAGCCGGTCATCACCGCCGTCAACGGCGTGGCGGCCGGGGCCGGCATGAGCATCGCGATTTCCGGCGACATCGTGCTGGCTGGCCAGTCGGCCAGCTTCCTGCAGGCCTTCGCCCGGATCGGCCTGATCCCTGATGCTGGCAGCACCTTCTTCCTGCCGCGCTATGTGGGCAGCGTGCGCGCGCGGGCGCTGTGCATGCTGGCCGACAAGATCCCGGCCGAGGATGCGTTGCGCTATGGCATGGTCTGGAAGCTGTTCCCGGATGACCAGCTGATGGCCGAGGCGATGAAGATGGCACGCCACATGGCCACGCAGCCGACCCGTGCCTATGCCCTGATGAAGGAAGCCCTGAACGCCAGCACCGAGAACGACCTCGATGCCCAGCTCGAACTGGAAGCGCAATTGCAGGGCAAGGCCGGTTACACGGCCGACTTCAAGGAGGGCGTGGCCGCCTTCCTGGAAAAGCGGCCACCCAAGTTCAAGGGTGCCTGAACGTACGATCCCTTCATGACGGGCCACCACAAGAGCCTGCGCTCGGCGCAGGAGCAGGAACAGCTGCAGCGCCACTTCACCGACCTGTTCGAGCGACAGGTCCGCTTCAACGAGGTGCTCGGTGTCAAGGTCGACTCCTGTGACCCCGCCCAGCCCCAGTTGAGCTTCCAGATGCGGCCCGACTTGGTCGGCCACCGCGAGTCCGGACGCCTGCACGGCGGCGTCACGGCATCGGTCCTCGATGCCATGGGTGGCTTCATGCTGATGTGCGCCATCGCCGACAAGCATCGCGATGAGGCGACACCGCAGATCATGATGCGCCTGACCAAATTGAGCACCATCGACCTGCGCATCGATTTCCTGCGGCCCGGCCTGGGACAGCGCTTCATCGCCACCGGGCAAGTCTTGCGACTGGGCGGGCGCATCGGCACGGTGCAAATGAGCCTGCGCAATGACGAAGGCCAGATGATCGCCAGCGCCACAGGCGCCTACACCACGTCCTGAGCCTGGCACTGCCGGCTGCGGGCCCGCGCTCGGTCGCGCCCGCGCCGGTAGCGGCGCAGGCCTGCGGCCAT
>JAPOKJ010000083.1 GCA_029977705.1 Burkholderiales bacterium | reverse complement strand
GCCTGCCCGGTGACCCCCGTCATCCCGTGCCCGAACGTGTGATCGCCGGCCCGACCTGCCTGATCTATCGCAACGACCGTTTCGAGCCCGATGGCGGGTTCGAGCAGTTCTTCGCCATCGAGTCACCCGTCTGAGCGTCCCTTGGCGCTGGTCGACTGCCCGGTCGCTGCGCGCCATGGAAGCGATCGGAGCGCAATCTGCGCAAGGCTGGCGACCGGGGGGGAGGCGGGATCCCGCCGCATCAATTCAAGCGTCGCGCAGCCGTGTGTACAGGTCCCGATAGTCGTGTGCGCTGGCGTCCCAGGAAAAGCTGCTGGCCATCGCGGCCTGCATCAGGGCGCGCCAGGCTTTCGGGCTCCGGTAGCAGCTGATGGCCCGGTCCACAGCTGCGCCCAGTGCCTGTGGCGAGGCCTGCTCAAAGCAAAAGCCGGTGGCGGGCCGTGCCGGGTCCTGCCCGCTGGCATCGATGACCGTATCGGCCAGCCCACCCACGCGGCGCACCACCGGTATCGTGCCGTAGCGCAGGCCATACAGTTGCGTCAGCCCGCAGGGTTCGAAGCGCGAAGGCACGAGCAGGGCGTCGCTGCCGGCAATCAGCGCATGGGCCAGTGCCTCGTCATAGCCGAGCCGGACATGGACCTGATCGGGATGGTTCCTTGCTGCCTCGGTGAAGGCGGCCTCCAGTTCGGGGTTGCCGCTGCCCAGCACTGCCAGTTGGACGCCCGCTTGAAGCCAGGCCGGCAAGGCCTCGAGGACCAGGTCCAGGCCCTTCTGGGCGGTCAGGCGGCTGACGATGCCCAGCAGGGGCGCGCGCGGTTCGATGGACAGCCCCAGGGCCTGCTGCAGCGAGGCCTTGCATTGGGCCTTGCCGCGCAGATCGCCGGCTGAGTAGCGGGCGGGCAGCAGGGGGTCGTTGGCCGGGTCCCAGAGCTGTTCGTCGACGCCGTTGAGAATGCCGCTGACCACCGCCTGCCGTGCCTGGATCAAGCCCTCCAGGCCACAGCCGAACTCGGGTGTGGCGATCTCGCGCGCATAGCGGGGACTGACCGTGGTGATGTGGTCGGCGTAGACCAGTCCGGCCTTCATCATCGACATCTGACCATGGAACTCCAGACCTGCCGTGGCCAGGTGACGGGCGGGCAAGCCGAGCAGCGGAAAGTCGGCGGCATCGAACAGGCCCTGATAGGCCAGGTTGTGGATCGTGAAGACGGTGCGCACGCGACGCACCGGATGAGTCGCGACATAGGTACAGGCCAAGGCGGCATGCCAGTCATGGGCATGCAGGATGTCGGGGCACCACTGGGGATCGATCTCCCCCACGGCCAGGTGGGCCGCGACCCAACCGAGCAGCGCAAAGCGCTGCAGGTTGTCCGGCCATTCGCGGCCATCGGGACCGGCGTAGGGATTGCCCTCGCGATCGTAGTAGAGCGGCGCTTCGATGACATAGGCGCGCGGGCCGTGGTCCGCGAGGCTGCCCAGCCACAGCGTGACGCGGGCCGCGCCCATCACGGCGCCCAAATCGGCGATCCGCTCGCGTGAGCGCAGCGCGCCCAGGATGCCGGGCAGGCCGGGCAGGACCAGTCTCACATCGAGGCCCGCGCGCGCTTGCGCCTGCGGCAGTGCCGCCAGGACATCGGCCAGGCCTCCCGTCTTGACCCAGGGAAAGCACTCGGCCGCCGCGTGCAGCACCCTCATGAGGCCAGCCGCCTGAGCATCTTGGTGGTGACCAGGGTGATGCCTTTTTCGCTACGGTGAAAGCGTTGCGCATCCAGTTGCGCATCCTCGCCGATCACCATGCCATCGGGAATCTTGACGCCACGGTCGACGATGACGCGGTGGAGTCGCGCGCCGCGACCGATCTCCACGCCGGGCAGCAGGACCGACCACTCGACCTGCGCATGCGAGTGCACCCGCACACTGGAGAACAGGATGGTACGAAAGACATGGCCCGAGACGATGCAGCCGCCTGAGACCAGGGATTCGATCGCCATGCCGCGCCGCTCGTCCTGGTTGTGGACGAATTTGGCCGGGGGCAGTTGCGCCTGATAGGTCCAGATCGGCCAGTTCTGTCCATACAGGTCGAGCAGCGGAACGGTGGCGGTCAGGTCCATGTTGGCATCCCAGTAGGCATCGACCGTTCCCACATCGCGCCAGTACGGCACCTCCTCGTCGTCCTGACGCACGCAACTCATCGAGAAAGGATGGGCCGCAGCGCAGCCCTTGCGCACGGCGGCTGGAATGATGTCCTTGCCGAAGTCATGGCTCGAGCCCGGGTCGGCCAGGTCGCGCTCGAGCTCGTCGAAGAGGTAGCGGGCATTGAAGATATAGATACCCATGCTGGCCAGCGAGGTGTCGGGGCGGCCCGGCATGGCAGGAGGGTCGGCCGGCTTCTCGACGAAATCGGTGATGCGGCGCTCAGCGTCGATTGCCATCACGCCGAACGCCCGCGCATCGGCGCGCGGCACCTCGATGCAGGCCACCGTGCATTCGCGGCCCATCTGCACATGATCGGCCAGCATCAGCGCATAGTTCATCTTGTAGATGTGATCACCGGCCAGCACGACGATGTACTCGGCGCGATAGCTCTCGAGAATGTCGCGGTTCTGGTGGACTGCATCGGCGGTGCCGCGATACCAGCTCTCGTCGTCATTGCGCTGCTGCGCCGGCAGCAGGTCGACGAACTCGTTCATCTCGGTCTTGAGAAAGGCCCAGCCGCGCTGCAGGTGGCGCAGCAGGCTGTGCGACTTGTACTGGGTGATCACGCCGATGCGGCGAATGCCCGAGTTCAGGCAGTTCGACAGCGCGAAGTCCACGATGCGGAACTTGCCACCGAAATAGACTGCCGGCTTGGCGCGCTTGTCGGTCAGGTTCATCAGCCGGCTGCCGCGACCGCCCGCCAGCACCAGGGCAACGGCCTTCTTGGGCAGATCCAGGCTCAAGGCCAGACTTTGGGTATTCATCCTGACTCCATGCACACAGGGGGTGCGGTTGCATCTTCACGGCGCGGGGCGGCACAGCCCGAGGCTATCGCAATCGCGCCTGCCGTGGCAACCGGGAGACCGGCCGGCGGGAAGTGCTTGAGACGCCGGGCCGGCTCACGGCATCATCAGGCATGCTTGATGCTTGAGAATGGATCCTGCCCGGGTGCTGGCCCGAGGGAAGGTCCGCAAAACCTCTCGCGTCCGCGGCAGATCGCCCGCAAAGGCCCGCCCCATGCGGGTTTCGGCCCCAATGGCGCCCTCGCACGCTCGCCCGCCCAGGGTGATAGCCCGTGCTATCACCCTGGGCGGATCGACCGCGCGATAATCACCATTGGGCGCGAAACTCGGACACGACAGGTTTTGCGGACCTTCCCTAGAATGCCGAAACCGGCTGTTTCCCGGCAAGGCCACCATGGCCCCTGATTTGAAGGATTGCCCCTTGTCTTCCCCGAATGTTGCCGCGCCTGAGCCCCTTGCGGCCCGCATGGACGAATTGCTGCTGCAAACCATCGGTGTGGCGCCCGCCGAGGCATCACGCACCGATTTGATGCAGGCCGTGGCAGGCCTTGCCCGCGAGGAGTTGTCGCGGCGCTGGGTCCGCACCCAGGCCGAGGACAGGCGCAGCAAGGCGCGCCGCGTGGTCTACCTGTCGATGGAGTTCCTGATCGGGCGCACCCTGGGCAATGCGCTGGATGCCCTGGCCTTGCACCAAAATGTCGCCGCGGACCTGCGACAGCGGACCCGGCAACTGGAGGAGATCGCCGACCAGGAGCCGGATGCTGCCCTGGGCAACGGAGGTCTGGGCCGCCTGGCCGCCTGTTTCCTGGACTCGATGGCCACGCTCGAGCTGCCCTCTTTCGGCTACGGCATCCGCTACGAATACGGGATGTTTGCGCAGGACATCCAGGGCGGCCGCCAGGTCGAGTACCCCGATCCCTGGCTGGCAGACGGCACGCCCTGGGAATTTCCGCGCTCGGGCATCACCTGGCCGGTGCGTTTTGGCGGCTGGGTCGAGCACACGGGTGGCCGAGCCATCTGGCGCCATGCCGGCGAGGTGCACGCCAAGGCTCACGACATGGTCATCCCCGGCCATGGCACTGATCGCGTCAGCACCTTGCGCCTGTGGAAGGCGGCCGCCCCGGCCCACATCGATCTGGGCGCGTTCAACACCGGTGACTATGCCCGCGCTGCCAGCACCAAGAACGAGTACGAGAACATCTCCTGGGTGCTCTATCCCAACGACAGCACGCCGGCTGGCCGGGAACTGCGCCTGAAGCAGGAATACTTCTTTGTCGCTGCATCGATCCAGGACCTGATCGCCCGTCACCTGGCCGAGCACCCGGACCTGAGCAACCTGGCTGAGCAGGTGGCCATCCATCTGAACGACACCCATCCGGCCATCGGTGTGGCCGAACTGATGCGGGTGCTGATCGACGAGCACGGCCTGTCCTGGGAAAGTGCCTGGACGATCTGCAGCCAGACCTTCTCGTACACCAACCACACCCTGATGCCGGAAGCGCTCGAGACCTGGCCGGTGGGCCTGATCCAGCACGTACTGCCGCGCCACCTCGAGATCATCTTCCGCATCAACAAGGAGATGCTCGATCAGGCTGCCCAGCTGCGGCCGGGCGATCATGACTTCCTGGCCCGTCTGTCCCTGATCGATGAACATGGTGAGCGCCGTGTGCGCATGGCCCACCTGTCGGTGGTGGGCAGCCATCAGGTCAACGGTGTCTCGGCCCTGCATTCGGATCTGCTCGTGCAGACCATCTTCTCGGATTTTGCAGCCCTGTGGCCGCAGCGCTTTTGCAATGTCACCAATGGCATCACGCCGCGGCGCTGGCTGGCCCAGGCCAACCCCGGCCTGGCCGCCCTGCTCGATGAGCATCTGGGCAAAGGCTGGCGGCTGGACCTGTCGCAGCTGTCGCAACTGGCACCGCTGCAGGATGATGCCGCCTTCCAGGAACGCTTCATGGCGGTCAAGCGCGCCAACAAGCGGCGTCTGGCCGGGCTGATCGAGCGCAGCACCGGCTACCGGGTCAACCCGGACAGCCTCTTCGATGTCCAGGTCAAGCGCATCCACGAGTACAAGCGCCAGTTGCTCAACCTGCTGCACGTGGTGTCGCGCTACCAGGCGATCCTGGCCGACCCGAAGGCCGACTGGGTGCCGCGCACCGTCATCTTTGCCGGCAAGGCGGCATCGTCGTATCAGACCGCCAAGTCGATCATCCAGCTCATCCATGATGTGGGCAGTGTCATCAACAAGGACCTGCGCATCGGCGATCGCCTCAAGCTCGTGTTCATTCCCAACTACGGCGTGTCGGTGGCCGAGGTCATCATGCCGGGCGCCGACCTGTCCGAGCAGATCTCTACCGCCGGTACCGAGGCCTCGGGCACCGGCAACATGAAACTGGCCATCAACGGTGCCCTGACGATCGGCACCGATGATGGTGCCAACATCGAGATCCGCCAGAACGTGGGCGACGAGCACCTGTTCATCTTCGGGCTGAAGACGGCGCAGGTGCGCCAGGCCAAGCAGGCGGGCTACCAGCCGATGCAGCACTACGAGAGCAATGCGGCGCTGCGTGCCGCGCTCGATGCCATCGGTGGCGGGCGCTTCTCGCCCGACGAGCCGGGCCGTTACCGGGGCCTCGTGGACGCGCTCCTGTGGGGCGGCGATCACTATATGCTGCTGGCCGACTTCGAGGACTATGTGGCCACCCAGCGGCGTGCCGATGACTTGTTCCGCCAGCCGATGGCCTGGGCGCGCAGCGCGATCGCCAACGTTGCCGGCATGGGCGTTTTCTCGTCGGATCGGGCCATTGCCGACTATGCGCAACGCATCTGGCGGATGAAGGCCAAGCCGATGACCGGATCGGGCCGGCCTTGACGGACGACGACGTCGCGAGGATCTGCAGCGGCCGGCACGGCGATCCCTTCGCCGTGCTCGGGCCTCATGTGCCAGCGCCGGGGCAGTTGCTGTTGCGCGCCTTCCTGCCCGGTGCGCGCGAGGTCTGGGCCATCGCTGCCGGTTCGCGCCGGCGTTTGGCGAAACTGCATCCGCTGCCGGGTGACGGCCTGTTCGAGCGGCGCCTTGCATCGGGCGCCGGGCTGAGGTATCGCTATCACATCCGGTGGCTCGATGGCAGTGACAGCATCGAGGAGGATCCCTACCGCTTCGGCCTGCTGCTGTCGGATCTGGACATCTGGCTGCTCAGCGAAGGCACGCACCTGCGTCCCTACGAAGTGCTGGGTGCGCATTCCTGCCAGATCCAGGACGTGGCCGGCACGCGCTTTGCCGTGTGGGCGCCACACGCCTCGCGTGTCGCCGTGGTGGGCGATTTCAACTTCTGGGACGGCCGCCGGCACCCGATGCGCAGGCGTCGCGAGTGGGGGGTCTGGGAACTGTTCCTGCCCGGCGTGCAGGAAGGGGCCCGCTACAAGTTTGAAATTCGTGACGCCGCCGGGCAGTTGCTGCCGCTGCGCGCCGATCCCTACGCACGACAGGCCGAGTTGCGGCCGGCCACGGCCAGCATCGTTGCCCCGCTGCTGCCCCGCCTGGCCGGTGACGAGCGCTGGCGTCTGGCCAGCCGCATGGATGCGCCGGTGAGCATCTATGAAGTACATCCTGGCTCCTGGCGCCGCAAGCCGGGGCAGGGTCATGACGGGGATGCCGCGCCCTCGCAATGGCTCAGCTGGGATGAGCTGGGTGACGCGCTCATTCCCTATGCCTGCGATCTGGGCTTCACGCACCTCGAGCTGATGCCGGTGTCGGAGCATCCCTTTGACGGCTCCTGGGGGTATCAACCCCTTGGCCTTTACGCGCCCACCGCACGCTTTGGCACGCCCGAGGCTTTCGCCCGCTTCGTGGCCCGCTGCCATGAGGCTGGCCTGGGCGTGCTGCTCGACTGGGTGCCGGCCCATTTTCCCGATGATGCCCATGGACTGGGACGCTTTGACGGAACGGCGCTCTACGAATATGCCGATCCGCGCGAAGGCTTCCACAAGGACTGGAATACGCTCATCTACAACTTCTCGCGCCATGAGGTGCGCAACTTCCTGATCGGCAACGGCCTGTACTGGATGGAGCGGTTCGGCGTCGATGGCCTGCGTGTCGATGCGGTCAGTTCGATGCTGTACCGCGACTACAGCCGCAAGCCCGGCGAGTGGCTGCCCAATCATCTGGGCGGTCGCGAGAACCTGGAGGCGATCTCGCTGCTGCGACGCATGAACGAGATCATCGGAGCACAGCGGCCACAGGCGATCACGGTCGCCGAGGAGTCGACCGCGTTTGCGGCGGTTTCGCGTCCCACCGATGCCGGCGGGCTGGGCTTTCACTACAAGTGGAACATGGGCTGGATGCATGACACGCTGGGCTACATGGGCCGCGACCCGGTGCATCGCAAGCACCATCATGGCGAGATGAGTTTCGCGATGGTCTACGCCTACAGCGAGCACTTCATCCTGCCGATCTCGCATGACGAGGTCGTCCACGGCAAGGGCTCGCTGCTGTCGCGCATGCCGGGTGACCGCTGGCAGAAATTCGCCAACCTGCGCGCCTTCCTGGGCTTCATGTTTGCCCATCCTGGCAAGAAGCTGCTCTTCATGGGCTGTGAATTCGGGCAATGGCGCGAGTGGCAGCATGAGCACAGCCTGGACTGGCACCTGCTGCGCGAGCCCGATCATCAGGGCATCCAGCACCTGGTGCGGGACCTGAACCGGATCTATCGCGACACGCCGGCGCTTTATCAGCGTGATCATGAGCCGGCAGGTTTCGAGTGGATCGATGCCCAGGATGCGCAGCGCTCGCTGTTCAGCTTCCTGCGCAGCGACCAGCAGGGGCGTTGCTGGATCATCGTCAGCAACTTCACGCCGACCCTGCATCGCGGTTATCGCCTTGGGGTGCCTCATCCGGGCCTGTATCGCGAACGGCTCAACACCGATGCCCAGTGCTATGGCGGCACCAATAGCGGCACGCCCTTTGGCCAGGCGCAGTCCGAGCCGATCGGGCAGCATGGCCGCGCCGATTCGGTCCTGATCGATGTACCGCCGCTGTCCACGGTGATGTTCGAATGGATCGCCTGAACGCCTCGCCGCTGAAGGCCGGACGGCCCTGGCCGCTGGGCGCCCACCACGATGGCGCCGGCATCAACTTTGCCCTGGTCTCGATGCATGCGCAGCGGGTGGAACTGTGCCTGTTCGATGCCGGGGGCGAGCGGCAAGTGGCCTGCTGGCCTTTGCCCGGGCGCCACCATGAGGTCTGGCACGGCTATCTGCCAGGCGCCGCAGCGGGCCTGTTGTACGGCTTTCGGGTGCATGGTCCCTGGCGTCCCGAACAAGGGCACCGTTTCAATCCGCACAAGCTGCTGCTCGACCCCTATGCGCGCGAGATCGCGGGGTCCTTCGCCTGGCGTGACGAACACTTTGCCCACGACCGCGAGCACCCGCTCAACCCCGACCTGCGAGATAACGCCGCCTGGGCCCTGAAGGCGCGTGTGCCGGTCCCGGATGCGGACCCTGATCGCGGCAGCCGGCGGGCCTCATTGGCCGTGGACGATCCGGCCCCGCATGTGGCGCTGGCCGATACCATCCTGTATGAGTTGCATGTCAAGGGCTTCTCGAAGCGCAATCCGGCCATCCCCGAGCCGCTGCGCGGCACCTTTGCAGGTCTGGCCCATCCCGCATCGATCAGCCACCTGCAGCGTCTGGGGGTTACCACCGTGTGCCTGTTGCCGGTGCAGTACGCGCTCGATGAGGAGCGTCTGGTGCGGATGGGTCTGCGCAATTACTGGGGCTACAACACGCTGGGTTTTTTCAGCGTCGACCCGCGGCTGGCGAGCACACCCGATCCGTCTGCAGCCCGCAGCGAGTTCCGGGACATGGTGCGGGCCTTGCATCGTGCCGGACTCGAGGTGGTGCTCGATGTGGTCTACAACCACAGTGCCGAGACCGACGAGCAGGGACCCTGCCTGAGTTTTCGCGGCCTCGACAATGCGATGTACTACCGCCTCAGGTCCGATGACCGGTCGCGCTACGAAAACCATACCGGCTGCGGCAACAGCCTGGACCTGCGTCAGCCGCGGGTGCTGCAGTGGGTGCTCGACAGCCTGAGGTATTGGGTCGAGGAGATGGGGGTCGATGGTTTCCGCTTTGATCTGGCACCGGTGCTGGGTCGCGGCGATCATGGCTTTGATGCGGGCTCGGCCTTTTTCACGGCGTTGATGCAGGACCCCAGCCTGTCGCGGGTCAAGCTGATCGCTGAACCCTGGGATATCGGGCCGGGCGGCTATCGCCTGGGACAGTTCCCGCGTGGCTGGCTCGAGTGGAACGACCAGTTCCGTGATGGCATGCGGCGCTTCTGGTTGCATGGCGACAGTCCGCGCAACACGCGGGGCGACTTTGCGATGCGTCTGTGCGGCTCTTCGGATCTGTTCCAGCGCTCGCACCGTCTGTCTACTGCATCGGTCAACTATGTAGTGTCGCACGATGGCTTCACGCTGCGCGACCTGGTGAGCTACCGTCAGCGCCACAACCAGGCCAATGGTGAAAACAATCACGACGGCCACGACAACAACCTGAGCTTCAATGCGGGGGCCGAAGGGCCCAGCCAGCGCCCCGAGGTGCTGGCGCTGCGCGCCCGCCTGCAGCGCAGCCTGCTCGCCTGCGCCCTGCTGGCACAGGGCACCCCGATGCTGGCGGCAGGTGATGAACTGGGCCACAGCCAGGGCGGCAACAACAACCCCTATTGCCAGGACAACGAGACCACCTGGATCGACTGGATGCAGGCCGATGCCGACCTGATTGCCTTCGCCCGGTCGGTGCTGACCCTGCGCAGGCAGTTGCTGCCGTTTCGCGAGGACTGGTACACCGGTCTGCCCGATGGCGATGGCCTGACCGATCTGGCCTGGATCCTGCCCGATGGCAGCGCCCTGGAGGGGCAGGCCTGGCAGGACCGCAGCTCACACGCCCTGGCCTGCCACATCGGCCGTCCGGGACGCGCGAAGCGGCCCTTGCTGCTGCTGGTCAATCCGCAATGGGAGGACATCGACTTTTCCCTGCCCGAGGGATCATGGTCCCTGCGCCTGGACAGCACGCTGCCTGACGGCGTGACGGCGCCGCAGCCGGCCACGCCGCAGCGTCGCTCGGTACAGGTTGCCGCCCACAGCCTGATGTTGCTCGAACAGGAAGACAGGTCATGAAACCAGTTCGTGCCAGCGGCATCCTGCTCCACCCCACGAGCCTGCCGGGACCGCATGGGAGCGGGGATCTGGGGCCCTCGGCCTATCACTTCATCGACTGGCTCGCGCTGGCCGGCCAACGCCTTTGGCAGGTGCTGCCGCTGGGCGGCCTGGGGCCCGGCCATTCGCCGTACATGAGCAGTTCCGCCTTTGCCGGCAACCTGATGCTGATCGACCTGCAGGACCTGCAGCGCCAGGGCTGGCTGACAGCGGAGCAATTGCAGCCCGATGCTGGCTTTGAGGCCGCGCGTGTGAATTTCGATGCCGTGTTGCCCTGGCGCATGACAAGGCTGGCGAGCGCTGCGCAGGCATTCGGGCAAGGCGGCGAGCCGCGCGCCCAGGCCGACTTCGAGGACTTCCAACAGGCCGAGCGGGCCTGGCTGCCGGACTATGCCCTGTACATGGCCCTGAGCGAGGCACTGGGCGAGGGGGACTGGACGCGCTGGCCAACGGCGCTGCGCCGGCGTGAGGCCACGGCCCTCGCAGCGGCCCGCCAGACCCATGCCGGGCGCATCCAGTTCTGGGCGTTCTGCCAGTGGCGATTTTTCAGGCAGTGGGCGGCACTGCGCCGTCATGCCCATGACAAGGGCGTGCGCCTCGTGGGCGATGCCCCCATCTTCATTGCCCACCAGAGCGCAGACGTGTGGGCCCATCCGCAGTTGTTCCTGCTCGATGACCAGGGGCGTCCCGGCGTGGTGGCCGGTGTGCCACCGGATTATTTCAGCGCCACCGGCCAGCGCTGGGGCAATCCCCTTTACGACTGGCCGGCGCACCAGGCCTCAGGCTTTGACTGGTGGATCGCCCGTATCCGACACAGCCTCGCAATGGTCGATGTCCTGCGCATCGACCACTTCCGCGGTTTCGAGGACTATTGGGAAATTCCCGCCAGCGAGCCGACGGCGATTCACGGGCGCTGGGTGCGCGGGCCGGGTGCTGCGCTGTTCGAGGCCCTGCACACGGCGCTCGGCGCGATGCCGATCATCGCCGAGGACCTGGGCATCATCACACCCGAGGTCGAGCGACTGCGGCGCCAGTTCGGCTTTCCGGGCATGCGCATCCTCCACTTTGCCTTCGGTGGTGCGCCCGACAATCCTTACCTGCCGCACAACTACGAGGCCAACACGGTGGCCTATACCGGCACCCATGACAACAACACGACCCAGGGCTGGTGGGCACAGGCCAGTGTGCAGGAGCGCGATCACCTGTGGGCCTACCTGGACCTTCGTCCCGGCGACGAGGCCGACCTGCACTGGAAGCTGATCCAGGCCTGTTGCGCCAGCGTGGCGGACACCGTGATCCACCCGATGCAGGATGTGCTTGGCCTGCCCGCCCAATGCCGGATGAACACGCCGGGCACTGCCGAGGGCAACTGGGGCTGGCGTTTCGAGTGGTCCCAGGTGCAGCCCTGGCATGCCGGGCGTCTGGCCGCGATCTGTCAGCGCTATGGCCGCCTCTGAGGCGGTTCGCGTCGCCGGCCTGGTGTCCTTGCGTTTCAGGCCACCGACAGGAATTCGACCCAGTTGCCATCCGGGTCCTCGACCATGGCGATGCTCACACCGGGCCGGATTTCCTTCTCGGGAATCACCACCTTGACGCCGGCCGCCTGGCAGGAGGCCACGATCTCGCCCAGGTTGCTGACCGTCATGGTCCAGTAGCGATAGCCCGAGGCGCCGCCGATGCCATCGGGCGGCGACTTGGCGGGCACCTGCGGGACGACGACCAGCTTGATCAGGCAGTCGCCGCACATCATGCGGTGCATGGTGCCGGGCCGGCCGCTGGGCATCGGCATGGCCTGCACATACTGCAGGCCGAGCAGGTCCCGGTAAAAGCCGAGCATCGCCTCGCCGTTGGTGGTGACGATGCCCAGGTCGATGGACGGCTTGCTGAGTTTGACGGGCATGAAAGCTCCTGTGGGTGGTTTTCAGACAGTGATGTTGAGAAGTGGCTGGCCGCTGTACCAGCGCTTCAGGTTGTCGAGGAACAAGGCCTGAACGCGGGCCTCGTTGCCATCGGCATGGCCGGCGCAGTGCGGCGTGAGCAGCACCTGGTCCATGTCCCACAGCGGTGAATCCGCTGCCAGCGGCTCGTGCTCGTGCACGTCGAGAAAGGCGCAGGCCAGCCGGCCGCTGCCCAGGGCCGCCACCAGGGCGGACTCGACCACCACCTCGCCGCGCGCCACGTTGATCAGGCCTGCGCCCGCAGGCAAGGCCGCCAGCAAGGGCGCATCGACCAGGCCCCGGGTCTGCGCCGTCAGGGGACAGGCCAGGATGAGCCAGTCGGCCTGGGGAGCTGCGGCGTTCAGGTCCTGCAAGGCGATGCTGCGCGCCTGCAGGCCGGGCGCCGGCGTCTGCGTGGTCACGATGATCAGCTTCATGCCGAGCAGGCCCAGCAGTGGGGCCAGCGCCTTGCCGATCGGACCGTAGCCGACCAGCAGGGCCGTCTGCCCCAGCAGGTCACGGGGCAGGGGGCCGCCCATCAGGGGGGCCCAGCGATGCCCGCGCTGTGCCTCGCGCAGCGCGGGCAGGCACCGCGCCAGGGACAGCAGGCCCGCCAGCGCGCTATGGGCCACCACATGGGCATTGGCGCCCGATGAATTGGTGACCACCACCCCGCGCTGGCGCAATGCCTGCCAGATGGGCCGATCGGCACCGGCCGAGTGGATGTGGACCCAGCGCAGGCCCTGCACCTGCTGCAAGGCCTGGTAGCAGTCGCGCGTGATCGCGGTCAGTTGCTGCTTGGTGGACAGATCGGTGACATCGCGCGAGACGAAGGCCGCATCGACCGCACAGCCGGGCTGCGCCAGGGCCTGCCGATAGCTGACGAACTCGACGTGCGGCAAGTCCTGCGAGCCCTGCCCGGTAAGGGCCTGCAGCGGCGCGTGCAGGCTTTCGCGAGCCGCGTCGGTGACCAGCAGGCGCAGGGGGCGTGCGTGCACAGGCGTCATCGCTGCTTATTCGGCGGTGGCGCCGGATTCACGCACGATCTGACGCCACTTCTCGAATTCGCGCTGGATGAACTGGCCGAACTGCGCCGCTGATCCACCGACCGGGTCGGCCCCCTGCAGAATCATCTGCTGCTCCAGTGCAGGGCTTTGCAGGATCGCATTGACATGCCGGTTGAGCAGCGCAATCACGCTCTCGGGCGTGCCGCGCGGCGCGAACAGGCCGAACCAGGAGCCAGCCTCGAAGCCGGGGAAACCTTTCTCGGCCACGGTCGGCACATCGGGCAGCGAGCGTGACCGCTTCAGGCTGCTGACGGCCAGTGGCCGCAGCTTGCCGGCACGGATCTGGGTCATGACCGAGGGGATCGTGGCGAACATGAACTGCACCCGACCGGCCATCAGGTCCTGGAGGGCATCGGCGCCCTTGTAGGGCAGATGGACCGCACCCAGCTCGAGATGTCGGCTGAGCATGAAGCTGGACAGGTGCGACGAGGTGCCCACGCCGGTCGAGGCATAGTTGAGCTTGCCGGCGCTGGCCTTGCCCAGGGTGATGAATTCCTCGAGGCTGCGGGCCGGCAGCGAGGGCGGCACCACCAGCACGTTGGGAACATCGGCGATCTGCACCACCGGCACCAGATCGACGAGCGGGTTGTAGCCCAGGCGCGCGTACAGCGAGGGATTGACCGCAACCGGGCCCACCGAATTGACGATCAGGGTGTAGCCGTCGGGCGCCGAGCGGATCACCGCCTCGGTACCGATATTGCCGCCGGCACCAGGACGGTTCTCGATCAGGAAGTTCTGCTTCAGGCGATCGCTGAGCTGGGCCGTCACCTGGCGGGCCAGCAGGTCGGTGGTGCCGCCGGCGGTAAAGCCGACCACCACCTTGACCGGCCGGCTCGGATAGGGCGCGGGTTGGGCCTGCAGACGGCCTGGCGGCCACAGGCCCACGGCACCCAGCCCGAGGGCCAGCCAGGCGCGCCGAGGCATTGCCGGCCTCATGTCTTGTAGCCCGGGTCCATGCGGTCGAGCTTGCGCAGGAGGGCTGGCCATTCCATCAGGCCGTAGGGACGCCGCGTGCCGGGCTGGTAGTTGTTCCAGGTCTGCTCGAGCACCGGTTGGGCGACTTTTGCAAAGGGCGTGTTGCAGGCCATTGCCGCCAGTTGCGAGTAGCAGGACAACTCGAGCCGGTGCATCCAGTTGAAGGCCTCGCCGACGCTGCGCCCGACCGTCAGGGCGCCGTGGTTGCGCAGGATCAGCGCCTCGGCCTGGCCCAGGTCGCGCACCAGGGAGGCCTGCTCGGCCTCATCGAGCACCACGCCCTGGTAGTCGTGATAGCCGATCTTCAGAAAGCGCATCGCCGTCTGGGTCAAGGGCAGCAGGCCGCATTCGAGCGAGGAGACCGCCATCGAGGCCCAGCTGTGGGTGTGGATGACGCAGGCAACTTCCGGTCGCGCCGCGTGGACCGCACTGTGGATCACGAAGCCGGCCCGGTTGACGCCGTACTTCAGCTCGCCGAAATCGGGGGAGCTCAGGATGTTGCCGTCGTGGTCGAGCTTGATCAGGCTGGAGGCGGTGATTTCCTCGTACATCATGCCGTAGGCATTGATCAGGAAGGCCTCCTCGCCCGGCACCCGTACCGAGATGTGATTGGCCATCATGTCCGACATGCCGTACAGGTCGACCAGCCGGTAACAGGCGGCCAGGTCGACGCGGGCCTGCCACTCGGCGGGGGAGCACTTGTGTCTCATCGATTCGATCTGCAGATGTCCCTCGCGACTCATGGGGATGCCTTCGCTTGAAAATTCAGGGGTTGATGAACGGGTGGTGACGGCGCTCAGCCCTGCCGCTCGCGACCGGCCCAATAGGGATCACGCAGCAAGCGTTTGAGCAGTTTGCCCGAGGGGTTGCGCGGCAAGGTATCGACAAAGTCCACGGACTTGGGGCACTTGTAGCCGGCCAGCCGCTCGCGGCAGTGCGCGATGATGGCGCCGGCATCGGCCGAGCGACCCTGGCGCAGCACGACGCAGGCCTTCACCGATTCGCCCCAGCGCTCATCGGGCACGCCGATCACGGCGGCCTCGAGCACATCGGGGTGGGCCACCAGGGCGTTCTCGATCTCGGCCGGATAGATGTTCTCGCCCCCCGAGATGATCATGTCCTTGACCCGGTCCTGGATGTACAGATAGCCTGCCTTCAGGCAACCGGCATCGCCGGTGCGGTACCAGGTTCCGTCTGCTTCCCGGCCCTTTGGAAACACCGCCCCGGTGGCTGCCGGATTGCGGAAATAACCGTTCATGAAGGTGTTGGCCCAGGCCCAGATTTCGCCGGTCTGTCCCTCGGGCATGTCCTGGCCGCTGGCCGGATCGACGATGCGCACCGCAAAGCCCGGAGCAGGCTTGCCGGCCGAGCGCAGCAGGTGGGCGCGCGGCCCTTCGGGATCGTGGTCCGAGGGCGGCAGCACCGAGAAGCTGCCGCCGATCTCGGTCATGCCATAGACCTGGTAGAAGTCGCACTGGAAGACCTTCATGGCGCGCACCAGCAGCGATTCGGCAATCGGGGAGCCGCCATAGCTGATGGCGATCAGCGATGAAAAATCGGCCTGCTCGACACCGGGCACCTCGAGCAGGAACTGGAT
>JAPOKJ010000082.1 GCA_029977705.1 Burkholderiales bacterium | reverse complement strand
GGACAACCCCTCCATTACCCGCGACGTGTCGGGCGAGGGCGTCCAGCAGGCCCTGCTCAAGTTGATCGAGGGCACGATTGCCTCGGTGCCCCCGCAGGGCGGCCGCAAGCATCCCAACCAGGACTTCGTCCAGATCGACACCACCAACATCCTGTTCATCTGCGGTGGCGCCTTCGACGGTCTCGAGAAAGTCATCCGCAACCGCTCCGAGCGCTCCGGCATCGGTTTCGGTGCCGAGGTCCGCACGACCCAGGAAAAGGCGGTTGGCGAGGTGCTGCGTACGGCCGAGCCCGAAGACCTCATCAAGTTCGGCCTGATCCCCGAGCTGGTGGGTCGGCTGCCGGTGGTTGCAACGCTGGACGAGCTCAACGAAGATGCCCTGATCCGCATCCTGACCGAGCCCAAGAACGCCCTGGTCAAGCAGTACCAGCGCCTGCTCTCGATGGAGGGTGCCGAACTCGAGATCCGCCCCGAGGCCCTGCATGCGATCGCCCGCCGGGCCATCAAGCGCAAGACCGGCGCGCGCGGCCTGCGCTCCATACTCGAGCATGCCTTGCTCGACACCATGTTCGAGCTGCCTGGGCTGAGCAACGTCGAGAAAGTCGTCATCGATGAACGAGCCATCGAGGGCGAGGGCAAGCCCCTGATGATCTATGCCGAAACCCCCAAGGTCTCCGGCCAGAACTGAGGCTTGGCGCTGAATCTCCGATACAACGCCGCGCCGACCGGCGGAACCTTCAAAGGGCCTGTTTTCAACAGGCCCTTGTCGTTTTGGCGTATTCTGGAATCGTCAAGGCAGACGGGCCTGATCCCGCCACCTTGAATTCCCTGCCCCTGCGCCCACATGGGGACGAGAAACGGCACTTGCCGTGCCTTGGAGAAAACATGACTGACGCCTCTTCCCCGATTCCGACCCCCGAGCAAGATGCCGGCTCGCCGCAGCGCCTGCCGCTGCTGCCGCTGCGCGACGTGGTGGTCTTTCCGCACATGGTCATCCCGCTGTTCGTGGGCCGGCCCAAGTCCATCAAGGCCCTCGAAGCCGCGATGGAGGTGGGCAAGAGCATCATGCTGGTGGCCCAGAAAAACGCCCAGAAGGACGACCCTGGCCTGGATGACATCTACCAGGTCGGCTGCGTCTCCAACATCCTGCAGATGCTCAAGTTGCCCGATGGCACCGTCAAGGTGCTGGTCGAAGGCACCCAGCGCGGCCGCGTCCTGTCGGTCAAGGACGAGGACACGCATTTTTCCTGCGAACTGGAACTGATCCCCAACCAGGAGGTCGGTACCCAGGAGATCGAGGCCTTGCGCCGCGCGATCCTGACCCAGTTTGACCAGTACGTGAAACTGAACAAGAAGATCCCGCCCGAGATCCTGGCCTCGCTGAACAGCTTCGAGGACGGTGGCCGGCTGGCCGACACCGTTGCAGCCCACCTGCCGATCAAGATCGAGCAAAAGCAGAGCATTCTCGAGCAGCTGCCGATCGGCGAGCGCCTCGAAAAACTGCTGGCCCTGATCGAGAGCGAGCTGGATATCCTGCAGGTCGAAAAGCGCATCCGTGGCCGCGTCAAGCGCCAGATGGAAAAGAGCCAGCGCGAGTACTACCTGAACGAGCAGGTCAAGGCGATCCAGAAAGAACTGGGCGAAGGCGAGGAGGGCGGTGAGCTCGACGAGCTGGGCAAGAAGATCAAGAACGCCAAGATGCCCAAGGACGCCCTGAAGAAGGTCGAGGCCGAGTTCAAGAAGCTCAAGATGATGTCGCCGCAGTCGGCCGAGTCGACCGTGGTGCGCAACTACATCGATGTGCTGGTCAACCTGCCCTGGAAGAAAAAGAGCAAGATCAACAATGATCTGACCAACGCCCAGCGTGTGCTGGATGAAGACCACTTCGGCCTCGAGAAGGTCAAGGAACGCATCCTCGAGTACCTCGCGGTCCAGCAGCGCGTCGAGAAGGTCAAGTCGCCCATCCTGTGCCTGGTCGGCCCGCCCGGCGTGGGCAAGACCTCGCTTGGCCAGTCGATTGCCAAGGCCACCAACCGCAAGTACGTGCGCATGGCCCTGGGCGGCGTGCGTGACGAGGCCGAGATCCGCGGTCACCGACGGACCTACATCGGTTCGATGCCGGGCAAGATCCTGCAGAACCTGGCCAAGGTCGGCGTGCGCAATCCGCTCTTCCTGCTCGATGAGGTCGACAAGATCGGCATGGATTTCCGTGGCGATCCCTCATCGGCCCTGCTCGAGGTGCTCGATCCCGAGCAGAACTCGACCTTCGTCGACCATTACGTCGAGGTCGAGTACGACCTGTCCGACGTCATGTTCGTGGCCACCGCCAACACGCTGAACATTCCGCCGGCACTGCTCGATCGTCTCGAAGTGATCCGCCTGTCTGGCTACACCGAGGACGAGAAGGTCAACATCGCGCTGCGCTATCTGGTGCCCAAGCAGGTCAAGAACACCGGCCTTAAGGGCGGCGAGATCGAGGTCAAGGAAGAAGCGATCCGCGACATCATCCGCTACTACACCCGCGAGGCCGGCGTGCGCTCGCTCGAGCGCGAGATCAGCAAGATCTGCCGCAAGACGGTCAAGAGCCTGCTGCTCGACAAGAAGGGGGGCCGCATCACGATCGGCTCGGACAACCTGGACAAGTTCCTGGGCGTGCGTCGCTTCAACTTCGGCATGGCCGAGAAGGACAACCAGGTCGGTCAGGTGACCGGACTGGCCTGGACCGAGGTGGGTGGCGAATTGCTCACCATCGAGGCTGTGGCCATGCCGGGCAAGGGCAAGACCACCTTCACCGGCAAGCTGGGCGATGTGATGCAGGAGTCGATCAAGGCGGCCATGACCGTGGTGCGTCGTCGTGCACAGCGCCTGGGCATCCGGGGCGACTTCCACGAGAAGAACGATATCCACATCCACGTGCCCGAGGGCGCCACGCCCAAGGACGGACCGAGTGCGGGCATTGCCATGACGACGGCGCTGGTGTCGGTGCTGACCGGCATTCCGGTGCGCAGCGATGTCGCCATGACCGGCGAGATCACCTTGCGTGGCGAGGTCCTGCCCATCGGTGGCCTGAAGGAAAAGCTGCTGGCGGCCCATCGCGGCCAGATCAAGGTCGCGCTGATCCCCGAGGAAAATGCCAAGGACCTGGCCGACATCCCGGACAACGTCAAGAACGCGATCGAGATCATTCCGGTCAAGTGGATCGACAAGGTCCTGGAGGTGGCGCTCGAGCGTCCGCCCACGCCCCTCGACGACGCGGAGTTTGCCGCATCGATTGCCGCAGCGACCGCCACCACCCCGGCCGCACCCGCGGCGCCGGGCAGCGATGGTGACGTGCTGAAGCACTGAAGACGGCCGTAGTAGAATCTCGGTCCCGTCGTCGACAGGGCACTTGACGGTGCCCTGTCCGATCGCTTAAACAGGCGCCCCTTGCTCGTTCCAGGTGGCGCCTTTCTCCCGACCCCCGGGCCAAGATCCGGGCTCCATAACTATCAAGATTTCCGAGGCATCCCGTGAATAAATCTGAGTTGATCGACCACATCGCCAAGCAGGCCGATATTTCCAAGGCCGCCTCCGGCCGAGCGCTGGAGGCCCTGATCGGTGCCGTGCGTCAGCAACTGAAAAAAGGCAATGAAGTCACCCTGGTCGGTTTCGGTACCTTTGCAGTGGGCAAGCGTGCGGCCCGCACCGGCCGCAACCCGCGCACCGGCGCCGCGATCAAGATCAAGGCCGCCAAGGTGCCCAAGTTCCGTCCCGGCAAGGCCCTGAAAGACGCGATCAACTGATCATTTTTTGAAGACCTGAGCACAGCCTGTTTTTTTCGTATATAATCTTGGGCTAGCTTGCTTTGGGTGCTTAGCTCAGTTGGTAGAGCGGCGCCCTTACAAGGCGTAGGTCAGGAGTTCGAGCCTCTTAGCACCCACCAAAGCATCTTCAATGCCGGGTCTGGGAAAAACATCTCGAAGTCCTGGCGCTCCAGAATCAAGGAGTGGTAGTTCAGTTGGTTAGAATACCGGCCTGTCACGCCGGGGGTCGCGGGTTCGAGCCCCGTCCACTCCGCCAACACCAAAAAGCCCCGCGATCGCGGGGCTTTTTCTTTTGTCTCAAGGGCCTGCAAAGGCTTTCCTGACAATCTCCTTTAGAATGCGGGACTGGTGTTTTGCGGCGCATTTGCGCCCGCTGCGACCGTCCCCTGATGGCAGGCGCAGCGATGCAAGCCCCAGTCAGTTGACCCCCATCGGACGGGTTTGGAGCCTTTCATGTTTGATTCGATTCGCAAGCACCAGAGAATCCTCCAGGGCTTGCTGCTGTTGCTGATCTTTCCGGCCTTTGCCTTCTTCGGCATTCAGGGCTATGACCGTTTCCTGTCCGACGATGGCGGCGTCATTGCCAGCATCGGCGATGTCAAGATCACGCGGCAGGAATTCGAGCAGGCCCAGCAGCGCCAGTTCGAGCAGATCCGCCGTGCCCTGGGCGATCAGGCCGATCCCAAGCTGCTCGACACCGATGCAAGCCGCAAGGAAATCCTCGATGGCCTGATCGCGCAGAAGACGCTCGCGCACGAAGCCACCCGCAACAAGATCTCGGTGACGGTAGCCCAGGCCCAGGACCAGATCCGCGGCATCGAAGGGCTGAAGAACCCCGATGGCAGCTTCAACATGGAGGCCTATCGCAACCAGCTGGCAGCCCTGGGCAAGACGCCGGAAAGCTTCGAGAACGAGGTACGCCGCGACCTGGCCCTGCAGGTGCTGCCCTCGGCCATCATGCAGACGGCGATCGTCTCCAGGACCAGCCTGACGCGGATTGCTGCCCTGCTCGAGGAGCAGCGCGAGGTCCGTGTGCTCAAGTTCAAGCCCGAGGACTTCATCAGCAAGGCTCAGCCCAACGAGGAGCAGCTCAAGAAGTACTACAACGACAACCTCAAGCGCTTCGAGCAACCCGAGCAGGCCAAGGTCGAGTACCTGGTGCTGTCGCGCGAGGCGCTGGCCGCCGGCATCACGCTCAATCCGGATGACGTCAAGACCTACTACGAGCAGAACAAGGCCAAGTACGGGGCCAAGGAAGAGCGCAAGGCCAGTCACATCCTGGTGCTGGCCGACAAGGATGCCAAGCCCGAGGTCAAGGCGGCCGCCAAGGCCAAGGCCGAGGACATTCTCAAGCGGGTCAAGGCGGGTGGCGACTTTGCCGCCATTGCCAAGGCCGAATCACAGGACCCGGGCTCGGCGGCCAATGGCGGCGACCTGGGCTTTTTCAGCCGCGATGCCATGGTCAAGCCCTTTGCCGATGCGGCATGGGGCATGAAGGAAGGCGAACTGAGCGGTCTGGTCGAGACCGAGTACGGCTTTCACATCATCAAGCTGACCGGCCTGAAGGGCGGCGGCGTGCGCAGCTTCGAGCAGGTCAAGCCGGAAATCGAGGCCGAGATCAAGACCCAGCAGGCCGCCAAGAAGTTTTCCGAGTCGGCCGAGGGCTTCAGCAATGGGGTCTATGAGCAGGCCGACACCTATGCACCGGTGGCTGACAAGTACAAGCTGAAGGTGCAGACCGCCGAGGCCGTCACGCGCAGCCCGAATCCCAAGCTGGCGCCCAATTCACCGCTGCTCAATCCGAAGCTGCTGGCTGCCCTTTTCTCGGCCGATTCGGTTGCCAAGAAGCGCAATACCGAAGCGATCGAGGTGGCCGGGGGTGCATTGGTATCGGCGCGCATCGTCGAGTACCAGCCGGCCAGGACGCGTCCCCTGGCTGAGGTCGAGGTTGAGGCCCGCTCCCAGTATGCGGTGGCGGAGTCGCGCCGTCTGGCAGTGGCGGCAGGCCAGGAAAAGCTCAAGGCCTTGCAGGCTGCACCGAGCGATGCGGGCTTTGCGCCCGAAAAGCTGGCGGTGTCGCGCAGCAATCCGCAGGGTCTGCCGCTCAATGCGGTCGAGGCTATCTTCTCTGCAGCCAGCGCGCGGCTGCCGGCCTATGCCGGCGTCGACCTGAACGGGCTGAGCTATCAGATCTTCGAGATCAGCAAGCTCAATCCGGCCAAGCCCGAGGAGGTCAAGGCGCGCGAGCCCCTGTACCAGGCGCAACTGTCCCAGACGGTGGCGCAGCAGACCTTTCTCGATTACCTCGAGGCGGTCAAGGCCCGTACGCCGATCAAGACCGATCTGAGCAAGCTGCCCCCGCGCAAGGACAACTGAGCGGGCAGACGGCCCGGAGGAGGCTCGGAGCCGAGGGCCCGGGACGGGCCGCTCAGCGCAGGCCGCTCAGCGCAGGCCGTTCAGGGCAGGGCCAGCAGGGCCGTGGCGCAGTCCCTGATCGCCACCGGCAAGGCCTGCTCCACCATTTCACCCTGCGCCAGGCTGAGGGTCTGCCGCTGCGCCGAGGCGTGGCGCTTGAAGTTGCGCGTGATCGACCGGTCATAGGCCGGGTCGTAGTGTTCCTCGAGCAGGCTGCGCACGAAGCCATCCCAGTCGCCGGCTTGTGCCTGTGCCTTCCAGGCATCGATGCGCTCATGCCCATGCAGGGACAGCAGCGCGTCGAGCCGCCCGAACAGGCTGCTGCCCTCCTGCATGAAGTGCGGATACTCGGCCTTGAGCAGGGCAACCCGGGTGTCGATGTCGGCGACGATATCGATGCAGGGGCTGGCCCGCATCGCCTCGATCAGGGCTTCGGGCACCTGGCATTGGCCGATCTTGCGGGACTCGGATTCGACATGCACCGGCCGGGCCGGGTCGAAGCCCGAGAGTTGCTCCCACAGCAGGCTTTCGAATTTCTTCTGCGAGGGCTGCACATCGCCTGGGGCCAGGCCCAGGACCGAGCCCTTGTGGCGGGCCAGTGCCTCCAGATCGAGCACCTGCGCGCCTTGCGCGGCCATGGCCTGCAGCAGCAGGCTCTTGCCGCTGCCGGTGCGGCCGACCAGGACCTTGTAGGACAGCGCAGGGGCGCGTGCGCTGATCGCCTCGACCACCGCCTTGCGATAGGCCTTGTAGCCGCCTTCGATGACTTCCACCGGATAGCCGATGCGGGCCAGGATGGTTCCCAGCGAGGCCGAGCGGTTGCCGCCACGCCAGCAGTAGACCAGGACCTTGTCCTGCCGGTTCAGGTCGTGCAGGCCGTGCTCAAGCATGGCGGCGATGTTGCGGGCCACCAGGGCCGCGCCCACGCGCTTGGCCTCGAAGGGGGAGACCTGCTTGTTGAGGGTGCCGATGCGTACCCGTTGCTCGTCATCGAGCACGCAGTGGCTGACGGCACCCGGGAAGCAGTCCAGAAGGTATTCGGAGGGGCTGCGCACGTCGATGATGCGCTGGTACTGGTGGCGCTGCGCCAGGGCCTGGGCGGCACTGACGGCCTGAAAGTCTCTCATGGCTGCGATTCTACTGACACTTGCCCGGCAGAACCGGGGCGGGGCTACAATCAGGCCTTGAACTTCGGCTGTGACGTCACCAAGTTTGTTGCCACTGCCCGCATGGGCCTTGTCCCGGTGTCCGCCCGTCCCGACCCTTCGCCATCATGATCGTCTTCAATCTAGCCTGTGACCAGGAGCATCTCTTCGAAGGCTGGTTCGCGTCCGCCGAGGACTTCGAGTCCCAGCGCGGCCGAGGGCTGGTCGAGTGCCCGGTGTGCGCCAGCAAGGCGGTGCAAAAGCGCCTGTCGGCGCCGCGCCTGAACCTGGGGGCCAAGCCCGAGGCCGGCGTGTCGCGCCAGGACATGGTCAACGGTCTCAACCCGCACCAGAAGGAAACCCTGGAGAAGATCCAGGCGCTGTGGATGGACATGGCCCGCCAGGTGATCGCCAATACCGAGGATGTGGGCGAGCGTTTTGCCGAAGAGGCGCGTCGCATCCACTACCGCGAATCGCCCGAGCGCGGCATTCGCGGCCTGGCCAGTGCCGAGGAGGCAGCGGCCCTCGAGGAAGAGGGCATCGCGGTGGCCAGCTTTCCGATGCCGGCGGCCCTCAAGGGGCCAATGCAGTAAGGCCCGGGAGGGCCCCGCGCCCCCGTCCCGGCAGCTTCAGCGCTTCTCGTATTGCTGGGCCCCGAACAGCACGGCCTTGGCCTTGTCATCCATCACCGGCTTGCGCCGGTCGGCCAGGATCTGCACCGCGCGCTTGGCGGCGGGCCGCGCATCGATGGCCTCGTACCAGCGCTTGACGTTCGGGAACTCGTCCAGGTTGATGCCCTGGTTGACATGCGAGCGCGTCCAGGGCCAGCAGGCCATGTCGGCGATGGTGTAATCCTTGCCGCTCAGATAGGCACCGGTCTTGCCCAACTGCTTGTCCAGCACCCCATACAGGCGACGGGTCTCGTTGCTGAATCGGTTGATCGCATACTCGATCTTTTCCGGAGCGACGTTGCGAAAGTGATGGGCCTGTCCCAGCATCGGACCGAAGCCGGCCATCTGCCACATTACCCACTGCATGCACTCGTACTTGCCACGTACCGACTTGGGCAGGAAGCGGCCGCTCTTGCCCGCCAGGTAAAGCAGCATGGCACCGGACTCGAACAGGCTGATCGGCTTGCCGTCCGGACCGTCATGGTCGACCAGTGCGGGAATCTTGTTGTTCGGACTGATGGCCAGGAATTCGGGCTTGAACTGGTCCCCGGCGCCGATGTCGACCGCATGTACCGCATAGGGCAGGCCGCATTCCTCGAGCATCAGGTGGATCTTGTGGCCATTCGGCGTGGCCCAGGTGTACAGGTCGATCATGAAGGTCTCCTTTTGAGGATCAGGCGCCGCGGGTGATCGGCATCTGGATGGCTTCGGTGCCACCGGGCAGGCTCAGCTGCTTGGCCAATTCGAGCTTGGCGATCGAGACGCGATGCACCTCATCCGGTCCGTCGGCCAGACGCAGGGTGCGTGAATGGGCGTACAGGGAGGCCAGGGGCGTGTCCTGGCTGACACCGGCGCCACCATGGGCCTGGATGGCCCAGTCGACCACCTGGCAGGTCATGACCGGCGCGATCACCTTGATCATGGCGATCTCGGACTTGGCGACCTTGTTGCCCACGGTGTCCATCATGTAGGCGGCCTTGAGCACCAGCAGGCGGGCCTGGTCGATCATGATGCGGGCATCGGCGATGCGCTCATGCCAGACGCCTTGTGCCGAGATCGGCTTGCCGAATGCCACCCGCTCGTTCAGGCGCCTGCACATCAGTTCGAGGGCCCGCTCGGCCACGCCGATCGAACGCATGCAATGGTGGATCCGGCCCGGTCCCAGGCGCCCTTGGGCAATCTCGAAGCCACGCCCCTCGCCCAGGAGCACATTGCTGACCGGCACCCGCACATTCTCGAACAGCACTTCGCAGTGGCCATGCGGCGCATCGTCGTAGCCGAACACGTTGAGGGCCCGCAGCACGGTGATCCCCGGGGTGTCCGCCGGCACCACGATCATCGACTGCTGCTCATGGCGGCCGGCATCGGGATTGGTCTTGCCCATGAAGATGTAGACCTTGGCGCGCGGATCACCGGCGCCTGAGCTCCACCACTTGCGGCCGTTGATGACGTAATGGTCGCCCTGGCGTTCGATGCGCGACTGGATGTTGGTTGCATCCGACGAGGCCACAGCCGGCTCGGTCATGGCGAACACCGAGCGGATCTCGCCGCGCAGCAGCGGATCGAGCCACTGCCGCTTGATGTCCTCGGTGGCGTAGCGCTCGAGGGTCTCCATGTTGCCGGTATCGGGGGCCGAGCAGTTGAAGACCTCGGCCGACCAGGGCACGCGGCCCATGATCTCGCACAGGGGTGCGTAGTCCAGGTTGCTCAGGCCTTCGGGCACGCGCTCGGACTTGGGCAGGAACAGGTTCCACAGGCCGGCGTCCCGCGCCTTGGGTTTCAGGTCCTCGATGATCTGGACCGGTACCCAGGGATTGCCCGCCTTGCGGTTGGCGGCGATCTGCTCGTGGTAGGTGTGGTCGTTGGGGTAGATGTACTCGTCCATGAACCGGAGCAGGCGGGCCCGCAGCGCATTGCAGCGATCGGAGTAGTTGAAGTCCATGAGGGAGTTCCTTTCAAGGTTCGGTTCGGTGAATCAATGTCAGGGGGCTGGTGATGTCTCGGGTGGCGGCCGGTGTTGCGGCGCCTCTCAACCCAGCCTTTGCGCCACGGCCCAGCCCATCTCGCCCAGGGGCCGGGCGCGGGCGCCGGCCTCGCGCGCCTGTTCGTTGGAGGCGGTGCCGTCAACGACCCGCTTCATGATCCCCTGCAGGATGGCCGCCAGGCGGAACATGTTGTAGGCCATGTAGAAGTCCCAGTTTTCGCGCGGCACCGGCTTGCCGGTGCGCCTGGCGTAGCGGGCGATGTAGTCGGATTCATCGGGAATGCCGAGGGCTTTCAGATCGAGGCCGGCGATGCCGCGGAAGGCGCCGGGGGGGATGTGATAGCTCATGCAATGGTAGGAAAAGTCTGCCATCGGATGACCGAGGGTGGACAGTTCCCAGTCGAGCACGGCTCGCACACGGGGAGCCTTGGCATCAAAGATCATGTTGTCCAGGCGATAGTCGCCATGCACGATCGAGGTGTCATCGCCTGCCGGGATGTGGGAGGGCAGCCATTCGATCAGTCGATCCATGGCCTCGATCTTTTCGGTCTGGCTGGCCTGATACTGCTTGGACCAGCGGCTGATCTGGCGGGCAAAGTAATTGCCGGGCTTGCCATAGTCGGCCAGGCCGATGGCGGCATAGTCGACGGTGTGCAAGGCGGCGATGACCCGGTTCATCTCGTCGTAGACCGCCTCGCGCTCGGCGTTGGAAAAGCCGGCCAGGCCCTGGTCCCAGAGCACGCGGCCCTCGACGCAGTCCATGATGTAAAAGGCACGCCCGATGACGGACTCGTCGTCGCACAGGCAGTACATGCGTGCCACCGGCACATCGGAACCGGCCAGGGCCGATTGCACCTTGAACTCGCGCTCGATGGCATGGGCCGAGGGCAGCAGTCGGGCCACCGGTCCCGGCTTGGAGCGCATCACATAATGCTTGCGGGGCGTGATCAGCTTGAAGGTGGGGTTGGACTGGCCGCCCTTGAACTGCTCGATGCTCAGCGGGCCGGCAAAATCCTCGACATGCTGTTTCAGGTAGGCCTCCAGGGCCGTGACATCGAACCGCTGTCGATCGGCCACCGCCATGGTGCCGATGTTGTCTTCAAAAGACTCGCTCAAGACTGTCTCCTCATGCTCATTGTGCGCCGGGCAGCGGGGCTGTGCCGGTGGTATTGCGGAAGTGCTGCAGGGCAGCATCGAAAAAGTGTACCCGAAGCGACACCTTGCAGCCGCCGCGCTCAGTGGCGCTCCGGTACCTCGCCCTGCTGGGCCCACTCGGCCAGCAGGCGGTCGCGTTGCTCGCTCAGGCGCAGCCAGTCGTCCTCGAGGCGCTCGCGTTCGCGCTGCAAGGCCGCCCGATCGCGTGCCAGTTGCGTGGCCCGCTCGCGGTTCTGGTAGAGCAGGGGGTCGAGCAGGTCGCGCTCGATGCGGGCCAGTTCTGTCTCGCAGCCTTGCAGCCCTTCCTCGGCCTGGCGCAGGCGGGTCTCGACCGGTTTCAGATGCACGGCGCGCTGTTCCCGCAACTGGGCCGCCAGGCGGCGCTGCTCCTTCAGGTTCTGGGCCGGGGCGGCCGCGGCCGGTCGCGAGGATACGGCCAGTACCGGATCGAGGGCGCCCTTGGTCAACAGCCGGGCGTAGTCCTCGAGGTCCCCCTCGAAGGCCTCGATCTGACCCTGCCTCACCAGCCAGAAACGGTCGACGCAGTGGCGCAGCAGGAAGCGGTCATGCGAGACGATCAGCAGACAGCCGTCGAACTGGGCCAGGGCCTGGGCCAACTCGTCGCGGGCCTGGGCATCCAGATGGTTGGTGGGTTCGTCCAGGATCAGGAATTGTGGCTTGTCCCAGAGGATGAGGGCCAGCACGACGCGGGCACGCTCGCCGCCCGACATCGTGCCGCAGGCCTGCAGGCAGCGCTCGGCCGGAAAACCGAAGCGTCCCAGATAGCTGCGCAGGATCACCTCGCGCTCGAGGGGCAGCTTGCGCTGCAGGTGCTGCAGGGGCGATTCCTCGGCGCGCAGGTCCTCGACCGCCTGCTGCGCAAAGTAGGCCAGACGTACCGAGGGTGAGCGGTGGATGTCGCCGGAGAGGGCCGGCAGTTCCCCGATCAGTGTGCGGATCAGCGTGGTCTTGCCGGCGCCATTGCGGCCCAGGATGCCGATGCGCTCGCCGCGCTCGATCATCAGCTTGTCCCAATGCAGGACCGGTGCCTCGGCGTGATAGCCGGCGCTGCCCGGGCCAGCGCGCAGCACCGGGTTGGGTAACTCGCCGGCGCTGTCCAGTTGCAGGTTCAGTGATTGCTCGTCGCGCAGCAGGGGCGACATGGACAGCTTTTCCAGCGCCTTCAGGCGCGACTGCACCTGACGCGCCTTGGTCGCCTGGGCGCGAAAGCGGTTGATGAAGGCTTGCAGGTGCTGGCTCTGCGCCAGCACCTTCTGGTTCTGCTTTTCCTGCAGCGCGATGCGCTGGCGCCGGGTGCGCTCGAAGCTGGTGTAGCCCCCGCTGTAGCGGACCAGGTGCTGATGATCGATGTGCAGCGTGGCCTTGGCCACATTGTCCAGGAAGTCGCGGTCGTGGGAGACGATGATCAGGGTGCCGGTATAGCGCTGGATCCAGCGCTCGAGCCACAGCACCGCATCCAGGTCCAGGTGGTTGGTGGGCTCATCGAGCAGGAGCAACTGGCTGGGCAGGAATAGCGCCGTGGCCAGGGCGACGCGCATCTTCCAGCCACCCGAGAGCTGGTTGACCGGGGTGTCGATCTGCTCGCGCGTGAAACCGAGGCCGCTCAGAAGGGCCTGGGCCCGGGCGGCAGCATCATGATGGCCGGCATCGGAGAGCGCCAGATGCGCTGCGGCCAGCGCCTCACCCCGGGCATTGGACTGGGCATGGGTCTCGGCAGGGGCTTGGCCATGTGTGCCGCTCTGAGCGATCCCGGCTTCCAGGGCCTGCACCCGGGCAAGCGCCTGTTGCAGGCGCTGGTCGGCCGCCAGCAGGTACTGCCAGGCCACCAGCGCCGATTGCGGCAGGACCTGGGACAGGCGCACGACATCGGCGTAATGGTGTTCGATCTGGCCGGCATCGAGCGACAGGTCGCCGGTCAGGGCGCGCAGCAGCGAGGTCTTGCCGCTGCCGTTGCTGCCCACCAGTGCCAGCCGCTCGCCGTGCTGAAGGCTCAGGTCGACATGCTCGAGAAGTACCCGGCCACCGAGCGACAGGCCGACGTCACGAAAGACAATCATGCCGTCGCCTCAGGCCCCTTCCATCGCCTGCATGTCCTGCAGCTCGGCGCAGGAGACCAGCACCAGCATCTGCGGGCCGGCCGTCACCTCCAGCCAGCTATAAGACAGCCAGGGAAAGGCGGCCTCGAAGTGGGGCGCCTCATGGCCGATCTCGAGCAGCAGCCAGCCTTGCGGCTTGAGGTGGGCAGGGGCCTCGCGAAGGATGCGCCGAATCAGGTCCATGCCATCATGGCCGGCGGCCAGGGCCATCTCCGGCTCGGCACGGAACTCGGCCGGCAGTTGCCGCATCGAGCCCGCGTTGACATAGGGCGGATTGCACAGGATCAGGTCATGGCGCTTGCGCACCGTTTTCCCCGGCGCCACCAGCGCGGCGAACAGGTCACCCTGGCGCAGGCTGATGCGATCCTCGAGTCCGTGTTCACGAACATTGCTGCGTGCCAGCGCCAGGGCCTCCGACGACAGGTCGGCGGCTGTCAGGCGAGCGCCGTGAAAGCGCAGCGCGGCCGTGATGGCGATGCTGCCGCCACCGCAGCACAGGTCCAGGATGTTGGCCTTGTCCCCTTCCAGGGCGGCCAGGCAGGCTGGGCCGGCTTCGGCCAGGGCCTGCTCGAGCGGTCCGTCGAGGGCTTCCAGGATCAGCGAGCGAGGCACCAGGGCGCGCTCGTCGCAAAGAAAACGCACCCCACCGAACCAGGCCTCGCCCAGGATGTAGGCCATCGGCCGCAGGCCGCGCAGCCGCTCGCCCAGCCGCTCGGCCAGGGCTGCGCGCTCGGTGCGGGTCAGAGTGGCGTCCAGGTGGTCGAGCACCCCGGATGGGGGCATGCGCGTGATCCAGCTGAGCAGTTGCAGGGCTTCGGCAGCCGGGGAGGCGCTGCCGTGACCGAAGTGCAGGCCCGGCGTGAGCAACAGGGCCGAGTGGGCAAAGCGCTGCCAGTCCCGCAGGCTGAGCAACTCGTTGCAGGCGGCCTCGAGGTCAGGCGGGCGAGGGGTTCTGGAAGTGCTTGTCATAGACGAGGTCCGAAAAACCCACCAGGACATCGTCGCCATGGACCAGGATCGGGCGCTTGATCAGGGTCGGGTTCTCAAGCATCAGGTCGGTGGCGGCCTGCTGATCGGTGATGGTGAGACGCCGGGCCTCATCCAGTTGCCGCCAGCTCAGGCCACGCTTGTTCAGGACGGCGTCCCAGGGGACATGCCGCAACCAGGCCTGCAGCGTGCTGCGCTCCAGGCCGTGCTTGCGAAAGTCATGGAAGTCGAAGGCCTGGCCGCGTGCGCCGAGCCAGGCGCGCGCCTTTCGCACCTGGTCGCAATTTTCGATCCCGTAGACGATGACAGCGGCCAAGACGAGGATGCTCCAGGGTCAGATGTTGAGCAGGAATTCGGAGAACGAGGCGCCCTCGGCATTGGGCTGGCCGGGCGTGGGTGTCATGCTGGGGCGGGACGGGTTGCTCGCCAGCGAGCCGGTCTGCTGCTCGCCGGGCTTGTCCTTCTGAAGGCTGTTCTCGAGCACCCAGAGCAGGTTGGTGGCTGAGTCGGCATTGGCCAGGGCCTCGTCCTTGCTGATCTTCTTTTCGGCCAGCAACTCAGCCAGCGCCTGATCGAAGGTGACCGAGCCCTGGGCCAGGCTCTTTTCCATGGCTTCCTTGATCTCTGAGAGCCGGTTGTGCTCGATCAGTTCCTGGATGTGACGGGTATTGAGCAGCACTTCCACTGCCGGCACCCGCCCGCCGGTGCGCGATTTGAGCAGGCGCTGGCAGATCACGGCGCGCAGGGTGCTGGCCAGGTCCTGCAGCAGGACGGTGCGGTTTTCCGGGGTGTAGAAGGTCAGGATGCGGTTCAGCGCATTGTTGGCGTTGTTGGCGTGCAGGGTCGCCACCACGAGATGGCCGGACTGGGCGTAGGCGATCGCGGCGGTCATCGTCTCGACATCGCGGATCTCGCCGATGAAGATGCAGTCGGGCGCCTGCCGCATGGCGTTTTTCAGGGCGACATGGAGGGACACCGTATCGGTCCCGATCTGGCGCTGGTTGATGATCGAGCGGCGGTTCCTGAAGACGAATTCGATCGGATCCTCGAGCGTCAGGATGTGGCCGGTGCGATGCTCGTTGCGGTAATCGAGCAGCGAGGCCAGGGTGGTCGACTTGCCCGAGCCGGTCGCGCCGACCAGCAGCATCAGGCCACGTTTTTGCACGATCAGGTCGCGCAGGATGTCGGGCAGCCCGAGGGTCTCGAAGCGCGGAATGTCGCTGGGAATGTAGCGGATCACGCAGGCTGCGGTGCCGCGCTGGCGAAAGACATTGACGCGGAAGCTTCCCACGCCATGCAGGCCGTAGCCTATGTTCAGTTCGTGGTCCTCCTCGAAGCGCTGCCAGTTCTTCTCGTCGACGATCTCGCGGATCAGGGCCACCACCGAGGGCGGATCCAGGCTCTGGTCATTGATCGGGACGGTCAGCCCGTTGAGCTTGAATTGCACCGGCGAGCCCGGTGCCAGAAACAGGTCAGAGGCCTTTTTCTGGGCCATCAGCGTCAACAGACGCGCCATCATTCCGCTCTCGGACATCTTTTCCGCCCTTTCTTGCCATCAGCGCCGAAGGGGTTCAGTCTCCCCGCAGCAGTTCATTGATCCCGGTCTTGGCACGGGTCTGCGCATCACCT
>JAPOKJ010000080.1 GCA_029977705.1 Burkholderiales bacterium | reverse complement strand
GTCCTGAGGGTTGGCATGGCGGGCCAGCACCTGAGAGGACCAGGTCTGGGAGGCTTGCGCAGGGGCGAGGGCGTCGGCCGCCAACGGCAGGCCGGCAAACTGCTGCACCGCCAGCAACTCGCGGGACAGGCGAAAGGCGCGCCGCCCGCAGTACAAGGTGGTGGACCAGAAGAAAAGGAGGATCGCCTCGCTGATATAGGTGCTGTCGTTGATGACCACAAAGGCCAGGCCGCCAGACTTCCAGGCCACGAACATGGCGAAGGCAGAGGCAAGCGCCACCAGCATCCACAGGTGAAAGCTCAGATAGGGCGGGTCGTCTGCAATCAGGGCAGGGCGCGACAGGGGCGCATGTGCGCTCAGGGCGGGCGAGGGGCGGGGTCGGCGCAGGATGGACATGGCAGGACGATCCTATAGGGGACAGGCCGCGTTGATCAAGTTCCGCAGCTTTCGCAGCGGTCCGTTTTTGGTTGCCATTCCAGCCGACAGGGTTGGGCTGCAAGCATGAAAATAAAGCGCCGTAATCCCCCTTTTGGTGGATGTCGGCATCCGGCGCAAGGCCTAGAATTCAGGCTGTTAAGTGTCTCCGCCTGGCCGAGCAAGTTTCACCGTTTGCTCGGCCTTTTTTTTATCTGAAATCGTAGCGGGCACTCAACGAGATCATCCAGGTCCGACCCGGGGCGGTCTCGAAAAAGCGGCTGTTGCCTTCATTGACGATCACCGAGCCTGCATACGTCTTGTTGGCAATATTGTCGATCCGCACCGCTTCCCGGAAGGTCCAGTTGCCCACTTTCTGCTGCAGGCTGGCGCGCCAGTTGAAGGTGGTGACCGCATCGGCCGAATCGGTATTCGCGTCATTGACGTAAAGCCGTCCGCGATGCACCAGTTCGAGGGCGGTTCCGAAGCCCTTGAGCGGGCCATCCCATTGCGGGCGCCAGGCCAGTTCTGCATAGGCCGCGGTGGGCGGTGTTCCGGGCAATTTGCGTCCGGCCGCCACGCTGCTGCCATTCGAGACAAAGCTGTCGAGGAAGCGGGCATCCATGACCGTGAACGCCGCATAGGCGCTCAGGGTCGGATTCAGGCGTCCGGAGTAGGCCAGTTCCACCCCCTCGCGGCGGGTGTCTCCGACGTTCTTGAAGGTGGAGCGGCCGCCGATGTTGGTGTCGACGCTGAGCTCGTTGTCGTTGTTGATGCTGAAGACGGCGACGTCAATGCGGTGGTTGTCGGCCAGGCGCAGCTTGGCGCCCATTTCCAGGTGCCGGCTGCGTGCCGCCATCAGGCCGAAGTTGGGCCCGCTGCCCCCACTGCGGTAGGCGATCTCGGCGAAGGTCGGGGTTTCCATGCCACGACCCCAGTTGGCATACAGATTGACGTTGTCGGCCAGATGGTAGGTGACGCCGAGCACCGGATTCGTGCCGCTGTACTGGACCGAGCCGGAATCATTCGGATTGCCGGTCGCGATGTAGTAATCGTTGACCTTGAAGCGCACGGTACTGGAGCGGGCGCCAGCGATCACGGTCCATTTGGGATTGATCGACCAATTCAGCTGCGCGTAGAAATCTTCGGAGGAAACGGTATCGAGCTCATCGCGCTTGAGATTGGCCTGCGTGCCATTGTTGTTGACATAGCCGCGGCGCCGCTCGCGCATGCTGTCGTAGTCGTAGCCCACCGTCGCCAGCAGGGCGCTGTCCCGTCCCAGCCGGATGCGCTGGGAGTACTGGACGCCAATCCCGGAGTAGTCCCGATCCAGCGAAACGATACCGCCGGCCGACGTGGCCGAGGACTGAGCCGCGAGGGGGAGTCCGAGCCGGCTGGTGACATCTCGCTCGCCGTAGTACACGCGTGCAGACAGTCGCTTGTCAGCGTCGAATCGGTGTTCCAAAACGGCCCCGAACTGGTCCTGCTGGACGCTATTGCCGGTGTTCATGGTCAGCGCGATCGGATTGACCTGACGCGGATTGGCGGTGAACTCGGCGCGGGTCAGGCCCAGGGGATCATCCGCGCGCGGCTGGTTGAAGCTGTTGGCGATCAGGCTGAGCCGGGTGCTGTCGCCCAGCGCAAAATTCCACTTGGTGTTGAACTGCTTGCGAACCGCACCAGCGTGATCGCGATAGCCGTCGGTGCGAAAGTCGGTGTAATCGGCCATCCAGTTGACCCGCCCCGATTCACCGCCTGTGCGCACCGAACTGCGCTGGGTCCCATTGCTGGCGAACAGCAGGTCGGCCTCGAACATTGGGATCTTGGGCCCGCTGGCACTGAAGACCTGAACCACACCGCCAGCCGAGTTGCCGTACAACTGGGACAGCGGGCCGCGCAACACCTCGATGCGCTCTGCCGAGGGCAGGCTGACGGTGGCCGCCTGACCTTGTCCATCCGGAATGGTGGCCGGAATACCGTCGACAATCAGCCGGACCCCCCGGATGCCGAATTGCGAACGGGCGCCAAAGCCCCGAATCGACAACTGCAGGTCCTGGGCATAGTTCTGGCGGTTCAGGACCGACACCCCCGGAATCCGGCTGAGGGATTCCGAAAGGTTGATCTGGGGACCGGCGTCGCGGATCACTTCAGTGCCGACCGCCTGGATCGCCGCCGGGGCGTCGAAGGTGCGCACGGCCGAACGGGTCGCCGAGACCACCACCTCTTCGAGGGTCTGCGCGTTCGTCCCATTGGCCCAGGGCAGGGCAGCCAGGGCCAGCACGAGGCTGGTCTTGCGCAGGGCCGGCGGGAGGGGCCGAACGCGGTCCTGGCGTTGCGGCGCGGGAAGGGGCATGCTCATCATCTCGTCTCGTCGTTCTGGTTCGATATCGTCACGGCAGCGACCGTTGCGCCCGGATGTTGATGGCTGGCGCGGGCAGCGTCAAGTCGAGGGTCTTGCCTGCAGGCCCTGCCGGTCTGCGTTTTCAAGGATGCGTATCAATTGAAAGTCGGTGTCGGCGCCCAGCTTTCCGCGTATGGCAGACAGATGATTGGCAATCGTCTTGACGCTCAGGTGCAAGGCGTGGGCGATTCCCAGATAGTTGTACCCCCTGAGCAACAATTGCAGCACCTCCCATTCCCTGGCAGTCAGGCTGTCCAGGGTGTTGCGGGCTTGACGGTGCTGTTCCAGCGCCCTGAGACACGATTCGTCCAGCCAGTTGCGCCCGGCGGCGAGTGATTCGATGGCTGTCCTGAGCAGTGCGGGCGGTGCCGACTTGGCCAGGAAACCCCGGGCGCCCGCGTCCAGCGCGCGCTGGATCATGGCGCCGCTTTCATGCATCGACAGGGCCAGGATGCGCAGTGAAGGAAAGCGCTCGGTCACGCGTGTGATCAGGGTGATGCCACTGGCGCCATTCAGGCTCAGGTCGCAGACCAGGACATCGGGCAGTGCGCCCCGTGCGTCGGCCTCGAGCAGGGCCTGATAGGCCTGGGTGCCATCGCCGAAACGGGCATCGACTGCATAGAGCGAGTGGGCCTGCAGCAACGAGGCATAGCCCAGACGGACGACCTCATGGTCATCGACGATCATCACGCGCAGGCTCATGGCAAGGGCCAGTCCAGCGGCCATTCGCATCGGACCCGCCACTGTCCGGGCGCGGGCTGGTCGATCGTCAGTTGCCCGCCGATCAGGGCAAGGCGCTCGCCCATGCCGGCGATGCCGAAACCATGACCCGAGGGACTGGTCCGGTTCTGTGCGCCCAGGCCGTCGTTGGTGATCGTCAGGTGCGCGAGCGAGCCTTGCGCAAAGGACGCTGACCGCGCTTGCCCGAACGCGAACGTCAAGGCTTGCGGCCTGGCATGACGAAAGGCATTGACCAGGGCCTCTTGCACGATACGTTGGAGGACGGAGGCCTGGTGCTGGGGAAGTTCGTCATAAAAAAGGGCCAGGCCGTCCTGCATTTCCCAGTTCACCTCCGGATGGTGTTCCTGCCAGGGGGCCATCAAGGCCTGCCAGCGGGCTACGGGCTGCAGCGCCAGCTCATCGCGCAGCGAGGCCAGCAGCGTGCGCAGCCTCTGACGCGCCAGGTCCACGCTCGTGGCGACGCCTTCGAGGGCCTGGGCAGGCGCACCGCGCGCGCGCGCCGTCTCGATCTCGATGGCCGCGGCGGTGAGGATCTGCCCCAGGTCGTCGTGAAGGTCCCGGGCAACCCGGGTTCGCTCCAGCCGGCGCAGATCCAGCGACTGGCGCGACAAGGTCTGCTGGGCTTCGATGGAGGCCTGCAGTGAATCGGCCAGATGATTGAAGCCCTTGGCCAGGGCATTGAGCTCCGGCAATTCCATGGCACCGGTACGACGCGCCAGGTCGCCATCCTCGAAAGCTCTCATGTCCGACAGCATCTGCTGCAGCGGCGACAGGGCTTGCGCGACCCAGCGGCGCTGCAGCCAAAGCTGGGCCCCGACGAAGGCGGCAAAGGCAGCGAAGGCCACCAGGGCCATCTGCAGGTTCTCGGACAGCTCACCGGCCAGTGTGCGGCGCTCGGCCTCCTGGGCGACCGCTTGCGCGATGATGGACTGTTGCTGACCGGACGCCTCTGTCGGCGCCGATTGCAGCTGCTGATAGGCGGCCGCCACACTGAGCCGGATCAATTCGGTGTTCTGGCGTGACTGGGCGCGGGTATTGGCCAGTGCAATCAGTGCCAGACAGATGGCCAGACCCAGCGCAGTGACCAGTGCCATGCGACGGGTGCGCATCGCCAGCAACTGCACCAGATCGGGTTCGTCCCGCCTGGAATTCAGCGAAGTTCCAGAGCTCGTTTGGAACATCCTGAATCTCCTCTGTTCCTGCCATGGGCCGCTTGCGGCGGCGCTTCGTGGGCCGGCGGTCGAGCCCCTTGCACGTGACTTCCCCGAACCCTCTGCGATTCAAGATAGCACCGGGGCGTCCGCTTTGCAATTGACGGGCACCGATCCGAAATCCGGGTGCCGCCAGGGCTTGAGTAGAATAGGGGCCATGAGCATCATGTCAGACAAATGGATCCGCCGGATGTCGGATCCCGCCGGCGCTGCGCCGATGATCGAGCCCTTCGAACCGGGACAGGTCAGGGAGGCCCATGGCCACAAGATCGTCTCCTACGGCACGTCGAGCTACGGCTATGACCTTCGCTGTGCCGACGAGTTCAAGATATTTACCAACATCAACAGCACCATTGTCGATCCCAAGGCCTTTGACGAGAAGTCCTTTTTCGACGTCAAGGGCGATGTCTGCATCATCCCGCCGAACTCCTTCGCGCTGGCGCGCTCCTACGAGTATTTCCGCATTCCGCGCAATGTCCTGACCATCTGCCTGGGCAAGTCCACCTATGCGCGCTGCGGGATCATCGTCAATGTCACGCCGCTTGAGCCCGAATGGGAAGGGCATGTCACCCTCGAGTTCTCCAACACCACGCCCCTGCCCGCCAAGATCTATGCCGGCGAGGGTTGCGCCCAGGTCATCTTCCTGGAAGGCGATGAGGTGTGTGAGACGTCCTATCGCGATCGCGGCGGCAAATACCAGGGCCAGTTGGGCGTCACCCTCCCGCGGACCTGAGCGCCTGACTTGAAGGCACTGTAGTCCAAGCTGTTGTACCGGCCGATCGCCGGCGCTTGACGCCGTGCCGGGGCTTGGCGTTAACTGGTGTTTTGACTGCGGAAGCTGCCATGTCCGTCGAGATCGTCAATTCACGTCATATCCGCCTGACTTCCCATCCCGCCGCCGGTGGCCAGAAGGTGATGCCCATCCACTGGGGCGCACGGGACCCGGCCGAGCGCGGCCCCGTGATCGGTAGCACGACCAACAAGTCGCACCGTAACGTGATCGGTACGCACTCCGGCTCGTATGGGGTGTACCGCGCCCTGGCCATTGCCGCCGGTGCGCTCGACAAGAGCCGGCGGGCCGACCTCACCAATACCCGGCCGACCGACCTGATCGGGCCCTATCCGCAATGGTTCGACCCCGAGAGGATCGTCTCCCTTGACCCTTTTGGTGCCATGGTTACCGATGCCTTTGCTCCTTTCCTGGCCAAGGGCTATGACATCCGCCCGACCATTGCGGTCACGAAGGCCCACATCGAACTTCCCGAGATCCGTGAAGCGATGGCCAAGGGCCGGCTGATCCCCGACGGCCGCATTCTCAAGGCCAGCGGCGCCTGTGTCGTCACCAAGGCGGCGATCGAACCGGTCTGGTACCTGCCGGGCGTGGCGCGGCGCTTCGGTTGCTCCGAGGCGGACCTGCGCCGCGTCCTGTTCGAGGAGACCGGGGGCATGTATCCGGAGCTGGTCACGCGCAGCGACATCGAAGTGTTCCTGCCGCCGATCGGGGGGCAGACGCTTTACATCATGGGTGAGCCGCGTGATCTGGCCAACCCGAATGTCACCCTTACCGCCCGCGTCCACGACGAGTGCAACGGATCGGATGTCTTCGGCTCCGACATCTGCACCTGCCGACCCTATCTGACCCATGCCATCGAAGAGTGCATCGCCGGGGCCCAGAAGGGGGGCGTGGGCCTGGTGTCTTACAACCGCAAGGAAGGACGGGCGCTGGGTGAGGTCACGAAGTTTCTGGTCTACAACGCCCGCAAGCGTCAGCAAGGCGGGGACACCGCAGCAACCTATTTTGAGCGCACCGAGTGTGTGGCCGGCGTTCAGGACATGCGCTTCCAGGAATTGATGCCCGATGTGCTGCACTGGCTGGGGGTGACCCGCATCCATCGCCTGGTCTCGATGAGCAACATGAAGTACGACGCCCTGGTCAACAGCGGCATCGAGATCGGCGAACGGGTCAAGATTCCGGATGAGCTGGTGCCAGCCGACGCCCAGGTCGAGATCCAGGCCAAGATGGCCGCCGGGTATTACACGCCCGATGAACAGCGGCCTGATGATGACAAGCTCAAGTCGACGCTGGGGCGCCAACTCTAGTCGTCTCCCAGGATGACCCACCCCTTGCTCAATGCCGCCGCGGTGCGCCGTGCGGCGCACGAGATGCTGGCACGCCTGCGTGCCGGCCAGGGTGCCTGGCGCGTAGACGACCAGCGCCTCGATGAGGCCGCGTCGCTGATCGTTGCGACCACACGCGAGCGCTACCCGGCCCTCGACATTCCGTACCACAGCCGTTGGCGGCATTTCGAGGCCGGTGGCGTCGACCGCCGCGCCGGCCTGCGCTCAAGGCTTGCGGCCATCGGCTGTGACCGCAGGGCCATGGCGCGCGCCGAGATCGACCTGGTGGTGGTCAGCGTGCTGCTCGACGCCGGCGCAGGTCCCGACTGGCGCTTCCGGGAGGCCGGGCAGACCTACTCGCGCAGCGAGGGCCTGGGCGTCGCTTCCTTGCGCCTGTTCGAGCAGGGGGCATTCTCGAGCGACCCTGCGCGCCCCTTGCAGGTCGATGCCCAGGGGCTGATCCGATTGACGCCCACGGTGATTGCCCAGGGCTTTCAGGTCGGTCAAGCCAACCCCTTGCTGGGTCTGGAGGGCCGTACGCGCCTGCTCAATCGCCTGGGCGCCCAGTTGCAGGCCCGCGGCGACCTGTTTGCAGTCACCGCTTCTGACGCCGCGCCAGAGTCCCCGAATCGCCCCGGCGCATTGTTCGACCGACTGGCCGCCCAGGCCAGTGGCAGCAGTATCCGCGCGGCCGACATTCTTGCTGTGCTCCTCGAAGGCCTGGGGCCAATGTGGCTGACCGGCAACGAGGATCAGGGCATCGCCCTGGGCGATTGCTGGCCCTATCGCACCGTCAGTGGCGACACGGTCTGGGTGCCGTTTCACAAGCTCTCGCAGTGGTTGAGCTATTCCTTGCTCGAGGCCTTCGAGGCGGCTGGCCTGCCGGTGGTCGATCTCGATGCCCTGACCGGACTTCCCGAGTACCGCAACGGAGGCTTGCTCATCGATTGCGGCGTCCTGCAACTCAAGGATGCAGCGCGCAGCAGGGACCGTTTCGAGGTGGGCGCCCCCGAGATCGTTGAATGGCGTGCCGCCACGGTCGCCCTGCTCGATGAACTGGCCCCGCGCGTCAAGGCAGGCCTCGGGCTTGCATCCGGACAGGAGCTGCCCCTGGCCAAGGTGCTCGAGGGTGGATCGTGGGCTGCGGGCCGCGTGATCGCCCAGAGGCTGCGGGGCGGCCTTCCCCCGCTGGACATCATCAGCGACGGCACGGTCTTCTGAACCTTGCCGGCGTCAACGCTTCCGGAGAACACATGCAATGAACGACGTCCATCTCATCACCCATCCGCTGGTGCAGCACAAGCTGACGCTGATGCGCAAGGCCGAGACCAGCACCAACAGCTTCCGTCGCCTGGCGGGCGAGCTGAGCCAGTGCCTGGCCTATGAGGTCACACGTGATCTGCCGATGCACGAGATTGAGATCCAGACGCCCATGCGCGCCATGAAATCGCGGGTCATCGATGGCAAGAAGATGGTGTTCCTGTCGATCATGAGGGCCGGAGCGGGCATGCTCGATGGCATGCTCGAGGTCATGCCCAGCGCCCGCGTCGGTCATATCGGCTTGTACCGGGACCCCAAGACCCTGATTGCCGTCGAGTACTACTTCAAGATGCCGCAAGACACCGCTGAACGCGATGTCCTCATCCTTGACCCGATGCTGGCCACCGGCAACTCTGCCGTGGCGGCCATCGACCGCATCAAGGAGTTGGGGCCGCGTTCGGTCCGCTTCGTGTGCATCCTGACCTGTCCGGAAGGGATCCGGCATGTCCATGCCGAGCATCCGGATGTGCCCATCTACACCGCGGCGATCGATGAAGGCCTCGATGAGCACGGGTACATCGTGCCGGGCCTGGGCGATGCCGGCGACCGGGTCTTCGGGACCAAGTAGGCCGTCAGGACTTCTTGGCGGCGGCCGGCTTGCGGGCCTGGCTCATCCCTTCGGACATGCCGATCAGCACGCCGCTGACCATGGCCGAGTAGCTCTCCATCAACGCGGCGCTGGCCTTCATGCCAAGCGCGCGCGCCTCGCGCAGCTGGGCTTGAGCCTGGTCGGTCAGCTGCTGCACCGTGTTGGCCGCCATCGCACCGGTGCCGGTACCCTTGATCTGCATGCTCTCGAGCACCTTGCTCCAAGGCCCCTGCAGCGTATCCGGTGCCTTGCCCATCACCTGCTTGACGGTGGCGAACATCATGTCCTCCATCTTCTCGAGGTTTTTCATGGCCTCCTTGAGGTGCTCCTCGCGAAGGTCTGCGCCACGGGCAATCAATTGCTCCATGGCCCGCTTGTTGGCCTCGACCGCCTGGAGCAGGGCGGCATCGATACCGGCCACGGCCTGATCGAGCAGCTTCTCGACCTCGACCACGGGACGGGGGTTGGACTGGGCGCCCAGGGTCGCCGCCTCGGTCACGGACTTGACGACCTTCTGGATGTTCTTGAGTGTCAGCTCCCGGCCCTGCAAGGCGTTGAGGGTCGCCTCGCTGACGGCATTGCGCACGGCGCTGCTCTGGCGTGCGCTGGCCTCGGAGAACTTCTTGATCAGTGCGTCCTGATCGATACCGGCTTTGAACATGGCGTTTCCTTTGAAGGGGACGGGTCCGGCCCTGCGACGCAGGACCGGTGTGCATGGTGACTCGCATCGGGGCCCTGCGGCCCCGTCCGGGACGCCATGCGGCTTACTGCATGTGCTGGCCGCCGTTGATGGCGATGTTGGCGCCGGTCACGAAGGCCGCTTCTTCCGAAGCCAGATAAATGATCAGGCCGGCAACTTCCTCGGGCTTGCCCAGGCGGCCCACGGGGATCTGCGGCAGGATCTTGCTGTCCAGAATGTCTTTCGGAATGGCAGTCACCATCTTGGTGCCGATGTAGCCGGGCGAGATGGTGTTGACCGTGACGTTCTTGCGGGCGGTCTCCAGGGCCAGGGCCTTGGTGAAACCGTGCACGCCGGCCTTGGCGGCCGAGTAGTTGGTCTGGCCGAAGGCGCCTTTGGAGCCGTTCACCGACGACACGTTGATGATCCGGCCCCAGCCGCGGTCGACCATCTTGTCAGCCACCTGCTTGGACATGTTGAACAGCGAGTCCAGATTGGTGCTCATCACCGCATCCCAGTTGACCTTGTCCATCTTCTTGAAGGTCATGTCGCGGGTGATGCCGGCGTTGTTCACCAGCACCTCGACCGGGCCGAGCTGAGCCTCGACTGCTGCGACCGCCTGGGTGCAGGAATCGTAGTCGGCCACATCGCAGGCAACGGCGACGAAGTCATAGCCGCGGGCCTTCATGCCGGCCAGCCATTCGCCATGGGTCTTGTTGCCCGGCGAGTAGGTGGTGGCCACCTTGTAGCCGGCATCGGCCATCTTGGTGCAAATGGTTTCTCCCAGGCCGCCCATGCCCCCGGTGACCAGTACGACGCGCGATTTGTTCATGGTGTTCCCTTTTCCTAAGAATTGCAGAATCAATAAATCAGAAACGTTCAACCGTCAGGGCAACGCCCATGCCGCCGCCGATGCACAGGCTGGCAAGGCCTCTCCGGGCATTGCGACGGCCCATTTCGTGCAGCAGGGTCACCAGGATGCGGCAACCGGAGGCACCGATCGGGTGGCCGATGGCGATGGCACCGCCATTGACATTGATCTTGCTGGTATCCCAGCCCATTTCCTGGTTGACCGCGCAGGCCTGTGCGGCAAAGGCCTCGTTCACTTCCAGAAGATCCAGGTCCTGGGCCTTCCAGCCCGCCTTTTGCAGGGCGAGCCGCGATGCCGGCACCGGGCCCATGCCCATGATCTTGGGATCCAGGGCGGCGGAGGCATAAGAAGCGATACGGGCCAGCGGCTTGAGGCCGAGCTGTGCGGCACGGGCCTCGGTCATCACCATCACGGCGGCGGCGCCATCATTGATGCCCGAAGCATTGCCGGCCGTCACGCTGCCGGCCTTGTCAAAGGCTGCCCGAAGGCCGCTCAGGGCTTCGGCACTGGTCTTCTTGTTGATGAACTCATCGCTTGCAAAGACGATCGGATCGCCTTTCTTCTGGGCGATCGACAGGGGCAGGATCTCGTCCTTGAACTTGCCGGCGTCCTGCGCTGCGCTCGCCTTCTGCTGCGAGGCCAGGGCAAAGGCGTCCTGGGCCTCGCGGCTGATGTTGTGGGCCTTGGCAACATTTTCGGCGGTGATGCCCATGTGATACTGGTTGTACACATCCCACAGGCCGTCGACGATCATCGAGTCGACCATCTTCCAGTCGCCCATGCGCTGGCCGTCGCGGCTGCCCATCAGCACGTGCGGTGCGGCGCTCATGTTTTCCTGGCCACCAGCGATGATGATGTCGGCGTCGCCGCAGCGGATGGCCTGGGCGGCCAGCATCACCGCCTTCAGGCCCGAGCCGCAGACCTTGTTGATGGTCATGGCCGGGACCGACTGCGGCAGGCCCGCCTTGATCACGGTCTGGCGGGCCGCATTCTGCCCAGAGCCAGCGGTCAGCACCTGACCCAGGATGACTTCCGAGATCGCGTCTCCGGCGACGCCGGTTTTCTCCAGCAGGCCCTTGACGACGTGGGCGCCCAGGTCAGGGGCGCTGATCTTGGCGAGGCTGCCCCCGAACTTGCCCACAGCGGTTCGTTGTGCGGCGACGATGACGATATTGCTCATGGATCGGACTCCAGGGTATTTGACGGGTCGGCCCGAGCAAGGGCAGACCCCATGACAGGGGCGGGGGCACGGTGCGCATCCCGGGACGGGCCCGAGGGCTTGCCTGCTCCAAAGTCGTGCAGTAGAACCCAAATGCCTTACTTGGTACTTACGCGGCCGTATTTGCCCTGCCGCGCAGTGGCAGCAATGGGAGGCCCGCAAAGCGGGGCCAGGCAAGGGGGCTTGACTGCGCTGGCCGGGCGGCGGCGACGTCGGCACCAGGCTGGCACCGGCTTTGCGAGGGCCGTCAAATTGTTGTATCGTTCCCTCAGGCTTTTCAGTCGCTTTTGCGAGGCGCCTGCGGCTGTTGCGAGGCGCCCGCGGGCCTTGTTTGCTTCCAGGCGGTGCGTTTTTCTGGCCCCCGGGGCCGCCGCGCCCCGCGCGCTGAAGACCCCCAACCCCCATCCCCAAGTTTTCCCGGTTCCCGTCGTGGAGCCCGCCCAAGGAGTATCCATGTCAGACCGCCTGATCATTTTTGACACCACGCTGCGCGATGGCGAGCAAAGTCCCGGGGCCTCCATGACCCGGGAGGAAAAGCTGCGTATTGCCAAGCAACTCGAAAAGCTTCGCGTCGACGTGATCGAGGCCGGCTTTGCCGCTTCCTCCAACGGCGACTTCGAGTGCGTCAGGGCGATCGCCGAGACCATCAAGGACTCCACCGTATGCTCCTTGTCGCGCGCCTTTGACCGTGACATCTCGCGGGCGGCCGAAGCCGTCAAGAACGCCAAACGGCCGCGTATCCACACATTCATCGCCACCTCCGAACTGCACATGCGCGAAAAGTTGCGCATGAGTGCCGAGCAGGTCTTTGAGCAGGCCAAGTCGGCTGTTCGTTATGCGCGTCAGTTCACCGACGATGTCGAGTTTTCGCCGGAAGATGGCAGCCGTTCCGACATTGATTTTCTGTGTCGCGTCATCGAGGCGGTGATCAGCGAGGGCGCCCGGACCATCAACATCGCCGATACCGTCGGCTATGGCGTGCCCGAGCTGTTCGGCAACCTGGTGCGCACCCTGCGCCAGCGCGTGCCCAATTCGGACAAGGCGGTCTGGTCGGTGCACTGCCACAACGACCTGGGCATGGCGGTGGCCAACTCGCTGGCCGGGGTCATGGCCGGCGCCCGCCAGGTCGAGTGCACCATCAATGGCCTGGGCGAGCGCGCCGGCAACACCTCGCTCGAGGAGATCGTCATGGCCGTCAAGACGCGCCGTGATTTCTTCAAGCTCGACCTGGGTATCGACACCACGCAGATCGTGCCGGCCTCTCGCCTGGTTTCGGGCATTACCGGCTTCGTGGTCCAGCCCAACAAGGCGGTGGTGGGCGCCAATGCCTTTGCCCACGCCTCGGGCATCCACCAGGACGGCGTGCTCAAGAACCGCGACACCTACGAGATCATGAAGGCCGAGGATGTGGGCTGGTCGACCAACAAGATCGTGCTCGGCAAGCTTTCCGGGCGGACTGCCTTCAAGCAGCGCCTCCAGGAGCTGGGCATCGTGCTCGAGAGCGAAACCGACCTGAACGCCGCCTTCGTCCGCTTCAAGGACCTGGCCGACCGCAAGGCCGAAATTTTCGACGAGGACCTGCATGCCCTGGTCTCGGACCAGGCCGTGCAGCAGGAGGCGCGCGAGCACATCGCGCTGGTGGCCATGTCGCAGCGCTCGGAAACCGGCGAACAGCCGCATGCCGAGGTCACGATCCGGGTCGATGGCAAGGAGTTCAAGTCCGAGTCCTCGGGCAACGGCCCGGTCGATGCCACCCTGCGGGCCATCGAGGCCCAGGTCAAGTCGGCTGCCGAGATGACGCTTTACTCGGTCAACGCCATCACCGGGGGCACCGAGGCCCAGGGCGAAGTCACGGTACGCCTGACCAAGGCCGGCCGGATCGTCAATGGCGTAGGTGCCGACCCCGACATCGTGGTTGCCTCAGCCAAGGCTTATATCAGCGCGTTGAACAAGCTGCATGACAAGACCGAACGGGTGGACGCCCAGCGCGACGCTATCTGACCGCCGGACGGGCAGCGTGCTGGCATCCACGCCAGCTTTTCGGCTATAATGGAGGGCTTCCCGGAGCGATCCGGGAGTTACCCGCACGGGACCGCCCGCCAGTGGTCCCGCAAGTCAAATCCGGCGCGAAAAGTACTGCTTATTGGTACCTCGCCCTTATGGAGAATCTCATGGCTGGCACCCTCGACAAAGCGGCAGTCGTCGCACAATACCAACGCAAACAAGGCGATACCGGATCCCCGGAAGTGCAGGTTGCCCTGCTCACCGCCCGCATCAATGGTCTGACCGACCACTTCAAGGCACACACCAAGGATCATCACTCCCGTCGTGGCCTGCTCAAGATGGTCAACCAGCGCAAGTCGCTTCTCAAGTACCTGAAGCGCACCAACCTGGATTCCTACAAGGGATTGATCGAAAAGCTCGGGCTCAGGGCCTAAGCGATGCCGCAGAAAAACCCGCAAGACCGCTTGCGGGTTTTTCACTTATGCGGCCTGCAAGACACAACGAAAGCAGCAAGCAAGCAAGAAAGAAGGAAAGTGAATGTTTGAAATCGGAAAGAAAACCTTCCAGTGGGGCCACAACACGGTCACCCTCGAAACCGGTGAGATCGCCCGCCAGGCGGGCGGTGCCGTCATCGTGAACATGGATGACACCGTGGTGCTGGCCACCGTGGTGGCGCAAAAGAACCCCAAGGCCGGCCAGGACTTCTTCCCCCTGACCGTCGATTACGTCGAAAAATTCTATGCCGCCGGCCGCATCCCCGGTGGCTTCTTCAAGCGCGAAGGTCGCGCCACCGAGCGTGAAACCCTGATCTGCCGCCTGATCGACCGTCCCATCCGCCCCCTGTTCCCCGATGGCTTCTACAACGAAGTCCAGGTCGTGGTCACCGTCATTTCGCAGAACCCCGATGTCGACAGCGACATCCCCGCGATGATCGGCGCCTCGGCGGCCCTGGCCATCTCCGGCGTGCCCTTCAATGGCCCGATCGGTGCTGCCCGCGTCGGCTACATCAACGGCGAATACGTGCTCAACCCGGCCATCTCGCAAATGGCCGACAGCAAGCTCGATCTGGTCGTCGCCGGCACTGAAGCGGCCGTGCTGATGGTCGAATCGGAAGCCCACGAGTTGCCCGAAGACATCATGCTGGGCGCCGTGGTCTACGGCCACCAGCAATCGCAGATCGCGATCAATGCGATCAACGAGCTGGTCGAGATCGCCGGCAAGCCGGAATGGACCTGGCAGGCGCCCGAAAAGAACGCCACCCTGGTCGAGCGCGTCAGCGCCCTGGCCGAGGCTCCGATGCGCGCCGCCTATGCCTTGCGCAACAAGCAGGAGCGCAGCACCAAGATCAGCGAGATCGAGAAGTCGACCGTTGCCACCATCGAAGCCGAGGCCGCTGCTGCTGGCCAGGGTAAGCCGGATGGCACTGAACTGGGCAACCTGCTGTTCGAACTGCAGTCGCGCATCGTGCGCAACCAGATCCTGTCGGGCGAGCCGCGCATCGATGGTCGTGACACCCGTACGGTTCGTCCGATCGCGATCCGCGCCGGCGTGCTGCCGCGCGCCCACGGTTCGGCCCTGTTCACCCGTGGTGAAACCCAGGCCCTGGTGGTCGCCACGCTGGGCACCCAGCGTGACGAGCAGATCATCGACGCGATCACCGGCGAGTACCGCGACCGCTTCATGATGAACTACAACATGCCGCCTTACGCCACTGGCGAAACCGGCCGCATGGGTGCGCCCAAGCGCCGCGAAGTCGGCCATGGTCGCCTGGCCAAGCGTGCGCTCAACCCGCTGCTGCCCAAGGGTGATGATTTCGGCTACTCGATCCGTCTGGTCTCCGAGATCACCGAATCCAATGGCTCCTCGTCGATGGCCTCCGTGTGCGGTGGTTGCCTGGCCCTGATGGATGCCGGCGTGCCGATCAAGTCGCACGTGGCTGGTGTGGCCATGGGCCTGATCAAGGAAGGCCCGCGCTTTGCCGTGCTGACCGACATCCTGGGCGACGAAGATCACCTGGGCGACATGGACTTCAAGGTGGCAGGTACCGACGCCGGCATCACCGCCTTGCAGATGGACATCAAGATCCAGGGCATCACCAAGGAAATCATGCAGGCCGCACTGGCCCAGGCCCGCGAAGGCCGCATGCACATCCTCAACGAGATGAAGAAGGCCGTGGGTGGCGTTCGCGAAGAGATGTCCGACTTCGCACCGCGCATGTACTCCATGAAGATCAACCCCGAGCGCATCCGTGATGTCATCGGCAAGGGCGGCGCCACCATCCGCCAGATCACCGAGCAGACTGGTACCACCATCGACATCAAGGACGATGGCAGCGTCACCGTGGCCGCCACCGACAGCGCCGCCGCCAAGAAGGCGATGCAGATCATTCATGATCTGACCGCCGAAGTCGAAATCGGTACGATCTACGAAGGCACGGTCCTCAAGATCCTGGACTTCGGTGCCATCGTCCAGGTCATGCCTGGCCGCGACGGTCTGCTGCATGTGTCGCAGATCGCCCGCGATCGCGTCAACCAGGTCAGCGACTACCTCAAGGAAGGCATGAACGTGCACGTCAAGGTCATCGAAGCTGATGACAAGGGCCGTCTGCGTCTGTCTGCCAAGGCGGCCGCTGAAGAGAACGCCGCTTACGCCCTGCAGCCTCTGGGCGGCGGTGCTGCCCCGGCGGGCGAGCAGTCGCACTGAGTGCGCTGACCTCCAGAAAAAAGCCCGCTTCGGCGGGCTTTTTT
>JAPOKJ010000084.1 GCA_029977705.1 Burkholderiales bacterium | reverse complement strand
GTTCCTGATCGCCAAGGAAAAGAACGTGCTGGTGCATGACGGCCACGTCGTGAACAAAGGCGAGATGATCGTGGACGGACCGGCCGATCCGCACGACATCCTGCGCCTGCTGGGCATCGAGGCCCTGGCCCGCTACATCGTCGACGAGGTGCAGGATGTGTACCGCTTGCAGGGTGTGAAGATCAACGACAAGCACATCGAGGTGATCGTTCGCCAGATGCTGCGTCGTGTCCAGATCGCCGACCCGGGCGAGACCGACTTCATCACCGGCGAGCAGGTCGAGCGCTCCGATGTTCTCGAGGCCAACGACCGCATGCGCGACCTGTCCAAGCGCGAAGCGACCTACGTCAACCTGCTGCTGGGCATCACCAAGGCCTCGCTGTCGACCGATTCGTTCATCTCCGCGGCCTCCTTCCAGGAGACCACCCGCGTGCTGACCGAGGCGGCCATCATGGGCAAGCGCGACGAGCTGCGTGGCCTCAAAGAGAACGTCATCGTCGGCCGTCTGATTCCTGCCGGTACCGGTCTGGCTTTCCACAAGGCCCGCCGGGCCAAGGAGCAACTGGACGCCGAGGAAGCCAAGGCCCTGGCAGCCCAGGAGCTGCAGGCGCTGGAAGACGCACAGGCTGCCGAAGCCGCTGCGGCAACCACCGAGGATGGCGAGGCGACGGCCAGCTGATCGGCCCCAGCCCCTCGTTCCAGGGCCTCACCGGCCCTGGAATGTCAAAAGCCCCGCAGGCAACTGCGGGGCTTTTTTCATGGTGCGGCGACCGGCTATGTCCTTGCAGATTCAAGCCTATTGGCGCGCGATGACAAGCACCGACTTAGCATGGTTTGACCGCGCACGGAGCGCGCCCATCCTCACGGAGCAGCATCCCAGCATGGACTACCGCCGGGAAGTCGACGGACTGCGTGCCCTGGCCGTATTGCCGGTGATGCTGTTCCACGCCGGTTTTGAGCTCGCCCCGGGAGGCTTTGCCGGCGTCGATGTCTTCTTCGTCATCAGCGGCTACCTGATCACCTCCCTGATCCTGGCCGACCTGCAGGCCGGAACCTTCCGGCTCGGGCACTTCTACGAACGACGGGCGCGCCGCATCCTGCCAGCCCTGTTCGCAGTGATGTTCCTGTGCCTGCCCTTCGCGTGGCAATGGCTGCCCCCCCATGACCTGGAGGAGTTTGCGCAAAGCCTGATCGCCGTGGCCAGCTTCAGCTCGAATGTGCTGTTCTGGCGCAGCAGCGGCTATTTCGATACCGCAGCCGAACTCAAGCCCCTGCTGCATACCTGGAGCCTGGCGGTCGAAGAGCAGTTCTACCTGCTGTTTCCCGCCTGCCTGATGCTGCTCTGGCGATGGGGCCGGGGCACGGTCATGGTGGTGCTGGTGCTGCTGGCCGTTCTGAGCCTGACGGCAGCCCATCTGGGTGCGCAGGCGTCCAGCCTGCTGCGCGGCGGCACGGTGCCGCCGGCCGTGATCGAAGCCCTGCCCTCGGCCAGCTTCTATCTGCTGCCCACGCGCGCCTGGGAATTGCTGATCGGCAGTCTGGTCGCCTTCCGGCTGTCACGACCCGGGACCTTGCCCGGAGCGGGGCGTCTTTCCCAGGTGCTGGGCCTCACGGGACTCGCCGCCATCACCTATGCCCTGCTGGCGTTCGACGCGCATACCGCGTTTCCAGGCCTGCCAGCGCTGGTGCCCACGCTGGGTACCGCCCTGGTGCTGCTGCATGCCGGGCCCACAACCGTGGCCGGACGACTGCTCGGCCAACCCCTGATGGTGGGCATCGGGCTGATCAGCTACAGCGCCTACCTGTGGCATCAGCCCTTGATGGCCCTGGCGCGCCACCGCAGCCCGGACGAACCGGGCCAAGCCTTGCTGGCCGGTCTGATCCTGCTCTCGCTGGGCCTGGCCTGGCTGACCTGGCGCTGGATCGAGCGCCCCTTCCGGGACCGAAGCCTCATCCCGCGCAAGCGGCTGGTGGTGTATGCCAGCGCAGCAAGCCTGTGGTTCGCGGCCCTGGGGGCCTTTGGCGTCCTCGGCCAGGGCTTTGCCGGACGCTTTGATTTCAAGGCAGCCCACGAGGGCGAGGTGGGCCACCTGGGTTTTCATCGCCAAATTGCCGAGCAGTTCCATGCCTGCACGCCGGGCGAGGTGGCACAGGCGGCCCTGTACGTCGAGCAGTACCCGCGCTGCGCGCAATCGCGACGCGACGGGCCGGTTCAAGTCGCGCTGGTCGGGGATTCGCATGCGGAGCACCTGTTTCCGGGACTGGCCGAGCAGATGGGCCATCGCAACCTGGCCTTCTACATTCGTGACTCACCCGCCGTGCTCGGCAATCCCGACTTCGATCTGATCTTCCATCATGTCCTGGTCAGCCCCTCGATCGACACGGTGCTGCTGACCATGCGATGGGCGGCCAGGCAACGGGAGATTGCGCGACCGCAGACGCTGGAATCCGCCCTGGCCCGTACGGTGCAGGCCCTGGTGGAGGCCAACAAGACGGTCTACCTGATCGCGGACGTGCCCAAGTTTCCATTCAAGGCCGAGCGCTGCAAGTTCGTTCCCCTGGAGACCGGCCAGCCCCTGTGCGAGATCGAAGCGGCACGAATCCACGAGATCGAGAAGCGCTACCTGCCGGCCTTGCAAAAGGTGGCAGCCCGCCATCCCTCCTTGCGCCTGGTCGAATTGCGCGACTTGTTCTGCGAACAAGAGACCTGCAGCATGAGCCGCAACGGCACCCTGCTGTACCGGGACAACAATCATCTGAACATTGCGGGCTCACGTTACGTCGGCCAGGCACTGTTCAAACGCTTTCCGGAACTCGCGCGCTGAACCGCAGGACCTGCGCCGCTGCCGGCATCGGCTAAGCTTGGCCGACCCTTTGTTCAGGACCTTTTCCATGCGCCCCCTCGAATTCGGCTGGTTCCTGCCTACTGGCGGCGACACCATCACCTATGGCAGCAAAGATGGCCTGATTCCGCCGTCGATGGAATTGTTCGAGAAGATCGCGCTGGCCGCCGAGGCCGCCGGCTTCGAGTACATGCTGGTGCCGGTGGCCACTGCCTGCTGGGATGCCTATATCGCCTCTTCAATGGTGCTGGCGCGTACTCGCTCGATCCGCATGCTGGTGGCCGCCCGCCCCGGCTATGCCACGCCGATCCTGATGACGCGCATGATCGGCGCGATGGACCGGCTCTCCGGTGGCCGGGTGGCGGTAAACCTGATCGCCGGGCAAAGCGACGCCGAGGCGATGCAGGACGGTGTCCGCCTGGCCAAGGAGGATCGCTATGCGATGATGGAAGAAGACGTGACCATCATGAAATCGCTGTGGGGTTCGTCCGAGCCCTTGCACTTCGAGGGCCGCTTCCATCGCCTGGAAGGCGCGCGCGCCTCACCACGGCCCAGGAACCCCCTTCGCTTCTATCTGGGCGGCGGATCCGCCGAGGCCTGGGCCCTGTCGGCCAAGCACTCGGATGTGCACCTTTTCTGGGGCGACACGGTCGAGACCATCGCCGCCAACATGGCCGCGATCCGCAAGCTCGCCGCGCAGCACGGGCGCGAGGATCAGATCGGTTTCGGCATGCGCCTGCAGATGATCTGCCGCCCCACCGAAAAAGAAGCCTGGGATGCGGCGCACGCCCTGCTGGCCGGTGTCACCGAAGCCGATACGGCGCTGATCCGCTCGCAGTACGCCAGTTCGGTGGCCAACCAGCGCGTCCAGGAACTGGCCCGCACCCACGGTGAACTGATTGCGCCGCACCTGTGGACCGGCATCACCCGGGTGCGTCCCGGTGCCGGCATCGTGGTGGTCGGCAACCCGCAGCAATGCGCCGACACGCTGCAACAGTTCATCGATATCGGTTGTCATTCCTTCTGCCTGTCGGGCTACCTGCATGATGAAGAAGCCGCACGCTTTGCCCGCTGGGTCAGGCCGCTGCTGGCCGAACGCAATCCCGGCCGAATGCCGGCTCTTCCCCTCTGACCTGAACGGCTTCCATGTCGCAAAACTCCAGCCTCCCCCTGTCCGGCATCCGCATTCTCGACCTGTCGGCCGTCTACTCCGGGCCGATGGCGGCCGCCTTGCTGGCCGACCAGGGTGCAGAGGTGATCAAGGTGGAAAACCCCGGTGGCGACATCGCGCGGCGGATCGGACCGACCAAGGGCGACATCTCGGCCACCTTCGTGGCGATGAACCGGGGCAAGCGCTCGATCGTGCTCGACCTGAAGCAGGATGCGGGCAAGGCCGTGCTGCGCGACCTGATCGCGCGCTGCGATGTGCTGATGGAAAACTTCCGGCCTGGCGTGATGACCAAGCTCGGCTTTGATCGCGATACCCTGATGGCCCTGAATCCACGCATGGTCTACCTGTCCATCACCGGCTTCGGACAGGACGGTCCCTATACCGAGGCGCGCGTGTACGACGCCATCATCCAGGCCGCCTCGGGCATGTGTGCCTCTCACCTGGAAAAGCCGGGACTCGAACCGGGTCTGGTGGCCACCACCATCTGCGACAAGCTGACCTCGATGACTGCGGCGCAGGCCGTCACCACCGCCTTGCTGGCGCGCGAGCGCGACGGGCGCGGCCGCGTGGTGGAGCTGTCGATGCTCGATACCGCGCTGGCCTTCAACTGGCCGGACGCGATGTACAACCACATGTGGCTGGACGATGCCCCGGCCAGGATGCCCGAGCCCGGCCTGACCCTGCGCCCCTACAAGACCCAGGATGGCTATGTGACCATCATGACGCCACAGCAGGACGAGTTCAATGCGGTGTGCAAGGGGCTGAACGCGACCCATGTGAGCGAGGATCCGCGTTTTTCGACACTGCCCGCCCGGGCCCGCCATCCGGTCGAACTGCGCGCCACCTTCGAACCGCTGTTTGCGCAATTCAAGACCGCCGAGCTGCTCGAGAACATGAAGCGATTCGACGCGCCGGTGGCCAAGGTCAATCTCAAGCCGGAAGTCATCACCGATCCGCAGGTGGTGCACAACCAGGCCCTGGTTGAAATGGACCATGGAGAGCTCGGCCGCATCCGGCTGGCCCGTGCCGCAGCGAAATTCGATGCACAGCCCCTGGCACCTGCCGGACCGGCGCCGCATCTGGGCGAACATGGCGAGCAGGTCCTGCTCGAATTGGGCTATGAGGCCTCACGCATCGAGGCCCTGCGCCAGAGCGGCGCGCTCGGCGGCTGAGCGGCTGGGTGGGCTGGCGGCCGCGTGCCTGAGCGGCCGGGTGGGCTGGCAGCCGCGTGCCTGAGCGGCTGTGTGGCGCATTGCCGTACCATGCGGCATGTCCACCGATTCCCCTGCTTCCACCACCTCCCCCGCAAGCCCTGAAGGGCAGCCCGCCGCGCCCGGTTTCGACCAGCTGAAGCTGGGCCCGGCCATGCTGGCCAACCTCGATCGCCTGGGCTACAAGACCATGACCGCGATCCAGGCAGCCAGTCTGCCGATCAGCCTGGCCGGCCGCGACCTGATCGCCCAGGCCAAGACAGGCAGCGGCAAGACCGCCGCGTTCGCCATTCCGCTGCTGACCCGACTCGACGCCAGCCGCCTGCAGGTGCAGGCCATCGTGCTGTGCCCGACACGCGAGCTGGCTGACCAGGTGACCCAGGAGCTTCGCCGTCTGGCACGCGCCGAGGAGAACATCAAGATCCTCACCCTCACCGGCGGCGTGAAGATGGGTGGACAGCGGCATAGCCTGGCCTTTGGGGCCCATGTCGTGGTGGGCACGCCGGGTCGTGTCATGGACCTGCTCGAGCGCGGCAATCTGGACCTGGGCGAGGTCAATACCCTGGTGCTCGATGAAGCCGATCGCATGCTGGACATGGGCTTTCACGACAGCATCGCCTGGGTCGCCAGCCACCTGCCGGTACAGCGCCAGACCCTGCTGTTCTCGGCCACCTATCCGGAGGGCATTGCGCGGCTGGCGGCGCGTTTCCTGCGCCAGCCCGAGCGCATCAGCGTGCAGGCCCAGCATGATGCGGGCAAGATCGAGCAGCGCTTCTACGAGGTCACAGAGAGCGAGCGCCTGGCCACCGTGGCGCGCCTGCTCAACCACTTCCGTCCGGTCAGCACGCTGGCCTTTTGCAATACCAAGCAGCAGTGCCGGCAACTGGTCGAACTGCTGCAGGCTGCCGGCTTCAGCGCGCTGGCGCTGCATGGTGAACTGGAACAGCGCGAGCGCGATCAGGTGCTGGTGCAATTTGCCCAGCGCAGCTGCTCAGTGCTGGTGGCCACCGACATTGCCGCGCGCGGCCTGGACATCGGCGGACTCGAGGCGGTGATCAATGTCGACGTCACCCCCGATGCCGAAGTGCATGTGCATCGCATTGGTCGCACCGGCCGTGTCGATCAGGCCGGGCTGGCGCTCAACCTGGTCAGCGGCAAGGAGATGGTGGTGCTGTCGCAGATTGAAAAGATGCAGGGCCGGCCCGCACAATGGCATGAGCTTGCATCGCTCAAGCCGGCCTCAGCCGAGCCCCTGCAAGCGCCGATGGCGACCCTGCAATTGCTGGTCGAGCGGCGCGAGAAGATCCGCGCCGGCGATATCCTGGGCGCACTCACGGGAGACGGGGGTATTGCCGGCGACAAGATCGGCAAGATCACGATCGGCGAGTTTTCCAGCTATGTCGCCGTGCAGCGCGACCTGGCGCGGGTGGCCCTGCGGCATCTGGCGGCCACCAAGGTCAAGGGCAAGGTGGTGAGGGTGAGGCTGCTGTAAGGAAGGGTCGAACCGCGGACACGAAAGGTGCTGCGGGCCTTCACACCTAGGCAATATCCATCACGCGACGGCGGGTCGCCGCCGGCGTGGAGTGGATCAGCTCGGCAATCTCTTCGATATCGGCGGTCAGCTTCGGGTTGCTCCAGCCGCTTTGCGAATGACGGGCCAGCCGGTGCGAGAGCAGGATGGTGCGCAGTTGCGGATTGCTCTCGTCGCCACCGATGCTGGGCAGCAGGCGGCTCGACAGGCACCAGCGCTTGGCCAGGCTGATCTCCAGATCGCGCAGGCGGCTCTCGAAGATGACCTGCTGGACCTCTTCCTCGACCGCATTGGGGTCGGCGGCAAGCACCTTTTGCAGGGCAAGACCCGCCTGAGGCTCGAAGCACCACACCATCAACTCGATGAAGTTGTGCAGCATCGTGATCTCGAAAAGGGTCTCGGCGGCACGATCCTGGCGTGCCAGGGCGAAGTCATAGGCATATCGTCCGGCACGCTGGGCGCGGCGAATGGCAGCGCGCAGCGCGGTCAATGCAGGCGGATTGGCCTTCAGTTCGTTCTCGACGATCGGCTGGTCCGAAAATTCGCGGAAGAAGGGCCCGATGCCCATCAACACGATGGCAGCGGTGACGGTCTCGACCTGGCTCTGACGCTTCGGGGTGACCTGGGGGCAGACCCATTTGAACAGCTTGAGGATCATCAGCGGATCCTCGAGCACCACATCGGCCAGTTGCGCAGCATCGACATAATCCTCACGGCGGCGCAGATTGGTCAATTGCACGGCTGTGCGGTTGAGCACGGGGATTCTGGCCTGCTCGAAGCGGGCGAGCAGTTCGTCTGAGCGTGTCGGAGCGTCAATCATCATGGGATCCCTTTCGGACATTCTGTCGTCCGACTTGAGGCCCCTCCAGTATCGGCCGCCAGACGGTATGCGGGGTCACCGTCCATCTGCCGCGGCAGGCCGTTCACCGAAACTGCGGAACGATTGATCTGCATCAAGAGGCTTTGCCGATGCGCGGCCCACAATGACTTTCAGACATGCCGAGGAGCACAACGGTGAGCAACCCCCTGACCCCGTCCCAGATCAACGAACTCAAGATCCTTGTCCAGCGCCAGCGACAGGCCTTGCTGGGCCTGATGCAGGCCCAGCAGGCCGAGGTGCTGCAGCATGAGCCCAGCGACAGCGAGATGGAACATTCGGCCCGTGTCGCCGCCACCGGGATCAACGAAGCCGATGAAAGCCTGGCGAACCTGCATGAGCTGGAGATCGCCAGCTATGAGCGGGCCTTGCAACGCCTGGGCAGTGGCGATTACGGCGTGTGCAGCGATTGCGGCGGGACCATTGGCTACGCCAGGCTCAAGGCCTGGCCGACCGCCCTGCGCTGCGTCAAGTGCCAGGAAGTCGTCGAACGCCGCCCGGCGCGCGTCTGAGCGAAATCGCCGGCCTCACCAGCTCAGGCGTGCGCCCAGCCACAGGCTGCGCGGCGCGCCAGGGGCCAGGAAGCTCGAACTTTGCAGCGGGAAATCTCCATTGGCATTGGCCGGAAAGGGCCGTGCCTGGAAGTTGCCGCTGGCGCTCAGGCCCATCGGCCCGAGCTGGGCCGCGCTGGCGTAGCGCCGGTCGAAGACATTGTTCAGGTAGGCGAATACGCGCCAGCGCTTGTCCGGCGTGTAGCTGGCCTGCAGGTTGAGCACCGCATAACCGCTGGTTTTGCCTGCGCCCAGGTAGTAGGGCGCCACCACCTGCGCCTGATTGTTCTCGTTGCCGCGTGCAAACACCCCCGAGGTGGCGAGCAGGTGGCCGCCAAGCTGCCATTGCGCGTTGATGCGATAGTCGGCATCCAGCTTTAGCAGGTGACGCGGGATCAGGGGGATGCGATCGCCGGGGCGGATGTTGATGGTGCCATCAACGCCCGGAAAACCCGCCTGGGCGCTGCTGTTGCTGCTGTTGCCGGCACCCAGCACGGTCTCGGCACTGCGGTAGGTGGCATCGAGCAGGGTGTAGCTGGTGGCAAAGCTCCAGGCGCCCATACGGCCTGACAAGCCGGCCTCCAGGCCCTGTCGGAGGGTTTTGCCGAAATTCTTGAAATACCCGAAGCCACTGACATTGTCGGCCACGAACAGGATGTCGTTGCGATTCTCGGCCCGGAACAAGCCCAGGTTCCAGATCAGGCCACCGGCAGTCCTTCCCCTGAGTCCCGCCTCCAGACTGCGAGTAACCACTTGCTCCAGCGGTGGATCACCCGCCATCGCATTGGGCAGCTTGCAGGGGTTGGCGGGATTGGCGCAGCCCAGTTCGACCGAGGTCGGCGCCCGGCTGCCTTCGCTGTAGCCGAGGTAGGCATTCCACTGGCGCGAGGGGGCATAACTCAGGCCCAGCGCCGGATTCAGGCGCGAGAAGCGGTGGTCGCCATCGAGCGAGTCCAGCCCGCCTCCCGGATGGATGGCATCGCTGTTGCGGATCCGGGTCTGGTTGTAGCGGCCCGACGCGGTGATGTGCCAGACCTTGTCGATGGTCCAGGTATCCATCGCGTACAGGCTCCAGGTGCTGACCCGGCCTTGCAGGTCGACCCGGGTGTCGTAGGGCTGGCCGTCAACATCCCCGCCGGTGACACCATCACCAAAAGCCCCCAGGCCGGTCACCGTTCGGTCCGGATTCAGGTAGCCCAGTTCGGTGCTTTGCCGAAAGCGCAGCGTGCTGGCGTCATAGCCCAGGCCGACGGTGAGCTGGTGGCGATGGCGACCGGACTGGATATCGCGGTTGTACTGGCCGGTCAGGCCCCAGTTGCGTTGCTCCAGGGCCGTACGGTTGATCAGGCCGCTGCATTTTTCAGCCGGCTCGTCGTTGAGCAGGACATTGGCGATGCATCGCCAGAACGGAAAGGGCGTGTTCGAGGCGTTGGCGCCACTCGTGGGAAAGCCGCTGTAGCCGGCCGCCGCAAGGGCGGCACGCTCGGCTGCATTCGGCTGATACACCGACTGGTTCAGGCTGTCGCTGTTCAGGTCACCATTGAAGGTGCTGCTGGAGAGCTTGCGGAAATACAGGTTGCCGCTCAGGCTGGAGCGCTCGTCCAGGCTGTGCAGGGCACTCAGGGCCAGCAGCAGCGAGCGGTTGCCAGTGGTGTCGGGCCGGGTGTAGACACTGTCGTAGCGGGCATCGAGCAGGCGCTGCTCCTGCAGGCCGTTGCCATTGAGCTCGTTGTCGGCATAGGCCAGGGTCAGCTTGAGGTCGGTGGCGGCGTTGGACCAGCCCAGCCTGGCAAACAGCTGGCGAAGGTCAGAGACGGAACTGTCGCGCCAGCCCCGTTCCTTGAACAGCTGGCCCGCCACGTACCAGTCCAGGCCATTGTCCTTGTTGAAGCCGCCCTGCTCGAGGGCCAATGTGCGCCGGCCCCAGCTGCCGACGCTCAGCTGCGCCGAGCCACCCGGGAAACGGCGTCCGTCCTTGGTCTGGATCGACAAGGCCCCGCCCAGCGTGTTCAGGCCGAACAGCGGATTGGCGCCCGGCATCAGGGTGATGCTGCTGATGGCAAAGCGCGGGATCAGGTCCCAGGAGACGACATCACCGAAGGGCTGGTTCAGGCGCACGCCATCCATGTAGACCGACAGGCCCTGGGGGGTGCCCAGCAGGGACGATGCGGTGTAGCCCCGGAAATTGACATCCGCCTGAAAGGGGTTGCCCTGGATGTCATTGATATGCACGCCACTGAAGCGGCGATTCAGGAAGCTGCCCAGATCGGGCTCGCCACTGCGCGCAAGGTCGGCCAGGCCGCTGCTCTGCACATTGGAAGGCAATTCGGTACGCGGCTGGCCGATGCCGGGCAAGGGGGCACTGCCCACCACGTCGACATCCGGCAGGGCCTGGGCTGGCACCTGTGCCCTGGCAATGCCATTGAATCCGCCCGCACCCGAACACACGACGACCGCGATTGCCCCGGCCAATGCACCGGCCCTTCGCCGCGCGCCCTGGCAACGCCCAGTGTCGCCTGCGCTGGTTCGTCCTTTCCCGATCCCCATCACCTGTGCTCCTCGCGCTTGCATGCTGCGGGCGCCCGCCGCCCGCCGGGTCGCTGCTGCGACCGTTCCTGTCGGCCATTGTGACCTGCCCCGGATGCGGATTTCCGGGCGTTTTTCCCGCCGTGCCGGACGGCAGGCCGGCCACTGAAGACGACATCGCTTTGCACTACACTGCGCGGGTGCAAGCGCCAACCATCCCCATCCGGGGCTGCCTGCGAGCCCTGTCGCTGCCCGCACTGCTGATCGTGCAGGCCTGCGCCAGCCCGCCCGCCGCGCCGCCTCAGCCCGCCCCCCCGGCCCCTGAGCCAGTGATCATTGACAGCCGCAAACCTGAACCGGCAGCACCGCCGCCTGCCCCGGTGATCAGTATCGAAAGGGCCGAGATGCGGGTGGGCGACCGGCTCTGGTATCGCGGCGGTGAAGGCGGCGGCAGACCGGCGACCATTCTTCGTGAAGTCGTGTCACTGCAGGGCGGGCAGGCCCAGTTGCGCCAGTTCGATGTCGATGGCGCTGGCCGTCCGGCCGGTGTCGCGCGGCCGCGGCGACAGGCCCTCGAATCGCTCGAGCTCGACAACCCCGGCAAGGTCAATGGCCAGATCCGCTATGTCGAGTTTCCGCTCTCGCCCGGCAAGAGCTGGAGCTATCGCTACCAGATCAAGGGCCGCTCCGGCGCCCTGACCACCTATGACATCACGGCCAAGGTCGAGGCCGAGCAACTGATCGACACTCCGGCAGGCCGCTTCAAGGTGCTGCGCATCCTGCACAGCGGCCAGTGGAATGTGCCAGTGACCGAGAACGGCAGCCTGCGGCTGTCCACTGGCAGCCTGCGCTCGACGGTATGGTTTGCGCCGCAGCTGGGCAACTGGGTGCGCTTCGAGAGCGAAATCCTCAATGCCAATGGCAACCCCGAAGGGCGCATCCACCAGGAGCTGGTCCGCCTGGAGCGGCGCTAGTGCCCAAGGAACCACCATGTTGCGACGCGCCTCGCTGTCCACCAAGCTGATCCGCACGGGAGCGGCCTTGCTCGTCATGGCGCTTGCTTCGATCGGCCTGACTCTTTGGGTCACCTGGCAGCTGGAAGGCGGTGCGGCAGCCGTCAACGAAGCAGGCCGGATGCGCATGCAGACGTGGCGACTATCAAGTGCGTTGCTGGCTCAAGCCCCTCGAGACAGTCAGCAGGCCTTGATCGGCGAGTTGGACCAAAGTCTGCGGCTGCTGCGAAGTGGCGACCCCGGTCGCCCCTTGTTCGTTCCCTGGAACCCGAACATCCGCAAACAGTTCGAACGGGTCGAACGTCTGTGGCAAGAACAGAAGCTGGGCTGGGAACAGGGGGGCTCGGGTATCGTCACTGCGCTCTCTGCCATGGCCACACAGCGGGCGGCCGATGCGCAAGTAAGCGCTATCGACGAATTGGTGCTGGCCATCGAGCAGCAGTTATCGCGTCACACTGCGATTCTCAACCTTTTCCAGTTCCTGATGATGGCGCTTGCCATTGGCGGTGCAGCAGTGATGCTCTACACGGGATTCCTGTACGTGATCCTCCCGCTGGATCACTTGAGTCAGGGCCTTCGCAGAGTGGAGTCCGGAGAGTTCTCTGCCCGTATCGAAGTCACCTCGCGTGACGAGTTTGGCCAGGTAGCCGCCGGGTTCAATCGCATGGCCCAGACCCTGCAGTCCCTGTATCAGGGACTTGAATCGAGCGTGAGGGTCAAGACCCGCCATATCGAGGCCCAGCGGGCTCGTCTGGAGGCCCTGTACGGGGTTTCGGCGTTTCTTGCCGAGGCAGGGACGCTGGAGGAAATGTGCAAAGGGTTTTGTCAACGGCTGCGTACCCTGCTCAAGGCCGACGCCGTCGCGGTACGATGGGCCGATGAAGGGCAGCAACGCTTTCTCCTGCTCGCCAGCGACGGACTGCCGGGCGACATTGCCCAGGCGGAACGAAGCCTGGCCGCGGGCACTTGCCATTGCGCAAGTCCTGCGCCCGATGCGAGGACCCGAGTCATTCCGATATTGGACGAAAGTCGCAGCGTCCCCTGCGCCTGCAGCGGAGCCGGCTTTGTATCCGTGGTCAACGTACCGCTGAGGCTGAAGCAGCGACTCACCGGTGAGGTCAACCTGATGTTCCGGCACGAGACCGCCCTGGCCGAGGATGAACAGGATTTGCTTGATGCACTGGCTAGCCATCTGGCCAATGCGCTGGAGGGACTGCGCGCCGCCGCGTTGGAGCGCGAGGCCGCGGTCAGTGAGGAGCGCGCCCTTTTGGCCCGTGAGCTGCATGACTCGATCGCACAGTCCCTGGCCTTCCTGAAAATTCAAGTGCAACTGCTGCGTACCGCGGTTCAGAAGGCTCAACCTGACTTGATCAACAGTAGCCTCGATGAGCTGGATGCAGGATTGCGGGAGAGTATCGGTGATGTGCGTGAGTTGCTGATGCATTTCCGCACCCGAACCAACACCGGAAGTATCGAGCAGGCCTTGCAGGAAACGACCCGAAAATTCCAGCACCAGACTGGCCTGCCCGTCCATGTTTCGACCCACGGTGACGGTTTGCCACTGCCTGCGGATACTCAAGTGCAAGTGCTCCACGTCATTCAGGAAGCATTGTCCAACGTGCGAAAGCATGCGCAAGCCAGGCAAGTGACCCTGGAAATCCAGAAAGGGGCGCAATGGCGCTTTACTGTCCGGGATGATGGGACAGGCTTTGACTCGGCAGATGCCCGCGATGAATCCCATGTAGGATTGAGAATCATGCACGAGCGGGCACAGCGTATTGGTGCCCGGGTGAGCGTCGAAAGTGTGCCCGGCGACGGTACGTCCGTGACCCTGGTCCTGCCGCTGCATCCCATGACAGCTCCCCTCGGGGATCTCCCGAAAGCATTGCAAGCTGAGCCCGCAGACACGCAAGCCGGTCTGAAATCATGAACCTCATCAGACTGCTGGTAATCGACGACCATACGCTGTTCAGGCGCGGCCTGAAGGCCTTGCTCGCGCAGGATGGCCGGTTTGCGCCTGCGGACGAGGCCAGCGATATTGGCGAAGCAATGCGCTGCCTTCAAAAAAGCACGCCAGACCTGATCCTGCTGGACAATCACCTGCCGGGCGTGCGCGGCGTGGAGGCCCTGTCGGGTCTGAAGGAAGCTGCGCCCTTGGCGAGGATTCTGATGCTGACGGTCAGCGAAGACGAGAACGACTTGGCAAAGGCCTTGCAGGCGGGTGCCGACGGCTATCTGCTGAAGACGGTCGAATCCGATGACCTGTGCCAGTCAATCATCAAGGTGCTGGGGGGTGAGTCCGTCATCAGCCCGCAAATGATGACCAAGCTGGTGAGCATGTTCCGCAGCCGCGCCGACTCCGATGCCAAGTCCACAACAGCGCAGGCTGCGGCCGCCGAACAGGAGAAGCCGCAGCAGAGCCTGAGTCGACCGACGTTGACGGACACCCTGTCAGCACGGGAACGCGAAATTCTGACCTTGATCGGCCAGGGCGAGAGCAACAAGGCGATCGGACGGCGACTCGATATCGCTGAGACCACTGTCAAGATCCACGTGCAGCATATCTTTCGAAAGCTCGGACTCAGCTCGAGGGTGCAGGTGGCCGTTTACGCCGCAGCTCACGGCTACGTCTGAGCGAAGGCATCATTGACCGGCCAGCCACCTTGATCAGGATCAAGAACAAGCCGATCTGAAGGGGTAGTACTCCCTCAGAACGATGGCGTGCGTGCCACGCCTCGTTCCTCTGCCGCGCTTGCGCCTACCTCTGGTGGATGGCGCCACGCGCCGCTGCGCGCGACAGTCTGACCATGTCTGTGGAGTCACCAACATGGTTCAGGAACTGAGAAATACCCGCAAGGCCTGGTCGGTGCTGATCGTCAGCACCCTGGCCTTCACCGTCTGCTTCATGGTGTGGATGATGTTCGGCGTGATCGGCATTCCGATCAAGAAGACGCTGAACCTGAACAGCACCGAATTCGGCCTGCTCACTGCGGTGCCGGTGCTGACGGGATCGCTGATCCGTGTGCCCCTGGGCATCTGGACCGACCGCTATGGCGGCCGCATCGTGATGGCCATCCTGATGGCCTGCACCGTGCCGGCCATCTGGATGATGGGCTATGCCACCGCCTACTGGCATTTCATCGTCATCGGCCTGTTCGTGGGCCTGGCAGGCGGCTCCTTCTCGGTCGGAACCCCTTACGTCGCGCGCTGGTTCCCCAAGAACAAGCAAGGCATGGCGATGGGCATCTACGGCGCCGGCAATTCCGGAGCGGCGGTCAACAAGTTCATCGCCCCGGTGCTGGTGGTGGCCTTCGGCTGGACCATGGTGCCGCAGGTGTACGCCGCGATCATGCTCGGCACCCTGGTGCTGTTCTGGCTGTTCAGCCATTCCGACCCCAGCCATCTGGTGTCCAGCAACGTCAAGTTCAGCGACCAGCTCAAGGCGCTGAAGGACCCGAAAGTGCTCAAGTACTGCCAGTACTACAGCATCGTGTTCGGCGGCTATGTGGCGCTGGCTTTGTGGATGGTGCAGTACTACATCGGTGAATACGGCCTGGACATCCGCGTGGCCGCTTTGCTCGCTGCCTGCTTTTCGCTGCCCGGCGGTGTGCTGCGCGCCGTGGGGGGCTGGCTGAGCGACCGGCACGGTGCCCACAAGGTCACCTGGTGGGTGTTGTGGGTGAGCTGGATCTGCCTGTTCCTGCTGTCCTACCCGCAGACCGACTTCACCATCAACACCATCAACGGTCCGCAGACCTTACACATCGGCCTGAATGTATATGCCTTCACCGGCCTGATGTTAATCCTGGGAATCGCCTGGGCAT
>JAPOKJ010000105.1 GCA_029977705.1 Burkholderiales bacterium | reverse complement strand
GCGCCTGGCCAGCCCGGGCCAGATGGCCGGGATGCGCAAGAAACTGAAGGGCTATTCGCTGGACTTTGCGCGCATGGCGTCGCAGTAGGCCCGAAGGTCCGAAGACCCGCAAGTCCGAAGCATCACCCAGCGCTGGCCGCGCGGCGTGGGCAGCGCTCAAGGCTGGCCGCGCCAGACCTCGATCAGGAAGGGCAGCAGCAGCATCGCCAGCACCGCCAGCGTGCCCAGGCTGAGCAGGGTCAGCCAGCGCCGCAGGCGACGCTGCTCGGTGACCAGCTTTTCCAGCACCGGCACTAGGTCGGCACGGCGCGGCTCGTGCGCTGCGCGCTGCAGGGCTTGCTGGGCCAGGCGGGGAATCTGCGGCAGCAGGCGCGCCCAGAGCGGCGCCTCGTCGGCCAGATGGGCCTGCAGGCCCTGCCAGCCGATCTGCTCCTCCATCCAGCGCTCGAGAATCGGCTTGGCGGTGACCCACAGGTCCAGGTCCGGGTCGAGCTGGCGGCCCAGGCCCTCGACATTGAGCAGGGTCTTTTGCAGGAGCACCAGTTGCGGCTGGATCTCGACATTGAAGCGGCGCGAGGCCTGGAACAGCCGCATCAGCACCATGCCCAGGGAGATCTCCTTGAGCGGCCGGTCAAAGTGCGGCTCGCAGCAGGCGCGCACCGCGCCCTCGAGCGCCTCGATGCGGGTGTTGGCGGGAACCCAGCCGCTTTCCACATGCAGTTGCGCCACGCGCCGGTAATCGCGCCGGAAGAAGGCCAGGAAGTTTTGCGCCAGGTAATTCTTGTCGAAGTCGGACAGGGTACCGACGATGCCGAAATCGAGCGCGATGTAGCGGTTGAACAGGGGGCCGGCATCGCCCACCAGGATGTTGCCCGGATGCATGTCGCCATGGAAGAAACCATGCCGGAACACCTGGGTGAAGAACACCTCGACGCCATCCCGGGAGAGCTTTTTCAGGTCGATGCCAGCCTTGAGCAACTCTTCGGTACGCCCCACCGGAATGCCATGCATCCGCTCCATCACCATCACGTTCTCTGCGCAATGGTCCCAGTACATCTCGGGGATGGTGAGCAGGCTCGAGCCCTCGAAGTTGCGGCGCAACTGGTTGGCATTGGCCGCCTCGCGGACCAGGTCGAGCTCGTCATGCAGGTAGGTGTCGAACTCGTCGATCACCTCGAGCGGCTTGAGGCGCCGGCCATCGGCCGACACCTTGATCAGCAGCCGCGCACCGGTGCGCAGCATGGCCAGGTCGCGATCGATGACCGATGCCATGTCCGGGCGCAGCACCTTGACTGCAACCGGCTTGCCGCCCTTGAGGGTGGCAAAGTGGACCTGGGCGATCGAGGCCGAGGCAATCGGCTCGCGGTCGAAGCTTTCGAAGACATCATCGAGCTTGCGGCGCAGGCCGCGCTCGATCTCGGCCACCGCCTGGTCGCCGGGAAACGGCGGCACGCGGTCCTGCAGGCGGGCCAGTTCGTCGGCAATGTCGGGCGCGAGCAGGTCGCGACGCGTCGACAGCACCTGACCGAACTTGACGAAGATCGGGCCCAGGCTTTCCAGGGCTTCGCGCAGGCGAACGCCACGCGGGGCATCGAGCTTGCGGCCCAGGCGCAGGATCTTGGCAAGGCGCAGGAACAGCGCCGAGCCGGTACTGGCCGCGGCACCGGTGACGGCCACCTCATCCAGGCCGTAACGCAGCGCCACCCAGATGATCTTGGTCAGGCGAGTGAATCCGAGTTGGCGCAAGAGGTCAGTCCGGTGAGTTCGGGTCAGGCGGAGCGCTGACGCTGCAAGGATCGCACATCGATGCGCTGCACCTGGGCTTCAGGGGCATCGGAGGCCAACGCGTCGGGGTCAAAGAGCCGGTCACCCTCGACCTGCGGGTCGGCCAGTCCCTGGCCGAGCGTCCTGAAGTCGTAGTGCCGCGCATCCATCAGGTGCGAAGGCGTCACCCGTCCGAGCGCCGCAAAAATGTGATCGACCCGGCCCGGGAAACGCTTTTCCCAGTCGCGCATCAACTGCTTGACTTCGCGGCGCTTGAGGTTGGCCTGCGAGCCGCACAGGTTGCAGGGGATGATCGGAAAGTCGCGCCACTGCGCATAGGCATGCAGGTCGGATTCCTCGACATAGGCCAGCGGCCGGATGACGATGTGCTTGCCGTCATCGGAGATCAGCTTGGGCGGCATGCCCTTCATCTGTCCGCCATAGAACAGGTTCAGGAAAAAGGTCTCGAGAATGTCATCGCGATGATGGCCGAGCGCGATCTTGGTGGCGCCCAGTTCATCGGCCACCCGGTACAGGATGCCGCGCCGCAGGCGCGAGCACAGCGAGCACAGCGTCTTGCCCTCGGGAATCAGGCGGGTGACGATGCTGTAGGTGTCCTGGGTCTCGATATGAAAATCCACCCCCTGGCTGCGCAGGTAGTCGGGCAGGATGTGCTCGGGAAAGCCGGGCTGCTTCTGGTCCAGGTTGACGGCGACGATCGAAAACGCGAAGGGTGCGCGCTCGCGATGGGTGCGCAGCAGATCGAGCAGGGCATAGCTGTCCTTGCCGCCCGACAGGCAGACCATGACCTTGTCGCCCGGCTCGATCATCGAGAAATCGGCGATCGCCTTGCCCGACAGGCGCAGCAGGCGCTTGTGCAGCTTGTTGCGTTCAAAGGCGAGCTTTTCGGGGGTCATGGCGTCCTGGGCTTCTGGCGTGCATCGGTGACCTCGATGCCGATGCCGTCGCAATCGGGAAAGATGCTGGGCTTGTCGACTCGCAGGGTGACCTTCTCGACCCCCTTGAGCAGCAGCAGGCGGGCACTGATGCGCCCGGCCAGGGTCTCCAGCAGGTTGACATGGCCCTTGTTGATCTCATCGAGGATGGTATCGCGCACGCGCCGGTAGTCCATCACCTCATGGATCTCGTCGCTGGCCGGCAGGGCCTCGGCCTGCGGCAACTCGAGGGTGACCGAGACCACCAAGGGCTGCTTGGCGCGCAACTCATGGTCGAGGATGCCGACACTGGCCTGCACCCGCAGTTTTTCAAGAATGATGCGTCGCATGGTTCAAAGGAAGCTGACGTCGCGCGGCAGGTGCATCAGATGCTGGCCGCCGTCGACCAGCACCTGGGTACCGGTCATGGAAGGGTTCTCGAGCACGAAGCGCACAGTGCGCGCCACATCGTCAGGCTGGCTCGAACGGCCGAGCGGTGACAGGCGATGGGTGCGCTCAAAGGCGGCCTGATCCTGCAGGTAGCTGGGCTCGGTCAGGCCCGGGGCCACGCCACAGACCCGCAGCACCGGGCCGAAGGCCTGCGCCATCATCGTGGTGGCGCTTTGCAGGGCGGCCTTGGACAAGGTGTAGGAGAGAAAATCGGGATTCAGGTTCCACAGCTTCTGGTCCAGCAGGTTGACCACCGAGCCCTGCACGGCCTGACCCGGGGCTGACGCGAGGCCTTCCAGATGGCGGTGCAGTGCCTGGGTCAGCAGCAGGGGGGCCACGCAATTGACCGCATGCAGGCGCTGCGCCAGTGCCGGATCGAAGCTGCGCGGATCATCGTGTTCGAATTGGGAGGCCGAGTTGACCAGCCCCTGCACGGAGCCAAAGCGGTCCACCACGGCGGCGAACAGCGCCTGGACCGAGGCGGTATCGGCCAGGTCGGCCTGGAACAGGGCCACGGCATCGCCATGCGAGGGGTTCAGCGCGGCGATCTGGGCCGCTGTGGCCCTGGCCTCGTCCTGCGACTGGCCGTAATGCAGGGCCACCTGCCAGCCGCCGCGCGCCATCTCGAGCGCGATCGCACGCCCCAGGCGCTTGGCAGCGCCGGTGACGAGGACGGTACGGGCTTGTGGCATAGTCGGCGGCATGGAAAGTCCCCATTCTACCGAGGACGCGACGCGGCAACTGATGACCCTGATCCAGGCCAGGATCGAGGCCGCCCAGGGCTGGATCGGTTTCGACGCCTTCATGGCATTGGCCCTGTACACGCCGGGCCTGGGCTATTACAGCGGGCCGTCCCGCAAATTCGGCGCGGGCGGCGATTTCGTGACCGCACCGGAGCTCTCGCCGCTGTTTGGCGCCTGCGTGGCCGGGCAGCTGGCCGCCTGGATGCAGGCGGCGGGCACCGGGCATCTCGTGGAATTCGGCGCTGGTACCGGCCAGCTGGCGAGCCAGGTGCTCAACGAGCTGGAGCGCCTGGGCCAACCGGTGACGCGCTACGACATCATCGAGTTGTCGGGCAACCTGCGCGAGCAGCAGGCCGACACGCTCAGGGCCCTGTCCCCGACCCAGCAGGGCAAGGTGCACTGGCTGGACCGGCTGCCCGATCAGTTGCAGGCCGTGGTGCTGGCCAATGAGGTCCTCGATGCCATGCCGGTAAACCTGTTCCACTGGGATGGCGGGCAGCTGTTCGAGCGCGGTGTCGCCTGGTCCGAATCAGGGCCATGCTGGCAGGACCGGCCGGCCACATCCGACTTTGAAGCCCTGGTGCGCCGCAGCCTGACAGGTGCTGGCCATGCCGATCTGAAAGATCTGCCGGCGCCCTATGTCTCCGAGGTCCATGCGCAGGGTCAGGCCTGGATCCGGACGCTCGGCGGCCACCTTCAAGCCGGTGCGGTGCTCACGCTCGACTACGGTTTTCCGGCGCGCGAGTACTACCACGGCCAGCGCGATCGCGGCACCCTCGCCTGTCATCACCGCCATCAGGTGGGGTTCGACCCCTTCTTGCAGATCGGCGCGCAGGACCTGACCGCGCATGTCGATTTCACGGCCATCGACGCGGCCGCAGGCGAAGCTGGCCTGAACCTGGCCGGCTTTTGCAACCAGGCCCGCTTCCTGATGAATAACGGTTTGCTCGAGCGACTGGCCGCCCAGCCGATCGACGCGGGCCTTGCCTATGCCAGCCAGGCACAGGCAGTCGGACGCCTGCTGTCGGAGGCCGAGATGGGCGAACTGTTCAAGGCCATCGCCTGGGTCAAGGCTGAAGACCCTGCCATGCGACAGGCCCTGCTCGATGCCAGTCATGGCTTCGAGCCCGGAGGCCGGCTGCTGTGAAATGGCTGATCGCCACCGTGCTGGCGTTATTCCTCTTCTCGGGACTGTCCGCCTGGCTGGGCCGTTTCGGGCTGGGTCGCCTTCCAGGTGATTTCCGGCTGCGGCTGCGCGGGCGGGACTACACCATTCCGCTGACCTCGACCCTGCTGCTGTCGGCCATTGGCGCCCTGCTGATGCGACTGCTTTAGGAGGGCCTGCCTCAGGAGCGCCTGCTTCAGGGGCGCAGGCTTCAGGACGGCGGCAAGTCCCTGACGCGCCTGACCCGGGCCTCGTGAATGGCCGCACGGATCTGCGACGGGTGGGATTGGGCCCGCGCGATCGCCGCTTCGTCGAGCGTTTCCAGCGCTGCGAGCATCCGGTGCAAGGCCTGGTCATCAAAGGCCTCGATCACCTGTGCGGCATCGATCAGCGCGACAAAGCGCTCCGGCTTGCGGCGCGCATCACAGCGCTCGTACAGACCGACAAGCTGACCGGCCTCCAGGTGGGCGGCGGCCATCAGCGCCGCGCGCTCGCGAGCCAGCAAAAGGCCCAGGTCGCGACATTCGCCCGGCACGCGCCAGGCCTGGCTGAATACCTCCAGGTTCTCGCCCAGATCATGGGTGAGCACCGCAAAGCGCTGCGCCAGCGCCTGTCCACGAGCGGCACTGGCATCGAGCTGACGCGCCAGGGCCGGCTGCTGCCAGGCCTGGGCCAGGCTTTGCGACAGGATGGGCAGGGCATGGGCCTGCTGCAGCACCTCAAACATGCGCGAGGGGCGCGCCTCCATCAGGCCGCGGGCCATCTCCTGCCAGACCCGCTCGGCCACCAAGGCCTCCAGTTCGCCGGCGGCAGCCATGTGCTGCATCAGGGCCATGGTGGCGGGCGCCACGCTGAAGTCGGCAAAGCGGGCCGCAAAGCGCGCCAGTCGCAACACCCGGACCGGATCCTCGACGAAGGCCTCGCTGACATGGCGCAGCACGCGGGCCCTCAGGTCCGCCTCGCCGCCATGGGGATCGACCAGGGCGCCATCCTCGCCCCGCGCCATCGCATTGATGGTCAGGTCGCGCCGCAGCAGGTCGTCCTCGAGACGGACACCAGGATCGAAATGGACCGCAAAGCCCTTGTAGCCGGGCCCCGTCTTGCGCTCGGTGCGCGCCAGCGCGTACTCATCATGGGTGCGCGGATGCAGGAAGACCGGAAAGTCCTTGCCCACCGGCACGAAACCCTGGGCGATCAACTGCTCGGGCGTGGCGCCGACCACCACATAGTCGCGATCCTGCACCGGCAGGCCGAGCAACTCGTCGCGAACCGCTCCTCCGACGCAGTAGATCTTCATCGCACCTGCGCCCTGCCCGGTTCAGCGTCCGGCGCGGGCGCGGGCCACCCCGAACGCATCCCGTATCGGGCCCAGATAGCCGGGCGCGATGTCCTCGAGCGCATGCAGGTGCAGGCCCAGCTCCGGCGCAGGCGCTGTCGAACTGGTGTTGGGCAAGGCCAGCGAATCGAAGTTGTCGCGCGACATCAGGGTCGGCCCGGGCATTTTCTCGAGCATCAGGGCCTGCAACCGGCCCAGGGCATCAGGCAGGGTCAGCACCGCACGCGGATGGCCGGACAGGCGTCCGGCCAATTGCACCAGGGCCTTCAGGCTGTAGACCTTAGGGCCGGCCAGGTCGTAACACTGACTGATGCAGCGCGGTTCATCGAGCGCATTCACAAAGGCATCGGCAACATCGCCGACATAGACCGGCTGCAGCAGGGCCTGGGGACGCGCCAGGGCCATCACCGGCAAGATCGCCTGCAGGCGGGCAAACAGGTTGAGGAACTGGTCATCAGGACCAAACACCACCGAGGGCCTGAACACCGTCCAGTCCAGTCCGAGGGTGTCGCGCACCTGCTGCTCACCGGCAGCCTTGGAGCGCAGGTACATCGAGGGCAGGGCCCGCTTGTCGGAAGCACCTGCACCCAGGGCCGACATGTGCAGGAAGCGCCGCACCCCCTGGCGCACCGCTGCATCGGCCAGCCGCTTGGGCAGGGCCACATGGACCGCGCCGAAGTCGGGTCCGTAAGGGTCGCCGGCATCGCCCAGTTGCGCAGGATCGGCAACGCGGCCGGGCCGGCCATGCAGGATCCCGATCAGATGGATCAGGGCATCGCAACCCTTGAGCAGGGCATCGGGCACACCCTCGCCATGGATGTCGGCCTGCACGATCTCGACGCCGGGCAGGGGCCAGAGCGCGCGCGTGTCCTCGCGACGACGGGTGGGCACGACGACCTTGCGGCCCTGGCGGACCAGACGGGCGATGATGGCGCGGCCGATGAAGCCGGAGCCACCGGTGATGAGGATGCGTTGTGCGGTCATGGGTTCCAGTGGGTCAGGGCAGTTCGCTGGGCGCCTGCGCCTTTGGCGCAACCTGGCCCAGGCGGGCTTTCAGGGACTGGGGCTTGCCGGTGAACATCGCCGCATAGAAGGTCGCATTGGACAGGACTTTCTTGACGTAGTCACGGGTTTCCGTGAAGGGGACGATCTCGGCAAAGATGGCGCCCTCGACGGGACCGGGCAGGTTCACACGCCACTGGCGCGGCCGGTTCGGTCCGGCGTTGTAAGCGGCCGAGGCCATCACGGGGGAGCCATCAAGATCATCGAGTACCGACTTCAGGTAAAAGGTGCCAAAGCGCAGGTTCAACTGCATGTCACCCAGCTGCTCGGGCTTGAAATCATTGACGCCCAGCTTGCGTGCGATCCAGCGACCGGTGGCTGGCATGATCTGCATCAGCCCGCTGGCCCCCACCGATGAGCGCGCATCCATCAGGAAGCGGGATTCCTGGCGGATCAGGCCATAGACCCAGGCCGGATCCAGATCGCGTTCCTGGGCTTCCTTGACCAGCGCCTCACGAAAGGGCGTCAGAAAACGCAGGGACCAGTCGTGCTCGCTGACCGTGCGGTCGGCGGTGTTGACACAGCGATCGAGGATCGATTTCTGGCAGGCATACTGCGCGGCCGAAAGCAGTTGCCGGTCGTTCATGCCGCGCAACTGGTAATTCCATTCGCGGTTACCTTCGGGGCGAAGGCCAAGGTCATAGAACTTCAGGGCGCGGGCAAAGCCGGGATTGCGGGCAGCTTCCTGGATCTCCGCCTCGGAGGGCTTCCAGGCCTCACGCGGGAATACCGTCAGTTGGCCCAGTTCCTCGGCCGCCAGTTGCCCATAGAAATGCGGCTGTCCGGCAATGCCCTTCCACAAGGCCTGCGCCTCATCGGTCTTGCGCGCGGCCTTGAGTGCACGCCCCTGCCAGTACACCCAGGTGGGGTCCGTCTTCATGTCGGTGGGCAGGCGGGCATACAGTTGCGAGACCAGTTTCCAGTCCTGGGCACGCAGCGCCGCACGCAGCATCCAGGACAGCGACTCGCCGTGATAAGGCGGCTGCGAAGGCGCCAGGGCCATCGCCTTGCGCGTCCAGTCAAGCGCCTCGGGCATCAGCTTGCGCATGGCTGCTGCAGCAATCTGGGACCAGGCAAAGCTGGTCTGGGCCGGCGTCAGGGCAAGACCGGGGTCCTCGAGCCGGCGCACGGCAGCATCGACATCCTGACGGGCCAGACGACTGAGCGCGATCACCGGCAGTTCCGAGCCTGCCTTGGCCTCGATCCCCTTGGCCGGACGGTTCAGTGCGGTGTCGATCGATGCGGCATCGAGCCCCAGCAGCAGGCCGGTGCGGCGGATGGTGTCGGGCGCGTTGTCCTCGATGCCTTCATACAGACGGCGCGTCAGGTCGGCCTGCTTGAAGATACCGGCACTGGCCAGGGCCTCGAGCAGATCGCCGCACTCGGCCCCCAGGTTGCGGGTTTCGGCCAGGGCATTGGCGGCTTCCTCGGGCAGGGCCTGCCCCCTGGCAAGGGCCGACTGGCCCGCCAGGCAGAACACGCGCGAATCATCGCGCAGCGCCCATCCGGGATACCACAGGTCGAAGGCGGCCCACTCACGACGCTTG
>JAPOKJ010000142.1 GCA_029977705.1 Burkholderiales bacterium | reverse complement strand
CGACCCGATAACCTTCCATCGCTGCCTGCAGTGCGCAGATAGGATCGATTTCAGTGACCCAGACCTGTGCCGACAGTGCGCGCAGTGCCTGTGCCGAGCCCTTGCCGACATCGCCGTATCCGCAGACCACGGCGACTTTGCCCGCGATCATCACGTCGGTGGCACGCTTGATGGCATCGACCAGGGACTCGCGGCAACCGTACAGGTTGTCGAACTTGCTCTTGGTGACCGAGTCATTGACGTTGATGGCGCGGAAGGCCAGTTCGCCCTTGCGGCTCATCTCGTAGAGGCGATGCACGCCGGTGGTGGTCTCTTCGGTGACACCGACCACGGCCTTGAGGTTGCGCTCGTAGAAGCCGGGATCCTTGGCCAGTTGCGCCTTGATGGCGGCAAACAGGGCGGTTTCCTCTTCGCTCTTCGGGTTGGCCAGCAGCGAGGCGTCCTTGGCGGCCTTGGTGCCCAGATGCAGCAGCAAGGTGGCATCGCCGCCATCATCCAGGATCATGTTGCTGGGCTGACCATCGGCCCATTCGAAGATCTTGTGGGTGTAGTCCCAGTACTCGGTCAGGGTCTCGCCCTTGTAGGCATAGACCGGGATGCCGCTTGCAGCAATCGCGGCGGCCGCGTGGTCCTGGGTCGAGAAGATGTTGCAGGAGGCCCAGCGCACCTGGGCGCCCAGCTCCACGAGGGTCTCGATGAGCACCGCGGTCTGGATGGTCATGTGCAGCGAGCCGGTGATGCGCGCGCCCTTGAGCGGCTGGCTGGCCTTGAATTCCTCACGGATCGCCATGAGACCGGGCATCTCGGTCTCGGCGATGGTGATTTCCTTGCGGCCGAAGTCGGCCAGCTTCAGGTCGGCGACCTGATAGTCGTTGAAGACGGCGGGTTTGAGAACGGCTGACATCTGTCGGCTCCTTATGTTGTGGGGTTGAACATAAAGAGCGCCGTTGTTGATCGGTCCGAGCCTGGCATCGTGCAGCAGCAGATGTCGCAGCGCTCCTCGGACGCGGCCGATTATAAACCGAAGCGCCGGGCCCGCGGTAATCACCGGCCGCCGTTCAGGGCCTTGGCCCGACCAGCGGCGGAAAAAGTCACAGAAACCGGGTCAGGCAGCCTGCTTGCGGATGATGGTGGCGGCCGGGACCGGCCAGCCGTTTTCGCCACAGACCCGGGCAATCGCGGCATTGGTGTCAAAGTACACCTGCCAGTAATGGTCATTGTGGGTGTAGGGGCGGATCGAGATCACCGGACCTTCCAGCTTGAAATCGAGCAGGTCGACCTCGGGGGCCGGATCGGTGGCCACATTCGGAATCGCCACAACGGCCGCCCGGAACTTGGCAATCGCCGCGATCGGGTCCACGCCGTTGGCCAACTGCGCGGTGCGCTCGACCCGGCGCACCGGCATGGCGCTGAAGTTCTGGATGGTGTCCGAGAAGATCTTGTTGTTGCCGACAATGGTGCGCACGTTGTCAGGGGTCAGGATGGTGGTCCCGAACAACCCCAGCTCGACGATGGTGCCGGTCACACCGCCAGCAGACACGAAATCACCGACCTTGAAGGGACGCAGCACCAGCATGAAGGCACCCGCGGCGAAATGCGCGAGCAAGCCGCTCCAGGCAGCGCCCACTGCCAGGCCGGCACCCGCCAGCAGGGCGGCAAACGAGGTGGTCTGGATGCCGAAATAGCCCAGAATGCCGATCACCAGCACGATGTTCAACAAGACGGCAATGATCGAGCCCAGGTACTTGGTCAGGGTCGGATCGATCTGGTTGCGGCCCATGATGCCCTGCACCAGTTGCACCACCTTGCCGATCAACCATCGGCCGATGATCCAGAAGGCGAGCGCCGCCAGGACTTTGGTGGCCACCTCGAGACCGGTGGTGCTGAGAAACTCGGTCACTTTTTCGACGGTAAACATGTTGGATTGAACGGCTACGGCCGGGTGGGTTTCGGGAATCCGTAGCCTAAGCCAGAATCAGGATCGGCCGGGTCCCGCCGTGCGCTTTTTTGCAATGCCTGACGGTTCGGGTCCGGATGCCCCGCACCGATATACTGGAGAGCTTTCGTTCCTGCCTGCGGAGTCCGTCTTGTCCACCCGTCCCTGTTTCGCCGCCCGCATCGATCACCTGGTGCTCACCGTCACCAACATCGAGGCCACCACCCAGTTCTATGAGCGAGCCCTGGGCATGACCCGCGAGTTCTTCCGCGGACCGGAGGGACAACCACGCCACGCCCTGCTGTTTGGCAACCAGAAGATCAACCTGCAGGATGCCGCCACCGAGACCCCGACCAAGGCACGCGTGCCCACTCTCGGTTCGGGCGACTTCTGCCTGATCTCGGCGGTACCGATTGCCCAGGTGCTGGCGCACTTGAATGCCGAGGGCATCGCGCTCGAGGCCGGTCCGGTGCCGCGCCGTGGCGCCCTCGGTCCGCTCAATTCGCTGTATTTCCGCGACCCGGACGGCAATCTGGTCGAGATCGCGGAATACGTCCAGGCCTGAGCCTACAT
>JAPOKJ010000008.1 GCA_029977705.1 Burkholderiales bacterium | reverse complement strand
CGCATGCTGGCACGGCCTCGCCGCAATGGTGGACGGGCGCTTTCGCCGCAGCTTTGCTGATCACGGCCGGCCTGATCTCCTCGACCCTGCACCTGGCCAACCGCAAGAACGCCTGGCGGGCGCTGTCGCAGTTCCGCACCTCCTGGCTGTCGCGCGAGGGCGTGCTGGCGGTGCTGCTCTATCCGCTGGCCGCCGTGTTCCTGTGGGCGGTGCACGCGCAAGTGCAGCCGCTGGTGTCGCTGCTTGGTGCCGTGCTGGCGCTGCTGGCCTTGGCGACGCTGTACAGTACCGCGATGATCTATGCCTGCCTCAAGACCATCCCGCGCTGGCACAACTGGCAGACGCGCCTGGCCTATCCGCTGTTCGGGCTGATGTCCGGCGCGGTGATCATGCTGGCCTTCGTGCCCCAGGCCCGGCCTTTCGCCGCGCCGCTGGCCCTGGTGTTCCTGGTGCTGGGGGCGCTGCTCAAGCTCAGCTACCTGCTGCGTTTCGGCGAGGGCAAGGCCCATCAGCATGACATCAACGCGGCCTTGCAGCCGCTGCGCAAGCAGCAGGCCGGCCAGGTGCGCCTGCTCGATGTGGGGCATTCGGCTGGTACCTTCCTGACCCATGAGTTCATGTTCGAGGTGGCGCGCGAGCGGGCCCAGACCGTACTGACCGCCATGTGGCTGCTGGCCTTCGTGGTGCCGGCCCTGATCATCGCGCTGGCGCCGCAGTGGGCGGCGCTGGCCGGGCTTTCTTGTCTCGTCGGGTTGCTGTGCGAGCGCTGGATGTTCTTTGCCCAGGCCCGTCATGTGGTCCAGCTTTATCACGGACGGCCGGGTGTTTGATCGACTGCCTGCGCGGGCCTGGTGGCCGGCGCTCAAGGAAAGGGGCACGCTGCGCGCCGACCTGCTGGCCGGCCTGACCGGTGCGGTGGTGGTGCTGCCACAGGGCGTGGCCTTCGCACACCTGGCCGGCATGCCGCCGCAGTATGGTCTGTACACCGCGATGATCCCCTGCATCATCGCCGCTTTTTTCGGCTCCAGTCGCCAGATGGTGACCGGGCCGGCCAATGCGATCTCGCTGACCACGCTGGCCCTGGTGGCACCGCTGGCCGCAGCCGGCTCGCCGCGCTATGTTGAGCTGGTGCTGACGCTCACCTTCATGGTCGGTCTGCTTCAACTGGCCGCCGCCTTCTCGGGCCTGGCCAAGTGGGTCGACAAGGTGCCCCACAGTGTCATCGTGGGCTTTACCACTGGTGCTGCGGTGCTGATCGCCAACAGCCAGATCGGCAACTTCTTCGGGCTCGATTTCCCGCGCGGGCGCGGCGTGCTGGCCAATCTGCGCGAACTGGTAGCCCAGGCCGGCGCGATCCACTGGCCTTCGGTTTTTGTGGCCGCAGTGACCTTTGCCGCCTGCGTGCTGGGACGTCGGATCAAAACGGTGATCCCGTACATGCTCAGTGCCGTTGTCGTGGGGACCCTGGTCTATGTCCTGGGCCGCACGTGGTTGCCCTCGTTGTTCAACCTTCGCACGGTGGAATCCTTTCCCAGTGCGCTTCCGCCGTGGTCGGTACCTTCCAGTACACCGGCAGACTGGTTGAAGCTGATCATGCCGGCTCTGGTCATGACCCTGCTTGCCCTGACCGAGGCGATGTCGATTGCCCGTGCCTACGCCCTGCGCAGCGGACAGCTCCTGGACTCCCGGCAGGAAATGATCGGTCAGGGGTTTGCCAATCTGGCGGGCGCATTTTTTTCCTCATACCCGGCTTCAGGCTCCTTCAACCGTTCGGGCATCAATGTCGAGGCCGGGGCTCGCACGCCGCTGGCGGCCATCAGTGCGGGTGTACTTCTGATGGTGATGTTGCTTTTTGTGGCGCCCTTGTTCAGGTATCTGCCCATCGCCTGCATCGCGGCCTTGCTGATCATGGTGGCCTGGACGCTGATTGACTGGCACTTCCCCCGTGAGGCCTGGAAAGCGCATCGAGCCGATTTCTGGGTCTATCTGCTGACGGCGGTACTGACGGTGACCATCTCACTCGAGTGGGCCATTCTTGTGGGGCTGGCCTGTCATGTGGCATTGGGCCGATTCCTCGGGGGCTCGGGCGCATCCCATTGAACAGGCCGGGCAACTGCCAGCATTCCCGCCAGCCTTGAAGATGCCCGGTGCTCCGAGGCGGACTCCTCCCTATAATTGTCGGCATTGCCCCAGAGGAGTTCCCATGCCCCCCGTCATCACCTGCATCGAAGACCTGCGCCAACTGGCCGAAAAGCGCGTGCCGCGCATGTTCTACGACTACGCCGACTCGGGCGCCTGGACCGAGGGCACCTACCGCGCCAACGAGTCCGATTTCCAGGGCATCAAGTTCCGTCAGCGGGTGGCGGTCAACATGGAAAACCGCTCGGTGCGCAGCACCATGATCGGCCGCGAGGTGGCCATGCCGGTGGCGATCGCCCCGACCGGGCTGACCGGCATGCAGCATGCCGATGGCGAGATCCTGGCGGCCAAGGCGGCCGAGAAGTTCGGCATCCCCTTCACGCTGTCGACGATGAGCATCTGTTCGATCGAGGACATCAAGGCCCATACCAGCAAGCCATTCTGGTTCCAACTGTATGTGATGAAGGACCGCGAGTTCATCGAAGCCTTGATCGACCGTGCCAAGGCGGCAGGCTGCGATGCGCTGGTGCTCACGCTTGATCTGCAGATCCTGGGCCAGCGCCACAAGGACCTGAAAAATGGCCTGTCGGCGCCCCCGAAGCTGACCATCGCCAACATCCTCAACATGATGACCAAGCCGCGCTGGTGCATGGGCATGCTCGGCACCTCGCGGCGCAGCTTTGGCAACATCGTCGGCCATGCCAAGAGCGTCAGCGACATGTCCTCGCTCTCGTCCTGGACGGCCCAGCAGTTCGATCCGGCGCTGAATTGGAATGACGTCGAATGGATCAAGAAGCGCTGGGGTGGCAAGCTCATCCTCAAGGGCATCCTGGACGCCGAGGATGCGCAACTGGCGGTCAATACCGGTGCCGATGCCATCATCGTCTCCAACCATGGCGGCCGTCAGCTCGATGGGGCGCAGTCCTCGATCAATGCCTTGCCCTCGATTGCCAGGGCGGTGGGCGACAAGATCGAGGTGCACATCGACGGCGGCATCCGCAGCGGTCAGGATGTCATCAAGTCGATTGCATTGGGAGCCAAGGGCACTTACATCGGCCGCGCCTTCCTGTATGGGCTGGGAGCGATGGGCGAGGCCGGTGTTACCAGGGCGCTCGAGATCATCCACAAGGAACTCGACCTGACCATGGCCTTCTGCGGCCTGAAAGACGTGCGCAAGGTGGACACCTCCATCCTGCTGCCCGGCACCTACGAGCACCTCTGACCGGAGCGGCTTGATCATGTTCCAAGCTTTGCGCCGCAGTGCGCTGGCGGGTGGGTTCGCGCTCGCGGCAGGTTTTGGCCTGATGCCCTTGGCGGTGGCCCAGGAGGCCTATCCCAACAAGCCGGTGACGCTGGTGGTGGGCTACCCCCCGGGCGGCAGCACCGACCTGACCGCACGCATCATCGCTCCGGAATTGTCCCGGCGACTGGGTGTGCCGGTTGTGATCGAGAACATCGGTGGCGCCGGTGGTGCCTTGGGGGCCCAGAAGGTCGTCGATGCCCGCCCCGATGGCTATACCCTGCTGGTGGCTGCCAACAATGAACTGGTGATCCGCAAGCAGATTGCGCCCAGCACCAAGTACAACACCAGCGACTTCACGCCGATCGGCCTGATCTCCACCCAGCCCATGGTGCTGGTGGCCGGCCCCAAGGCCAAGGTGAAAAACCTGGACGAATTCGTGGCCAAGGCCAGGGCCAATCCGGGACGCTTCAGCTACGGCAGCTCGGGCGTGGGCACGGCGTTGCATCTGGCGGGCGAACTGGTCAAGAAGGAAGCCGGCATCTTCATGACCCATATCCCGTATCGGGGGGTGGCACCGCTGACCAGCGACCTGATCGGCGAGAACATCGAGTATGCGGTCTATGTGCTGTCCAGCGGCCTGCCGCAGATCAAGGCGGGCAAGGTGATCGCGCTGGGCACCACCGAGAAGGCTCGCTCGGCGCTCACGCCCAATGTGCCGGCCCTGTCCGAGCATCCGCGCCTCAAGGGCGTGGAACTCAGCTCCTGGTTTGCATTGCTCGGGCCGGCGCGACTGCCTGATGCGGTGAACCAGCGCCTGCACAAGGCCTTGATGGATGTGTTGCAGCAGCCCGAGGTGCGGCGCAAGTTCGAGGAAAGCGGCGGCACGGTGGTGCCGGCCACAGTCGATGCCGGCGGGTACATCGCCAGCGAGAGCGCCAAGGTGCGCAAGATCGTCGAATTCGCCAAGATCACCGAGGAATAAGCCCCATGGACTACCAATACCTGCAACTGGCGGTGGCCGATCGCGTCGCGACCGTCACCCTGCATCGTCCTGACAAGGGCAATGCGCTGGCCCCCTATGTGCTGGAGGAGGTGACCGCGCTTTTCACCGAGCTGTCGCAGCGCACCGATGTGCATGTCGTGGTCTTTACCGGCGGTGAGCGCTACTTTTCAGCCGGCTTCGACCTCAATGAGATCCGCAAGCTCGAGAAGGTCAGCAATGAAAGCTACACCGCCTTGTTTCATCGGGCCTACCGCGCCATCCTGTTCTGCGATGTGCCCGTGATCTGCGCGGTGGGCGGCGCAGCCATCGCTGGGGGTTTTGATCTGACCATGATGTGCGACATCCGCTATGCCTCGATGCGCGCCAAATTCGGTCAGCGCGAAGTGCCGCTGGGCATGACACCGATCATGGACCCGTTGTGGCGCATCATCGGCCTGGGACGCGCCAAGGAAGTGGCCCTGAGCGGCCGGTTGTATGGCGCCGACGAGGCGCTGGCCATGGGCTATGTCAGCAAGGTGTTTCCCGAGGGCGAGCTTCTTGCATCGGTGGCCGCCATTGCCCGCGACATGGCCAGTTCCGACCGTACGGTACTGGTCGAGTCCAAGCGCTTGTCCAACCAGATCCTGCATCAGGATCTGGACACTGGCATGCGCATGCAGGAGTGGTTGTTCCGCAGCTACATCGGTTCGGAGGACAACCACCAGCGCATCGATGCGCTGCAGGCGCAACTGGCGGCTGCGCGCCGGAAGTGAGCCGGCTCCGCCGAACAGGCCTCAGTCGAGCGGAATTTCCAGGCTTCCCTTGATGCTCAGTCCGCCGGCGTTGCGGTTCAGCCCATGGCCAATCCCGAAGCTCATCCAGAACGGCGTGCGTCGCTCGACGATCCAGTACAGCGTGTGGGCCTGCTCGCCTGAAGGCAGCAGGCGCCGGGCCGAGCCCCATTCGCCATGGTATTCCAGGCCGGTGGCAAAGCGGTCGCTGTAGCTGCGAAGCAGCTTGAGGGACGGGGCGACCTCCGGGCGTCGCACGTCGCTGGCGGCCGGATTGCGCAGACCCAGGGGCCACTCGAGGAGCAGGTTGGCGGCAACCAGCCAGCGCGCATCGCGCCAGCCGATGATGGGCCGCAGGGCCAGATGGCTGGCGGCATCCTCGTTGCTCACGCCGCGCCGGTACGGGCTGGGAGACCATTCCAGCACCGAGCCCCAGAACCAGTCGCCTTGCGCGCCCTGGGGCTGCGCTCGCCGCGGCATCCATTTGATGCGCGCATGGGGCACCACCTGCAGGCTCGAGCCATCGTCCAGCCGTACCGAGGGCAGCATGAAACCAAATTCGATTTCCACCGCATCGCTCAGGCCATACGACAGCTCCGGCGTGACCACCAGGCCGCTTGCCGGTCGCGGCTCTCCCGGTATGACGGTGCTGATGCGCGGGCGCGGCATGCTGTTGAAATGCAGCTCGAGCCCCCATTTGCCGCGACCCTCGATGCTGTCGGTGTAGACGCGCACCTCGTCGCGCGGCGCGGCTCGGGTCGTGCCAGCAAATGCCAGCGCTGCGCCGAGCAGGGCGGCGGTGCCCAGCCGCGCGGCCAGACCCGTACGCATGCTGCTCAGGCCGTCAGATCGGTGAGACTGCCGATGCTGGCCTGCTCGTCGACCTCGGCCTCGTAATCGACCCCGGGCACGCCGAAGCCGAACAGCTTGAGGAACTCGGCCTTGAAGCCACGAAAATCGGAGAGCTCGTCCAGGTTCTCGTTGGTGACCAGCGGCCACAGGCGTTCGACCTCGGCCTGCACGGCGCGATCGAGTTCCTTCTCGTCGACCCGGTAGCGCCCCTGCTCGTCGCGACGCGGCGTCGCGCTGTACAGGCATTCACCGAACAGGCGCCAGGCCTGCTGGATGCAGCCCTCGTGGCTGCCGCCATCCTTCATGACCTTGAACAACAGGGCCAGATACAGCGGCATGGCCGGAATCGCGGCGCTTGCCTGGGTGACCACGGCCTTGAGCACCGAGACCGAGGCCTCGAAGCCTTCGCCGCGCAGCAGGCCTGCCACCCGGTCCAGGTCCTGCTTGGCGGCTCCGATGGTGCCGTCCCAGTAGATGTCCCGGTTGATCCGGTCGCCAATGTAGGTGAAGGTGGTGCTCTTGCAGCCGGGGGCCAGCACGCCACCGGCCGACAGCGCATGCATCCAGCGCGACCAGTCATCACCCCCCATCACGGCCACCGTGTTGTCGATCTCTTCCTGCGTGGCCGGCGGGATCGAGAAGGTCTTGAGCACGGCCTTGTCGGTGTCGATGCCGGTCTGCTCGATCGGGCGACCAATCGGGCGCAGCACCGAGTTGTAGACCACGCCAGTGTCGGGATGGACACGGCGCGGTGAGGCCAGGCTGTAGATGACCAGGTCGACCTGGCCCATGTCGGCCTTGATCGCCTCGACGGTGGCCGCCTTGACCGCATGCGAGAAGGCGTCGCCATTGATGTTGCGGGCATACAGGCCGGCGTCCTCGGCGGCCTTCTGGAAGGCGGCGGCGTTGTACCAGCCCGCCGAGGCGGTGCGTGCGCCGGAGGCCGGCTTTTCGAAAAAGACGCCGAGGGTGCGGGCGCCACCGCCAAAGGCGGCGGTGATGCGCGAGGCCAGGCCGTAGCCGGTGGAGGCGCCGATCACCAGCACGCGCTGCGGCGCATTCGCGATACGCCCGTGTTGCCGGACGAAGTCGATTTGTTCGCGGACGTTGGCTGCGCAGCCGGCCGGGTGGGCCGTGGTGCAGATGAAGCCTTTCACCTTGGGGCGGATGATCATGGGCATGCAGGGGATGTTTGTGAGTGGCGCTAGTTTAGCGAGAACCGGACAGCACTGTGTAAAATTACAGCATGTCCAAACTCCTGTCGAACCTGAACGAGCCCCAGCTCGCCGCGGTCACGCTGCCTGCGCAGCACGCACTGATCCTGGCCGGGGCCGGTTCCGGCAAGACCCGTGTGCTGACCACCCGCATCGCCTGGCTGATCTCCACCGGGCAGGTGTCGCCCGCCGGCGTGCTGGCGGTCACCTTCACCAACAAGGCCGCCAAGGAGATGCTGACGCGCCTGTCGGCGATGCTGCCCATCAATGTGCGCGGCATGTGGATCGGCACCTTTCACGGCCTGTGCAACCGGCTGCTGCGCACGCATCATCGCGATGCCGCCCTACCGCAAACCTTCCAGATCCTCGACTCGGCCGATCAGCTCAGTGCCATCAAGCGCCTGCTCAAGGGCCTGAATGTCGACGATGAAAAGTACCCGCCCAAGAACCTGATGTACTTCATCAACGGCTGCAAGGAAGAAGGCCTGCGCGCCGGGCAGGTCGATGTCAACGACGAGTACAACCGCAAGTTCGTCGAACTCTATGCCGCGTATGACGACCAATGCCAGCGCGAAGGCGTGGTCGATTTTGCCGAGCTGATGTTGCGCAGCTATGAATTGCTGTCGCGCAACCAGCCTTTGCGTGAGCACTACCAGGCGCGCTTCCGGCACATCCTGGTCGATGAGTTCCAGGACACCAATGTGCTGCAGTACAAATGGCTCAAGCTGCTGGCCAGCCCGCCCGCCGGTCCTGATGGCCGGCCGCAGGGCGCCCCCAGTGCGATCTTTGCGGTGGGCGACGACGACCAGAGCATCTATGCCTTTCGCGGTGCCAATGTCGCCAACATGGGCGCCTTCGAGCGCGAGTTCCAGGTGCAGAACCTGATCAAGCTGGAGCAGAACTACCGCTCGCATGGTCACATCCTCAATTGCGCCAATGCGCTGATCGGTCACAACGAGAACCGCCTGGGCAAGGACCTGTGGACCGATGCCGGTCATGGCGAGCCGGTGCGCGTCTACGAGGCCATGACCGATGGCCAGGAGGCGCACTGGCTGCTCGAGGAGGTGCGCGGTCTGATTGGCGAGGGCATGATGCGCAAGGATGTGGCTATCCTGTACCGCTCCAATGCCCAGTCGCGGGTGCTCGAGCACGCCTTGTTTTCGGCCGGCATTCCTTACCGGGTCTATGGCGGGCTGCGCTTTTTCGAGCGTGCCGAGGTCAAGCATGCGCTGGCCTACCTGCGCCTGATGGAGAACCCCAACGATGACGGCGCCTTCCTGCGCGTCGTCAACTTCCCGGCCCGTGGCATCGGTGCCCGCTCCCTCGAGCAGTTGCAGGACCTGGCCCGTCAGCGGGGGGGCAGCCTGTATGCGGCCGCCGGTGCGCTCAGCGGCGCGGCAGCGGCCAAGATCCAGGGCTTCGTCAAGCTGATCGAAAGCCTGCGCTTTGAGACCCAGTCGCTCACCCTGCCCGAGATGGTCTCGGTGATCATTGAGCGCAGTACCCTGCAGGACTTCTACGCCAAGGAAAAAGAGGGCCAGGAACGCATCGAGAACCTGAAGGAACTCGTCAACGCGGCCGCCGCCTACCTGGGCGAGGAGGGCGTGGGCCTGGATGTGCCGGCCAATCTCGGGGTATCGGCGGCCAGCGCCCCGCCGACGGGCGATGCCCCCGCAGCGCAGGGGCCCGAGGCCGACCTCATGGCCCCCGGCACACCGGTACAGATGACGCCCCTGGTCGGTTTCCTGAGCCACGCCTCACTCGAGGCCGGCGACAATCAGGCCAGCGAGGGCAGCGATGCCCTGCAATTGATGACGATCCACTCGGCCAAGGGCCTGGAATTTGACGCCGTCTTCATCACCGGGGTCGAGGAAGGCCTGTTTCCGCACGAAAATTCGGTGGCCGAGGCCGATGGCCTCGAAGAAGAGCGACGCCTGATGTATGTGGCGATCACGCGGGCCCGCAAGCGCCTGTACATCTCGTTCTCCAACACCCGCATGCTGCATGGCCAGACCCGCTACAGCCTGAAGTCGCGCTTCATCGACGAGTTGCCCGAGGACGCCCTCAAGTGGCTCACGCCGCGCACCCGTACCCAGCCCCTGGGGGACTGGGGCGGGGATTTCCTCGACGGTGCCGGCCGGGGTCTCGGATGGCAGGGCAGTCGTGCGGCCACCCTGGGCTACGCAGGCGCAGAGCCGGCCTCGCGCCCCGATCCGGCGGCCCGAAAATTCGACCGTGGCATCGCCTTTCGCATCGGCCAGAATGTCAGCCACGCCAAGTTTGGCGAGGGCGTGATCATCAACATCGAAGGGCAGGGTCAGGACGCCCGCGTCCAGGTCAACTTTGGCAAGGCCGGCATCAAGTGGTTGGCCCTGTCAGTGGCCAAACTCGAGGCGGCTTGAGCGGGCGGCGCCACGCCTGCGCCGCCTCTTTTTCTGCTGGCCCGCCCGGTATATCATGCCGGCCTGCCGAATTGCCTCCGATGAAGCCTGCCCTTGTGATGAACGACTCTGCGCCCATGGCGCCCCGGCGCCGTCTGCTGAACCGCTCCGGACCGGCTGCAGCCTTGCTGCTGGCCTCGTCCGTGTTGCCTCTTCGCCCGCTGCAAGCCGCCCAGGCGGCATCCCCTGGCGCTGCAGCGCCCTGGGAGGTGCCTGGCGAGCCCCTGCCGCCGATGCGTTGGTCGGCCCTGGCCCTCATCGATGAATTGCTGATTCCCCTGGATCGCCCCTGGCGCCAGCCGCAGCGCACCCTGGTGCCGCGTCACATCACCGTGCACAGCCTCAGCCAGGGCGATGCTCTGATGCATGGCCAGGTGCTGATGCGCGGCTTGCGCAGCGAGGATCCGAACAGCCGTACCGGCTATGTCAGCTGGCATTTCACCGTGGATGCCAACCGTGTGGTGCAGCATCTGCCGGTCAATGAACAGGCTGATCATGCGGATTTCCAGGGGCCGGGCAATCGTGAGAGCGTGGCCGTCGAAATGGCGGCCGGCGAAGGCATGACACCGGCCCAGGTATTGCACCGCAGCGCCTTCCTGGTGGCTCGCCTGATGCGCCAGCATGACATCCCTGCCGCCCGTGTGGTGCCGCACCAGCACTGGCCGCGTCCGCCCGAGGGCGCCCGCAAGGCCTGTCCGTCAGTGCTGCTCGAAGGGGGTGTTCCAGCCGAGCGCTGGCGCCGCTTCGTGGCCCTGGCGCAGGCCTATCGCAGCGGCCTGGACAAGTATCGGCCGCTGCCGCCGATCATCTAGTGTGGTGTGCCGCCGCTTTGGCATGGGCCGCAATCTGTCCGGTGATGCGCGGCCACAGCGGCTCCGGCAGGTCATGCCCCATGCCGTCGATGACTTCCAGCCGTGCACCCGGCACGGCCTTGGCGGTGGCCTGGCCGCAGGCCAGGGGTACGAGCGGATCATCGCGGCCATGGATGACCAAGGTCGGGATCTTCACCTTGCCCAGACCTGGCGTGCGGTCCGGGCTGGCCAGGATGGCATTCATCTGTCGGGCCACCCCCCAGGGCTTGTAGCTGCGCCGCAGATTGCCCGCCAGCCGGTCACGCAGCATCTGCATCTCGACGTCGTTGCTGGGCAGGTAGGGCTTGGAGCCTATGACCGAGAAGGTGCGCACATACTGGTCGACCAGCCGGTTCAGGCCTTCTTCGGTGCCCGGGTGGGCACCCTTGGGTGGCGGTTCCATCAAGGCCTTGCGGGCTTGCGGATGTGGCATCGGCAGGCCGCGCGCCCCGGTGGTGGACATGATCGAAGTCATGCTGAGCAGGCGCGCGGGATGATGGATGGCCAGGGTCTGCGCGATCATGCCGCCCATCGAGGCCCCGACCACGTGCGCCTTGTCGATCCCCAGGGCATCGAGCAGGCCGACCGCGTCGCGGGCCATGTCCTCCAGCGAGTAATCCGAGCGCGGCGTCAGGCCGATGAATTTCTTGAAGAAGGCCATCGGCAGGGCCGGTCGTCCATGGTGCTCGAAGTCTGTGGACAGTCCGACATCCCGATTGTCGAAGCGGATGACGTGAAAGCCCTGCGCCACCAGCATCTGGCAGAAGGGATCGGGCCAGGCCGTCAGCTGCATGCCCAGCCCCATGATGAGCAGCAGGGCCGGGTCGGCGGGGTTGCCGAAGGTTTCGGCCTCCAGGGTGATGCCATTGGCGGCGTATTGGGCCATGGGTAACCTTTCAGGGAAAGTGGGTCAGAAAAAGCCGCGCGGACGCGACGGGTCGCGGTAGGCCCAGCGACGCCAGCCCTCCCGGGAAAAGCGTTGCCATTGCCCCTCGGGCTGGGACAGCCGGTCAGCCAGTGCCAGCAGGACCAGGGGGTGCGCACCCATCCCGACATGACTGACCTCGACCTCGATGTTCTCGATGTCGGTGCGCTGCGCCAGTTGCGCCTCATCGTGACAGGCGCCCTGCCAGGGGACGACCCCATCGCTGCGGCTGTACAGGGCGGTGGTCGGCACCGGAGGCGGCTCGGCCAGCAGCGCGACGTCGGCATCGACATGGCCATGCGCCGGGTTGAACACCTTGAACAGCCACCAGGCGTTGGTGCTGTGGCCGGGCCCTGCGAAAGGCGAGCCCAGGCTGATGACGGTGCGCACCGCTGCCGGCGCCAGCTTGGCGATTTCACGGGCATAGATGCCGCCCAGACTCCAGCCCACGATGCTTACCTTGCGGCCGCTGTCGCGGTGCAGTTGCTGCAGCAGGTCCAGCGTCGACTCGAGCACCTCGGGACGAGGGCCGAGATTGCGGCCCTGCTGCCAGCCGACAGCCTGATAGCCGCGCTCGGTCAGGTACTGGCGCAGCAGGAAGGTCGAACCATCCCCGGCGACAAAGCCCGGTAGCACCAGCACGCAATGACCGTCCCCACGCGGTGCCAGGCGCAGCAGCGGCCAAGAGGCCAGCGCGCCGGCATGCTCCCAGGGGCTGCGTGCCTCCAGGGCCAGCTTGACCAGGCCCGGCGGGCGCAGGCCATGCAAGGCCGAGCGCGCGGCCTGCATGGGATGATGGACGAAAGCGTTGTCGAAAGGACTGACCAGCGGGTCCTCAAGCAGTTCCTGGGCGGCGTTGCGTGCGGGCCTTCGGCGTTCGGGGGGCGTGGACTTTCTGGGCATTCTGGACAGCGACCTGCTGGGGCTTGGCGGCAGGCACCGGCGCGGTGTGACCGGTGTTTGCAGCCCAGTGTACCGTCAATTCCTCGAAGGCTTGCTCTAGAAACCGGGCCAGCACCGCCACATCGGGCACGGCCCGGGCGCAGGCGATCAATCCGAAGTCCAGATGGCCGTCGTAGCTCTCCAGCGTGATGTTCAGGGCGATGCCATGCACGACGATCGACACCGGATGACAGGCCGTGACACGGGCGCCTGCCAGGTACAGGGGCATCGCCGGCCCCGGCACATTCGAGATGATCACGTTGGCCACCGGAGGGATGCGATCGGCCAGCCGGCTGCGGGTGTAGAGCCGGGTCAGGCCGGTCAGCAGCCAGGGCAGGCCCAGCGAGGGAAGGTCGGTGGGCATGCCACTCTTCATGGCCCCCGACACTTGCTTGGCCTTGTGCGTCCCCCGGATGATCGCGGCCAGCTGCTCGAGCGGATCATCGACATCGGTGGCCAGTGGCGTCAGGACCATCGAGGTCTGGTTGCCGATCTGGCGGGCGTCTTCGTGGGGGGCGCTGCGCAGGCTGACCGGCATCGCGCAGACCAGTGGCCGATCCGGCAGATCATGGTGGGTCAGAAGGTAGCGCCGCAATCCGCCACTGATGACGGCCAGCACCACATCGTTGAGTGAGCCGCCCGCGTCCCGACCGATCTGGCGCGCCTGGGCCATCGGCAGTCTCAGGGTGGCAAAGCTGCGCGGCGCATCGATCGCCACGTTCAGCCGGGTGCGCGGTGCGAGCAGCCCCCGGACACCGTCCAGCAGTCGGTCCGGCCAACTCGCGATGATCGATCCGGGCCCTGTCTTGTACCCGCCCGCTGCGCCTGTCGCCTGGTCGCTGCTTGCGGCGCGCAGCCTTGTGCCGATCAACTGGCCCAGGCTGGCACCCATTTGCGGTGTGGCCCGCAGCAGGGCGCCGTACTGACCGAGCAGTCCGCGCAGCGAGGCGCCCAGCAAGCTTGTCGCGGATGCCTGATCGGGGTCTGGAGGGCCTGCAAGAGTTGCGCCGGCTGCTCTGGCGGCCCGCGCCGGCGGCTTGGGGCTGAGGTCGAGCAGGGCCTTGGCCAGCGCCACACCGCCTTGTCCGTCCAGGGCGGCATGATGGAACTTGGCATAGAAGGCCTTCTGGCCGCCGGGCAGGCCCTCGATCAGCCAGGCGCGCCACAGCGGCCGGTCGCGGGGCAGCAATTCGGCATGGACCTGTGCGACGAAGGCATCGAGCTGGCGGGTGTTGCCTGGGCGCTGCAACCTGACCCGCTGCAGATGCCAGTCCAGGTCGACATCCGTCTCGAGCACCCAGGCCGGATTGCTCAGCGCCAGCGGCATGGTCACCAGCCGCCGGTGAAAGACCGGGGCCAGGTGCAACCGCCCCTGCCAGTGTCTGCGCAAATCGTCGAAATAGTCGCCCTGGTACCCACCGGGCAACTCGAGCAGGTGCAGGGCACCCACATGCATCGGCTGCTCGGCGGTCTCCAGATGGAGAAACAGGGCATCAAGGGCGCTGAGCAGTTTCATCGATGCTGTCCTTGTAGCTGAACCAGAACGAGCAGAAGAAGACCGCAAACAGCAGGATCGGAATGGGCGCGAGAAGGTACTGGGCGATGAGGCTTTCACGCCCGAACAGCAAGGTGATGGCGATCATGATGATCGCCATCAGGGCAACCATGCCCAGCCAGGAGAGCAGGTAGCCGATGAAGGCACCACGGTTCAGCCAGCAGGCTGCCAGGCTGGTGAACATCGACTTGGCGGCGCCGTGATCATGCCAGGCGACAAACAGCGGGGCGTACCACAAGGCCATCTGCACGGGGGTGTAGACCACGAAGAACACCAGCATCGGCATCAGCATCGTGCCCGGGTTCAGGGTCGGATCATCGGGGCGAATGCTGCCGTTCATGACTTTCTGGAGCGTGCCGTCATCGAACTGGTTGGCCACCACGAAGGCCAGCAGGGTCGCCAGGGTGTTGATCACGCCGAGCATCATCAGGCGCTTGAACCGGGGCGAGCGCCAGTCCCGGAAGGGCTCGATCAGGGCGCCCAGCAAGGGCGTCTGGCCTTCATCGGCACGCCGCACCATGACGGTCAGACCCAGCGACAGGGCAGGCGAGAGCAGGGTGGGCAGGGCCAGTCCCAGGGCGGGCACCAGGGCCGAGATCAGCAGCGCACTGATGTAGGCCAGCGCGCCCATGAAGAGCACCACCGGATGGCGCTGCAGCAGCACCAGTCCCCGGCGCATCCAGGTGGCGCCGTTGGCGAAGCGGAGCGGCTTAACTTGCATGGCGAGGGGCCTGGGCGGGCAGGGTGGGCAGCAGCACCGGGTCGGTGCGGCGCAGGCGCAGGATGCGCTCGAAGTGATCGGGGTCCTTGGGCGTGACCATCTCGGCCGGACGGGGCAGGTGGAAATCGAAAAGGCGCGACATCCAGAAGCGCAGCGCGGCGGCGCGTTGCATCAGCGGCCAGGCATCGCGCTCGGCCGCCAGCGGCATTCGCACGGCGCAATAGCCGGCCAGGAAGGCCTCGAGCAAGGCGGGGACGAAGGCCCCGCTGGCATCGTCGATGCACCAGTCGTTGGCCGTCACCGCCAGGTCGAAGACCAGGTGGTCGATGCCGGCAAAGTAGAAGTCGATGGCGCCACCCAGACGCGGCGTGCTGCCGCTGTCGTCGAACAGGACGTTGTCGCGGAACAGGTCGGCATGGACCGGGGCCTTGGGCAGGGCAGCATAGACGGCAGTGGCCGCGAACTCGTTCTGGATGCGCAGCTCGCTGTTCAGCAATTCGGCCTGCGAGCGGCTCAGGAAGGGCAGCACGCGGGGCGCGGTCTCGTTCCACCAGGACAGGCCGCGCAGGTTGGGCAGGCCACCCGGGTAGTCCTGGCAGGCCAGGTGCATGCGCGCCAGCAGTTGCCCGACCAGTTCGCAGTGGGCTGCCACCGGATGCATGTTGGCACGACCCGGCAGGCAGGTGACGAGGGCCGCCGGCTTGCCATTGAGGGTTTGCAGGACCTGGCCCTTGCGGTCGGCAATCGTGTCCGGGCAGGCCACACCGTGGTGGGCCAGGTGATGCATCATGCCCAGGTAGAACGGCAGCTGCTCGTGGCTGAGGCGTTCGAAAAGTGTGAGGACCTGGCGCGTGCTGACCCCGTCCTTGCGCGTGGTGACGAAGAAATTGCTGTTTTCGATACCGCTCGAGATGCCTTGCAGCTCGACCAGTTCGCCCAGCGCATAGGCTTGCAGGAATTGCGCCAGCTGTTCGGGGGTGACAGGGGTGAAGACGGCCATCGGGATAAACGCTCAGCAGGGAGGCAGGTCCCTGTTCCGTGAACCGGCCTGGCGGCCGGCTCGTCCAGGGCGCTAGCTTATCAGGCCGGCGCGCGTCTCACAGATACATGAGCGTCTCGCGCTCTTCCTTGCCGGGGGTGAAGCCGCGGCCTTCATAGAAATCGAAGATGGCACCGACGATGTGTTCGGGATCATCGAGGATCTGGATCAGGTCCATGTCCTCGGGGGAGACCATGCCGCCGCCGATCAGTTGGTCGTGGATCCAGTCCAGCAGGCCCTGCCAGAAGGAGCGTCCGACCAGGATCACCGGGATGCGCCGGCCGACCTTGGTCTGGATCAGGGTCAGCACCTCGGTCAGCTCGTCGAGGGTGCCGAAGCCGCCCGGCATGCCGATGAAGGCGCTGGCGTACTTGGCAAAGGCGACCTTGCGGGGAAAGAAATGGCGAAAGGTCAGGGAGATGTCCTGGTAGGCATTGCCGGACTGCTCCATCGGCAACTGGATGTTCAGGCCCACCGAGGGCGACTTGCCGGCCTGTGCCCCCTTGTTGGCCGCCTCCATGATGCCCGGGCCGCCGCCCGAGATGACGCTGAAGCCGCAATCGGACAGGCGGTGCGACAGATCGACGGTGAATTCGTACCAGTGGCTGCCCGGCTTGAGCCGGGCGCTGCCGAAGATGGAAACGGCCGGCCGGATCGAGGCCAGCTTCTCGGTTGACTCGACGAACTCTGAGATAATTCCGAGGATATGCCAAGACTCGCGCGCCTTCATGGGCGTCGCCCGATCCGAGCTGATCGAGCGCAATTGCGGCACCTTCTTCTTACTGGTCTTGTCCATGACGGTTAAAACGCTCCTGTTGGTTGACGGGTCGAGCTATCTGTTTCGTGCATTTCACGCCCTGCCCGACCTGCGCAACAAGGCGGGGGAGCCCACCGGCGCCCTGTACGGCATGGTCGGCATGCTGCGGCGGCTGCGCCAGGACCCGAAGTTGCATGATCATGCCACGTTGGGCGCCGTGGTCTTCGACGCGCCCGGCAAGACTTTCCGCGACGATCTTTTTCCGCAGTACAAGGCCAACCGCTCGGAAACGCCCCCCGATCTGGTCCGGCAGATTCCCCAGATCCATGCCATCACGCGGGCGCTGGGCTGGCCGCTGATCATGATTCCGGGCATCGAGGCCGACGACGTCATTGGCACGCTGGCAGTACAGGCGGCGCAGCGTGGCATCCGGACGCGGGTGTCGACCGGAGACAAGGACCTGGCGCAGCTGGTCAATGACCATGTCCTGCTGTTCAATACCATGACCCGCGACAACGGCCCGATCGACATGCTCGATGCGCCGGGCGTGATGGCCAAATTCGGCGTGCCGCCTGATCGCATCATTGATTACCTGTCCCTGATGGGGGACGCGGTCGACGGCGTGCCCGGTGTCGAGAAGGTCGGCCCCAAGACCGCGGCCAAGTGGATCGCCGAGTACGGATCGCTCGACGGCGTGATGGCCAGGGCGTCCGACATCAAGGGGGTGGTGGGCGAGAACCTGCGCAAGGCGCTGGACTGGCTGCCGACCGCGCGGGTGCTGGTGACCATCAAGACCGACTGTGACCTGGCTGAAGAGGTGGGCGATGTCGAGGCACTGAAGCTGCAGGAGGAGGACAAGCCGACCCTGCGTGAGGCCTTCGCCAGGGCCGGCATGCGCACCTGGCTGAACGAGATCGAGCGCGACCTGGGGGTGGCGCATGTCCCTGGGCAGACCGGTGCCCTGTTCCCCGAGAGTCCTGCCGCGGCCAGCACCGGCCAGCCCGCCGCGCCGATGGCCGCGATCGATGCTGATCATGGCCCTGCCGCTGCCAGTGTCAGGCCGCTCGAGGGCCCGGTCCAGTACGAATGCGTGCTGACCAGCGAGGCGCTCGAGCGCTGGATGAAGGTGATCGAGGCTGCGCCCCTGACAGCCTTCGATACCGAGACCACCTCGCTGGACGAGATGAAAGCCGAGCTGGTCGGCCTGTCGCTGTCGGTCGAGCCGGGCAAGGCCTGTTACATCCCGGTGGCCCATGTCTATCCGGATGCGCCCGCACAGTTGTCGCGCGACCAGGTCCTGGCGCGCATCAAGCCCTGGCTGGAGAGCCACTGGCACAAGAAGGTCGGCCAGAACCTCAAGTACGACTGGCATGTGCTGATGAATCACGGCGTTCACATGCGCGGCATCGAGCATGACACCTTGCTGCAAAGCTATGTACTCGAAGCGCATCGCAGCCATGACATGGGATCGCTCGCCACGCGCCACCTGAACCGTCGCACCATCGCCTATGCCGACGTCGCCGGCAAGGGCGCCTCCCAGATCCGCTTTGATCAGGTGCCCATCGACAAGGCTACCGAATACTCGTCGGAGGATGCCGAGGTCACGATGCACCTGCACCAGACGCTGTATCCGCAGGTCGCAGCCGACGAGAAATTGCTGCGCATCTATCGCGACATCGAGATGCCCAGTGCCATTGCGCTGCAGACGATGGAGCGCAACGGCGTGCACATCGATGCGGCCGAGCTGGCCACCCAGTCCCACGACCTGGGCAAGCGCATGCTCGAACTGGAGCAAAAGGCCTACGAGGCGGCTGGGCAGCCCTTCAATCTGAATTCGCCCAAGCAACTGGGCGAGATCCTGTTCGAGCGCCTGAAACTGCCGGTCATGAAAAAGACCGCCACCGGTGCGGCTTCGACCGATGAAGAGGTACTTGAGAAGCTTGCCGAGGACTTCCCCCTGCCCAAGCTGCTGCTCGAGTACCGCAGCCTGGCCAAGCTCAAGAGCACCTATACCGACAAGCTGCCGCACATGATCAACCCGCGGACCGGGCGGGTGCACACGCATTATGCGCAGGCCGTGGCGGTAACCGGCCGCCTGAGCTCGACCGATCCCAACCTGCAGAACATACCGGTGCGCACCGTCGAGGGGCGCCGCATCCGTCGTGCCTTCGTGGCGGCGCCAGGCAAGAAGATGGTCTCCTGCGATTACTCGCAGATCGAGTTGCGCATCATGGCGCACATCTCCGGCGATCCCGGCCTGCTCGCCGCCTTTGCCCGCAATCTGGATGTCCACAAGGCCACGGCCAGCGAGGTGTTCGGTGTCCCGGTCGAGCAGGTCGACAGCGAGCAGCGCCGCTATGCCAAGACCATCAATTTCGGGCTGATCTACGGGATGAGCGCCTTCGGCCTGGCCAAGTCGCTGGGTATCGACCGTGATGCGGCCAAGACCTATATCGAGCGCTACTTTGCGCGTTATCCGGGCGTCGATCGTTACATGAAGGAGACGCGGCTGCAGGCCAAGGCCCAGGGCTATGTCGAGACCGTGTTCGGCCGCCGCTTGTGGCTGGCCGAGATCAACAGTCCTAACGGGCCGCGCCGTCAGGCGGCCGAGCGTGCTGCCATCAACGCGCCGATGCAGGGCACGGCGGCCGATCTGGTCAAGCTGGCCATGGTCAAGGTGCAGCACTGGCTCGAGTCCGAAAAGCTCAAGAGCCTGCTGGTGCTGCAGGTGCATGACGAACTGGTGCTCGAGGTGCCCGATGATGAACTCGAGCGCATTCGTACCGAAGTGCCGCGCCTGATGGGCAGTGTCGCCCAATTGCAGGTCCCGCTGCTGGTTGAGGCCGGTGTCGGCGACAATTGGGAGGAAGCCCATTGACCCGAGGAGCCCCATGAACATCCGACCGATCCAAGCCCGTGATGAAGCCCCCTGGCGCGAACTGTGGCAGGGCTACTGCCGCTTCTACGAGGTCAGCCTGAGCCAGCAGGTGGAGGACTACACCTGGCAGCGCCTGATGGATCCGGCCTCGCCGGTGCAGGCCTTCGTGGCCGAGCAGGACGGCGTTGTCATCGGCATCTGCAACTACATCCTGCACGAGAACACCTGGGAGCTGACACCGGTGTGTTATCTCGAGGACCTGTTCGTGCGGCCCGAGACGCGTGCCAAGGGGGTGGGCGAGGCGATGATCGACTGGCTGGTGGCGCAGATGAAGCAGCACGGCTGGTCGCGCATCTACTGGAACACCAAGGAAAACAATTACCGTGCGCGCGGGTTGTATGACAAGTACACGCCGCGCGATCCCTTCGTGCGTTATGTGATCAAGAATACCCGATGAGCATGAGCAACGATGCTGCCGATGCGCAGGCCCGCGCCCATCTGGCCAGCCTGACCGGTGCCGGTGTGCTGGCCCGCCGCGGCTTTGTGCTCGGCTCGGCCAGCGCCGGCTTTGCAGCCGCCGTGGCGCCCGCCGGCCCCCTGCTGGCCCAGACCATCCAGACCGATGCCAGCGGCCTGATCCAGGGCGATGTCCAGATCCCCGCCGGTGCCGACCGCATCCCCGCCTACATGGCCCGGCCGGCCAACGGAAAGCCGCGCTCGACGGTGCTGGTGGTGCAGGAGATTTTCGGAGTGCATGAGCACATCCGCGATGTGTGCCGGCGTTTTGCGCACCAGGGCTATCTGGCGATCGCCCCCGAGATGTTCTTTCGCATCGGCGATCCGCGCAGCCTGCCGGGGATGGCCGAGATCATCAGCCAGATCGTTGCCAAGGTACCGGATGATCAGGTGCTCGCCGATCTGGATGCCTGTGCCCAGTGGGCGCAGGGCCAGGGGAGCGCGCCAGGCCAGTTGGGCATCACCGGTTTTTGCTGGGGCGGACGCATCGTCTGGCTGTATGCGGCGCACCGCAAGGACTTGAAGGCCGGCGTCGCCTGGTATGGGCGACTGACCGGTCCGCAAAACGCGCTCACCCCGCTGCATCCGGTGCAGGTGGCCGACCGGCTGAACGCGCCGGTGCTGGGGCTTTATGGCGCGGCCGACAGCGGCATTCCCCTGGATACCGTCGAGGACATGAAGGACCGGCTGTCGGTGGGCGACAAGTTCTCGCAGGCCTCGCGCTTCGTCGTCTATCCCGATACTCCCCATGCCTTTCATGCGGACTATCGGCCCAGCTACCGTGCCGGGCCTGCCCGCGATGGCTGGACGCGCTGCCTGGCCTGGTTCCGCGAGTACGGACTGGCGCCATGACCCTGGCGCACATTCTTGCCGCCAACTTGATTGGCGGGCTGTTCAGCCTGTTGGCGGCCGCCTGGCTGTCGATGACCCTGCTGTCAGGCATCGTCGGGCGGCTGGTCAGCCTGTCGGCGGGGCTGTTGCTCGGTACAGCGGTGCTGCACCTGATGCCGGAGGCTTTCGAGAGCCGCACCGATATCCATGCCCTGACTTGGACCTTGCTGCTGGGCATCGTCGGATTCTTCCTGCTCGAGAAATTTGCCGTGCTGCGCCACAACCATCACCACGAAGGTGATGGACACCATCACCACCACGGCCACGACCACGAGGAAGCCGGACCGGGCGGCCTGCTGATCCTGGTCGGTGATTCGATCCACAACTTTGCCGATGGCATCCTGATCGCGGCCGCCTTCATGGCGGACATCAAGCTGGGCTGGCTCACCACCTTCGCGGTGGCGGCCCACGAAATCCCCCAGGAAATCGGCGACTTCATCGTGCTGCTCAATGCCGGCTTCTCAAAGGGCAAGGCGCTGCTGTTCAATGCCCTGGCCAGTCTGGCGTCGCTGGCCGGCGGCCTTGTCGGCTACCTCGCCCTGCAAGGCAGCCGCGACCTGTTGCCCCATGTATTGATGCTGGCGGTCGCCAGTTTTGTCTATATCGCACTGGCGGACCTGGTGCCTGACATGCACAAGGAGTCTGCCCGGGGCGGACATGGCTGGCGTGATCGCAAGACCTTGCAGCAATTGCTGCTCATGGGCCTCGGGGTCGCGACGGTAGCCTTGCTCACAGGCATGGCCCATCGCCACTGAGCGCTGCGCTCAGGCGGCCGGGCCGAGCAATTCGCCGAGCAGGGTCTCAAAGCGCTGCGGATCGAAGCTGGTGTTGTCGATGAAGCGCAGCGACGGGTAGGTGGCCGGGTCGGGATCGAAACGGCGCTTGCGGTAGTCCTCCCAGTGCGCCAGCTTGTAGGCATCGAGCACATTGCCGCGATGCAGGATGCGTTCGCGCGCGGCGGCCTCGCTCAGGCTCACCCAGACCACCTGGACAGCCGCATCCGAGGGCAGCTTCAGGCGTCGGTGGTCGAAGATGAGACCGCTCTTGAGTTCGCGGGAGAAAGGGCCGACCAGGATCACGTTGGTGCCCATGGCCAGATTTTCGCGGGCAACGTCGATCAGTCCCTGGTATTCCTGGTCACGCAGTTTCTCCAGAAAGATCGGGCTGTCGCGATCATTCGGGTCACCAGTGAGCAGGCCCATCACGTTCGAACTGTAGGCGCCGTAGACGGTGTACTTGTCGAGCAGGCAGAAGCTTTCGCCGCTGCGATGGTGCAGCAGGGGCAGGGCACGTTTGGCCAGGGTGGTCTTGCCGGCACCGGCATGACCGCAGAAGAAGATCAGACGTGCCATTGCAATCCTTGACGGGGGACGTTCATCCGGGCGCGGCACCCAGTGCCGCCGGCCGCGAGGGATCGGCGCACCACTCGCTCCAGGACCCGGGGTAAAGGCGGCTGCCGGGCAGGCCGGCATGTTCCATGGCCAGCAGGTTGTGGCAGGCGGTCACCCCCGAGCCGCACTGATGCACCACGGTCGAGGGATCGCGATCGCCCAGCAGGGCATTGAATTCGGCGCGCAGGACCGGTGCCGGCTTGAACAGGCCGTCCGGACGCAGGTTGCTCTGGCAGGGCCGGTTCAGGGCCCCGGGAATGTGACCGGCGCGCGGGTCGAGCGGTTCGACCTCGCCGCGATAGCGCTCACCGGCACGGGCGTCGATGACCTGCAGGCGATGCGGGCCCAGATCAGCCAGCACCTCGGCCACCTGGATCGAGGGCACCAGGGACTCGCGGGCGCGGAACTCGCTGCGGCGCGGATGCTCCGGAGAATGCTTGGACTGAGGGAAGCCGGCCTTGATCCAGGCCGGCAGGCCGCCATCGAGCAGCGCCACGGCCTCGTGTCCGAGCCAGCGGGCCATCCACCACAGGCGTGCGGCGAAGGTGCCGCCATGGCTGTCATAGACCACCAGTTGTTGGTCCGGACGCAGGCCCAGGCGCTGGAAGACCCCTTCGAGTTCCTCGCGAGCCGGCAGGGGGTGACGGCCATTTTGGCCGGTCTTGACGCCGGCAATGTCATCGTCCTGATGCAGGAAGAAGGCGCCCGGGATATGGCCTTCCTCGTAGGCGGCAAAGCCCGCATCGTGATTGAACAGGTCGTGGCGGCAGTCGACGACGACGCATCGGTCGATCCGCTCGGCCAGTTGCTCGGCCGAAATCAGGGTGCTGAAGAATGCCTCATGTGCCATGCGCGCCTCACCTTTTCAGGAGTAGTGTACCCCTGAAACCAGGTGCGGGCGGCGGGCCCTCGCCGGCTCAGCGGGCGGCGCCTTCCGGCGCCATCATGCGGCGGTAGAACTCATGGAAATGCTGCATGCCATCTTCCATGGGGCTCTGGTAGGGGCCGACTTCGTTCTCGCCGCGCAGCATCAGGGCCTCGCGGCCGGCATCCATGCGCTGGCCGATCTCGTCATCCTCCAGGCAGGTTTCCATGTAAGCCGCCTGCTGGGCTTCGACGAACTCGCGCTCGAAGAGCACGATTTCCTCGGGGTAGTAGAACTCGACGATGTTGGTGGTCTTGCGCGGGCCGTCCGGCACCAGGGTCGAGACGACCAGGACGTTGGGATAGGCCTCGACCATGACGCCGGGGAAATAGGTCAGCCAGACGGCCCCGTGGCGGGGCAGGCGCCCGTCGTTGTAGCGCAGGACCTGCTCATGCCAGCGCCGGTACACCTCGGAGCCCGGCTGGCCCAGTGCCCGGTGGATGCCCACCGTCTGCACCGAAAACCAGTCGCCATACGACCAGGTCAGATCGGAGCAGCTGACGAAATGGCCCAGGCCCGGATGGAAGGGGGCCACATGGTAGTCCTCCAGGTAGACCTCGATGAAGGTCTTCCAGTTGTAGTCGCACTGATGCACCAGGGTCCGGTCCAGCTTGTAGCCGGAAAAGTCGAGGGCATCGCCCAGGCCGACACCGGCCAGGTCGCGGGCCACGTCGCGCGGGCCCTCGAACAGCAGGCCACGCCAGTTCTGCAGCGGATAGCGCTTCAGGTTCAGGCAGGGCTGCTCGTCGAAATGCGGCGCGCCCAGCAGGCCGCCCTTCAGGTCATAGGTCCAGCGGTGCAGCGGGCAGACGATGTTCTGGGCATTGCCCTGGCCCTTGAGCATGACGGCCTGGCGATGCCGGCAGACATTCGAGAGCAACTCGATGCCCTGGGGATTGCGTACCAGTACGCGTCCATCCTTCTCGGCCTGCAGGACATGGTAGTCGCCCGCCTCGGGGACGCTGACCTCATGGCCGACGTAGTTGGGGCCCGACTTGAACAAGAGATCGATCTCGCGCTGGTAGACAGCCTGATCGAAATAACTGGAAACGGGGAGTTGTGCTGCAGACGGTGCAAGGAACTCCCGACGACCCAGATCCGACATCCCAACTCCTCCCGTGATAGAGACGACAGGGCGGGCGGCCCTCCAGGGGGCACCGGACCCTGTCACAAAAGGCAAAAAAGCCGAAGGACGGAACCAAGCCGTCGTGGGAAAGGTGGTTCACACGACGCGAGGGCGGGAGGATACCCTAAAATGGAAGGTCCGCGTTCCGGGTCTGCTCCCCAAAGGGCCATCAGTGACAAAAAAATCATCTCCCCAGACCGCCCCCGATGGCCAGGGTGGCAATGCCGCTGCCGAGGCGGCCCAGGCCCTCGAGCTGGCCGGACTGTCGTTCGAGCAGGCCTTGGCCGACCTCGAGGACATCGTATCCCGCATGGAGTCGGGCAGCCTGAGCCTGGAGGACTCCCTGACGGCCTACAAGCGCGGCGTGGCCCTGGTGGCTCGTTGCCGCGACCAGCTCGGCGCGGCCCGCCAACAGGTCCGCATCCTCGAGGGGGACCTGCTCAAGCCCTTCGACCTGGATCAGGACGACTGACCGCGATGAATTTCAAAGAATGGGCCGCCCTGATGGCGGATCGAACCGAGCACTGTCTGGAGCGGGTCCTGCCCGCCGGGTCGGTGTTGCCGGGACGCCTGCACGAGGGCATGCGTTATGCCGTGCTCGGGGGCGGCAAGCGGGTGCGCCCGTTGCTGGTGTACGCGGCCGGCGAGTGCGCCGGGGCCGATCCGGCCCTTCTGGACGGGGCGGCCTGTGCGGTCGAGCTGATCCACGCCTATTCACTGGTGCACGATGATCTGCCCTGCATGGACAACGACGTGCTGCGTCGGGGCAAGCCGACCGTGCATGTGGCCTTTGGCGAGGCCAATGCGATGCTGGTCGGCGATGCGCTGCAGGCCCTGGCCTTTCGCGCCCTGGTCGAACCCTTCCGGCAGGCGCAGCCCGCCCTGGCCGCCCGGGTCGGACCGATGGTGCTGGCGCTGGCCGATGCCGCCGGCTCGACCGGAATGGCCGGTGGCCAGGCCATCGACCTGGGGGCCGTCGGGCAGGTGCTGGACGCAGCCAGCCTGCAGACCATGCATGAGATGAAGACCGGCGCCATGCTGCGGGTCTCGGTGCGGCTGGGCTTTCTGGCCGGTCAGGCTTCCGCCCCGGCGGCTGCGGGGCTAGAATCGGGCATGGACGCGGCGCTTGACACCTTCGCCCGGCAGATCGGCCTGGCTTTCCAGGTGGTGGATGACATCCTCGATGTCGAGGCCGATTCGGCGACCCTGGGCAAGACCGCTGGCAAGGACCAGGAACAGGGCAAGCCGACCTATGTGTCGATGCTGGGCATGGCCCAGGCCAAGGAACTGGCCACACGCCTGCATGCGCAGGCGCATCAGTCACTGGCTGCCTTTGGCGCTGGCGCCGATCGCCTGCGGCAGGTGGCCGATCTGATTGTGTTGAGGAAATCATGAACAAGGATGCCCCCGATAGCGGCGCCCCCCGGGCTCCCCAGGGCTCAGCTCACCCCCTGCTCGAGCAGGTCAATGCGCCGGCGCAGGTGCGCGCCCTCGACCGCCCGCAGCTCAAGCAGCTGGCCGAGGAACTGCGTGCCTTCGTGCTCGAGTCGGTGTCGCGCACCGGGGGCCACCTGTCCTCCAACCTGGGCACGGTCGAGCTGACCATCGCCCTGCATCATGTCTTCAATTTTCCCTACGACCGCGTGGTCTGGGATGTCGGCCACCAGAGCTATCCGCACAAGATCCTCACCGGCCGCCGCGAGCAGATGGCCCGGCTGCGCCAGTACGGGGGCATTTCGGGCTTTCCCAAGCGCAGCGAATCCGAGTACGACCATTTCGGCACGGCCCATTCCTCGACCTCGATCTCCGCTGCGCTCGGCATGGCGGTGGCCTCGCGCAACAAGGGCGAGAACAAGGGTCCGGGGCGACGCCGCCACATCGCGGTGATCGGTGATGGTGCGTTGTCGGGCGGCATGGCCTTCGAGGCCCTGAACAATGCCGGTGTCACCGAGGACATCGACCTGCTGGTCATCCTCAACGACAACGACATGTCGATCTCCCCGGCGGTTGGGGCGCTCAACAATTACCTGGCACGCCTGCTCTCGGGGGGCCTGTACGCCAAGGCCAAGGATGTCGGCCGTGCGGTGCTCTCGAAAGTGCCGCCGATGTTCGATCTGGCCAAGCGCTTCGAGGAACATGCCAAGGGCATGGTGACCCCGGGCACGATGTTCGAGGAATTCGGCCTCAGTTACGTGGGGCCGATCGATGGCCACGACATGGATACCCTGGTGGCCACCCTGCAGAACCTTCGCGAACTGCGGGGCCCGCGCTTCCTGCACATCGTCACCCGCAAGGGCCAGGGATATGAACTGGCCGAGGCCGATCCGGTGCTTTATCACGGGCCGGGCAAGTTCGATCCCAGCCAGGGTATCAAGAAGCCCGCGGCACCCGCCAAGCCCACCTACACCCAGGTCTTTTCCGACTGGATCTGCGACATGGGGGCGCTCGATGATCGCCTGATCGCAGTGACGCCGGCCATGCGTGAAGGCTCCGGCCTGGTCGAGTTCGAGAAGCGCTTTCCGAAGCGTTATTTCGACGTCGGGATTGCTGAGCAGCATGCGGTCACCTTTGCCGCCGGCATGGCCTGCGAGGGCCTCAAGCCGGTGGTCGCGATCTACTCGACCTTCCTGCAGCGCGGCTATGACCAGTTCATCCACGATGTCGCCCTTCAAAACCTGCCGGTGATGTTCGCCATCGACCGGGCCGGTCTGGTGGGGGCCGACGGCGCCACGCATCAGGGCACCTTTGACTACGCCTTCCTGCGTTGCGTGCCGAACATGATCGTGCTGGCGCCCAGCGACGAGAACGAATGCCGGCAGATGCTGTTCACCGCCTTCCAGCACCCGGGGCCCAGCGCCGTGCGTTATCCGCGGGGTGCCGGCACCGGGGCCGAGGTCCGCAAGGATCTGGTGGCCCTGCCGATCGGCAAGGCCGAGGTGCGCCGCCAGGGGCGGCGGCTGGCCGTGCTGGCCTTCGGCACGATGCTGACCCCGGCCCTGGCCGCCGGCGAGGCCCTTGACGCCACGGTCGTCAACATGCGCTTTGTCAAGCCGCTGGACACCGAGCTGCTGCAGGAGCTGGCCCGCAACCATGAGGGCTTTGTCACCGTCGAGGAGCATGTCATCCAGGGCGGTGCCGGCAGTGCTGTTGGCGAGGCCATGGCCCGCCTGGGCGTCGTCAAGCCGCTGCTGCAACTGGGTCTTCCCGACCACTTCGTCGACCATGGCGAGCAGCAGGCCATGCTCAGGCTGGAGGGCCTGGACGCGGCAGGCATCGAAGCCAGCATCCGCCAGCGCTTTGGCGACAACCTGCTGGCCGGTGTGACGCCGCGACTGGTCGTCAACCGCTGATGGGCGCCGGGCTCGACGGCGTCGTCCCGGAGCAGGTCACGCCCGCGACCCCTTCATCGCGGCGGGCAGACCGCTCGATGTGGCCGCTGATCAGCCCTTACTGGGTGTCGGAGGACCGCTTCAGGGCTTGGGGCCTGTTCCTGGCAATCACCGCACTGACCCTGGCCACCGTCTGGGTCAATGTGCGCCTGAACAGCTGGAGCGGCGATTTCTACAATGCCCTGCAGGACAAGAAATTCGAAACCTTCCAGAGACTGCTGCTCGAATTCGCCGGCTGGGCCTTTGCCTACATCGCTCTCGTGGTTTATGCCCAATACCTGACGCAGATGCTGCAGATGCGCTGGCGCCGCTGGATGACCGATGTCTATCTGGTGCGCTGGATGGAGGCGGCCGCCTTCTACCGCATCGGCCTGGTCGATCTGGGTTCTGACAACCCCGACCAGCGCATTGCCGAAGATCTTCGCGATTTCATCTTCAGCAGCCTCGATCTGTTTTTCGGCCTGCTCAAGGCCGTGGCCAGCTTTGTCGCCTTCGTCGGCATTCTATGGGCCCTGAGCGGGCCGCTCGAAGTGGGAGGTGTGGTCATTCCGGGCTACATGGTCTGGGTGGCCCTGGCCTATGCCCTGGTCGGCAGCCTGCTCACCCATGCGATCGGCAAGCCCCTGATCCGCCTCAACTTTCTGAAGGAGCGCTACGAGGCGGATTTCCGCTACGCCTTGCTGAGGGTGCGCGAGAACGCTGAAGGCGTGGCGCTGTACCGGGGAGAGGCGGGCGAGCTGGCCAACTTCCGGCAACGCTTCGGCCACCTGATCGGCAACTGGTGGGCGATCATGAAGAGCCAGCGGCGACTGAACTGGTTCTCGTCGTTTTATGGCCAGCTGGCGGTGGTTTTTCCGATCCTGGTGGCAGCGCCGCGCTACTTCTCTGGCGCGCTCCAACTCGGTGGCCTGGTGCAGATCAGCAATGCCTTTGGCGAGGTGCAGGATGCCTTGTCCTGGTTCGTGGATGCCTATGCCCGGATCGCCGCCTGGCGTGCCTCGATCCATCGCCTGCGCGGTTTCATGAGCGCGATTGATCGCGCCCAGGCCCTGGGCGAGGGCATGCGTCGCGATCCGGCCGATCGCATCGGACTGGGTGATGTGGCGGTCCACCTGCCACAGGCCCCCGAGGCGGGTTCCGGCCTGATGGGTCGTCTGCTGGTGCAGGCCGATGCCGAGCAGATCGCGCCGCTCGAACATACCCTGATCGAAGGCAGTTCGGGTTCTGGCAAGAGCCTGCTGTTCCGCACCCTGGCCGGGATCTGGCCGTTTGCCCAGGGCCAGATGTCCTTTCCGGCACCGGACCAGGTCCTGTTCCTGCCCCAGAAGCCCTACCTGCCGCTGGGCAACCTGCGCTCGGTGGTCTGCTATCCAGGCGCCTTGCAGCCGGACGAGCGCATCGCGCAGGCCCTGCACGCGGTGGAGTTGCCCGCACTGGCGCAGCGCCTGGACGAGGAGGCGTCCTGGGCCCAGATCCTCTCGGGCGGGGAGCAGCAGCGGCTGGCCCTGGCCCGTGCCCTGCTGGTCAGGCCGCGCTGGCTGTTCCTCGACGAGGCGACCAGCGCCGTCGATGAGGCCATGGAACTGCGCCTTTACGGGCTGTTGCGCCAGGACCTGCCGCAGACCACCCTGATCTCGATTGCCCACCGCCCCCAGGTCGCCCGCTTTCACCGCCAGCGGCTGATCCTTGAAACCGATCGCGATGGTGCCCCGTCGCAGTTGCGCCGTGAAACGATCCCTTCTTCGGAGCCCGCGTGAACGATCCAACCCCGCCAGCCTCTCAAGGCACGTCGACGCCCCCTGTTTCGTCGGCGACCACCCCTTCGCGGCCGGTGATGCTGATCACCGGCGCCAGCCGTGGCATCGGTGCGGCCACCGCGCTGCTGGCGGCGCAGGCGGGCTACGACCTGCTGCTCAACTATGCCCGTGATGCCGGTGCCGCGCAGGCCCTGGTCGATCAGATCCGTCCGTTGGGTGTCAACGTGCAGGCGGTGCAGGCGGACGTGTCGAGCGAGGCGGACGTCCTGCGCCTTTTCGCGGTGCTGGATGAAGCCTTCGGGCGGCTCGATGTTCTGGTCAACAACGCTGGCGTGGTGGCGCGCAAGAGCGCCCTGCGCGACATGGACATGGCGCGCTGGCAGGCAGTTTTCGGGATCAATGTGCTGGGCACCCTGCTGTGTTCCCGCGAGGCGGTCCGGCGCATGGCCGCGGGGGCCTCGATCGTCAACCTGTCCTCGGCCGCGGCGCGCCTGGGCTCACCCAATGAATACGTCGACTATGCCGCCAGCAAGGGGGCGGTCGATACACTGACGCTGGGCCTGTCCCGCGAGCTGGCCGAACAGGGCATCCGGGTCAATGCGGTCAGGCCCGGCCTGATCGATACTGACATCCATGCCAGCAGCGGGCAGCCCGACCGCATGGTCAGGCTGGCGCCGCAGATTCCGATGCAGCGCGGGGGCAGTGCCCTGGAGGTGGCCCAGGCCATCGTCTGGCTGGCGTCGGGCCAGGCCAGCTATGTCACTGGGGCCCTGCTGGACGTGGCCGGAGGGCGCTGAACGGCGCTGCGAGGGGCCCGCGCGGGGCGCGGGCTCAGATGCGCGACAGCAGGCGGTCGATCCAGCCGGGGCGCGGCGTGTCGTTGGCATTGGGATCGACGGCATCGTCGCCCTGATGCTCGCGATACCAGTTGCCGAAGCGAAGGTCGTGCACCATGATGTGACCGATCAGCCACTTGTTCAGGAACTTGCGCAGCACCTGGACCCGATCGTCGTTCCATTCCTCATTGCTGGCCAGGAAGTCGGCCAGTTCATTGCTGAAGGCTTCGTGCAGCTTGAGATGGTCGGCAAAGGCCGGATAGCCGGCTTCCTCCATCAGCTTGTGCTCGTTGGTGAAATGGGTGACAACGTAATTGAGCAGCTCCTGGATGGTCTTGTCGACGGTTTCCAGCTCGAGCTTGCGCACCAGCGTGAACAGATGCTTGTGTTCGCGGTCCAACTGACCCAGATGGATCTTGAAGCCGTCGCGCCATTCGACGTGGAAGGGCTCCTTGCGGGTGGCGATGTCAGTCATGGGACGGTTCCAGCGAAATGGCGCAGGGCGCAGGGGCACCCGGGATGGATGCTCTGCCCGGATTGTCGGCATTCCAGCGCCCGGCCTGAAGGGCCAGTCGACAGACGGCGGGTCGCGGGCCGCCGCCGCGCCCTGGCAGGCCTCAGGCGGCCTTGCGGTTGCGGCTGAAGCGGTTGCCCCGGGCCAGGGTGCTGTCGCGCTGGGCGCCGCTGTCGTCGTCGTTCAGGCGCGGGTCGGCAAAGCGCAGAATCTGCTCCTGGGCCTGCGGGCTGACCAGGCCGCCAAAGTGCCCGATGCCGGGCATTTCGACCAGCTTCAGCCTGCGGCAATGGCGCGCCAGTCGCTGGCTGTAGCGCACCGGGACAAAGCGGTCCCTGGGGTCGTGCAGGGCCAGCATCGGCAGGTCCAGTTTCGGGCCGACGATTTCGGGAACGACATGGCGGAACTCCATCCGGAAGCTCGACTCGATATTGCTGAGCATGCCCTTGCGGATACCCTCCGGGATCAGCCAGCGCCGGGCAAAATCATAGGTGCCGCTGACGGCGTCCGATTGCGGCGAAATCATGGCCAGTTGCCGGACCTGGATCTGCCCGCGCGACAGCAGGTAGGTGGCGGCGGTGGCTCCCAGGCAATGACCGACCAGCAGGTCGACCTGACCGACTTTGCCGAGCACGGTGCGCAAGGTTCTGGCGAACTCTGGCAGGGCCGCATGGTGGCCTGAACTGGCGCCGTGCGCCCGCTGGTCGAAGGTGACCACCTGCCAGCCCGCCCGGATGAAGGCACGGATCAGGGGGTAGGCCGCCATGCCTTGGCTTTCCCAGCCATGGGCAAACACCATCACCGGGGCCTTCGACTCCCGGGAACGCATCCACAGGTAGCAGCGGATGCGCTCGCCATCGATGTCCAGATTGCCCATCTTGCAGCCGGCCAGCAGCTTGCCGACCTCATCGACCGAGGGCAGGGAGGTGGCCAGGTCGGGGCCGCAGGCATCGCGTGCATCGCGGAAGACCTGGTCGGATTCCGGCTCGCCGCGGCGTCCACGCGGCGTGCAGTACAGGTGGGTGGCAAAGGAGATGGCCAACTCGCGGTTGCGCATCGCCAGCAAGCCCAGTTCGAAGGCGACGTTGACCCGTTCCTTGAGACCGGGCAATTCGTGGGGCTCGCGCCTGCTTTCGGAAAGAACAACGGCTGACATCGTCCCCTCTTATCGCACAGAATCAGCCCCGATGGGGTGAACTAGTTCCCAGGCGAGGAAATACCACACTCAGTCGCGGAAATTGGTCGAGGTGAGCGGCTGGTCGGCGATGTCCTTGCGGACCAGGGCCATGACGGCCTGCAGGTCATCGCGCTTGGCCCCGGTGATGCGCACCACGTCGCCCTGGATGCTGGCCTGGCACTTGAGCTTGCTGTCCTTGACCAGCTTGACGATCTTCTTGGCCACATCGCCGGATACGCCATGGCGCACGGTGATGATCTGCTTGACCTTGTCGCCGCCGATCTTTTGCGGATCGCCGTATTCCAGGAAGCGGATGTCGACGCCCCGCTTGGCAAACTTGGCCAGCAGGATGTCGCGGATCTGGCTCAGCTTGAAGTCATCATCGGCGAACGCGGTCATCTCCTTGTCCTTGAACTCGACGCGGGCGTCGGAGCCCTTGAAGTCAAAGCGCGTGGAGACTTCCTTGTTGATCTGGTCGATGGCGTTCTTCACCTCGACCATGTTGGCTTCGCAGGCGAAATCGAAAGAAGGCATGGCAGGTTCCTGTTCAGTCAGCGGCCGATTATATAAGTGGCGACAGGGCCCGGCGAGCGGTGATCACGCCGGCCGCTGCGATGCAGTCAGGGGCATCATCCGAAGTGGACGGCGATCGAGCCGCAAGGCCCATAGTCGGCCTGGAAAGTGTCGCCCTTGCGGGCCGGCACCGGGCTGGTGAAGGAACCGCTGAGCACGATCTCGCCGGCTTTCAGTTCCTCGCCATGATCGGCCAGCTTGTTGGCCAGCCAGGCGACCCCGTAGGCCGGGTGGTTCAGCACGGCTGCCGCCACGCCCGACTCCTCGATCACCCCGTTGCGATACAGCAGCGCCGCTACCCAGCGCATGTCCACCGCCTCGGGCTTGAAGGGGCGTCCGCCCAGAATGATGCCAGCATTGGCGGCATTGTCCGAGATGGTGTCGAAGACCTTGCGGGTGACCTTGGTGTCGGGGTCGATCTGGTGGATGCGGGCATCGATCAACTCCAGGGCCGGCGTGACGTAGTCGGTAGCGTTGAGCACATCGAAGATGGTGCAGTTCGGGCCGCGCAGCGGCTTGGCCAGGATGAAAGCCAGTTCAACCTCGATGCGCGGCAGGATGAAGCGGTCGGTCGGGATCGTGCTGCCTTCCTTGAAGAGCATGTCATCGAGCAGGGCGCCGAAGTCCGGTTCGGTGATGTTCGAGGCCCGCTGCATGGCACGCGAGGTCAGGCCGATCTTGTGGCCGATCATCTTGCGTCCCTCCTTGAGCTTGAGGTCCACCCAGGCCTTCTGCACGGCGTAGGCATCGGCGATCGTCATATCCGGATGTTCGAGGCTGAACTGGCGCACCTGCACCCGGGTCTTTTCGGCCTGGTTCAGTCGCTGTGCGAGGGCTTTCAAGGTCTTGGCTTGCATGAAGGTCTCCTGAGTCGGTATCGGCCCGCGGGCCGGGGGCCGCATGGCGGCCATCCGGCGCCGCAGCCCCGGTTCACTTGCGGTTGCGGGCCACGAAATCGGCGATTCTGGCCACACCCTTGATGATGTTCTCGTTCTGGGTGGCGTAGCTGAAGCGGATGTGCTGGCCCTCGCCGGGCACCCGATGGCCAAAATGGATGTCGGCCAGCACCGCCACGCCTGCCTCGTGCAGGAGGCGCTTGCGGAACTCTTCCGAATCCTTGCAGCCGGTCAGGGCGCAGGCCTCGGTGACATTGGGCCAGGCATAGAAGGCGCCTCCCGAGGGCTGGCAATGGATGCCGGGCACCTGGTTGAGCAGGCTGACGATCAGGTCACGGCGCTCCAGAAACCTGGCACGCATCATCTCGGCATCATCCTGCGGGCCGTTGATTGCTGCCACTGCAGCCCACTGCGAGATGTGCGAGGCGCAGGAATCGGTGTTGGTCACCCACTTGGTGAACATCGGGGCCAGGGCCTTGGAGGCGGTCATGCCGATGCGCCAGCCGGTCATGGCCCAGGTCTTGGAACAGCCATCCGAGATGATGGTGCGCTCGAGCATGCCAGGCAACGAGGCGATCGAGGCGAACTCGCCTTCAAAGACCAGACGTGAGTAGATCTCGTCGGCGTAGATCCAGATCTGCGGGTGCTTGCGCAGGATGGCGGCGATCGCTTCGAGGTCCTGGCGCGTCAGGATGCCGCCGGTCGGGTTCTGAGGTGAATTGAGGATCAGCAGCTTGGTGCGCGGCGTGATCTTGGCTTCCAGTTCCGCCGGATCAAAGGCGAAGTTGCGCGACTCGCGCAGGTACAGGGGGACCGGAACCGCCCCGTTGGCCTGGATCTGGGACTCATAGATCGGAAAGCCGGGCACCGGGTAGATGACCTCGTCGCCGCTGCCGTAATCGGTGGTCGAGAGGATCGCGTAAGCGATGAAAGGCTTGGCGCCGGCCCCCACGACGATGTCATCCGGATCGAGCGTGATGCCGCGCATCTGGCCCATGTAGCGGGCGGCGGCCTCGCGCAGTTCGACGATGCCGGCGCTGGGGGTGTAGCCGTGACGCCCGCCCTTGATGGCCTCGATGCCGGCCTGCTGCACGTGCGCCGGCGCCGGGAAATCGGGCTGCCCGATGCAGAAGGAAATCACGTCCTTGCCCTGGCGGATCAGCTCATTGACCTCAGCCAGGACGACGAAGGCGTTTTCGGTGCCAAGACTGTTGGCGCGGCGGGACAGGGCGGGTGCGGTCATGTCGGCTCGATGGGATTTGCTCGGAAGGGGGCCGGGTGCCCTGTTCAATGACAGCTCGGGCCCGGCCGGTTCGGGCTGGCAGTGTAGCAGCGACATGGGCGGCCTGCGCGCCCGCGCGCCGCCCGGCACATGGGGCTCAGCCGGCGGGAAAGATCAAGGTGAAGCGCGAGCCTCCGCCCTCCGGGCATTCCAGCACCACCTGTCCACCGTGCAGTTCGGCCACACGGCGCACGATCGCCAGTCCCAGGCCGGCACTGCCGCGCAGTTCGCGATGCTGCTCGGTCTGGTAGAACTTCTCGAAGATGCGCTCGCGCTCGGCCACGGCCACGCCCGGCCCGGTATCGCTGACCGAGAGCGTCTGGGCGGCGGGGCGCGGCGGTGTCGTGTCCGTCGCGGCCGGCTCGGCCCGCACACAGACGCTGATCTGACCGCCGCGGGGCGTGACCCGCAGCGCGTTGTCCAGCAGATTGGCCAGCGCCCGCTCGATCAGGCTGGCATCCAGCGCGATCAGGGGCAGGCCGTCCGGATAGTCGACCTGCAATGCCAGGCCCTGCTGCTCGGCGCGAAGGCGAAAGCGCTGCACCAGGTCATCGGCCAGTTCGCCCAGCGCCAGCGGCTCGCGCCGGGCTTCGAAGTCGGGATTGTCCAGCTTGGCCAGATCGGCCAGCGAGTCGGTCAGGCGTTTGAGGTGCTGGGCATTGTTGAAGGCCAGATCGACATACTTTTGCTGTTCCTGCGCCGTCAGGTTGGCCCCCTTCAGACGAATGGTCTCGAGCTGACCAGACAGGGCAGTCAGCGGCGTGCGAAGGTCATGGGACACGCTGGCAATCATGTCGCGGCGCTGGCGATCGACCCGCTTGACGGTGCGCATTTCTTCCTTGAGCCGCTCGAACAGGCCCAGGAAGGCGCGCGACAACTGCCCGATCTCGTCATTGCGTTCGAGATGCGGCAGCCCCATCGAGGCCGGCTCGGCATTCCTGGCGGTCGACTTGCGTGGTTCGGCCGTACCCTGGCCCTCGTCCTCCAGCGCGAAGCCCTTGGCCTTGATGGCCTCCAAGGCCTGCGTCAGGCGCGCCAGGGGGCCGGTGAAGGAGGCCAGCACGGCAGCGGTCAGGGCCAGACCGATCACCATCGTGATCAGGGCCACCTTGAGGGAGGTGCGGATCGCATAACTGCCCAGCAGCCGCGAGGCCTGCAACTGGATGACCGCATCCCGGGCCACCGCATAGAGGTAGCCCTTGACCTCCTCGCCATCGAGCACAGGATAGATCGCCACGATGCAAGTACCGTTCTGGACATCGGGATCGTCACCATAGGTGGGCTGGCGCGGGTCGCTCTGGTGACTGCTCAGCAGCGGCTCGAGCGAGATGCGGAAGCTGCTCCAGAACAGGCGGCCTTCGCCTGCGCTGGCCAGCACCCGGCCTTCCTTGTCGATCAGGTAAAGCCCGGTATTGGGCGAGTAGAGAATGTACTGGCGCAGGGTCTGTCCGAAGCTGCTGCCCGCGCTGTTGTACTCGCGCCAGAGTTCGGGGTGGGCCGAGGCGATGCGCTCGAGGAACTGCTGGGTACGCTGGTATTGCCAGTCCGAGTAGTAGGAGAACACCGAGCCATACATCACCGTGGCCAGGCCGGCCGCCAGCATCAGGCCGAAGGCCGCCGTCAGCAGCAGGACCTTGGCGCGCAGCGAGCGGATCATGGCGCGGAGCCTGCGGTCATGCCATGAACCGGTAGCCCACGCCGCGCACCGTGATCACGAAGCGCGGCTCAGCAGGATTGCGCTCGATCTTGTTGCGCAGGCGGTTGATATGGGTGTTGACGTTGTGCTCGTAGCCCTCGAAGGTGGTGCCCCACACCGCATCGAGCAGCTGCAGGCGCGTGAAGGCGCGCCCCGGCTGGCGGGCAAAATGCAGCAGCAGGTCGAATTCCTTTGCGGTCAACTCGATCGGCTTGCCGGCCAGGGTGACGACCCGAGACACCGGGTCGATGCTCAGATCGTCGAAGACCAGGCGGGCGCGATCGGCAGGGGCTGCCAGAGGGCCTTTCTTCTGAATGCCGGCCCGACGCAGCAAGGCCTTGACCCGGGCCTGCAGCTCGGGCACCGAGAAGGGCTTGGTGAGATAGTCATCGGCGCCCAGTTCCAGGCCCAGCACCCGGTCCAGTTCGGTGGCGCGCGCGGTCAGCATCAGCACCGGGGTCTCGATCCCCTGCTGGCGCAGGCTGCGCAGCACATCCAGGCCGTCCTTGCCCGGCAGCATGATGTCCAGCACCAGCGCATCGAAGGGCTCGCCACAGGCTGCGCGCTCGCCGCTGATGCCGTCCAGACAAACCTGCACCTCCAGGCCCAGATCACGCAGGTGCAGCGCGATCAGGTCGGCGATGTCGCGCTGGTCTTCGACGACCAGCACGCGCCGCAGGGCGGGGGTGGGGACAGGGGCAGAAACATCGGTCATGGTGCTGTGCGATTGTACGTCCGGGGTGCCCAGAGATGCTCCCCGGGGCGCAGCGCCGGCGCTGCCGGGCACTGCATTTGTTATCAAATCGTTATCTTTGCGAGATCAGACGGTAAAGCCGGCTCGCCACACTGGCGCCATCGATCAACGCCTCTAAGGAGTCGCCCCATGGTTGCTGCTGTCGCCCAAGCCTTTCCCGGTCCGGTCGGATTCGTCCTGCCGGCCATTACAGATCTGGCCAAGTATCGCAATGACATGCTGCGCTTTGCACGGCGCAAGATCCGCGATGCCGATCTGGCCGAGGATGCGGTCCAGGATGCCCTGATGTCGGCGATCTCGGGCCTGAAGTCCTTTCAGGGCCAATCGGCCCTCAAGACCTGGCTGCTGGGCATCCTGAACCACAAGATCCAGGACATCTTCCGCCGTGAATCGCGCTACCGCCCGGTCGCTGATGGCGAGGACGCCAGTGCCGAGGAAACCCTCGAGCGGATGGCCGAGAGCCTGGGCGAGCACGGTGAGGATCCGGCCTCGGTGGTGGCCCGCGAGCGCATGCATGCCCGCCTGTCCCAGGAGATCGAGGATCTGCCCGCCAGCCTGCGTGAAGTGTTCAAGCTGCAGGTGCTTGAGGGCGTGTCCACCGAGGAAGTCTGCCAGCGCCTGAACATCAGCGAGGCCAACTGCTGGGTGCGCCTGCATCGGGCCCGCAAGCGCCTGGCTGAACGCATGCAGGGCCACCTGAATTGAGTCGGTCGAGCAGCTCCGGGCGCAACGCCTGAGGCGCGCCGGCCTTACTGGCGCGCCGTCCGGATGTTCGCGGGCAGCGGCAGGCTGAAGTTGGCACGAAACGGATTGATGTCGATGCCGCCGCGCCGCGTATAGCGCGCCATCACCGCCAGGCGGTGAGGCGCGCATTGGCGCTGGATATCCACAAAAATGCGCTCCACGCATTGCTCGTGGAACTCATTGTGGTTGCGAAAGCTCACCAGATATTGCAGCAGGCCTTCCTGACGGATCGGATGGCCGCTGTAATGGATCTGGATACTGCCCCAATCCGGCTGCCCGGTGACCAGGCAGTTGGACTTGAGCAGGTTCGAGCGCAGGGTCTCGGTGACCGGGCGTTCCTCGCGGTCGGCGCTGAGCAACTGGGGTGCCGGGGTGAAATGTTCGCAGTCGATGTCCAGCCGGTCCAGGCTCAGACCCTCCGGTTCGGCAACGGACAGGAAGGGATCGAGGTCCTTGCGCAGCAATTGGCCATCGACCATCTTGTCCGGACCAGCACCGAAGGCCTCCGCCGGCAGCAGTCGCACACTCACCGTCGCCCCACAGGCTTCGCTCAGGTCGGCCTGCAGCAGCAGGTGCAGGGCCTGCTCGCTCTCGAGCCGGGTGTTGTTGAAGCTGTTCAGGTAGAGCTTGAGACTCTTGCTCTCGATGATGTTGGGTGAATCGGCCGGGACGGTCACGATGGCGATCGCCACCTGCGGCTTGCCGCGCGGATTGAGCCAGCCCAGTTCGTAGCAGTTCCAGATGTCGACGCCAAAGAAGGGCAGGGTCTTGATGCCGATCTCGGCGCGTTTGACCGCGCGTGCGATCGGATAGAGCAGGCCGGGATCGTACTGGTCCTTGTACGTGCTGATCCGGCCCAGCGGCATGTTATGTTCATCCATATGCTTGAGCTTAACACCACCCCCATCCTCTCGGCGCCGGTTCCGGCCTCTACCACCATGCTGCTGCGCGACGCCCCTGGCGGCGTCGAAGTACTGATGCTCAAACGCTCGCAGGCCTCGGCAGTGCTTGGTGGCGTTTATGTCTTTCCTGGCGGCAAGGTCGACGCAGCCGACCGGGCGCCCGCACGCCTGGAAAGCCTCGAGGAGTCGGCCGAATCGCTGCTCCTGCGCAGCGGACAAGGCGGCCTGGCGGCCGATGAGGCGGCAGCCTTCTTCGTGGCGGCACAGCGCGAGACCCGCGAAGAGTGCGGTGTGCATGTGCCGCTGGCCCAACTGGTGGCCTGGTCGCGCTGGACCACGCCCGTGCTCTCGTCCTTCATGAAGCGGCGTTTCGATACCCTGTTCTTCGCTGCCGAGATGCCCAAGGGCCAGCAGGCCCTGCATGATGATCATGAGGCCGTGGCCAGTGACTGGCTGGCACCGCGCGAGGCCCTGCGCCGCTACTGGGCACTCGAGATCGACATGGCGCCGGTGCAGGTGATGTCGCTGGTGGATCTGTCGCGCTTTTCGTCGGTCGATCACGCGCTGAGCGTTGGCCGTGGCCGTCCGGCGCCGCACATCCACCCTGAGCCCTTCGAGGAGGACGCGGTGCGGGTGCTGGCCTATCCGGGCGATCCGCGCCACAGCATCGCGCAGCGCATGCTGCCCGGCCCGACCCGGCTGCGCAACCTGAACCAGCGCTTCGAGCCGGTCGAGGGGGGCTTCGAGGGCTTCTTCGTCAACCTGGACTGAGCGCGCCGGCGCCCCCTGCGGCCTGATGTTGCCCGGGGCCCGCCCGGTCCGGGGCTGTATCCGGCGCCTCAGTGGCCGAGACGGCCCAGCAGCAGATACTCGAGCAAGGCCTTCTGGGCATGCATGCGGTTTTCCGCTTCGTCCCAGACCACCGACTGCGGGCCGTCGATCACGCCAGCCGTGACCTCCTCGCCACGATGGGCCGGCAGGCAGTGCATGAACAGGGCCTGCGGGTCGGCCACGGCCATCATGTCCTCATCCACGCACCAGTCGGCAAAGGCCTTTTTCCGGGCCTCGTTTTCGGCCTCAAAACCCATGCTGGTCCACACATCGGTGGTCACCAGGTGGGCCCCCTTGCAGGCCTGCATCGGGTCTTCGAATTCTTCGAAGTGTGCGGTGCCGAACAGTCCGGCGCGCTCCGGTTCGATCTCGTAGCCCGGCGGGGTCGAGACATGCACATTGAAATCGAGCAGCTCGGCAGCCTGCAGCCAGGTGTTGCACATGTTGTTGGAGTCGCCGATCCAGGTGACGGTCTTGCCCTTGATCGGGCCGCGATGCTCGATGAAGGTGAAGATGTCGGCCAGGATCTGGCAGGGGTGGTATTCATTGGTCAGGCCATTGATGACCGGGACCCTTGAATGCCGGGCAAAGCGCTCGATGATGTCCTGCTCAAAGGTGCGGATCATCACGATGTCGCACATGCGCGAGATCACCTCGGCGGCGTCCTCCACCGGCTCGCCACGCCCCAGTTGCGAGTCGCGCGTGTTCAGGTAGATGGCCGAGCCGCCCATCTGGGTCATCCCCGCCTCGAAGGACAGGCGCGTGCGCGTGCTGGCCTTCTCGAAGATCATCACCAGGGTGCGGTCGAGCAGTGGGTGATAGGGCTTGTAGGCCTTGAACATCTGCTTGATCTGGCGCGCACGCTCGAAGAGGTAGGCCACCTCCTCCTGGTCCAGGTCCTTGAATTGCAGAAAGTGTTTGAGGGCAGAACTCATGACGAAATACCGATCACCGGCCGGATCACCAGCCGATTGGGTTGCTGGCGCCCCGGACAGGGCGACTCAGGAGCGGGGCCGTCAGGCCGCCTGGGCGAGCGGCTGCTCGATCACCGAGCGGATGATCGGCAGCAGTTTGTCGAGCATCAGCTCGGCATGGGCCTGGCTGAAAATCAGGGGCGGGAGCAGGCGCACCACCGAATCGGCGGTGACGTTGAGCACCAGACCGGCATCGAGCGCTTTCTTGACGACATCGCCGCAGGGCCGATCCAGTTCGATGCCGATCATCAGACCCATGCCGCGCACCTCGCGCAGTCCGGCATGGCCGGCCAGCTCCTGGCGGACGGTGTCCATGATGAAGTTGCCGACCTTGGCGGCGTTCTCGAGCAGGCCGTCTTCTTCCATGACCTGGAGGGTCGTCAGACCGGCGCGCATCGCCAGCGGGTTGCCCCCGAAGGTGGTGCCATGATTGCCGGGCTGGAAGACGTCGGCCGCAGCGCCACGGGCCACGACAGCTCCGACCGGCACGCCCGAGGACAGGCCCTTGGCCAGCGGCATGACGTCGGCCTGGATACCCGCCCACTGGTGGGCGAACCACTTGCCGGTGCGTCCGGTGCCGCATTGCACTTCGTCGACCATCATCAGCCAGCCGTGCTGGTCGCACAGCTCGCGCACGGTCTTGAGGTATTCGGCACGGGCCGGCACGATGCCGCCCTCGCCCTGCACCGCCTCGAGAAAGACGGCGACCACGTTCGGCCGCTCGCTGGCGATCCTGCGGAGGGCATCGGCATCGTTGAGCGGCACGCGGATGAAACCGGGTACCAGCGGCTCGAAACCTTTCTGGACCTTGGCATTGCCGGTGGCCGACAGGGTGGCCAGCGAACGGCCGTGGAAGGCCTTCTCATAGACGATGATCTCGGGCATCTCGATGCCCTTGTCGTGGCCGTATTTGCGGGCAATCTTGATCGCGGCCTCGTTGGCCTCCAGGCCGGTCGAGCAGAAGAAGGCGTTGTGCATGCCGGACAGGTCAACCAGCTTCTGGCCCAGCTCGGTCTGCAGGGGGATTTCAAACAGGTTCGAGCTGTGGATGATGCGGCCGACCTGCTCCCGCAAGGCCGCCACCAGGCGCGGATGGTTGTGGCCCAGGGTGTTGACGGCGATGCCCGCCAGGCAATCGAGGTAGCGCCTGCCCGCAGTGTCGTACAGCCACACGCCGTCGCCATGCGAAAACGCAATCGGCTGACGTCCGTAGGTGTTCATCAAGGGGGCGGTCATGCAAATCTCCGTGAGGGCGCCTTTGCGCCTTTTGTTGGCAAGACTGGATTTTAGAGGCAAAACGTATAATTCGCGCATGCCACTCGATGCCTATGTGGATTCGGATGCCCGATCACCCAAGCCCTCGTTCACGATCCTGGGCGTGACGGCCGCGGGCCAGACCTTCCGGCCCAGTGATTGGGCCGAACGGCTGTGCGGCATCATGGCGCAGTTCCAGCCGCCCGGGATGCAGGGCAACCGCATCGCCTATTCGCCCTATGTGATGCCGGGCCAGCGCGACGGCTACAAATGCGTCCATGTCGATGGCAGCATCCACCTGGTCGAACCGCTGGCCTACAAGTTTTTGGTCAGTTTCGTGCGTGACAACCAGTTGGCCACCGTTCCGGCGATCGACCCGACCTGAGACCGGCGCCGCCCGGGCGCGCTGGCGCCCGTTGGCCCATTTCGAGACAAAGGGTGAGATAGCGCCGCTAAGTTGTTGCTGCAGCAGAGAAAATTTTCGGTCGTCGCTGGCGCCTGCCGGGCGATTGTGGTTACAATCAAAAGACGTGCGGTTGTAGCAGCCGCCGATCCTTGCGGCTGGTCGGCAGGGTCCCGGAGCAATCCTTCGGGGCATGTCGGGGTGGCCGCACACGGCAAGAATATTTCCGGCAGCGGCGCTCAGCCTGATGACCGGGACCAGATGGCAGGGGGTGGCTCATGTTTCAGGCGGATGTTCGGTCGCACACGGGAATCAGGACCCTTCCGCCCACTGCCGACGATCCGCGCCCGGAATTCCGGGTGGCCCATTTCGGGCTCGGTCCCAAGTTCCAGCGCCTGCTCGAAATCGTTCTCAAGCACGCCCGCCACAATCCCTATCGCTTCGTACTGTCCAATTCCCGCGAGCAGGGGGAGTTTGACATCGCCCTGGTCGACATGACGATTGCCGGTGGTCCGGAGGTGGCCCAGACCCTGGATCGCTTGCTGAGCGGCCGTGGCATCGTGAAGGTGGGGCGTCGCTGCGACGACACCCGCCCCAAGGACGACCTGATGTTCCAGCGCTTCACTGCCAGCCTGGTCGCCACCCTGAACCAGTTCGTCGAGCGCTACTTCAAGGTGTCGCCGCTGCAGGCCTGGAGCCGGCCGATCGTCCCGGGTCTGACCCTGTTCGAGGATGGCGAGATCCGCCGCCCGCGTGCCCTCGTGGTCGATGACAGCCCGACGGTTCGCAAGCAGATGTCGATTGCGCTCAACCAGCTGGGCGTGGATGCCGAGACGGTATCGAGCGCGTTCGAAGCCCTCGACACCCTGGCCATGCGCAGTTACGAGATCGTCTTTGCCGATGTGATGATGCCGGAGATGGACGGCTACAAGCTGACCCGGGAGATCAAGCGGGATCTGGCGCTGCGCGGCCTGCCGGTGGTGATGCTGACCAGCAAGTCCTCGCCCTTCGATCTGGTGCGCGGCGCCCTCGCCGGCACCAACAGTTATCTGGTCAAGCCGACCACGATGCAGACCCTGCGCGCCGTCACGATGCGCCACCTCAAGCGGGTGCTGGCACGTCGCCAGCAGCAGGGTCCGGATACCGGGATGGTCTCGGCCTGAGGCCGGGTTCCACACCGTGAGCAAGCCCGCCGGGGGCGGGCCGCAGACTTACTTGACGCGCGCCTTGTACTCGCCGGTACGGGTGTCGATCTCGATCTTGTCACCGATCTCGACGAAGGCGGGCACGGGCATTTCGAAGCCGGTGGGCTTGATGCGGGCCGGCTTCATGACCTTGCCGGAGGTATCGCCACGCACGGCAGGCTCGGTGTACTCGACTTCGCGGACCACGCTGTTGGGCATCTCGACCGAAATCGCACGGCCTTCGTAGAAGGTGATTTCGCAAGGCATGCCGTCATCCAGGTAGTTGAGGGCATCGCCCATCGACTCGCTCTCGATCTCGTACTGGTTGTATTCGCTGTCCATGAAGACGTACATCGGATCGGCGAAATACGAGTAGGCCACTTCCTTCTTGTCCAGCACCAGCACGTCGAATTTCTCGTCGGCCTTGAACACGGTCTCGGTGCCGGAGGCATTGAGCAGGTTCTTCAGCTTGGCCTTGACCACGGCGGCGTTGCGACCGGACTTGTTGTATTCGGCGCGCAGCACGACCATCGGGCTGCCATTGATCATCACAACATTGCCGGCGCGGAGTTCTTGGGCGAGTTTCATGGGGGGTTCCGGGGAGTTCGTCGTCGCAGTTCGGGGTTCAGGTCGGAGCGGGCGCAACGAGGCCGCGACTGACCAAAGCCCTCGATTATAGCTGGCGCCCGCCCGATAGGCCAGCGGCTCGGGCGCGCAGGGCGCGGTTCAGCGACGCGGAGCGGCCGACCACAGCCGCATCAGCTGCGAGGCCAGATCCTGATGGGCCGCCAGGTTGCTGGCCCTTTCACCCGCCGCCGTGAGGGCCGGCTCGCCCGACCTGACCCAGGGCTCGCCCAGGGTCTGCAGCAGGGGGCGCAGGGCCTCGGCCAGTGGCGGGGCGGCGGGTGCCTGGTTCCAGGCCCGTGCCGGTGCCTGTTCAGCCTGCGGCCGCAGGCGCAGGAAGGCCTCCAGCTTGTCCAGGTGGGCCGCCTCGGCCTGAGGATAGGGTTGCCAGAGCATCGGCCGTCCGGCCCAAACGGCCCGTACCAGCGAGTCCTCCCCGCGCACGATGCTCAGGTCACACCACCACAGCACTTCGTCGAAGCGGGCCTGCGGCAGTGGCGGGATGCGGTGCACCCGTGCGTGCTCGGGCGCCGGTGAGACCGGTTCCTGCGTCAGGGTCATGCCTTCGGGCAGCAGCAGGTGAATGCGTCGCCCGGGCGCGCCTTTGACCAGGGCCTCGAGCAGGGTCTGAACCGGCGCATCCCGATAGCAGAACACGAACACCAGCAGCAGGTCCTGGCGCCGGGCGCACAGCAAGTCCGCCAGGCCCAGGTCGCGCGCCAGGCGGTCTTGCGCCGCCGGGTTGCGACCGAATGCCTGACGCCGCTGCAGCAGGTCGCGCTCGCGCAGCAGGCCTCCGGTGGCCGGACTGAAACCGGGAAAGAAAAAGGTTTGCAGCAGGCCGTCGTTCTTCGGCGAGGTCAACAGGTGATGGCTGTCTACCCAGGGCTCGGCGCTCAGGTATTCGAGATTGATCCAGCGGGAGGCGCTTGCGGCGTCCTGGCCCTGCGGCTGCATGAAGCGTGGCTGGCCGCGCATGCGCGCACGATAATCGGCGGGCAGATCGCAGCCGAAGGCCGAGATCACGGCGTCGGCCGGTTTCAGCTTGCGCAGCGGGTGGGCCGAATGTCCGGATCCGGACTTGGCCTGTCCGCAGGGCTGCCGCCAGGCGATGATCGTGACGCCCTCTATATGCCAGGGCAGCAGGCGCTTCTGGTGGCGTGCGCCTCCTCGTTGCAGGCGTCGTGCCAGGGCCGGAAGCATTCGGGCCAGGACCTCGGGCTGGTCGATGATCAGGCGCACCCGGCAGCCATGCTCCCGGCTCAATTGACGAGCCAGGCGCCAGCACACGCCGGCATCTCCGAAGTTGTCGATGACCTGGCAGAACAGGTCGATGCTCAGGCCCCGCTCCGGGGGCAGGCGCAGGCCGCGGGCCATCGCCTCAGGGACGTGCCTTCAGGGCCTGTTCAATCGCCGAGACCAGGGGCTGGGCCCCCGGCTCGACACTGGTGGCAAAGCTGATGACCTTGCCATTGCGGTCGATCAGGTACTTGTGGAAGTTCCATTGGGGCGCCTGGCCGGTGGCCTTGATCAGGCCGGCGAACAAGGGGCTTTGGCGAAGCGGGGTCTCCAGCTTGCTGGTCATTGGAAAACTGACGCCATAGTTGGCCTTGCAGAAGGCGGCGATTTCCTGGTTGCTGCCTTTTTCCTGCTGGCCGAAATCATTGGCGGGCACGCCCACGACGACCAACCCACGGGCGGCGTAGGTCTTCCAGAGCTTTTCCAGCCCTTCGTACTGCGGCGTGAAACCGCAGGCACTGGCGGTGTTGACCACCAGCACCACCTTGCCGGCATGCTGGCACAGGCTCTCGGGCTGGTCACCGATGAGCGGCTTGAGGGCGTGATTCAGCACCGCCGGGCAGGCCGGAGGCGTGGCGCCTTGCGCCGCGGGGCTGGCCAGCGCCAGCAGGCTGCAAAGCGGCAGCAGCAGGGAGGATCGGCGCGCGCGCCTGAGGACGTCGTGGGCAAGGCAGGAGGAGGTCATGCCCTGTTCAATACCACGTGTGAGTCACTCAGGCAAGCAAGCCCGCAGCCAGTGCGTCCAAGCTGAGCGCGTTCAGGCGGGCTCGTCAGGCTTGCCGAACAGCGCATCGAGCCTTGCCTTGGCCGATCCCGTGCGGTCGTCTGCGGCTGCGGATGCAGACGCGGGACGGGCGCTCAATTTGGGCGCCTGGCTCCAGGGATATTCATCCTGGATGCGGTCCTCGTAGTACACCGCTGCATTGGGTGCGGCCTGCAGCCGTTTCCAGACCTCGAGCGGCACGGCGCTGAAGCGGCGCACGCTCAGGTCGGCAAAGACGATCTCAAGGATGCGATCGGCCTGGTCATAGCCGCCTTCGATGAGGCGACCGCCCTTGAGGGGACGCCGCTCCATGGCGCTCAGCGCGATTGCGCCAGGTCGTATAGGCGCTTGATGCGCGCGCCGCTGCGGCAAAAGCCGAGGACCGGCTGCGGCATGCGGCCGATGGCGGCCTTCATGGCAAGAATATCCGCATCGGTCTGGCTGGCCGAAGGGATCGGGATGTAGGCATAGTCCAGCCCCAGTGCTCGGGCAGCGGCTTCGACCGCGGCATTGAGCGGCTGCTCTGGACCGCCCTCGCCATCGGGTCGGCTGTTGATCACCGACTTGAAGCCCAGGGCCTTGACTTCGGCCATGTGCTCAGGGGTCAGTTGCGGGCAGGTGGCAAAGCCACTGTTGACGGGAGCGATCGGAAAGCTGGGCGTGGTCATGGGAGTCTGGGCCGGTCAAAAAGGGGAAGGGCAAGGCCGGGGAAGGGCAAGGCCGGGGAAGGGCAAATCCGCCGCGGGCCGCGCGAAGCGACGCGAACATCATGTCGCATCCCCCATTGTAAAACGCCGCGCCCTCAGAGTTTGCGTCCCAGGCGCTTTTCGACCTGGCGCTTTTCCCAGTCGGCGCCAAGGAAGGGCAGGGTCTCGAAGGCGCTCAGCCCATGGGCGAGCAGGCCGATGCCCCAGCCGAAGGCGGGCCACAGGGGCCACCAGGCGGCATGGCTGGTGCGGCCGGTGAGCGGCTGGATGAGCAGCCCATAGATGCACAGGCCTCCGATCACCAGCACGTAGATCATCAGGTGCTTGTAAAAGCCCCGGATGCGTCGCACTTGGCGCAGGGCCAGGGCCTCATCGTTGGCAATGCCCCGGGCAGGAAGGGATGGGTTCATGTCGGACTCCGCTTGAAGACTGGAAAAATCGGTCTCAAAGACCGATGCCAGTGATTTCAGGGTTTCCGCGCTGGCCTTGTGGCCTTGCTCGATGCGCTGGATGGTGCGCACGCTCAGGCCACTCAATTCGGCCAGTTGCTCCTGCGACCAGCCTTTCCGCAATCTGAGTTTCTGGATCAGCACGTCGACTCCTTGTTCACCAGTCACAATCTTGGGCGGAATCGGTTCGGGGCGCCACGACATCGGGGTGACACGGACCCGGCAGGCGTGATCTTGTCACCCCCTGGCGGGCCGGTGTCGGGTCGTTGCGGGCTTACTTCGGAGCCATCCGGATGGCGCCATCCAGACGGATGGTTTCGCCATTGAGCATCGGGTTGGTCATGATCTGCTTGACCAGGATCGCATACTCGTTGGGGCGGCCCAGGCGCGGGGGGAAGGGCACCTGGCGGCCGAGCGAGTCTTGCGCCTCCTGCGGCAGACCCTTGAGCAGCGGGGTCAGGAACAGGCCGGGGGCGATGGTCACGACGCGGATGCCGTCGCGGGCGAGGTCACGGGCGATCGGCAGGGTCATGCCGACGATGCCCCCCTTGGAGGCCGAGTAGGCGGCCTGGCCGATCTGGCCGTCAAAGGCGGCGACCGATGCGGTGTTGACGATCACGCCGCGCTCACCGTCCTCGTTGGGCGTGTTCTGGGTCATGGCATGGGCAGCCAGACGGATCATGTTGAAGGTGCCGAACAGGTTGACGTTGACCACCTTCTTGAATTTCTCCAGGTCGGCCGGGCCATCCTTGCCCACGGTCTTTTGTGCACCACCGATGCCGGCGCAGTTGATGCAACCGACCAGGGTGCCCATTTTCAGGGCTTCAGCGACGGCCTTCTGGCCGTCGGCTTCCGATGCGACGTCGCACTTGACGAAGCGGGCATTGGCGCCCAGCTTGGCCACCATTTCATTGCCCAGGGCCTCGTTCAGGTCGGCGATCAGCACCTTGCCGCCGTTCTGGACGATCATTTCCGTGGTGGCGCCTCCTAGTCCGGAAGCACCGCCGGTCACGAGCGTGACTGCGTCCTTGATTTGCATGTTGTCAGTCCTTGATGATGGATGGATGAAGGGTGGGGACAGGCGTCGGCAGTGCCGGAGCGCCAAGAAAAAGGGGTGCCCTTGGACACCCCTTCATTGTGCCCCGGTCGGGACGGATTATTGTGCAGGGTAGACGTCGACGCGACGGGCCTGCTTGTCATCCGCGCCACCGGCGGCCATCGAGACCGGCTTGACCATGATCATGCGGTCTTCCGGAACACCGGCCTTGACCAGGGCTTCGCGGGCGGCGCGGGCACGGTTCTTGGCCAGTTCGGCATTGGCTTTCGGATCACCGGTGGTGTCGTGGTAGCCGGACAGGCCCACCTTGGTGTTGGGGCCGGATTTGGCCCATTCGACCACCTTGGCCAGCTGCGCGGTGGCGTCGGCCGGCATGTCAGCCTTGCCAGCGTCGAAATACAGGCTGACACTTTCCGGGAAACCGGCACCCTTGAGCACTTCGGGCGCCTTGTCGACCTCGGCAGCCGCAGCCGGTGCGGCAGCAGGGGCGGCAGCGGCCGCGGCCGAAGCCGAAGCCGCTGCGCTGGCCGCCGCCGGAGCGGCGCCATGGGCCGCAGCGCCGGGCTTGCCACCGTGGATCGAGCCCATGACCGGCACGAGCAGGATGGCGACGATGTTGATGATCTTGATCAGCGGGTTGACGGCGGGGCCGGCGGTGTCCTTGTACGGGTCGCCGACGGTGTCACCGGTCACGGCTGCCTTGTGGGCATCCGAACCCTTGCCACCATGATGACCTTCCTCGATGTACTTCTTGGCATTGTCCCAGGCACCGCCACCGGTACACATCGAGATGGCCACGAACAGGCCGGTCACGATGGTGCCCATCAGCATGCCGCCGACGGCTGCCGGGCCCAGGAAGACCGCCACCAGGATCGGGATGATCACCGGCAGGATCGAGGGGATCATCATTTCCTTGATCGCGGCGGTGGTCAGCAGGCCCACGGCACGGGAGTAATCCGGCTTGGCGGTGCCTTCCATGATGCCCTTGATCTCGCGGAACTGGCGACGCACTTCCTCGACGACCGAACCGGCCGCACGGCCCACCGCTTCCATCGCCATGGCGGCGAACAGGAAGGGGATCAGGCCGCCGATGAACAGGCCGACGATGACCTTGTGGTCAGACAGGTCGAAGGCGGTGCTCAGGCCCACGCCCTCCAGCGCATGGGTGTAGTCCGCGAACAGCACCAGGGCAGCCAGACCGGCAGAACCAATGGCGTAGCCCTTGGTCACGGCCTTGGTGGTGTTGCCCACGGCGTCGAGCGGGTCGGTGATGTTGCGCACCGAATCAGGCAACTCGGACATCTCGGCAATGCCACCGGCGTTGTCGGTGATCGGACCGTAGGCGTCCAGGGCCACGATGATGCCGGCCATCGACAGCATGGCGGTGGCAGCGGTGGCAATGCCATACAGGCCAGCCAGGTTGAAGGCGGCCAGGATGGCCGCGCACACCAGCAGCACCGGGTAGGCGGTCGACTTCATCGACACCGCGATACCGGCGATGATGTTGGTGGCATGGCCCGTGGTCGAGGCCTGGGCCACATACTTGACCGGATGGTACTGGGTGCCGGTGTAGTACTCGGTGACCCAGACGATCGCGCCGGTGAGCACCATGCCGACCAGCACGCAGCCGAACAGCTTGTTGACGCTCAGGTCGGTGCCGCCGATGGCCCCCGAGCCGAACACCCAGCCGGTGACGAAGTACGAGGCGATCGTGGCCAGCACGCCGGCGACGATCAGGCCGCGGTACAGCGCGGGCATGACGTTGGTCATGCCGGGCGAGGCCTTCACGAAGTAGGTGCCGAAGATCGAGGCGATGATCGAGATGCCGCCCAGGGCCAGCGGGTACACCACGCCCTGCATTTCGGCGCCCTTGACCATCAGCGCGCCCAGCAGCATGGTCGCGATCAGGGTCACGGCATAGGTCTCGAACAGGTCGGCCGCCATGCCGGCGCAGTCGCCGACGTTGTCACCGACGTTGTCGGCGATCACCGCAGGATTGCGGGGATCGTCTTCGGGGATGCCGGCTTCAACCTTGCCCACCAGGTCGGCGCCGACGTCGGCGCCCTTGGTGAAGATGCCGCCGCCCAGACGCGCGAAGATCGAGATCAGCGACGAGCCGAAGGCCAGTCCGATGAGGGGCTTGATGACGTCATGCAGAGACACCGTCTTGCCCAGGCCGAGGGGGGCGGAGCCCACCAGCACCCAGAAGAACAGCGTCACGCCCAGCAGGCCCAGACCCACCACCAGCATGCCGGTGACGGCGCCGCCCTTGAAGGCGACCTGCAGGGCCTCGTTCAGGCCGCGCGTGGCGGCCTGGGTAGTGCGCACATTGGCGCGCACTGACACGTTCATGCCGATGAAACCGGCCAGACCGGAGAGGATGGCACCGATGGCAAAACCGATCGCGGTCATGGTGCCCAGGCCGGGCACGATGGCGATCACGATGAACAGGATGACGCCCACGATGGTGATGGTGCGGTACTGCTTGGACAGATAGGCCTTGGCGCCGGTCTGGATCGCGGCTGCGATCTCCTGCATGCGCGCATTGCCGGCGTCCAGGCTCAGGATCGACTTGCTCGTAAAGAGCCCGTAGACCACGGCCAGAACGCCGCAGATCAAGGCGAGCCAAATGGCGCTTGATGCGACTCCAGTCATTGTTGAATCCTCCAGGATGGGTCTTATAAGAAAGAGAAAAACCCCGCGATTCTACTTCAGCGAGGCGGGATTCGATCGCAGGTCATTCAGGCTGTGGCCCGCCGCCCCGCATCGGGGGAATTGTTGCAGTGCGTTGATGCGGGCTTATTTCAGGGCTTCGAAGACCCGCGCCGTGATCTCGTCGACGCTTCCGGTGCCGGAAATGCGCCGGTATCGGGGCGCGGCCGCATCACCGGTGCGGGCCCAGTTGCCGTAGTAGTCGACCAGCGGGCGGGTCTGGGACTGGTACACCTCGAGACGCTTGCGGACGGTTTCTTCCTTGTCGTCGACACGCTGGATCAGCTCTTCGCCGGTGACATCGTCCTTGTCCGCGACCTTGGGCGGGTTGAAGCGCACATGGTAGGTGCGGCCGCTGGCCACATGCACCCGGCGACCGCTCATGCGCTCGATGATGTCGCTGTCGGGCACGTCGATTTCAAGAACGAAGTCGAGCCGCACGCCAGCGCTCTTCATGGCGTCCGCCTGCGGGATGGTGCGCGGGAAGCCATCGAAGAGGTAGCCGTTCTGGCAGTCGGGCTGGGTCAGGCGGTCCTTGACCAGACCGATGATGATGTCGTCCGAGACCAGCGCGCCGGAGTCCATCACCTTCTTGGCCTGCAGGCCCAGCGGGGTGCCGGCCTTGACAGCCGCGCGCAGCATGTCACCGGTGGAAATCTGCGGGATGTTGAATTTTTGGCAGATGTAAGCGGCCTGGGTGCCCTTACCGGCGCCGGGTGCGCCCAACAAAATCAATCTCATGACAGCCTCTGGTCGGGAATTCCATTCAAAGACCTCATTGTGCCCGAAGTCGGGCGGGCACGAGCGGGTCCAGGAACAGCCGGCGCACGCGTTCCAGGTCGGCAGGCGTGTCCACGCCAGCCGGTGGCGCCTCCTCGCTCACATGGATCGCGATGCGGTGGCCGTGCCACAGGGCACGCAGTTGCTCGAGGGCCTCGAGCTGCTCGATCGGCGCCACCGCGAGGGTCGGGTAGGCCTTGAGGAAGCCGACCCGATAGGCATAGATGCCCAGGTGGCGAAGCGGACGGTGCTGCAGCCGCTCCGACAGCCCGTCGCGGTCATGGGGGATCAGGCTGCGCGAGAAATACAGGGCGGTGTTGCGTGCGTCCAGTACGACCTTGACGACGTTGGTATTGCCGTGGTCGGCCGGGTCATGGATGGCATGGGCGGCGCTGGCCATGGCGCAGTCGCTGCGCCGGGCAAGCAGGTCGCCCACCGCCGAGATCAGGTCCAGCGGCACCAGGGGCTCGTCGCCCTGCACATTGACGACGATCTCATCATCGGCAAGACCCATCAGGGCAGCGGCCTCGGCGAGGCGATCGGTACCCGACACATGGTCGACCCGTGTCATCAGGGCCTGGAAGCCGGCCTTGCGAACCGCCTGGGCGACCGCCTCCGAATCCGTGGCCACCGCCATGGCCCGGGGGCCGGCCTGCGCGACCCGCTCGGCCACGCGGACGATCATCGGCTTGCCCGCAATATCGGCCAGCGGCTTGTCCGGCAGGCGGCTGGAGGCCATGCGGGCCGGGATCAAGACGGTAAAGCCCTGGGCGGCTGCGCTCATGGCCGGACCTCAGGCCAGGCTGCGGGCTTCATCGACGAGCATTCTTGCAATGCCGTCCTTGATCGGGAAGGCCAGGCGATCGGCCGGGCACACCAGTTCGGCCTCCACCCCTTCGGGCAAGGCCGCCTCGGCCTCGCCGCCGCGGGAAGTCTTGAGGGGGACCTTGCAGATCGGGCACACCAGGGTGTCAAGCAGTCGGGAGTCGATCGTCATCATGTCCGCACCAGTGTTGCAGCAGCCAGGGAAGCAGGCGCTCGTCCAGCTCGGGCTGGCGTACCGCCACGTAGGCGCGCTGGGCACGCCCGGAGGGCCATTTTACGGCGTCCTTCTCGGTCATCACGATGAAGGGCTCCTCGACGCCACGCAATTGCCGCTCGCCCAGCGGGGCATGGTCGGGCAGGGCATGGGGGCGAACCTCCAGGCCGGCTTGCCGAAGTCCGTTGAAAAAGCGCTCCGGCGTGGCGGTTGCAGCCAGTGCCCCGATCGGGCGGCCAGCGGCAAGCGCCAGCAGGCCGGCGGCATCCAGGCCGAGCGCAGGGTCCAGGGCAGCACCGGCCTTGCGCCAGTCGCGCAGGGCCATGAACCGTGTCGGTCCGTGACCCATCCTGAAACGGGGTTTGGCCAGGACCTCGGCCAGTGCGCCGGGCTGATCGGCCAGTGCCTGGCGCAGGGCCTGCTCCAGCTCCGGCGAGTCCGCGAGTTCGTGCAGGATCAGCGCATCGACCCGGGCCAGGCCGGCGACAGGCTCGCGCAGGGGACCGGCCGGGAGCACCCGGCCATTGCCGAAGCCGCGTGCATCGAGCACGCACAATTCGATACTGCGCGGCAGGGCCGCATGCTGCAGCCCATCGTCTGACAACACGACCTGCAGTCCGGGGTGGGCCTCGAGCAGGGCCTCGAGTGCCCGCCGCCGGGCGCCGCCGCTGGCCACCGGCAGCCCGGTGCGACGCGCCAGCAGCGCGGCTTCATCACCCACCGCGGCGGCCGGACTGCGCGGTCCGAGCACGCTCGCCCGGCCCTTGTGCCGGTAGGCGGGCGAGCCATAACCGCTGCTCAGCAGGCCGGTACGCCAGCCGGCATCGCGAAGCTGAAGGGCCAGGGCCAGGGTCACCGGCGTCTTGCCGGCACCGCCCGCCAGCAGGTTGCCCACCACCACCAGGGGCAGGGGTGGCGCCTGCCTGCGACGCTGCGACTGGACGCGCTCGATGCGCGGTCCGGCCAGGGTTGCCAAAGGATGGAGCAGGGCTGCCAGGCTGCGCCCGAAGACGCCGGCCGGCTTGTTGAACCAAAGGGTTTCGATCTGTCGCTGCAGGAATCGCCCCATCGGCACTGGCTCCGGCCTGCGCGCCGAACTCAACGGGGCGCCTGGGCGGCGATGCTGACCCGTTCGAGGCCAGCCTGCCGGGCGGCGTCCATCACGCTCACCACCGCCTGGTGACTGGCGCCGGCATCGGCGTAGATCAGCACCACGGCTTCCTTGTGGGCGGCTGCCAGGCGGCGCATGGCCGCCGCCAGCGGGGCAGGGGCATTGAAGCTGCCCGCCGCCTGGCCATCCGGGCCGCGCAGGCTGGCCTGGCCGTCATTGGCCACCACCACGGTCAACTCTGCCGGCTTGGTGGATCCTGTCTGGTTGCGCACACTGGGCAGTTCCACCTTCAGCTCATTGAAGCGGGTGTAGGTGGTCGTCACCATCAGGAAGATCAGGATGACCAGCAGCAGGTCGATCAGGGGAATGAAATTGATCTCCGGATCGTCCCTGCTGGTGCCGAAGCCGCGCCGGAAATTCATGGCTTCTGGCCTGTTGTGAGGGCATCGGCGACGCGGGCTGCAGCCTGTTCCATCTCCATCAGGAAGCCGTCCACGCGGGAGCGGAAATAGCGATAGAAAATCATGCAGGGCACCGCGATCAGGATGCCGAAGGCGGTGTTGTAGAGCGCAGTGGAGATGCCCTGACCCAATTGCTGCGGGTTGGTGCCGGTCGGACCCTGGGCGTGAAAGATCTCGATCATGCCGACCACCGTGCCGAACAGCCCGAGCAGCGGGGCTACCGTGGCGATGGTGCCCAATGCGGGCAGAAAGCGCTCCAGCTGGTGGGCGACCAGGCGTCCGGCGGATTCCATCGCCTCACGGGTGGCCACGCGCCCCCCGCTGCGGGCGCGGATGCCGGCGGCCAGTACCTTGCCCAGGGGTGAGCCCTGCGCGATCCGGTTGGCGTTTTCGTTGCCCAATTGCTGGTTGCGGGCCAGCAGCAACACTTCCTCGGCCAGCCCCTCCGGCAGGATCTTGCGCTGCGACAAGGCAATGAAGCGTTCAACGATCAGGGCCACCGCGACAAGCGAGGTGATGATCAGGAACCAGATGGGCCAGCCGGCGGCTTGAATCAGGGAAAACAAGGATGCGCTCCGAAAGCGTGCGGGACGGGGGAGGGATGAGAGTAAAGTGTTGCCGCGCCGTGTTCAGCCGGGCCGACGGCACGCCCATGCCGACGTCCCGGATTGTCGGTTTTTCGGGACTTTGCAGCAAGCTGTGGATAACTCTGTGGAAACTTGACAAGTCTGGCCTGGAGCCTGCGTCATCAGCCACGCGTTTTTCATCCTGTCATCGAACGTTCAAAAATTAATTCAATGAATTCAAGGGCTTGAGTTGTTTCCTTGGCCAATATTACAGTCTGTCACAGAGGTGGGTGGAATTCCCTTCGTGTGGATAGATTCACCCGGGAACCCGCATGGATACTGACTTTCCGACCGCAAAGCCAGGATTGGCGCGGGATAGCGTCACGGTTTCCGAATTGAACCGCATGGTTGCAGGGCTCATCGAACGCAGTCTCCCGATGGTGTCAGTGCGCGGCGAGATTTCCAATTTCGTGCGCGCCGCCAGCGGCCACTGCTATTTCACGCTCAAGGATCCTGGCGCCCAGGTGCGGGCGGTGATGTTTCGCGGGCGGGCCCAGGCGCTGGACTTCGCTCCCCGGGAAGGCCTGAAGGTCGAAATCTATGCCAGTGCCAGCCTGTACCCGGCGCGGGGCGACTTCCAGCTGCAGGTCGAGTCGATGCGCCAGGCGGGCGCGGGCGACCTGTATCAGCAATTCCTGAGGCTCAAGGCCCGACTGCAGGCCGAGGGCCTGTTCGATGCCGCACTCAAGCGCAGCCCGCCGGAGCGCCCCGCCGCCATTGCAGTGGTCAGTTCGGCGCAGGCGGCGGCCTTGCGCGATGTGCTGGTGACCCTGCGGCGGCGGGCCCCTCAGATACCGGTCACGCTCTTTCCGGCCCTTGTGCAGGGCGCCCAGGCGCCGGCGGCCCTGATCCGGGCCCTGGAAGCGGCCAACCGTTTTGCACTGGCCCCGCCCCCCGGGGAGGTGGCACCACAGGTGCTGCTGCTGGTGCGTGGTGGCGGTGCCATCGAGGACTTGTGGGCCTTCAACGACGAGGCTTTGGCGCGCGCCATTCGCGCCAGTGCCTTGCCGGTGATCTGCGGTGTCGGTCATGAAAGTGATGTCACGATCGCCGACTTTGCTGCCGACCTGCGTGCCGCCACGCCGACTGCGGCCGCCGTGGCCGCCAGTCCCGACATGGCCGGCCAGCGCCAGCGGATTGCTGGCGCAGCGCGGGATCTGCAGCGGGCGATGCAGCGGCAGTTGCTCGACGCCGAGCAGGGCCTTGACCTGGCCACACGCCGGCTCCGATCGCCGCTCGATCGCCTTCGCCTGCAGGCCCAGCGACTGCAGGCCGCCCGCCACCGCCTGGGTGCAGCGGGCAAGGGCCTGGTCGAGCCCGATGCCGGCATCGAGCGCCTCGCCCGGCGAATGGCCCTGGCCGCAGGACAGCGCCTGCGCCAGCAGGAGCAGCGCTGCGATGCGCTGGCCGCCCAGTTGCAACTGATCAGCCCGCTCGCCGTGCTGGACCGTGGCTATGCCATCCTGTCCCAGGAGCACATCATCCGGCGGCCCGATGACATCGATCCCTCGCGTCCCATCGAGGCCCGGCTGGCCCAGGGCCAGGTCCGCCTGCGATTGAGCCCTGAGTAGGGTTTTCGCGCATCCTCGTTACAATCGCGTCTTGCTGTCCGGGCGCGCGTGCCCGCGTGCGGGATGCACGCCCCGCGCGGGCGCTCATGCTCCCTACACCCTGACTCCCCTGACACTTTTCCAAAGGAATCTCATGGAACACACCCTGCCCGCCCTGCCGTACGCCATGGACGCCCTGGCCCCGCACATCTCCAAGGAGACCCTTGAGTTCCACTACGGCAAGCACCACCAGACCTATGTCACCAACCTGAACAACCTGGTCAAGGGCACCGAATTCGAAAATGCCGACCTGGAAACCATCGTCAAGAAATCCAGCGGTGGCCTGTTCAACAACTCGGCCCAGATCTGGAACCACACCTTCTACTGGAACGGCCTGAAGCCCAATGGGGGCGGCAAGCCTGCCGGCGCCCTGGCCGCCGCGATCGATGCCAAGTGGGGCTCGTTCGATGCCTTCGTCGAAGCCTTCAACAAGATGGCCGTGGGCAATTTCGGGTCGAGCTGGACCTGGCTGGTCAAGAAGGCCGATGGCAGCCTGGACATCGTCAACACCAGCAATGCCGCCACTCCGCTGACCACTGCCGACAAGCCGCTGCTGACCTGCGACCTGTGGGAACACGCCTACTACATCGACTACCGCAACCGTCGTCCCGATTACCTGAAGGCCTTCTGGGCCCTGGTGAACTGGGACTTTGCCGCACGCAACTTCGCCTGACCGAGGGCACAAGGCCGTTGTAGCGGGCGCTGCAGCCCGTCGCGGCGGAGCAGGGGCAGCAGGCCTGAGGGCCTTGCTGCCTTTTTTTCGTCCTCTCGCTGCCCGTGCCCTGACCGGCGGCGTATCGAGTCGGCGCATCGGGCCGGATATTCGGGCTAGAATTCGCATCATGAAATTGAATTTCAGGAATATCGATCCCGGTCAGTCCCCTGAAAGACAAATCAGCCACACTTCGGTCATGACGGTGGTGCGCCCGCCCCACCGCTGGCTTTCCCTTCCCGATTTCCGGAGCTAAGAGCGATGAGTACCCCGCCCCCCACCATCATCTACACCCTGACCGACGAGGCACCGCTGCTCGCGACCGGTTCGCTGCTGCCCATCATCCGCACCTTTACCGCGCCAGCTGGCATCAATGTCACCACCAGCGACATCTCGGTGGCGGCCCGGGTCCTCGGGGAGTTTCCCGAGTACCTGACAGAGGAACAGAGGGTCCCGGACAACCTGGCCGAGCTTGGCCGTCTCACCCTGCTGCCTGATACCAACATCATCAAGCTGCCCAACATCTCGGCCTCGCTGCCGCAGTTGCTGGCCACCATCAAGGAACTGCAGGGCAAGGGCTGCAAGGTGCCCAACTACCCGGAAGACCCCAAGAGCGACGAGGAAAAGGCGATCCGCCAGCGCTACTCGAAGATCCTGGGCAGCGCTGTCAATCCGGTGCTGCGCGAGGGCAACTCTGATCGTCGCGCCCCGCGTGCCGTCAAGGAATACGCACGCAAGAACCCGCACTCGATGGCCGAATGGGCGCAAGCCTCCCGCACCCATGTCTCGCACATGCACCATGGTGACTTCTATCATGGTGAAAAGTCGATGACGCTGGATCGCGCCCGCGACGTCAAGATGGAACTGATCACCAAGTCCGGCAAGACGATCGTCCTCAAGCCCAAGGTCTCGCTGCAGGCTGCCGAGGTCATCGACAGCATGTTCATGAGCAAGAAGGCCCTGCTGGAGTTCTATGAGCGCGAAATCGAGGACGCCAGCAAGTACGGCGTGATGTTCTCCCTGCACGTCAAGGCCACGATGATGAAGGTGTCACACCCGATCGTGTTCGGCCATTGCGTGCGCATCTTCTACAAGGAGGCCTTTGCCAAGCACGCCAAGCTGTTCGAGGAACTGGGGGTGAATGTCAACAACGGCATGGTCAACCTCTACGACAAGATCGAGAAGCTGCCGCAGTCCAAGCGCGAGGAGATCATGCGCGACCTGCACGCCTGCCACGAGAACCGCCCCGAACTGGCCATGGTGGATTCGGCCAAGGGCATTACCAATTTCCACTCGCCCAGCGATGTGATCGTCGATGCTTCCATGCCGGCCATGATCCGCAACGGAGGCAAGATGTATGGGGCCGACGGCCGTCTCAAGGATGTCAAGGCGGTCATGCCCGAGAGCACCTTTGCCCGCATCTACCAGGAGATGATCAATTTCTGCAAATGGCACGGCGCCTTTGATCCCCGCACCATGGGCACGGTGCCCAATGTCGGCCTGATGGCCCAGCAGGCCGAGGAGTACGGCTCGCATGACAAGACCTTCGAGGTGCCCGAAGACGGTGTCGCCAACATCACGGACCTGGCCACCGGCGAAGTGCTGCTGTCGCAGAATGTGGAAACCGGCGACATCTGGCGCATGTGCCAGGTCAAGGACGCCCCGATCCGCGACTGGGTCAAGCTGGCGGTCACCCGCGCCCGCAATTCGGGCATGCCGGCCGTGTTCTGGCTCGATCCCTATCGTCCCCATGAGGCCGAGCTGATCAAGAAGGTCCGCACCTACCTGAAGGACCACGACACCGAAGGCCTGGACATCTTCATCATGTCGCAGGTGCGCGCCATGCGGTACACGCTCGAGCGTGTGATCCGGGGGCTGGACACGATCTCGGTGACCGGCAACATCCTGCGCGACTACCTGACCGACCTGTTCCCGATCATGGAACTGGGCACCAGTGCCAAGATGTTGTCGATCGTGCCCCTGATGGCGGGCGGTGGCATGTACGAAACCGGTGCCGGCGGTTCGGCGCCCAAGCATGTGCAGCAACTGGTCGAGGAAAATCACCTGCGCTGGGACTCGCTGGGTGAGTACATGGCCCTGGCGGTCTCGCTCGAGGACCTGGGCATCAAGACCGGCAACAACAAAGCCAAGCTGCTGGCCAAGACCCTCGATGCCGCCACCGGCAAGCTGCTCGACAACACCAAGAATCCCTCGCCCAAGACGGGCCAGCTGGACAACCGCGGCAGCTCGTTCTACCTGGCCATGTACTGGGCCCAGGAACTGGCGGCCCAGAGCGAGGACAAGGAACTGGCAGCCCGTTTTGCCGGCCTTGCCAAGAGCCTGACCGAGAATGAGGCTGCGATCGTGGCCGAGTTGTCGGCGGTGCAGGGCAAGCCGGCCGATATCGGCGGCTACTATCGCCCGGACCCGGCCAAGCTCGAGGCCGTGATGCGCCCGAGCAAGACGCTCAATGCCATCCTGGAGGCAGCCAAGGCCTGACCCTCTGCGGTGTGGTTTCCCAGAAAAGGCAGGCTGCAGAGTCTGCCTTTTTTTATGCGGTGAACTCAGCCTGCAAGGCCGGGGCCACCACCCGGTGGGCGACACCCGCTCAGGGCTTCGCGGCGAAGAAGGTCTTGGGCCCGAGCCGGGTGCCTGCCTGGATGCCTTTGCGGGCGAACCAGCCTTTTTCCATTTCCAGGGCGTAGCGGATCGCCCGCAGGGGGCAGTGGCTGTCCTCGGTGCGGGCCGCCATGTCCTCGATGTTGACGATCAGGCCGTCATCGTCGATGAAGGCGATCGACAGGGGGATCAGGGTGTTGCGCATCCAGAAGCAGTGCTGGGCCTTGCGCTCGAAGATGAACAGCATGCCCTCGTTATTGCCCAGCTGGGTGCGATGCATCAGGCCCTTGGCCCGCGTCCCCGGTTCGCTGGCCACCTCGGCCGTGATCAGGTGCATGCCGGCCTGCAGCTTGACGCCGGGCAGGCGCGGATTGGGCTGGTCGTCGGCCGATTGTGCACGAACGCCTGCAGCTGTCAGGGCCAGTGCTGCCAGCAGCAGCACGAAGGCATGGCGAAGGGAACGGAAGGCCGGAATCGACAAGGTGGGCGTCATCATGAGGGTCTCCGCGGGGCCCGGCAATGAGGGCAGGGATGAAAAAAGGTCGTAGGAAGGCAGGTCCTGGACGGTCTTGAAGCGATGGTAGCCGCCATTGCGGCCGGTGGGATGGTAGCGGCTCGTCGCGTGGCCAGGGGAGCCCTGTGCCGGTGCGCAATGCAAAAGGGCAGACCTCGGTCTGCCCTTTGAACGCCTGTACCGAAGTAGACCCGGCCGACGTGCAAGCTCAAGCTTACTTCTTGGGAGCAGCTTTGCCTTTTTTGCCTTTTTTACCAGCCATGTTTACCTCTGATTAAGTGGACTGACCAAAGCGGTCAGGTGATTCAACGTGCGCCATTGCTTTCGGTTGACGGTTTCCCGCCCGGGCATTCACCGGCCGGTGAGGGCCTTCAATGGCCCCCTGGATCCTTTCCCCTCGGCGATGAAGCAGCGCGATGATATGACAAAAAGCGGGCCCTGCGCCGCGCAGTGGCAGGGCGCCAACAGTGTCGGACCGCTTTGCAGGAGAGCCTGGCGGGTACCGCCGATCGGCCTGCCACGACCACTGATCCGTTGAAAGCAACAAGCCCCCTTGCGGGGGCTTGGCGACCTGCAGGGCCGGGGTGATCTCCGGCCTTGCGGGCTGCTCAGGGCTCCGAAATGTTCGCGGCCTGCTTGCCCTTGGGGCCGCTCACCACGTCAAATTGCACCTTCTGACCTTCCTTGAGGGTGCGAAACCCGTCCATCTTGATCGCCGAGTAATGCGCGAACAAGTCTTCTCCGCCTTCATCAGGGGTAATGAAGCCAAAACCTTTGGCGTCATTGAACCACTTCACCGTGCCTGTAGCCATTGAAAAATCCTCTCTTGAACAAACTTCGTTTTACTTTTTTTATTTTGATTATCGATCAACCGATCCAAAACCGGCCGATTCTCACGAAGAATGCCTTGTCCGTCAAGAAAGCGGGCGGTCGCGGTCCGTAATCTGAACCAAAAGTGCGGCCTCGGCGGTGGCTGCGCCTTTAATTGCGGTGACCCGGCCCCATGTAGACGGGGCTTGTGATTCGAATCACACAAACCGCGCTTTAGTCCGGGGGGTTTGTTGCAACGCCGCCAAGCTTCGCTAGAATCAGGTCATGACCGACAAGTTTGAACATTCCACCGTATTGGAGCGCCAGGAGGCCAAGGTCAAGCCGCCACCGATGTTCCAGGTGCTGTTGCTGAACGATGACTTCACGCCGATGGAATTTGTGGTCAGCGTCTTGCAGAAGTTCTTTGGCATGAGCCGGGAGAAATCCACCCAGGTCATGCTCAAGGTGCATCGCGAGGGGCGAGGTGTTTGTGGCCTCTTTCCCAGGGACGTTGCCGCGACCAAGGTCGATCAGGTCAGCGAGTACGCCCGTCAACATCAACATCCGCTGCAATGCGTGATGGAGGAAGCATGATCGCTCAGGAACTGGAAGTCAGCTTGCACATGGCCTTTGTAGAGGCCCGACAGCAGCGACACGAATTCATCACCGTCGAGCACCTGCTCCTGGCCCTGCTGGACAATCCCTCGGCGGCCGAGGTTCTGCGTGCCTGCGCGGCCAACCTTGACGACTTGCGCAAGAACCTGACCGGTTTCATCAAGGAAAACACCCCTGTGGTTCCGGGCAACGAAGAGATCGACACCCAGCCCACGCTCGGTTTCCAGCGCGTCATCCAGCGCGCCATCATGCATGTGCAGTCGACCTCCAACGGAAAGAAGGAAGTGACTGGCGCCAATGTGCTGGTGGCCATCTTCGGCGAGAAGGACTCGCATGCGGTGTACTACCTGCACCAGCAGGGCATCACCCGCCTGGACGTCGTCAACTACATTTCCCACGGCATCACCAAGAGCCCCACGCCCAAGGAGCAGCCCAAGGAAGAAGCCCAGGAAGAAGCTGCCGAGGGGCAGGGTGCCCAGGGCCAGCAAAGCGCACTCGAGCAATACGCCCAGAACCTGAATGTGTCAGCCAAGGAAGGTCGCATCGACCCGCTGATCGGTCGCGAGCACGAGGTCGAGCGCGTCATCCAGGTACTGTGCCGCCGCCGCAAGAACAATCCGCTGCTGGTCGGTGAGGCCGGCGTTGGCAAGACGGCGATCGCCGAGGGCCTGGCCTGGCGCATCACGCAGAGTGAGGTGCCCGAGATCCTCAAGGAGAGCGTGGTCTATTCGCTCGACATGGGCGCGCTGCTGGCCGGCACCAAGTACCGGGGCGACTTCGAGCAGCGCCTCAAGGCAGTGCTCAAGCAGCTCAAGCAGACCCCGAATGCGATCATGTTCATCGACGAGATCCACACCATCATCGGGGCTGGATCGGCCTCCGGCGGGACGCTCGATGCCTCCAACCTGCTCAAGCCCGCATTGTCGTCGGGCCAGATGAAGTGCATCGGGGCCACCACCTACACCGAGTACCGGGGCATCTTCGAGAAGGATCACGCGCTGTCGCGCCGCTTCCAGAAGATCGATGTGGTCGAGCCTACCGTCGAGCAGACGGTCCAGATCCTGCGTGGCCTGAAGTCCAAGTTCGAGGAGCATCACGGCATCAAGTACTCGGCGGCTGCGTTGTCCTCGGCGGCCGAGTTGTCGCACAAGTTCATCAATGACCGCCATCTGCCAGACAAGGCGATCGATGTCATCGACGAGGCCGGTGCTGCCCAGCGCATCCTGCCCAAGAGCAAGCAGAAGAAGACCATCGGCAAGAACGAGATCGAGGAGATCGTCTCCAAGATCGCCCGTATCCCGCCGGCTTCGGTGTCGTCCGACGACCGCAGCAAGCTGCAGTTTCTCGATCGCGATCTCAAGAACACCGTGTTCGGTCAGGACAAGGCGATCGATGCGCTGGCCGCCGCCATCAAGATGTCGCGCTCCGGCCTTGGCAAGCCCGACAAGCCGATCGGCGCCTTCCTGTTCTCTGGTCCCACCGGGGTCGGCAAGACCGAAGTGGCCAAGCAATTGGCCTTCACGCTGGGCATTGACCTGATCCGCTTCGACATGTCCGAGTACATGGAGCGTCACGCCGTCAGCCGCCTGATCGGCGCGCCGCCGGGCTATGTCGGCTTCGACCAGGGGGGCCTGCTCACCGAGCAGATTTCCAAGAAGCCCCATGCCGTGCTGCTGCTCGATGAGATCGAGAAGGCGCATCCGGACATCTTCAACATCCTGTTGCAGGTGATGGACCATGGCACCCTGACCGACAACAACGGCCGCAAGTCTGATTTCCGCAATGTGATCATCATCATGACCACCAATGCCGGCGCTGCAGACCTGCAAAAGCGCAGCATCGGTTTCTCGGACAGCCGCCAGCTGGGCGACGAGATGGTCGAGATCAAGCGTTTGTTCACGCCGGAGTTCCGCAACCGTCTGGATTCCATCATCAGCTTCCGTGCCCTCGATGAGGAAATCATCCTGCGCGTGGTCGACAAGTTCCTGATGCAGCTGGAAGAGCAACTGCACGAGAAGAAGGTCGAGGTGATCTTCACTGACAGGCTGCGCAAGTATCTGGCCAAGAACGGTTTCGATCCCCTGATGGGCGCTCGCCCGATGCAGCGGCTGATCCAGGATGTGATCCGCAAGGCGCTGGCCGACGAATTGCTCTTTGGCAAGCTGCAGCATGGCGGCAAGGTGAGCGTCGATCTGGACGACAAGGACGAAGTGCAACTCAACTTCAGTGCGGCTGATCTGCCTCCCCCGCCGCCCGCTGCTGATGGCGAGGAAAACGTCGAGGTCGAACCGGCCTGAGTGCCGCCTGCGGCAAGCCATCCAAAGGTGCTTTGCATGGCATCCTTGGTGATGAACCAGACAACGCCCTGCATCACGCAGGGCGTTGTTTTTGGGGTATCCTCGGGCGCGTCCCCGACTGTATCTGTAATCAAAAAAATGGAGACCTTCATGAACCAAGCCATCGCACGGGCGCTGATGCGACTGCCTGTGGCCGCCTTGATGTTGACCTCCGGCATCGTCTGTGCCCAAGGTCAGGCCAGCGCCGATCCCAGCCGCTATCTGGCCGCCAACTGTGCCAACTGCCATGGCACCAACGGGATCAGCACGGCCGAACCCGGCATCGCGCTGGCTGGCATGAAGGCCGACGAGTTCATTGCCAAGATGCAGGCTTTCAAGGGCGGCCAGCGCAGTGCGACGCTGATGCACCAGATCGCCAAGGGATACAGTGACGAGCAGATCAAGGCGATGGCTGCCTACTTCTCCAAACAGGTGCGCAAATGAACCGACGTCCCATCCGCCCCGACCTCGCTCAGGCCTCGCGCCGGCGCTTCACCCAGGCGCTCGCCGCCGGTACCGCCCTGGCGGGACTGGGCGGGCTCGGTGCCTGCGCCACCCCTGGCGCGGGATCACCCCCGCCCACCAAACTGCTCGGCCGCGTGCTGGTGGTCGGTGCAGGCTTTGGCGGAGCGACGGCCGCCAAGTATCTGAAGCTGTGGGGCGGCGACAGTGTCGAGGTGCTGCTGGTCGATCGCCAGAGCCAGTTCATCTCATGCCCGATGTCCAACCTGGTGTTGGGCGGCAGCCGGTCAATGGCCGACATCACGATCGGCTATGAAGGGCTGCGCCGCAATGGCGTGGTGGTGGTCAACGACGAGGTCCTGGGCATCGATGCCGCCAAGCGCCGTGCCAGCTTCAACAAGATCGCCGACCAGAGCTTCGACCGGATCATCCTGTCGCCCGGCGTGGACATGGACTATGCCACCATCCGGGGCTACGATGCCGAGGCCCAGAAAACAGTGCTGCATGCCTGGAAGGCCGGACCTGAAACCCAGGCGCTGCGCGCGCAACTGGAGGCGATGCCCGATGGGGGCGTCTTCGTGATTGCCGTGCCGCTGGCGCCCTACCGCTGCCCGCCGGGACCGTACGAGCGGGCTTGCCAGGTGGCCTGGTATTTCAAGAAGTTCAAGCCCCGCTCGAAGGTGCTGGTGCTCGATGCCAATCCGGACATCGTGTCCAAGGCCGGCCTGTTCCGCAAGGCCTTCAACGACATGTACAAGGGCATTATCGAGTACCGGCCCAATCATCGCGTCACCGAACTCGATGCCCGTGCCCGTACCGTCACCACCGAGCTGGGTGAGGTCATCAAGGGCAACGTGCTCAATGTGCTGCCACAGATGTCGGCCGGCGCGATCGCCCGCAAGGCAGGCCTGGTCAATGCCAACAACCGCTGGTGCAGTGTCGACTGGATGACGATGGAGTCGACGGCGGCGCCGGGCGTGCACGTGCTGGGCGATGCCACCCTCTCGGCGCCGGCCATGCCCAAGTCCGGCCACATGGCCAACCAGCATGGCAAGGCGGCCGCTGCGGCGATCCTTGAAGCCTTCAATGGCCGGGCGCCGGTGGCCCCCATGATGGCCAACACCTGTTACAGCTTCATGGACGACAGCCAGGTCGCGCATGTGGCCTCGGTCCATCGCTACGATGCCACCAAGAAGACCATGGAAGCCGTACCAGGTTCTGGAGGCCTGTCCAGCGAGGCCAATGCCCTTGAAGGGGTCTATGCCAACATGTGGGCCAAGACCATCTGGAACGACATGCTGTCCTGATGGCCCCGCACCGCCATTCGGTCGCGATCGGCCGCGCCTTCTTCTGGGCAGGCATCGCCAGCATCCTGGCGGTGGTCCTGGCCTTGGTGCTGCAGCATGGCTTTGGCATGAAGCCCTGTCCCTGGTGTACTGTCCAGCGCCTGCTCTACATCGTGACCGGTGTCCTGCTACTGGTCGCCTCGCGGCTGTTGATGGTGCCGCAACCGCGGCGCGGTGCCAGCGTGGGGCTGGCCGTGTTTGCCTTGCTCTGCAGTGGCGCCGGCCTGGCGGCCGCGCTGCACCAGCAGTTCGTGGCCGCCGCGCAGGATTCCTGCGACCTGACCCTCGCCGACCGGATCCTGATGACGCTCAGGCTGGATTCGGCCATGCCCTGGCTGTTTCGCGCCAATGCCTCCTGCGCCGACGCCAACCTGCCCTTGTTCGGCGTGCCCTTCGCGCTGTGGAGCGCGACAGCCTTCACCTTCTTGCTGATCGTCTGCCTGCTCGGGTCCATGCGCCTGATGCGCCGGCGCTGACACGCCACCCGCCCCTTGTCCATCTGCAATGCTGGAATGACTGCCATGAACGCGCTCGACACCCTCAAGTCCATGACCGTGGTGGTTGCCGATACCGGTGACTTCAATGCCATGAAGGCTTTTGCGCCGCGCGATGCCACCACCAATCCGACGCTCATCCTCAAGGCGGTGCAAATGCCCGAGTACCGGCGCCTGCTCGACGAAGCGGCAACGGCCGGGAGCGGCAAGGCGCTCGATGAGGTGGTCGATGACCTGCTGGTGCGCTTCGGGCAGCAGATCCTGTCGATCATTCCGGGCCGGGTGTCCACCGAGGTCGACGCCCGCCACTCATTCGATACCGAGGCGACCATTGCCAAGGCGCGCAAGCTGATTGCCCTGTACGAGGCACGCGGCATCGGCCGTGAACGGGTGCTGATCAAGATCGCGGCCACCTGGGAAGGCATTCGCGCCGCCGAAAAACTGGAGCGCGACGGCATCCATTGCAATCTGACGCTGTTGTTCAGTTTTGCCCAGGCGGTGGCCTGTGCCGATGCCGGGGTTACCCTGATCTCGCCCTTTGTCGGTCGCATCTATGACTGGTACAAGAAGCGTGACGGCAAGGACTTCCAGGGTGCCGAGGATCCCGGTGTGCAGTCGGTATCGCGCATCTACCAGTACTTCAAGAAGTTCGGTTATCCGACCGAGGTGATGGGCGCCAGTTTCCGCAACATCGGCCAGATCATCCATCTGGCGGGCTGCGACCTGCTCACCATCAGCCCGGACCTGCTCAAGCAATTGCAGGAACGCGAGGGCGATTTTTCGGCCGCACTGGATGCCCAGGCAGCGCGCCAGATGAGCATCGAGCGGGTTCGCTTTGATGAAAAGGCCTTCCGCTTTGCCCTCAATGAAGACGCCATGGGCACCGAGAAGCTGGCAGAGGGCATCCGTGCCTTCGTGTCCGATGCGCTCAAGCTGGACCAGCTCGTGAAGGCTGCGCTGCCGGCCTGAGGCCGGCCGGCCGCTCCGGCTCAGGCCGTGCGGCGAAGGACCGGGCTGCGCTGTCCGTTCCAGCTCAGCCAGGCAGCGATGGCGTAGCTGCACAGTACCCAGGCGATCACGCCCAGGCCCAGGACCAGTTCATGGCCTTCCAGGCGCTGCACGGCAGCACCGCCAGCCAGGCGAGCCAGGGCCAACGCAGCAACCAGCAGGCTGAGCAGCGCCAGACTCAGTGTCATGAAATTCATCGCCCTGCGGCGTGCCTGACGGGCGGACGCTTCGCAGGCCTGTCGGGCGGACAGGTGATCGAGCAGGCGGTTGACCACGAGGCCATTGAGGGTGTCGGAGCAGATCATGCCCAGACCGAACAGGGCGCTCAGGGCAGTGGCTGCGAGCAGGGGTTGGCTGCTGTGATGGCCAAGGCTGGCAAAGAGCGCGGCCTGGGTCATGGTGTCAAAGGAGAAGGCGAACAAGCCTCCCAGTGCCATCACGGCCAGCGCGGCCCGGCGGCCACGTGGCACCGGCCCCCAGCGGGTGAGCAGGCGCTGATGCGCCGGATCGCCTCGTGAGGCCACGTCGCGGCCCATAAGGCTGCGCAGGTTGACCAGCGCCAGCAGGATCAGGGTGGTCGCCGCCAGCACCGAGCCGGCGCCCTCCAGCCAGTGCGGCAGGATGGCGCCATAGCGTTGTCCGAGCAGGACGGCAGCCAGGGTCATCGCCAGGACGGCCAGGCTGTGTCCCAGCGAGAACAGCAGGCCGCAGTACTTGGCACTGCGCGGCGACGGTCCGCGCAGCGCGCGCCCCAGGTTGTCGATCAGTGCCAGATGGTCGGCATCGAGCCCGTGCTTGAAGCCAAGCACCCAGGCCAGCAGCAGTTCCGCCATCATCGCCCCGTCCGGCTAGCTTCGGCCCGTACTGCCGAAGCCCCCCGCGCCGCGCTCGCTGGCCTCGAAGCTGTCGACGATGTTGAACTCGGCCCGCATGACGGGAATCACGACCAGCTGCGCGATACGTTCCATCGGCTCGATCCGGAAGGTCTGGTTGCTGCGGTTCCAGCACGAGACCATCAGCGGCCCCTGATAGTCCGAGTCGATGAGACCCACCAGATTGCCCAGCACGATGCCGTGCTTGTGACCCAGGCCGGAGCGCGGCAGCAGCACCGCCGCATAGCCGGGGTCGGCCACATGGATGGCCAGGCCGGTGGGGATCAGCACGGTCTGGCCGGGCGCGATCTCCAGGGCCTGGTCCAGGCAGGCCCGCATGTCCAGACCGGCACTGCCGGCAGTGGCATGGGTGGGCAATTGCTGGCGCATGCGTTCATCGAGGATGCGGACGTCGATCTTCATGGTGGTCAGGCGGGTGTGGCTCGAGTGGGCGCGGATGCAGGGGGCCGTCTTGGCGGTCGTTGATGCAGGGGTGGGCCTTCAGGCAGGCAACTGACCGGCCAGGTGCAGGACCAGCGCGCGTGCCAGGTCGGTCTTGGCAGCCAGGGGCATGCGGGTATGACCCTTGGCGTCGATGAGCAGCAACTCGTTGTCATCGCGGCCGAAGGTGGCGTGCCCGATGTTGGCCACCAGCAGCGGAATGCCCTTGCGCCGGCGCTTTTCCTCCCCGTGCTTTTCGAGATCCTCGCTTTCGGCGGCAAAGCCGACGCAGAACGGGGCGTCGGGCAGGCGCGCGACCGAGGCCAGGATGTCCGGGTTCTGCACGAACTGCAGGGTCGGGACGTCATCGTCGCCGGTTTTCTTGATCTTCTGGTCGGAGACCTGCGCGACCCGCCAGTCGGCAACGGCAGCCACCGCGATGAAGACATCCGGACGCGGCTGCATCAGCGCGTGGACTGCATCATGCATCTGCTGCGCGGTGCGCACGTCGATGCGTTGCACGCCATCCGGTGTTGGCAGGGCACAGGGGCCGGCCACCAGGGTGACCTGGGCACCAGCGCGCTGGCAGGCCTGGGCGATGGCAAAGCCCATCTTGCCCGAAGAAAGGTTGCTGATGACCCGAACCGGATCGATCGGCTCCTGGGTCGGGCCTGCCGTCAGCAGCACCGACTTGCCGGCCAGCGACTTGGGCGTGAAGAACGCCTCCATCGCCTCGGTCAGTTGCACCGCCTCGAGCATGCGGCCATCACCGGTCTCGCCGCAGGCCTGGTCGCCGTTGCCGGGTCCCAGAATCGCGACACCATCGTCGCGCAACTGGCGCGCGTTGCGCTGGGTGGCCGGATGCATCCACATCTGGCGGTTCATTGCCGGGGCGATCAGCAGCGGCTTGTCGCGGGCCATGCACAGGGTGCTGAGCAGGTCGTCACACAGCCCGTGGGCGAGCTTGGCCATCATGTCGGTCGAGCAGGGCGCGATGAGAATGGCATCGGCCTGACGGCTCAGTTCGATATGGGCCATGTTGTTGGCAATGCGTCCGTCCCATTGATCGGTGAAGACCGGTTGCCCGCTCAGGGCCTGAAAACTGGCGGTGCCGATGAAATGGGTGGCCGCCTCGGTCATGACCACCTGGACCGAGGCGCCCCAGCGCTGCAATTCGCGCACCAGTTCGCAGGCCTTGAAGGCGGCAACGCCACCGGTGACTCCGAGCAGGATCTTCTTTCCGTTCAGGGCATTGGGCATGGCGGACAGGGCGAAGGGCGGGCCGTTGATGGACGAAGGGGGATCTTCACCCGCGCGAGGATCGCACGCGACGAATTTCATCAATAATCAGGCAGATGGCACCCAGTGTAATCGCGCTGTCGGCGATATTGAAGGCCGGCCAGTACCAGCCCTGGTAGTAGGCGAGCAGAAAGTCGACCACCTGGCCGCGCCAGACACGGTCGATGACATTGCCGATCGCGCCGCCCATGATCATGGCCAGCCCGAAGCAGAACAGGGTCTGCGAGGCATGCCGGACCAGCAGGTAGATCAGGAAGATGGTGGCGGCCACGCCCAGCCCGATGAAGAACCAGCGCTGCCAGCCACCGGCGCTGGCCAGGAAATTGAAGGCCGCCCCCTTGTTGTAGACCAGGGTCAGGTCGAAGTAATCCGGGAGGATGTTCAGGCGCTCGCCCAGCCGAAAGCGTCGCTCGATCGCGATCTTGCTGATCTGGTCGAGCAGGATCACCACAATGGCCAGCAGCAGCCAGGGGGTGAGGGTCAGGGATCGTGAGGATTTCTTGGTCTTGGCCACGTTGCAAAGGGCTTGGGGTGGATCGTTGGTCGGGGCCCATCACGGCCCGCTCCCGAAAAGTTGGGGCGTCCGGCCGGGTGAGCGGCCGGACGGGCGGACTCAGGCAAAGCGCCGCGCTTCGCCCGCGCCCTCGAGGTTGGCAACGCAGCGGCCGCACAGTTGCGGATGCGCGGCATGCTTGCCGACCTCCTCGCGATAATGCCAGCAACGCTCGCACTTGGTGTGACTGCTCGCCGCAACCCTCAGGTCATTGCCCGCGGCCGCGTGCAGGCGCGCCTGTGAGGTGATGGTGACAAAGCGCAGGTCATCGCCCAGGCTGGCCAGCAGGGCATGCAGGTCGGGGTCGGCGTGGATGTCCAACTCGGCCTGCAGCGACGAGCCGATGGCGCCTGCAGCGCGCTGATCTTCCAGCTTGCGCAGGGCCTCGGCCCGCCAATCGCGCAGCCGGGCCCACTTTTCGAGCAGGGCAGGGCCATCTGCAACGGCCGGGACCGCGTAATAGGTTTCGGTGAAGATGGTTTCCTGGCTGGCCTTGTAGAGGGACGGCGAGAACACCGCCCAGGCCTCCTCGGCGGTGAAGGAGAGGACAGGCGCCATCAGGGTGAGCACGGCGCGGGTGATGTGATAGAGGGCCGTCTGCGCGCTGCGCCTTGCCAGCGACTTGGGCGCTGTGGTGTAGAGGCGGTCCTTGAGGATGTCCAGGTAGAAGGCGCCCAGATCTTCGGAGCAGAAGATCTGCAGGCTGGCCACCACCGGATGGAACTCGAACTTGGCGTAGCTGGCCTGGCACTCGCTGCTCCAGCGCGCCGTCATCGCCAGCGCATAGCGGTCGATCTCGAACAGTTGATCAGGCGCGACCAGGTCGGTGGCCGGATCGAAGTCCGAGACATTGGCCAGCAGGAAGCGCAGCGTGTTGCGGATACGGCGATACACGTCGACCACCCGCTTGAGGATCTCGTCGGACAGGTTCAGGTCGCCCGAGTAATCGGTGGCCGCCACCCACAGGCGCAGGATCTCGGCGCCCAGCTTGTTCCAGATCTCGTCGGGATTGATGCCGTTGCCCAGCGACTTGGACATCTTGCGGCCCTGGCCGTCGACCACCCAGCCATGGGTGAGCAGGGCCTTGTAGGGCGGCACGCCATTGAGCATCGACGAGGTGAGCAGCGACGAGTGGAACCAGCCGCGGTGCTGGTCGCTGCCCTCCAGGTACATGTCCGCCGGGAAGGCGGAGTTTTCGGCATGCGAGCCGCGCAGCACCGTCTGGTGGGTGGTGCCCGAGTCGAACCAGACATCGAGCGTGTCCTTGTTCTTGACCCAGCGGGCGCAATCGGCCTCGCTGTGCGGCTCTCCGATCTCGGCCAGCATCTCGGCGATCGGCAGCGTCTGCCAGGCTTCGATGCCGCCTTTCTCGATACGCCGGGCCACGACCTCGATCAGTTCGCTGGTGCGCGGATGCAACTGGCCGGTGGCGGCATTGAGCAGGAAGGCCATCGGCACGCCCCACTGACGCTGCCGGGACAGCGTCCAGTCCGGCCGGTTGGCGATCATGTTGTACAGGCGGGGCTTGCCCCAGGCCGGATAGAAGGCGGTGGCCTCGATGCCGGCCAGTGCCGTCTCGCGCAGCGACTTGCCGCCCGCCTTGGGCGTGTTGTCGAGGCTGGCAAACCATTGCGAGGAGGCGCGGTAGATGATCGGCGTCTTGTGGCGCCAGCAATGCATGTAGCTGTGCGGATGGTTCTGCGCGCGCAGCAGGTGTCCCTTGGCACGCAGGTGCTCGACCACCTTGGGGTTGGCCTTCCAGATCATCTGGCCGCCGAACTCGGGCAGGTCATCGACATACACGCCATTGCCCATCACCGGTTGCAGGACCTGGTCATCCTTCATCCCGTAGCGCTTGCAGGAGATGAAGTCCTCGATGCCATAGGCCGGCGAGGAGTGGACGATGCCGGTGCCGGTATCGAGCGTCACGTAGTCGCCCAGATAGACCGGCGAGAGGCGGTCGTAGAAGGGATGCTGGAAGGCGACCTGCTCGAGCGCCGCGCCCTTGCACTGGGCGATGATACGACCCTCGAGACCGTAGTCCTTGAGACAGGCTTCGACCCGGTCCTTGGCGAAGATGAACAGGGCGGGCGCACCTTGCCAGTCGGCCTGCACCAAGGCGTAGTCGAACTCCGGGTGCAGGTTCAGGGCCTGGTTGGCGGGCAGCGTCCAGGGGGTGGTGGTCCAGATGACCGCATAGCCGCGCGTGACCGGCAGTTGCGCCAGACCGAAGGCCTTGGCCAGGCGGGGCAGTTCGGCAGGCACGAAGGGGAAGGCGACATCGACGGCCGGATCGGTCTTGTCCGCATACTCGACCTCGGCCTCAGCCAGGGCAGAACCGCAGTCAAAGCACCAGTTGACCGGCTTCAGGCCGCGGTAGACATAGCCCATCTCGAGGATGCGGCCCAGCGCACGCAGCTCGTCGGCCTCATTGCGCGGCGCCATCGTCAGGTAGGGGTCGTCCCACTGGCCCAGTACGCCCATGCGGATGAACTGCTCCTTCTGGCGTGCCACCTGCTCGGTCGCATAGGCGCGCGACTTGGCCTGGACCTGTGCGGCCGGCAGGCCGCGACCATGTTCCTTCTCGATGCGGATCTCGATCGGCATGCCATGGCAGTCCCAACCCGGGATGTAGCGCGCATCAAAGCCGGCCATCAGCCTCGTCTTGACGACCAGGTCCTTGAGGATCTTGTTGACCGCATGGCCGTTGTGCAGGTCGCCATTGGCAAAGGGCGGGCCATCATGCAGCTGCCACAGCGGGCGGCCCTTGACGGCGGCCCTGATGCGTTTGTAGACGCCCTTGTCCTGCCATTCCTTGACCCATTTGGGTTCGCGCTTGGGCAGGTCGCCGCGCATCGGAAAGGCGGTGTCGGGCAGGTTCAGGGTGCTTCGGTAGGAAGAATCAGTCATTGCAGGCATCAGCAAAAAAGGTGGGTCTCGGGCGCCGGGATTCGGGCGCCGGGGCTAGCGGGTTTCGGCCGCAGGCCGGTGCGTCCCGTGCCGGGATCACCGGGCGCCTGCGGCCTTCAAATTCGGGAGACGGTGCGCGCGAAATGCTCGCGGGCATCCTGGGCATCGCGCCGGATCTGGGCGGTGAGCAGGTCCAGACTGGCGTAGTGCGCCTCGTCACGCAGCTTGGCCAGGAATTCTACCCGCACCAACTTGCCGTAGGCATCGCCGGCGTAGTCGAGCACATGGACCTCCAGCAGGGGGCGGCCATCGCTTTCGACCGCGGGCCTCGTACCGAGGCTGGCCACGCCGGCCAGCGGCTGTTCGGCCAGGCCATCGACGCGCACCACGAAGATCCCCTTGACCGCCGGCCGGTCGCCCGGGACTTTGAGGTTCAGGGTCGGAAAGCCCAGGGTGCGGCCCAGCTTGCGGCCATGGATGACATGGCCGGAGAGCCGGTAGGGCCGACCCAGCAACACCCGGGCGCGCTGAAAGTCGGCTGCCGCCAGGGCTTCACGGACCAGCGAACTGGAGACCCGCAGGCCGCTTTCCTGGGTCTGCTGGTGCAGCGCCGCAGCCGCTGCAACCGGTTCGCCCAGGGCGCTCGCCGCAAGCGGTGTGTCCAACTGCACCCGCACGCTGTCCATCCGCGCCAGGCTGAAGGCGCCGCGGTCGGCATAGCGCTGCAGGAGGGCGAAATCGCCAGCACGGCGGGCACCGAAGCGGAAATCATCGCCGATCAGCAGGTGGCGGGTCTGCAGTTCGTCGATCAGGGTCTGCTCGACAAAGGCTTCCGGGGACTGCGAGGCCAGCGTCTCGTTGAAATGGGCGATGCAGACCTGGTCGATGCCGCACTCGGCCATGGCATCGATCTTGTCGCGTTCGCCATAGATCCGGGCTGGCGCCTGCATGGCCGGATTGATGGCCGCAAAGTATTCACGCGGATGCGGCTCGAAGGTGAGCACGCAGGTGTTCAGTCCCCGCGCCTGGGCGCTGGCGCGCAATTGCCTGAGCATGGCCTGGTGGCCCAGGTGGACGCCATCGAAATTGCCGATCGCAAGCGCACAGGGCTGGCGCGACGGGCTGGGCGGGACTCTCCGGAAGACCTCCATGATGTTCGGTATGTGTAGGGGACCCTGGCAGGCACAGCGCTGCGCGCGGCGTCTCGGACGGGTCGGTGCCTTTGAGTGGGTCGGGACCTAGTGTGGTGTGCCGGAAGCTTGTCAGGAAAGATTGTTCGAACACATGGCCGAGCGTTTGGGGTCAAGCGATCCGGGGCCAGCCATCGATTATAAGGCGCAGCCCTGTCTCCGGCCGGTTGCAGGACCGCAGGCCCGAAAGCGGTGGAGTAAACTGCGCCCCCATGCAAAGACTCGTGGTGCTGATTTCAGGGCAGGGCAGCAACATGCTGGCGCTGGCTGAAGCTGCCCGGCGCGAACGCTGGCCGGCCCAATGGGTGGCCGTCCTTTCCGACAAGTCGCAGGCGCCGGGCCTTGCGAAGGCCCGTGACCTGGGGCTGCCCACCGGTGTGATCGAGCCGCTGCCGGGCGAGTCCCGCCTGGCCTATGACGAGCGCCTGGCGCAAGCCCTGGAGGCCCTGGCGCCGGACTGGATCCTGCTGGCCGGGTTCATGCGCATCCTGGGCGAGCCCCTGATCCGGCGATTTACTGGACGCATCATCAATATCCACCCCTCCCTCCTGCCCGCCTTTCCGGGCCTGCACACCCATCGCCAGGCCTTGCAGGCCGGCGCCACCCGTCATGGGGCGACCGTTCACCTGGTGATCCCGGCCCTCGATGCTGGCCCCATCCTGGGCCAGGACAGCCTGAGCATCGCGCCGGGCGAGGATGAGCGCAGTCTCGCGGCCCGGGTGTTGGCCCTGGAGCACCGGCTGTATCCCCGCATCGTGGGCGAGTTGCTCGAGGGACAACTGCGACCCGGCGATGGCCCCAAGCAGCAAGGTGCGCGCGACAGCACAGTTGGAGCCCTGACATGAGCGAGTCCTCCGGGCGCAAATCCTCGCCACTGCGCAAGGCGATGGCCTCACCGCCGGCCGGTGGCAGCAAGCGCCGTCGTGACCGGGTGCGCGAGTTGCGCAAGGCGCGCGTGCCTCAGGTCAGCGGCGCCAGCCGGCTGGAGCAGTCGCTGGTCGACCTGCTCGATCAGATGCTGCGCTTCGAGCAGGCGGCCGATCGCTGCCTGAGCCAGTACTTCAAGGACAACCCCGGCTGGGGCCCGCGCGAGCGCGCCACCCTGGCCGATGCCAGCTTCGATGTGCTGCGCAATCTGAGCCTGTACCGGCATTGGGCACACACCCTGGAGCCGGGGGGTGACCTGCGCCGCATGGGCCTGCTCGGCCTGCGCGTCACCGACTGGCTGCCGCGCCTGACCGAGGGCGAGCAGCGCTGGCTGGAGCGGATTGCAGGCGAGGACGTGGCAAGCCTGCCCCTCGAGTTGCGCTGCAGCCTGCCGTCCTGGCTGGTGCAGCGTCTGCAGGCCCATCAGGGCCTGGATGTGGCCGCACTGGCGCAAAGCCTGCTTGCACCAGCGGGCATGGACATCCGCATCAGCGGCAGCCGTACCGACCGCGAGGCGCTGGTGGCCCAACTGGCCGGGCAGGGCATCCAGACTGCGCCCGTCGCGGGCATCGACACGGCCCTGGCCATCGAAGGTCATCCCGCCCTCGAGCGCAGTGCGGCGTTCGCCCAGGGGCTGTTCGAGGTGCAGGATCGGGGATCGCAACTGCTGGTGCAGCTGTGTGCGCCCAAGCGGGGCCAGACCGTGATCGACTTCTGTGCCGGGGCTGGCGGCAAGACCCTGGCCCTGGCCGACCTGATGCGCAGCTCCGGCCAGGTCTATGCCTGCGACACCTCACGTGCACGGCTGGCGCGGATGAAGCCGCGCCTGGCCCGTTCCGGCCTGAGCAATGTGCAAAGCTTTGCCATCGACAGCGAAACCGACCCCAAGCTGCGCCGGCTGGCCCAGCGGGCCGATTTGGTACTGGTGGATGCACCCTGTTCCGGCACCGGGACGCTGCGGCGCAACCCGGACCTGAAATGGCGTGGCTCCGAAGACGCCCTGCAGCGCCTGACCACCTTGCAGGCGGGCATCCTGGCGGCCGCCGCGCAACTGGTCAAGCCCGGTGGTGCCCTGGTGTATGGAACCTGCAGCCTGCTCGACGAAGAAAATCAGGTCATCGCCGAGGCTTTCGAGCGCACCCATCCTGATTTCGAGCGTGAAAACGCCGCCCAGTGGGTCCCGCAGGCCGCCTGCGAGGGTGATTTCCTGCGCCTGTGGCCCCATATACACGGCAGCGACGGCTTTTTCGGCGCCCGCTGGCGTCGTCGCAGTTGAGTCCGCCGGGGGGTGCCCCGGCATTGCCCGTGCTCCCCGGAAAGGGTAGAGTTCGGGTCGTCCGGCGAGCACTCGCCGATCCGTGGAGAACGTCGTCTTGTTTCAATCCGATTTTGCGCAGGCCATCCTCAGTTTCATGGACAAGGGCCTGCTGGATGCCAGCGGCTGGCAGATCGCGCTGTATACCCTGGCCGCCACCCACCTGACCATCATGGGTGTCACCCTATATCTTCATCGTGGCATGGCGCATCGCGCGGTGGATTTCCATCCGCTGGTCTCGCATGTGTTTCGGGCCTGGCTGTGGCTGAGCACCGGCATGGTGACGCGTGACTGGATGAGCATCCATCGCAAGCACCACGCCAAATGTGAAACCGAGGAAGATCCGCACAGCCCGGTCACGCGCGGCCTGCGCAAGGTCTTGCTGGAAGGGGCCGAGTTGTACCGGGCCGAAGCCGCCAATGAGCAGACCAAGCTCAAGTACGGCACCGGTGCCCCCGATGACTGGATCGAGCGCCACCTCTACACCCCGTACTCGACCATGGGGGTGTATGTCACCCTGGTGGCCTGTTTGCTGATGTTCGGCTTTGCCGGACTGATCGTGTTCGGCATCCAGATGCTGTGGATTCCGGTGCTGGCCGCTGGCGTCATCAATGGTCTGGGCCATGCCAAGGGCTACCGCAATTTCGAGAGCCCCGATGCCAGCACCAACCTGATGCCCTGGGGCCTGCTGATCGGGGGCGAAGAGCTGCACAACAACCACCACGCCTTCGCCACCTCGGCCAAGTTCTCGATGAAGCCCTGGGAATTTGACATCGGCTGGCTCTACCTGCGCGTGCTGTCGTTCTTCCGTCTGGCGACGGTGCGCCGGCTGGCACCGGTGCCGCGCTTTGTGGCGCCGAAATCGCGAATCGATCTGGAGACCCTGCAGGCGGTGATTTCCAACCGCTATGACCTGATGGCGGCCTACGCCAGCTCGCTGCGCCGCACGGCGCGCGAGGAAGCCTCGCGTCTGAAGGGGCTCAAGCGTCCCGAGTTCGCGGCTGTCAAGGATATCAAGGCCTGGCTCCACCTGGAGCAGGCCGCCCTGCAGCCCCAGCAGCGGGCCATGCTGTCGCAGGCCATGGCCGCCAGCGATGCGCTGCGCCGTCTGGTCGAGATGCGCAACGAGCTGGCCCGCCTCTGGGAGCGCTCGACGCTGACCAAGGAGCAGCTGCTGGAACAGTTGCAGCAGTGGTGCCAGAAGGCCGAGGCCAGCGGCATCCGCGCCCTCGAGGAGGTCGCCTTGCGGATGAGGCGTTATGCCCCGTCAGTCTGAGCAGACCTTGTCCGCCGGGGCCCGGTCCCTGTAGACCCGCCAGCCGGTGCAACAAAAAAAGCGACCATCAAGGTCGCTTTTTTGTTTCGCCGCGTGGCGCCGCCCCCAAGTGGAGGCTGCGAGGGCTGGTGCAGGCCTGCCAGGGAACACCAGGCTTTGCCCTCAAGCCTTGCCTTTGATCTCCTCCAGCACGGTCCGGCCGGTGGCCTGAGGCCACTTGCCGACTTACTTGATCTTGGTTTCCTTGTACACCACGTGCTTGCGCGCCACCGGATCGAACTTCTTGATCTCCAGCTTTTCGGGCTTGGTGCGCTTGTTCTTGGTGGTGGTGTAGAAGTGGCCGGTGCCAGCGCTCGATTCGAGCTTGATCTTGTCACGCATGATGAATTCCTAAGGTGAAGACGGACCCGTCTTCAGACAGACAGGCCGCGGGCACGCACATCGGCCAGAACGGCATCGATGCCGTTCTTGTCGATCAGGCGCAGGCCGGCGTTGGTCAGGCGCAGGCGCACCCAGCGGTTCTCGGACTCGACCCAGAACTTGCGGTACTGCAGGTTGGGCATGAAGCGGCGCTTGGTTTTGTTGTTGGCGTGGGAAACATTGTTCCCGACCATCGGGGCTTTTCCGGTGACTTGACAGACGCGGGCCATGATTGATCCTTTGGCATCTTGGCGCTGGCAAGGCGCAGCGCTCGTAAAAAGGGCGGGACGTTTCGGGTGGCCCGAGCCCCATCGGGGACCCAGGCAATGGGAAAATCCTGCTCAAAAGCTGGGGCAAATCCAGCAAAGCCTTTGATTATAAGGCAAAAACACCCCGCCGGGCAAGCGAGGTGCAGGTCGGACCCGCCACGATCAAGTGATCGAGCACCTCGACCCCGACCGAGGAGAGGGATTTTCGCAGGTTCTGGGTCAGCAATTCGTCGGCGCGGCTGGGTTCGGTCGCGCCAGAAGGATGGTTGTGGACCAGGATCAAGGCACTGGCATTCAGGTCCAGACTGCGGCGGATGACCTCGCGGGGATAGACCGCCGTCTGGTTGACCGTGCCGCGGAACAGTTCCTCGCAGGCGATCAGGCGATGGGCAGCATCGAGAAACAGCGCCGCGAACACTTCGTAGGGCCGAAAGCGCAGCCACTGCCGCAGAAAGCTCTCGGCGGCCTCGGGGTGATTCATCAGGGGGGTGTCGCGCAGATCCTCCAGACCCGCCCGTACCGACAACTCCAGCGCGGCCCGCAGGCTGGCCCATTTGGCCGGACCGAGCCCGGCGACGCGGCCGCTACGCGCCCAATCGGCCTGGAACAGGTCCGACAGGCTGCCGAATTCGCCTAGCAGTTGGCGGGCCAGGTCGAGGGCATGTACGCCGCGGTGACCGGTCCGCAGGAAGACCGCCAGCAACTCGGCATCGCTCAGCGCTGCGGCCCCCAGGGCCATCAGGCGTTCGCGCGGCCGCTCGCGGGCCGGCCAGTCCTTCAGGCTGGGCAGGGGGGCGCCTGCCCGGGGCTGCGCCGCCTGGGGCCTTGGCCGGGGGGCGTGCTCGCCCTTTCGTACAATGCGGGTCATGTCCATGTCCTCCTCACCCTCTGCTGCCGGTTCATCGCCAGGCGCCGCGTCGCTGCCCCAGGTGGGTCCGCAATCGCATGTCACCCTGCATTTCCGGCTGTCGCTGGCCGATGGCGATGAGGATGTCATGAATACCTTCAAGGACCGCCCGGCGACGCTGCAGTTGGGCATAGGCCAGTTGGCCGAATTTCTGGAAAGCCGCCTGCTCGGTCTGACGGAAGGCACCCACGAGGTGTTCGAGCTGGCCCCGGAGCAGGCCTTCGGGCAGCGCAACCCTGAGTTGCTTCGTCGCATCAGCCACGAGACGCTGCGGGCCAACAGCAGCGAAGAAAGTTTCGCCCCCGGCGACCTGGTCGACTTTCCGGCGCCCGATGGCAGCCGCTTTGCCGGTGTGCTCAAGCAGATCGATGAGGATTCGGCGCTGTTCGACTTCAACCATCCCCTGGCCGGGCGTGCCCTGCGCTTCGAGGTGAAACTGCTGGGAGTGCTGTGATGGAAGTACTGCTCGCCCAACCCCGTGGTTTTTGCGCCGGCGTTGACCGGGCGATCGACATCGTCGAGCGGGCCTTGCAGCGTCATGGCGCGCCGATCTATGTGCGTCACGAGATTGTCCACAACGAACATGTCGTGAACGACCTGCGTGCCAAGGGGGCGGTATTCGTGGACGAACTCGATGATGTCCCCTCTGGTGCCACCGTCATCTTCTCCGCGCATGGCGTCTCGCGCCAGGTGCGCAGCGAGGCCGAGGCGCGCGGCCTGCGGGTCTTCGATGCCACCTGCCCCCTGGTGACCAAGGTGCATGTCGAGGTCTCGAAGATGCGCCGTGAGGGTTACGAGGTGGTGATGATCGGCCATGCCGGTCATCCCGAGGTCGAGGGCACGATGGGGCAGGCCGACGATGGCATTTACCTGGTCGAGTCGGTGGCCGATGTCGCCCGTGTGGCGGTAAGCCAGCCCGAGCGGCTGGCCTATGTGTCCCAGACTACCCTGTCGGTCGACGATTGTGCAGCGATCATCGCGGCACTCCGGCAGCGCTTTCCGGCCATCCAGGAACCCAAGAAACAGGACATCTGCTATGCCACCCAGAACCGCCAGGACGCCGTCAAGTTCATGGTGCCGCGCTGCGACCTGGTGCTGGTGATCGGATCGCCGTCCAGTTCAAACTCGAACCGGCTGCGGGAGGTCGCCCAGAAGATGGGTTGCGAGGCCTATATGATCCGCTCGGCCGATGAGCTCGATGCAGCCTGGCTGAACGGCAAGAAGCGCATCGGCATCACCGCCGGCGCGTCGGCGCCTGAAGTGCTGGTGCAGGCCCTGGTGGCTCGGCTTCGTGAACTGGGGGTGTCCCAGGTCAGCACCCTGCCGGGGGTCGAGGAGCACATTGCCTTTCCGCTTCCCAAGGGGCTGACCGGCAACCCCTGAAGGGTCGGTTCCGCGCGGCCCGCCCGGGCGCTGTCCGGCCCTTCCATCTCCCTCTGACTTCCGCCTGTCCGCTACAGGCAGCGCCGGCATCCGCTGAGGGCGCGCTGTGGTCCATCCATCCGCCGCTGCTGTCGATAGTGTTGCCTTAACGGCACACTTGGCTCAAACGGAGACCAGGTCATGGACATGCCCAAGCACATTGCCCGCAGAAACCATCGAGGTCCAGCGCGAGGATTCACGCTGATCGAGATGCTCATCGTCGTCGCCATCGGTGCCATATTGGCCGCCGTTGCAGTGCCCAATTACCGCGACTATCTGGTCAGGGGCGCACTCGTCGAGGCCACCGGCGCACTGTCGGATGCACGTACCCGCCTCGAGCAGTTCTATGCCGACAACCGCACCTATGCAGGTGGGGGTACTGGCGGATGTGGCATCACCATTGCCAACACCGAACGCTTCACGATGACCTGTGCGCCGCAAAACGCCGGTCAGGCCTACCTGATCACGGCCACTGGCAGCGGTGGCGGCACCAATGGTTTCAGCTACACCATAAATCAACAGAACACCCGTACGACGGTGTCATGGGGTGCCGGTTGGGGCACCGTTCCAGCAGCCGGGGCAACCAGATGGCTTATCAAGAAAGAATAGGGCTGCCGTGGAACCATCAAGAGAGAAGGGTCAATCCGGAATCTCGCTGATCGAAGTGATCATTGTCATGGCGGTCATCGCCGTGATGGTGCGCATGGGCATGCCCAGCTATGGCGCATGGATCGGCAATCAGCAGATCCGGGCGGCTGCCGAGTCGATCACTGGCGCCGTCAACAAGGCGCGCCTCGAGGCGCTCAAGCGCAACGGGCGGGTCATGTTCCAGCTCACCGACGCTGCTGCCATGGGTTCGGCCTGGCGCATCTGTCCGGTGGCGCAGGGGGCCATCGTCTGTGATCCGGCGCAAGCGGTCATCGAGGCACGCGACGGGGGCGAGGAGTCGGGCGCCGTCACTGTCGGCGTATCCGCGGATCTTGGCACCGTCGCAGCCGGCGCGATGGCCGCGCCTCTTGCTGCCGGCGGTATTCCCGGAGGCGTGATCTTCGAAGGTCGCGGACGCCCGGTAATCGCCGCAGGTTTCAACAATGCGGTGCGCATCGATGTGCGCAATACGCGTCTGCCGGCGGCCGATGAGCGTCGCCTGGTGATCGTTATCGGTGCGGGAGGTGGCGTTCGCTCCTGCGATCCCCGAGCGGTAGCCCCCGATCCGAGGACTTGCGGATGAACACTCAGCACTCTCTTTCACACCGTCCCCATGCAGCCTTGCGCCGCGTGAGCGTACGGCGTGGTCAGCAAATGGGCGTGGTCATGCTCGAGGCATTGATCGCCATCATGATCTTCTCGATCGGTGTGCTCGGCATCGTTGGCCTGCAGGCGCGCTCGGTGCAGGGCATGGGCGAGGCCGGCTACCGCTCACAGGCCGTTCAGCATGCCAGCCAGTTGATCGCGGAAATGTGGACCGTCGATCCTGGACTGCGCGCCGCCAACTACGCCAGCACCCCGGCCGGTACGCGCTACACCACCTGGGCTGCCCGCGTCACCGCTGGCGCCACCAGCTTGCCTGGTGCTGCAGACAATCCGCCGATTGTCACCGTCAACACCGTGCAGCAGCCGATCACCATGTTGCCAGGCCAGAACTTCACCTTTTCCAATGTGACGGTAACCATTCGCTGGCTGCCACCGGGAGCGCCCGCAGGCACACCGGTGAGCCAGTACACGACCACCGCCCGCATGCTGGAGCCGCAATCATGAATCCGGTCAACATGGGCGCCATGCGCCATCGTCAGAAGGGCCTGGGGGTTGTGGAGCTCATGGTCGGGGTGGTCATTGCCCTGTTTGCCTCCCTGGCCATCTTCCAGACCTTCGCCCTGAACGAGTCGCAGCGCCGCACCACCGGCAGCGGCAGCGAGGGCCTGCAGTCGGCCACGCTGGGACTGGCCGCCATCAAGACGATGGTCGAGGATGCAGGCTACAACATGGTGACACCGACGGATTCGACGATGTCGCTGCCCAACCGGCTCGTGATTCCGGGCCAGGCGGCGGCGATCATCAATGCCAATCCGGTCAGTCCGGAATTCCTGATGGGCTGCACGACGCAGGCCGGCGTGCGCATGGCCCCGGTCCTCGTGACCTCCGGTGGCGGCGCACTGGCCAGTGACACGATCACGGTGATGCAAGGCAGCAGCGCCAATTCGCCGATGCCCTCCAGACTGGTGGCGGCTGCAGCGCTCGGCGTGACCGATCTGACGGTCACCACCACCTACGGCTATGCGGTCGGAGATTGGGTACTGGTCTATGAGCAGGACGCTGCGCTCAATGCCGGCAATGCCCGTCCGATTGCCTGTACCTATGCCCGGATCGTTGCGCTGCCCTCGGCACCGACGATTGCCAATGCCGTCGTGCGACTGTCCGTACCGACTGCGGCCGCGTATGGCGCTCAGGCCCGGGTGGCCAACCTGGGACCCAACCCGGAGGCCTGGCAGATTTCGGTGGTCAACAACCGCCTTCAGGCCGTCGACCTGATCAACAACCTGCCGGTCCAGGTGCTGGCCGAGAACGTCGTCGCCATGAAGGTGCAGGTAGGTCTGGACGTCAGCAACGATGACCTGATCGACGAGTGGATGAACCCGCCGGCGGCGGCCAATACCTGGCTGAACCCGAATTCGGTGGCCACCATCCCTTCGATTCCCGCCCTTCCGGTTGCGGCTGGTGCACGGTCACTGAATCAGATGAAAGCCTTGCGCGTCGGTCTGCTGGTGCGGGCTCCAGTCCTTGAGAGGGCGACGGGTGCGGGGGGGACCTGCGAGGTGACGGCAGCGGGCCCCTATGCCGTACTTGAAGCGATTGCCGGCAATGCGGCCCAGCGCATTCCCGACATGCCCACCAGCGGTGCCTACACCCTGGCTGGCGATGACCGATGCTTTCGCTACAGCACCGTCAACTCGGTCATTCCCCTGCGCAACGTGATCATGAGTCAGCTATGAGCCGCCTGCAAACGAACCGGATCCATCAAGCCGGCACCTCGCTCCTGGTGGCCATGGTGGCATTGGTGGCGATGATGACTGCCGGCATGGCCTTGATGCGCTCGGTGGACAGTGCCAATCAGGCGGCCGCCAATTTTTCAATGCAGCAAAGTGCGAGCCAGAACGTCGACATGGCTTTGAACGAAGCCATGCTGGCGTACCTTCAATCGCATCCGACCGCGGGCCTGAACATGGTCGACCGCAACAACAACACGCCGGGCGTGTCCTACTGGGCGGTGCAGCAGCCGCAAGGGGGAGAGGGCTTGCCGACCGCGCTGACCGCATTGGCGGCCCCTGGCTGGGATGCCAACGGGCCGGTAGCCACTGGTTGGGCGGGTGAGCAGATCGATACCCAATCCCGACAGTTGCGGCGCTATTTCGTCGAGCGACTGTGCAATGCCGCTGGCGTGGCCAGTGCCGACAATTGCCAGATGTACACCCTCGAGTACCCCTCCAACGGCGGCAAGGGGACCGGTACCTCGGATTCCGACAACCTGCCCTATATCCGCATCACGGTTCGAGTTGACGGGCCCAAGGGGGCAGTCAGTTATGCGCAGATGTTCATGAAAGGCGAGTAAGCCCTGCAGCCTGCCCGACCTGGGCAAGCAAACGTAAGAGACCGAAGCAATACGAGAGAGATGAACATGTACACCATCATTCGCAAGAGCATCGTCTGGTTGCTGGTCGGCCTGCAATTGGCATGGCCGGTGATGGCCAAGGCAGCGACGGCGCCGGCAGTGCCAGTGTCGCTGGATGACCAGCCGATCAACACGACCTCGATGATCAAGCCCAATGTGATGTTCACGCTGGACAACTCGGGGTCTATGGACGCGACCTATGCGCCTGAACAGACCGGGGGCAACTGGTCAAAGTACTGTTACTACGACTATCGTTACAACCGCCTCTACTACAACCCCAACTACACCTACCTGCCGCCCGTGCTGGGCGATGGTAGCCGGATGCCGAACTCGAGCTACACCGCGGCCTGGGAAGATGGCTTTCATACCGGCGATGGCACAGTCAACCTGCAAAACAAGTACTCCCAACTGGGGACCTACCCGACATACATGGGCAACATGGGCACCCAGAACCGGGGTGCCTACTACGCCACATACAGCGGCACCGGCACCTACACGGCGGGCGCTTGCAATGCCAACTCGGTGTACACCATCGTCGACATGAACGCGGCGTCGGCCACCGAGAAGCAGAATTTCGCCAACTGGTTCAGTTACTACCGGACCCGTCTGCTGGCCATGAAGTCGGCTGCAGGTGAGGCCTTCCGGGCCATTGGCGAAGAGTTCCGTGTCGGGTTCCACACCATCGATGGCCAGACCCGAAACGACAGTTACGGAGGTTTCGTTCCGGTAGGAACCTTCAGCGGCCAGCAGCGTACGGACTGGTACACCATGTTCTACCGCCAGTACGCCTGGTACGGGACACCGTTGCGTCCGGCCATGCAGCGCATCGGTGAGTATTACCGGGCGGGGACCTCGCCGGCTGGTGGCAGCGTCGCCGATCCGGTGCAATATGCCTGCCAGCCGAACTACCACATCCTGTCGACCGACGGGTACTGGAACGGAGCGGGTGCATCCGGCACTTTGGGCTCCACCAACTGGAACAACACCTTGCCCAACAATACGGCCCTGCTTACGGCCTTGGGGTCGGAGTTCAACCAGGTGTTTGCCGCGGGCCAGGCCTGGCCAGCACCCTACCGTGAGAAGGCCGGTTCCAATTCGACCAATACGCTGGCCGACATTGCCGCCTACTATTGGCAAACCGACCTGCGACCCACCATGGCCGACAGCGTACCGGTCAACTCGAAGGACAGTGCCAGCTGGCAGCATGTCACCCAGTTCACGCTGGCTTTCTCTGCCCAGGGCAGTGTTCCCTTCCCCGATGGCATCAATGCCATCAAGGCCGGAACGTCGGAGTGGCCCTCACTGGGCTCTGGCCAGACCTATGTCGATGACCTGTGGGCGGCCGCCATCGTCGGCCATGGCCAGTACTTCAACGTTTCTTCGCCATCGGACTTGCTCAACATGTTGAGCGCAGCCCTGACCGATATCTCGGGCCGCATGACTTCGGGGACCGCCTCGGTGGGCAATTCGGCCGACTACGAATACAGCAATGCGCCCTACTTGTTCCGGGCCAATTACATCCCGGGCGAATGGACCGGCAAGCTGGAGGCGCGCTCACTCAATGCCTATACCGGTGCAGTGACGGGCGCCGCGCTGTGGGATGTGCGTACCAAGCTCGACGCCCAGGTGGTGGGCAGCGGCTGGGATACGAAGCGGATGATTGCCACCCGCAACACTTCGACCGGCAATGCGGTGCCGTTCCGCTGGGCCAGCCTGTCGGCGGCGCAACAGGCCTCGCTCGATTCGGACACCACCACGGCGCAGCGTATTCTGCAATTCCTGCGCGGCGATCAGGCCTATGAGGATAATGCCCCGGCCACCGCCATTCCGGCACCCACCTCTTCGACCGGTATTTTCCGTGACCGCAACTCGGTGCTGGGCAGCATCATCAACTCGCGGCCGGCCTATCTGGCAGCACCCAACTCGGGCCTGCTCGAGTCCTACAATCCGGGTTACACCGCCTTCCAGACAAACAAGGCCAACCGCACACCGATGCTGTACTTCGGGGCCAGCGATGGCATGCTGCATGCGGTCAAGGCGACAGTGGGCGATGCCGACTCGGGCGAAGAGAAGTGGGCCTACATCCCGAGCATGCTGTTCCGCGATGGTGTGGACGGTCTTGCGTCCTGGGCCTGGAAGTACTCGGATCCGCTGCCCAAGAAATTTTCGCACCGCTACCGGGTCGACCAGTCGCCTACCGTAGCCGACGTCGACTTTGGCAAGGCAGGAAACCCCTCGGGCAGTACCAACTGGGGTACCTTGCTGGTAGCCGGCCTGAACAAGGGCGGCAAGGGCTACTTTGCCCTGGATGTCACCGATCCAGAGGCTGCCAACGAGGCGGCCGTGGCTGGCAAGGTTCTTTGGGAGTTCACCGGCGATTCGGCCAACGATGCCAAGATGGGCTATACCTTTGGCGAGCCGATGGTGTTCAAGACGCGGCGCTTTGGCTGGGTGGTGGGCGTGACCTCGGGCTACAACAACGCGGCGGGGACCGGCCACCTGTGGCTGCTCAATCCCAAGACCGGTGCCATCCTGCACCGCTTTGACACCGGCGCGGGCACGGCTGCCTCGCCCTCGGGGCTGGGCCAGATCAACTACTTCCGCCAGTCCGAGCGCGACAACACGGCCGAGCAGATTTATGCCGGTGACCTGCAGGGCAACCTTTGGCGCTTTGATGTCTCCAGTGCTGCAGCCGGCGACTGGACGACGAGCGCAGTGAAGCTGGCCTCGATCGGCGAGCCGATCACCACCGCGCCGGTGCCGACCCTGAACCCGTTCAACCCGAAGGAGCGCTGGGTGGTGTTTGGCAGCGGCAAGCTGCTGTCCCAGGACGATGTGAGCAACATCGGCACCGGCAGCACGATGTTTGCGATCAAGGACGGCTCGGGCACGACCCCCTCGACGCCATCACCGGCGCTGACCAAGAGTGACCTCGTGGCCCTTAACGTGAGCTCTGCGGCAGCGCAAGGGGATTCCGTCAAAGGCTGGTACATCCCGATGGCCACCGCCGGCTATGGACAGATCAACGTCATGCCGCAGGTACGCCGTGGCATCGTGATGTGGGGGACGAACAAGCCAACCGCAGACCTGTGCACCAATGGCATGGCCGGCTACCTGTTTGCACGTTCGCTGGGCTCCGGTGGCAACATGATCTCCACCGGGACCAGCCTGCCGGTGCCCGGAGGCTTTACCGGCGTGGATACGGTCAAGGTCAAGCGGGCCAGCAATTCGGTGGCCTCTTCGCAGGCGGCGGTGACGCTCAAGATCGATCGGGGTGATGGCGAGACCGATTCCAACTCCAGCGTCTCGTTCAAGACGCCGCTCTATGGTGGGCGCAGCAATCTGCGCTACGTCCAGGTGCAGTAAAGGCGGGCGGGCGACCTGAGGGCTTGCTTGCGGACCGGGTAAGGGACGGACAGGCGGGCATCCTCTATGCTTGACTGTCCGTCCCCTTTTTCCTGGAGAGCCCCATGAGCGATACCAAGCCTTACGAACCCCCCCGTGTCTGGGTCTGGAACAAGGCCAATGGTGGCCGCTTTGCGAACATCAACCGCCCGATTGCCGGTGCGACCCATGACAAGGCCCTGCCGGTCGGACGCCATCCCCTGCAGTTGTACTCGCTGGGCACGCCCAATGGACAGAAGGTCACGATCGCGCTCGAAGAACTGCTGGCCCTCGGGCATGCCGGTGCCGAATACGATGCCTGGCTGATCAACATCCAGGCGGGCGACCAGTTTGGCAGCGGCTTTGTCGATATCAACCCCAACTCGAAGATTCCGGCCCTGCTCGATCGTAGCGTGCCCGGCAACCAGCGTGTCTTCGAAAGCGGGGCGATCCTGCTCTACCTGGCCGAGAAATTCGGGGCGCTCCTTCCCCGTGATCTGCCAGGACGCACCGAGGCCCTGAACTGGCTGTTCTGGCAGATGGGCTCGGCACCCTACCTGGGCGGCGGCTTTGGGCACTTCTATGCATATGCACCGGTCAAGATCGAATATGCGATCGACCGCTTTGCGATGGAAACCAAGCGCCAGCTCGATGTGCTGGAGCGTCACCTCGAACAGCACGAGTACATGGCCGGCGGTCAGTACTCGATCGCCGACATTGCCATCTGGCCCTGGTATGGGGGCCTGGCCAGGGGGCTGTTGTATGGGTCGGCCGAGTTCCTGCAGGTGCAGGACTACAAGCATGTCAATCGTTGGGCTGCCCAGATCGCGGAGCGACCGGCCGTGCGCCGTGGCGCGATTGTCAATCGCACCTTCGGTGAGCCTTCAAAGCAATTGCGCGAGCGCCACGAGGCTTCGGATTTCGATCTCAATACCGAGGACAAGCGTCAGGCGGGATAAGGAATGGCAGGGCGCTGAGACTTGAGGCGCCAGCGTTGCGAGGGTGTCGGGACCTGTGATCCTGATACCCTCGGTTTCACACTTCTTCCGGCCAGAGCGCGTTCTCCCGTGCGACCAGGACGCTCGCAGCGGGCGGCCCCCAGGTTCCTGCACTGTAGGGACGTGGGGCGACGCGCGCCTGCTCCCACGCTTCCAGAATCGGCATCACCCATTGCCAGGCGGCCTGTTGCTCATCGAAGCGTACGAACAGGTCCAATCGGCCCTCGATCACCCTCAACAACAGGCGTTCGTAAGCGTCCATGGCCGCACCGCCGAACACTTCGTTGAAATTCAGATCCAGTCGAACCGGTGCCAGCGCCGCTGCGTCGTTGCCGCTGCGATTGGGGTCCTTGGCCAACAGGTGCAATTCGATGCGGTCTGCCGGCTGAAGGGTGATTTCGAGGCGGTTGTGGGCACCACTGTCCGGGATTGGGAAAATCGAATGAGGCACGGGCTTGAAGTTGATCACAATTTCGGCCAGGCGCTGGGGCAGGCGCTTGCCCGTCCGCAGGAAGAACGGAACCCCAGCCCAGCGCCAGTTGCAGATCTCGGCACGAATCGCCGCATAGGTTTCGGTCTCGCTGTCCGGGGGAACGCCGGCCTCTTGCAGGTAGCCTGGCACAGTATTTCCGTTGACGCTGCCTTGGCGATATTGCCCGCGCACCACGAACTGATCCACCTCGTGCGGCTTGAAGGCTCTCAGGCTTCGGAGCACCTTGAGCTTTTCATCCCGGATGGCATCCGGATCGCTCGAGGCAGGGGGCTCCATTGCGACGATGCACAGCAATTGCAGGAGGTGATTCTGCACCATGTCGCGCAAGGCGCCGCTCTTGTCGTAGTAGCCTCCCCGCTGCTCCACGCCCAGATCCTCCGCAAGGGGGATCTGAACGTTCTCGATGAATTCGCGGCGCCAGAGCGGGTCACGGAAGG
>JAPOKJ010000033.1 GCA_029977705.1 Burkholderiales bacterium | reverse complement strand
CCGTGCCCTGATCGAACCGGTGCTGCTGACCCGCTTCATCGAGCGCGCCGACAACCCTTACCTGGAACAGATCGAGCAGTCTATTGCCGCCGAAGAGCAGGCACGACGCGAGGGCGATCTCGAGGCCGCCGTGCGGGAGTCCGGCCGCTTCCACCTGCTGATCGCGCAAGGGTCGGGCCATGACACCTTGCACCAGTTGCTGCGCAAGATGGTGTCCCGCACCTCCCTGATCCTGATGGATCAGGCCCCGGACAGCCGCGCGCGCTCGACGCTGCATTGCGGCTGCACGGCGCACCGCGGCCTGCTCGATTGCATCCGCCGCGGCGATACCCGTGAGGCGGCCGACCGGATGCGGGAGCATCTGCTCGAGTTGCAGACGCAGTGCAGCCAGCCCAGGCCTGCGCCCAGGCCGGCCGACCTTCAGGAGATTCTCTTTTCCGCCGATACCGGCGCGGCAGGACGGGACGGATGACCTCGGCCCTGCCCGGCGTGCTGCTGCTCAACCCCAATACCACCGTCCAGGTGACCGACAAGCTGCTCAGGCATGCCTTGCAGCATGCCGGTTCAGTGGCCCGCTTCGAAGGCATCACGGCGCGCTTTGGCGCGCCCTACATCAGCGACGAGGTCGGTTTCGCAGTGGCCGGACACGCAGCCCTCGATGCCTGGGCTGCCCATGCCTCATCGCCCGGCCGGCAGCCGCCGCAGGCCCTGCTGGTTGCCTGCTTTGGAGACCCAGGCCTGATGGCCTTGCGCGCTTGCGCCGGCATCCCAGTGACTGGACTGGCCGAGGCCGCCTTCCGCAAGGCCGCGCGAGCAGGTCGCTTCACCGTGGTCACTGCCGGCATGGCCTGGGGCCCGATGCTCGAGCGCCTGGCCTGGAGTCTGGGCTTCGGGCCGGCACTGGCGGGCATCCACACGGTCGCGCCCACCGGCGGCGAACTGGCGCAGGCCCCCGAGCGGGCCATGACCTTGCTGCGCCGGGCCTGCCATGAAGCCCTCGAGCGTCATCCGGCCGATGCCCTGATCCTCGGGGGTGCGGGCCTGGCGGGCCTGGCCGCAACCCTGCAGGAAGGGCTGCCAGTTCCACTCATCGACAGCGTGCAGGCCGGGATCGACGAGGCGGTTCAACTGGCCTGCCAGCCGAATGCCAGCCAGCAGGCGCACCCGGGTACTGAACTGGGTGGCGTGTCCGCCGAATTGCAGGCGCTTTTTCCGCAGCGTCTCAGGGCTTGATCCGGTCCACCAGATCGGTGATCAGGACATCCAGGCCCCATACGGTCAGTTGTTCGGCGATGCCGGGATCATTGACCGTATAGGTGGCCACACGCAGGCCCTCGGCATGCGCCTGCAGCAGGATCTCGCGCGTCAGTTGGCCATGGTGGGGATCGATCGCCACGCAGCCCAGGTCCTTGCAACGCCTCACCCAGTCGAGCGGCAACTCGGTGCACAACAGGCCGCGCGGCAACTCGGGCGCCACGCGCCGCGCCGCCTCGAGGGCGACCTCGGAGAAAGACGTCAGGAGCGGCGGCACCTGCTGGCCGGCAAACAGGCGCCGCGCCTCGAGAGCGATGGCGGCGCCGGTCTCGGCCTCGCGGCCCGGGCAGGGCTTGATCTCGATATTGGCCTGACAACGGTTGGCAATCAGCCAGGTGCATGCCTGCGCCAGCGTCGGGATGCCTTCGCCGGCAAAGGCCGCTGAATGCCAGCTGCCGGCATCGATCTGGGCCAGTTCGCCAAACGTTTTGCCAGCCACCCGTCCGATGCCATTGCTGGTGCGCTCGAGGGTTGCATCATGCATCAGCAGGGCCACGCCATCGCCGCTGAGCTTGGCGTCGAACTCGAAGAAGCGGTAACCGAGCGCCGCGCCATGGCGGATCGCCGCCAGGGTGTTTTCAGGTGCCAGCTTGCCGGCGCCGCGATGGGCACAGCGCTTGAGGTAGGGCCAGTTGCTGAAGCTGACCAGGCTGTCGGGGGCGGGAGAAGGAATACCCATGATGTCATTTGTCCGAATCAACAAGTCCCTTGACGAACCACTTCTGCATCAGTACCACCACCATCACCGGCGGCACCATCGCCAGCACGGCGGTGGCCATCACCAGATGCCATTCGGTGGCGGCATCGCCGGAGGCGATCATGCGCTTGATGCCGATCACGATCGAGTACATGTTTTCGTCGGTGGTGATCAGCAGGGGCCACAGGTACTGGTTCCAGCCGTACACGAACAGGATCACGAACATGGCCGCGATGTTGGTACGGGCCAGCGGCAGCAGGATCGACCAGAAAAAACGCAGCGGGCCGGCACCATCGAGCTTGGCCGCCTCGGCCAGCTCATCGGGCACGGTCATGAAGAACTGCCGGAACAGGAAGGTCGCGGTTGCCGAGGCGATCAGCGGAAGGATCAAGCCAGTGTAGGTATTGAGCAGGTGCAGGTCGGACATCACCTTGTAGGTCGGCATGATGCGCACTTCGACCGGCAGCATCAGGGTGACAAAGATCATCCAGAAAAAAAAGTTCCTGAGTGGGAATCGGAAATAAATAAGCGCAAAGGCCGAGAGCAGGGAAATCATGATCTTGCCCAGCGCGATGCCCAGGGCCATGAGGGCGCTGACCATCATCATGCGCGCCACCGGTGCGGCCAGATCATGCGATCCGCCGGTCAGCACCGTGCTGTAGTTCTCGAGCAGGTGGCGCCCGGGCAGCAGGGACATCGGCGCCGAGGTGACCTGGTCCATGCTCTGCGTACTGGCCACGAGGGTCACCCACAGGGGCAGGCCGATCAGGCACACCCCCAGCACCAGCACCAGATAGGTCAGAAAGCTCATCCAGGGCGAACGGCCGATCATCGCTCGCGCCTCAGTACTTCACGCGCCGCTCGACATAGCGGAACTGGACAAAGGTCAGGCCGATCACGATGGCCATCAGGATGACCGACTGGGCGGCGGAACTGCCCAGGTCGAGGCCCTTGAATCCGTCGTGGTAGACCTTGTAGACCAGGATCTCGGTCGCCTTGTTCGGCCCGCCCCCGGTGGCAGCATCGATGATCGGGAAGGTATCGAAGAAGGCATAGACGATGTTCACCACCAGCAGGAAGAAGGCGGTCGGTGACAGCAGCGGCAGCACGATGTCCCTGAAGGTACGCCAGGCCCCCGCCCCGTCAAGCGCCGCGGCTTCGATCAGGGAGCGCGGAATCGATTGCAGGCCGGCCAGGAAAAAAATGAAGTTGTAGCTGATCTGTTTCCAGATGGCCGCAACCACGACCAGCAGCATGGCCTGCCCGCCCTCGAGCACGTGGTTCCAGCTGTAGCCGAAGGCCTTCAGCCAATGGGTGATCACGCCCAGGGAAGGATTGAACAGGAACATCCACAGCACACCGGCAATCGCCGGGGCGACCGCATAGGGCCAGATCAGCAGGGTGCGAAACAGCAAGGCACCGCGGATGGCCCGGTCCGCGAAATACGCCAGCAGCAGGCTGATCGAGAGGCCGAGCAAGGTGACCAGCAACGAAAACGCGGCGGTGACCTTGAACGAGCCCAGGTACAACTCGTCCGCGAACAGCTTGCTGAAGTTTTCCAGACCGACAAACTGCAGCTCGGACCCGAAGGCGTCCTGGATGAACAGCGACTGGTACAGGGCCTGGAAGGCAGGCCAGAAAAAAAACACCACCGTGATGATGATCTGCGGCAGGAGCAGCAGATAGGGCAGCAGGCGATCGCGGAAGATGACGCGCTTTTCCATGGTCGTCATCCTCCGCGCGGCGCCAGACCGACGGTCAGGCTCACTCCTTGGCCGTACGCTCGAAGCGGATCAGCTGCTCGTTGGCGCGCGACACGATCTTGTCCAGTGCGGTCTTGGCGTCCTGCTTGCCGGCCCAGACCCCTTCCAGTTCCTCATCGACAACATCGCGGATCTGAACGAAATTGCCCAGGCGGATGCCGCGCGACTTGTCGGTTGTCTTGATCAGCATCTGCTGAACCGACACATCGGTACCAGGATTCTTTTCATAGAAGCCCGACTTCTTGGTCTGCTCGTAGGCAGCAACGGTCAGCGGCAAATAGCCGGTTTCCTGGTGCCACTCGGCCTGGATGGCCGGCGAGGACAGGAAGGAGAAGAAGCGGGCCACGCCCTTGTACTCTTCCTTCTTCTTGCCAGACATCACCCACAGGCTGGCGCCACCGATGATGGTGTTCTGCGGTGCGCCCTTGACATCATTGTAGTAGGGCAGCTTGCCGATGCCGAAGTTGAACTTGGCATTGCGCTTGATGTTGGCATAGGCAGCCGAACTGGAGGTCAGCATCGCGCATTCACCCGAGAAGAACTTGGCCTCGGGTTCGTTGCGGCGGCCGGCATAGGTGAACCAGCCACGCTTGGCCCAGTCGCTCATGTTGCTGATGTGGCGGACATGCAGCGGGGTGTTGACCAGCATCCGCGCCGAAGGCGAATCAAAACCATTGTTGGCGGTGGCCACCGGCACGTTGTGCCAGGCCGAAAAGCTTTCCAGCTGCACCCAGCTTTGCCAGCCGGTGGTGAAACCGCAAGAGGTCGCACCGGCTGCCTTGACTTTGGCAGCGGCCGCCGTGACCTCGTTCCAGGTCTCGGGTACCTTGGTCACGCCAGCCTTGGCCAGGGCATCCTTGTTGTAATAAAAGACCGTGGTCGAGCTGTTGAAGGGGAAGGACAGCATCTCGCCCTTGCGCGTCGTGTAGTAGCCGGCCACCGCAGGAATGTAGGCGGCGCGGTCGAACTTCTCGCCGGCATCCTTCATGACCTGCTCGACCGGCACGATCGCCCCCTTGGACGACATCATGGTGGCCGTTCCCACCTCGAACACCTGCAGGATATGGGGCGCGTTGCCGGCCCGGAAAGCCGCCACCGCAGCAGCCATCGATTCGGGGTAGGAGCCCTTGAATACCGGCACCACCTTGTACTCGGACTGGCTCTTGTTGAAGCGATCGGCCAGGTTGGCCAGGCGGTCGCCCAGTGCACCGGTCATCGAGTGCCACCACTGCACCTCGACCGCCGCACGGGCAGGTGCGGTCCAGCCGAAGCCCCCGGCCAGCAGGGCTGCGGCCACGAAGGCATACACTTGCGGACGGTACTTGCCTGCCGTCCCGGAATTCGTCGTGCTCATCTTGTCTCCTTTGAATGCCACCATGTTCTTTGGCGGATGTTACAACGAGATGGCAGCCTGATCCGAACCGCACACGTCCCGGCTTGTCCGAAAGAGCCTCATGTCCATTGCTTCACCGCAGCAAAATTCACAGCACTTTCCCCCGGCCCTGATCGCTGCGGCGGTGCTGTGGTGTGCGATCGTCGGCGCCGGTTCGGTGGCCACCAAGATTGCCAACGGCGGCATGTCGCCGGTCTTCCAGGCCGGCTTGCGCTCGCTGATCGCCACTTTCCTGGTGCTGGCCTATGTGCGGCTGCGCGGCAAGCGCTTTGAATTCTTCGATCAAAGCCTGTGGCCAGGCCTTTGCGCGGGTGTGCTGTTTGCGCTCGAGTTCTGGGCCCTCTTTGAGGGTCTGAACCGCACGACGGTGGCGCGCGCCACCCTGTTCCTGTACACCGCCCCCTTCTTCGTCGCACCGATCGCCCATTTTTTCCTGCCCCATGACCGCTTGTCGCGCGCCAAGCTGATCGGCCTGGTGATCGCCTTCATCGGCGTGGCCCTGGTGTTTTCCGACCGGCTCGTGCCAGCAGCCGGCTCCGCCGGGCCGGCCTCGACCCTGCTGGGGGATCTGCTGTGCATCACCGCGGCATTCTTCTGGGGGATGACCACGATCATCATCAAGGCCACCCGCCTGCGCAGCGAGGCAGCGGAGAAAAACCTCATCTACCAGCTGGCGGTATCCGGCGTCCTGCTCCTGGCCGTGTCCTGGCTGATCGGCGAGCGCGGCATTTTCGCGCCCAGCCTGTCGGTGTGGCTCGCCTTTTCCTACCAGACCGTAATCGTCGCCTCGGCCGGCTATCTGGCCTGGTTCATGCTGATTGCCCGTTACTCAGCCAGCACCATGCACGCCTTCACCTTTCTGTCACCGATCTTCGGTGTGATGGCGGGCACGCTGATGATGAAAGAACCCCTGAGCTGGAAACTGCTCTGCGCACTGGCACTGGTGGCGGCGGGCCTGTGGCTGGTCAACCGCAATCCCGCGCCGCGCGAATAGTCCCGCCCCGACTGCCCGCTTCCGCGCCGCACTCAGGCAGCTTTTGGCAACAGCTTGGCCACGGCCGGCTCCTCGAGCGCGTATTCGCCCCGCGAGGCCTTCCACACCAGGCCCTTTTCCTGAAGCGACTGCAAGGCCTGCTGAACGTTGGGCGTATCCGGACGCGGTGAGGTGACCTCGCCCATGTATCGGGCGTACAAGGCCATCGTGGATTCACCGAAGGGCACATAGCCCGCGCCCTGCTCGGCCAGAACCCGGAACACGGCCGACTGCAGGGGCGTGAGCGAGCGGATGACCTTCAGGGTCGCTTCGTCGGCCGCCTTCATGCGGGCGCGCACATAGCCGGTCACCGCATCCATCAGTTGCCCGGCCTCCAGCGACAGGTCAAAGCGCGCATCGTCCAGCGCACCGGTGATGAACTCCGGCCGGTGGCCCGCCTCGACGAAAAGCGCCATCAGGATCTCCGGGTCCAGGGTGCCGGGCAGGGAACGGGCCTGCTGGCAGATCCAGTCGATGAAGGGACGCTGCAGCGGCGGCAGGTCCGAGCGCGAGGCCCCGAAAAAGGCCTGGTCCTTGCTGGCCGTGAGTGCAGCCAGCTTGTTCTGGTTCGAGCCGGTGCAGATCACCCGCAGCCCCTTGCCCTTCATGTTCAGTTCGTCACGCGCCGCCTTCAGTGCAAACATGGCATCGGCACCGGCCCGGGTGGTATTGGCCTGCTGGGCCTCATCGATGATCAGCACCAGGATCCTGTCGGTGGCACCGCCCAGTGCAGCCAGTGCATCGCCCAGTCCCATCGACTTGCCGATGCCGATCTGGTCGAGCGACACCTCGACCCCGGCCACGCGCCCTCCCTTGATGCCCAGCCGGGTGAGCCACTTGAGGGCCCGCGGGCCCAGGTCAGCCAAGGCACTGCGCAGTGCCTGGGCAATCAGTTCGGCCGGATCGCGGGCCCGGTCCTTCCAGAGGTCGACATAGACCACATGAGCGCCCATCGACTCGAGTTGCGGCACCAGGTCCTGCCGGATGAAGGTGGTCTTGCCGGTGCGGCGCGGTGCGGACAGGAAAAAGCCGGAGGAGGCAGCCGAGGTCAGGTCGTCGGTGAGCACCAGGGCAGCGATGCGACGAGCCAGGTCCTGGCGATGGAAGGTCTTGTCCTGGGCAGGCTCGTTCATGGGAACTTGGGTGGATGACAAAGCGTCTCGGGTGGCGGGAACCGGGCACGAATATATTGAATTATATCCAAATCCTTTCAAATATAGCTTCGCAAGCTATATAACCGACGATTCAACTATATAACCGTATACAAACGCCCGCCAGGTGGCAGTTCTGCCGGTCTCAGGCCTGCTGCCCGGCCTCCTGGGCAAACGCACGGATCTGCCCGAAGGCGATCCCGAAATAGCGCTCGTAATTGTCCCGCTCGACATAGCCGATGTGGGGAGTACACAGCACATTGGGCAGTTGCAGCAGGGGGTGCCCGGCATCGAGGACCGGCTCCGACTCGTAGACATCCACCGCCGCAAAGCCGGGACGGCCGGCGCGCAAGGCCTGCTCCAAGGCCCCCGCCTCGATCAGTTCAGCGCGGCTGGTATTGACCAGCAAGGCCCCGGGTTTCATCAAGGCCAGGTGGGAGGCGCGCACCAGGCCACGCGATTGCGGTGTCAGGCGCACATGAAGACTGAGCACATCACTGTCCGCGCACAGGGCCCGCGCATCGCGGGCCACCTCGAAACCATCGGCGCGGGCCTCGCGCTGGGACCCCTCGCGCCCCCAGACGCTGACCTGCATGCCGAAGGCCCGGCCATAGGCCGCCACCTGCCGGCCGATGCGCCCGTAACCCCAGATCCCCAGGCGCTGCCCCTGCAGTTGCTGCCCCAGATGGCCCTGCCAAAGCCCTCGCGCCATGCGCCCGGCCTCGTGCACCAGGTGGCGGCGCGAGGCCAGCACCAGGGCCCAGGTCAGTTCGGCCGTGGCGGCGCCGGTACCGCTGCCTTCCATCAGCCGGATGCCACGGGCCTGGCAGGCCGCCACATCGACATGGCTGGACAGCTTGCCGGTCTGGCAGATCAGTTGCAGGCAGGGCAGGCGCTCGAGCAGCGCGGCGCTGATGGCGGTGCGCTCGCGCGTCAGCACCAGGGCCTGCGCCCCTTCAAAGCGATGCGCCAGTTCGTCCACACCCTTGACGGTGTCGTTGTAGATGCGCACCTCGTGGCCCTCGAGCAGCGAGAAACAGGCCAGATGCCGCACGCAGTCCTGATAGTCATCGGGGATCACGATGCGCATCACTCACTCTCCCTTGATGCCAAGCTTGTCGACGATGCGGCGCCAATGGGCCAGATCCTCGCGGATCATCAACCCAAACTCGGCCGGCGGCATGCCGCCCGGATCGATGCCCTGCACCCGGAACAACTCGCGCACCTCCGGGTTGGCCAGGGCGGCGCGAACCTCCTCGTACAGCCGCTGGACCACGGCTGCGGGCGTCCCGGCCCGAACCATCAGGCCGTACCAGGCCCGGATGTCAAAGCCCGGGAAACCTTGCTCGGCGACCGATGCGATTTCTGGCAGCGCCGAAATGCGCCGCGCCGGCGCGATCGCCAGCGCCCGCAGGCGCCCTGCACGCACCTGGGCCAGGGCCAGGGTGGTATCGAGGAACATGAACTGCACCTGACCGGCCAGAAGGTCCTGAAGCGCTGGCGAAGCGCCGCGATACGGCACATGGGCCACGCGCAGGCCCGCCCGATCCACAAACATGGCCGCCGCCAGGTGTGCCGAGGTGCCATTGCCCGAGGAGGCGTAGCTGAGCGTATCCGGCTTGTCGCGAGCCGCCCCCACCAGATCGGCCAGGCTGCGCCAGGGCGAATCGCCGCGGACCACCAGCAGATGCGGAATGAAGCCGACCACGGTCACGGGCAGGAAATCGCGCGCCACATCGTAGGGATAGTTCGGCACCAGGGCCGGATTGGTCACGGCCAGGATCGAGGGAAAGGCCAGGGTATGGCCATCAGCCGGCGCCTTGGCCAGTTCGCCAAAACCGATCAGGCCGCCGCCACCGGGCTTGTTGTCCACCACCACCGACTGCCCCAGGGCAGGTGCCAGCACCTTGGCCAACGCCCGCGCCATCAGGTCGGTGGGCCCTCCCGGCGCGAACGGCACGACCAGACGCAGTGGCCGGCTCGGAAAGGCCTGGGCCTGGGCCCCGCAGGCCCAAAGCAGCCCTGTGGCTCCGCCTGCCCAAAGCAGCCCTGTGGCTCCGCCTGCCCCCAGACGCAGCACGCTGCGGCGACGATGAATCAGGCCCATCAATACCTCCCTTTGCAGGGTGACCAGCATAGCCCAGGGCATGCGCGACGGACCTGCCCCATCCCGCAGTGGCGGCCCGGGGCGGTTGACGCACGCCGCTGCACCCGCAGGCTATGATTCGCGCTCTTTCCGCATCCCCCGAAGGACCCCCCATGCACACTTCCGAAGTCTTCGTGATCGCCGCCGCCCGCACCGCCATTGGCACCTTTGGCGGCGCCCTGAAAGATGTCCCCCTGACCCAATTGGCGGCCACCGCCGTCAAGGAAGCGATCCAGCGCAGCGCTCTGGCCCCGGCCGGCATCGGCCATCTGGTGATGGGCAACGTCATCCCCACCGATACCCGGGACGCCTACCTCTCGCGGGTCGCCGCAATGGAGGCGGGGCTGCCGCAGGAGACCCCGGCCTTCAACGTCAACCGCCTGTGTGGCTCCGGATTGCAGGCCATCGTCTCGGCCGCCCAGACCCTGATGCTGGGCGATGCCGACATCGCCATCGGCGCCGGTGCCGAGTCGATGAGCCGTGGTCCTTACTTCATGGCCGGTGCCCGCTGGGGCGGCCGCATGGGTGACCTGGCGGCCACAGACTACATGCTGGGCATCCTGCATGATCCCTTCCATCGCATCCACATGGGCATCACGGCAGAGAACGTTGCCGCCCAGGAGGGCATCAGCCGCCAGATGCAGGACGAGGTCGCCCTGCAGAGCCAGCAAAGGGCGGCGCGGGCGATTGCCGAAGGCCGCTTCAAGTCGCAGATCGTGCCGGTCTCGATCAGCACGCGCAAAGGGACGGTGGTGTTCGATACCGACGAGCATGTGCGCGCCGATGCCAGCGCCGAGCAACTGGCCCGGATGAAGCCCAGCTTCAAGGCCGACGGTTCGGTCACCGCGGGCAACGCCTCCGGCATCAATGACGGTGCGGCCGCCGTCGTTCTGGCCACCGGCCAGGCGGTCAAGGCGCAGGGCCTGAAACCGATGGCAAGGCTGGTCAGCTATGCCCATGCCGGCGTCGATCCGAAGCTGATGGGGCTGGGTCCGGTGCCGGCGACCCGCCTCGCGCTGCAAAAGGCCGGCCTGACGGTCAAGGACCTCGATGTGATCGAATCCAACGAGGCCTTCGCCGCCCAGGCCTGCGCCGTCACGCGCCTGCTCGGCCTGGACCCCGACAAGGTCAATCCCAATGGCTCGGGCATTTCACTGGGTCATCCGGTCGGCGCCACGGGCGCGATCATCGCCACCAAGGCCTTGTATGAACTGCAGCGCATCCAGGGTCGCTACGCCCTGGTCACGATGTGCATTGGTGGTGGCCAGGGCATCGCGGCGATCTTCGAGCGCGTTTGAAGCGGGACCGGGGGCAGCGGCACCGGCCGCACAAATCAGAATCGGACCTGCGGGCAGCCAAGGCCTGAATTAAGATCGCCCCAGTCCCGCTGGCCCTGCATTGACCAAGCCCGCAGGGCCCCTATCCAACGCACACGAGAGATTGCCCCATGAGCCTGCAAAACCTGGACACCGGAACCACTGACCTGCTGGCCACCCTCGATGAGGGCATCCTGACCCTGACGCTGAATCGTCCCGAGGCCCGCAATGCCATGTCGCGGGCCATGATGGACGCGCTGGTCGCCCAACTGGCGGCCGCCGAAACCAATAACGCGGTCAAGGTGATCGTGCTCACCGGTGCCGGCAAGGGCTTCTGCGCTGGCGGCGATGTCAAGGGCATGGCGGCGCGCGGCGACGGCACGGTGGGCGACAACACCATCGATGTGGCCATCCATCGCCAGCGACTGGCCCAGCGCGCCACCTCCGGCAAGCTCTTCCGCATGCCCAAGCCCACCCTTGCCTCGCTGCCGGGCGCAGCCGCAGGCGCAGGCTTTTCGATGGCGCTGGCCTGCGACATGCGCATCATGGCCAGCTCTGCCGTCATGACCACGGCCTTTGCCAAGGTCGGCTTCTCGGGCGACTACGGCGGCACCTATTTCCTGACGCAATTGGTCGGTTCGGCCAAGGCCCGCGAGCTGTACTACCTGTCCGACCGCATCAGCGCCGATGAAGCGCTGCGCCTGGGCCTGGTCAACTGGGTCTGCCCGGCTGAGGAACTGGCCGCCCGTACCCGCGAAATCGCACTGCGCCTGGCCAAGGGCCCGACCGTGGCCTATCGCTACATGAAGGAAAACCTGAACCGCGCCATGGCCGGCGAGGTCGAGGACTGCCTCGACCTGGAGGCCACCCACCATGTGCACTGCGGACAGACCGAAGACCACAAGGAGGCCACCAAGGCCTTCGTCGACAAACGCGAACCCGTTTTCAAAGGACGTTGAACCATGTCGGAAACTGCTGAACTGGCCGAATTCAGGGCCAGCACCCGTCAATGGCTGCAGGAGAACTGCCCGCCCGAGATGCGCGAACCGGTGCTCACCGAGGACGACGTCTGCTGGGGCGGCCGCAACGTAGTATTCCAGAACGAGGCACAGAAAGTCTGGCTGCAACGCATGGCGGGCCGCGGCTGGACCGTTCCCACCTGGCCCCGCGAGTATGGCGGCGGCGGCCTGTCCCCGGCACAGGCCAAGGTCCTGGCCCAGGAGATGCGAGCACTCAACTGCCGCCCGCCCGTGCAAAGCTTCGGCATCTGGATGCTCGGCCCGGCCCTGCTCAAGTTCGGCTCCCACGAGCAAAAGCTGGAGCATCTGCCGCCGATCGTTCGGGGCGAGATCCGCTGGTGCCAGGGCTACTCCGAACCCAATGCCGGCTCCGACCTGGCCTCGCTGGCCACCCGGGCCGATGACAAGGGCGACCATTTCATCGTCAATGGCCAGAAGATCTGGACCTCCTATGCCGACAAGGCCGACTGGATCTTCTGCCTGGTGCGCACCGACTTTTCGGCAAAGAAGCACGATGGCATCAGCTTCGTGCTCTTTGACATGGCATCGCCAGGCGTCAGCACCAAGCCGATCCGGCTGATCTCCGGCAAGTCACCGTTCTGCGAGACCTTCTTCGACAATGTGCGCGTCGAAAAGCGCAACCTGGTGGGCACCGCCGGACGCGGCTGGGACGTGGCCAAGTACCTGCTCACCCATGAGCGCGAGATGATCAGCTCGATCGGTGACCGCGGTGCGAGCAAGCCCCTGGGCCAGACCATTGCCGACCTCGTGGGCCGCGACGAACAGGGACGCATCGCCGACGCCTTGCTGCGCGCGCGCGTGGCCGACTTCGAAGTCGATGAAGCCTCCTTCCGGCTGATGCTCGAGCGCTTCGGCGAACAGATGCGGGCAGGCTCGGCCCATCCGGCCTATTCATCAGCCCTCAAGTACTACGGCTCGGAACTGAACAAGCGGCGCCACGAGTTGCTCATGGCTGCCGGGGGCAGTGATGCGCTGGAGTGGGACAGCGAGCGCTCCAACGATGGCTTTGCGGCACGCACCTGGCTGCGCACCAAGGCCAATTCGATCGAAGGCGGCACCAGCGAGGTCCAGTTGGGCGTCGTGGCCAAACGCATTCTCGAATTGCCCGGGGCCTGAGGCCGGCACCACAGCAACCTGCAAGGCCCGGGCCTCGCCGCAGGCCTTGCCCAGAACAGCATCATCAGGACAAGTCATGGCATTGTTGTTGAACGAAGAACAAGGCATGTTGCGCGACAGCGCCGCCGTCTTCATCGCGGAAAACGCATCCATCGCGCAGCTGCGCGCCCTGCGCGACTCGAACGATCCGGAGGGCTTCTCACGTCCGGTCTGGACCCAGTTCAAGGAAATGGGCTTTACCGGCATCCTCATTCCCGAAGCCCAGGGCGGGCTCGGCCTGGGCACGGTGGAAGCCGGCGCCGTCATGGAGGAGATCGGCCGCAACCTGGCGGCCTCGCCGTTCTGGGCCAGTTCGGTGCTGGCGACCACGGCCCTGCGCCTGGCCGGTACCGCCGCCCAGCAGGATCAGTGGCTGACCCGCCTGGCCAATGGCCAGAGCATCGCCACCCTGGCCCTTGACGAATTCGCCAAGCACCAACCCGCGCGGATCACCACGCGCGCCGTGCGCCAGGGCAGTGGCTGGCAGATCGATGGCCAGAAAGTCTTCGTCATCGACGGCCATGTGGCCGACCTGCTGCTGGTCCTGGCCCGCACGGGCGAGGGCCTGAGCCTGTTCGCCGTGCCGCGGACAACGGCCGGGATCACCTGCGAGCGCATCGTGATGCTCGATGCACGCCTGTCGGCACGCATCGCCTTCAATGCCGTGCAGGTCGATGATGGCGCGCGCCTGGGCGGCGCCGATCTGGCTGCGGGTGTCCTGGAGCGCATCCTCGACACCGGACGCGCCACGCTTGCCGCCGAGCTCGTCGGTCTGGCTGACGCGGTATTCGGTCGCACCACCCAGTACCTGAAGGAGCGCAAGCAGTTCGGCAAGCTGATCGGCGAGTTCCAGGCCCTGCAACATCGCGCTGCCGAGTTGTACGTCGACATCGAGATGGCGCGAGCCGCCACCATGAAGGCCCTGAGCATGCTCGACGAGGCGCCGGACAAGGCGGCCCACTGGGTTTCGGTGGCCAAGGCCAAGGCCGGCAGTGCCGCCACCCGCGCGGTCCAGGAGGGCGTGCAGATGCATGGCGGCATGGGCATGACCGATGCCTTCGATATCGGTCTTTTCATGAAGCGGGCACGCGTGCTGCAGGAGTTGCTCGGCGATGCCCACTTCCACCAGGATCGCGTGGCGCGGCTGCGGAGCTACTGACCATGGCCAGCAGTCATGAACCCACCGATGACGAGGCCCTGGACCAGCCTCCCGAGGGCTTCCTGGCCCTGAACCGTGCGGTCGGCACCTACTCCGACAATCTGGGGCGGCTGTATCGCCGCAAGCTGGCCGATGGCACCAGCATCGTCGGCGTCCGCATCAAGCCGCGCCACCAGAACATGAAGGGGGCCGCCCATGGCGGCATGCTCATGACCTTCATCGACGTCGCCTTGTCGATGAACCTGCATTCGACGCGCGGCGCGCAATCGTCCATGGCGACCGTCAGCCTGACCAGCGACTTCATGGCCGCCGCCATGCTGGGCGACTGGGTCGAGGCCCATGTGCGCATCGGCAAGCATGGCAAGAACCTGTCCTTCGGCGACTGTCAGCTCAAGGTGGGCGAGAAGGTCATCCTGCGCGCCAGCGGCGTGTTCGCCGTGGTGAACACGCCGCGCAAGCCCGGCTTCGAGAACCACTGGCACAACGAGGACAAGGCCGCCGGCGTCAAGAGCGCCTCCTGAGCGGCTGCAGGGCCGCGCCTGGCCCTCACTGCAGGAACAGGATGCCGAAGCCCGCGATGTATTCCGGTATGGCCTGGTAGTGGCGCAGCCGGCAGGCGGGCGCCGCATCGCCCGCCAGGGCACTGCGCGCAATCAGCCAGGTCTTGGACTCATGCGCGGATGCGCCGCCCTGCTCGGCAATCGATGCCTCCGGCATCGTGCACAGCGCATCGAGCGCGGCGGCATCACCACACAAAGCGTTCATCCATGCATCATCCCATTGCGGGTTGAGCGGCTTGATGCGTGGATCACCCGTTGCCAGCGCCATGCCAGCGGCCATCACACGCTCGGTGCGGGCCTGCCGCTCCTCGGGCGTCGGATACTGGCGCAGCGTGATGCGCTCACGCACCTTGGGATTGGGATCGGCCAGCGTCGGCACCGGCGGCTCATGTGACAAGCCTCCCGAGCCGATGAAAAGAATGCGGCGTGGATCATCGCGAAACTGTGCGCCGATGGCCTGCCCGAGGGCGCGGCAGCGTCGCATGCGCATCACCACCGGTTGGGCCACGGCATTGAAGAAAATCGGCAACACCGCCGGCGTGTCGAGTCCGCCCCACAGCAATTGCAGCGGCTGGGACAGGCCGTGATCGGCCCGCATCTGGTGTGAGATCGCCGGATCAAAGCCGGCCTCCATCAAGCCTTCTGCCAGGGCCACCGCATCGCGGGCACTGACATTGAGGGATCCCGACGGGGTCTGGAAATCACCAATGGCCTCACAGCGGGCACCAATGCAAAACGGCGGCATCAGTTCGTTGTAGAAGGCGTTGTAATGATCGGTACCCACCAGCACGATCAGGTCCGGCCCGAAGGCCCTGGCCTGCGCCGCAGCCGCTGCAAGACCCGCCTGCAAGGCCCGATCGACCTCGGCCGCCACCGGATTCAGGCCGAGCAGGGGCGTGTGCGACAACCCCAGAAATGCGCGTGCGCTCATGCAGGCTCCTTGGAAGTGGACAGGATGGCAGCAAGCGCCTGAACCAGCAAGCCTCGCGCCTGCGCGGCATCGGACACCGCCTCGCGGTGTCGCCAGGCCACCACCGCATCCGGCCGCACCAGAAGGGCCCCTGCCTCCTCGATCTCGCGGGCCCGCTGCCAGTCGCAATACACATCGAGTGCGCCTTCGGTCCCGATCACCAGCCCATCGAGCCAGGGCAGCTTCAGGTCCTGCAAGGCCTGCACCCAGGCCTGGCCGGCCAGGCCAGTCACCAGCGTAAAGCGGCCCTTGCCAACGCAATCCAGGGTCGAGACCTTGCGCCCGTCACGACCGACCAGCCACACATGCGGCAGCTTGGCACCCGGGCGCGTGGTCGCCTGCAGGTAGAGCTGGGCATCGCGCTGCCAGACCTCCTCGCCGGCATCCGGCTCGGGCAGCACTGCAGCGGAGACATAGCGCTGGTTCAGTTCGACACCGTGGGCATTGAATTCATAGTTCTTCAACTCGAGCGCCCTGCACAAGGCTTCGCGGCGGGACTGTCCCTCGGGCCCCGGCGAGGCCAGCTGCGCCAGGCCGGCGAGCACCGGATTGTCGGCGCTCCGGTCACGAAAGCTGTCATTGAGCGGCGCATAGTCCAGCCTGGACTGGTTGGCACGCGCCACCACCTGTGCACCGATGGGCGAGCGTTCCAGCGAATAACTGGCGAGCAGGCCGGGCCCGGCATGCCCCTTGATGACGTAGGCCAGTTTCCAGGCCAGGTTGAAGGCATCCTGGATGCAGGTGTTCGAACCCAGTCCGCTCGAGGGCGGATGGCGATGCACCGCATCGCCGCCACAAAACACCCGGCCCTTCGAGTAGACGGGCGCATGGGCCTGGTTCACGAACCAGGTGGACGTATTTTCGATCTCGATCTTCAGATCCGGGTCCCCCACGAGAATCCGGATGCGGCGCAGCACCTCCTCATCGGACGTATCCGGCTCTCCCTTGCTCATGTCATAACCCCAGCCCGAGATCCAGCGGTTCCAGGGACTGATGGCGCGCAACAGGCCCAGCCCGATCTCGCCAAAGGCGGCATTGGGCGAGACGATCCAGTACAGGATGCTCGGCCGGTGTGCCACATAGCGCGCAAGGTCGGCCTTGAACAGCACATAGACCGTGCCGGCGCGCGCCAGGGTGCCCTCGACGCTCAGACCGGTGTTCTCCATGACCTTCGAGCGGGCCCCGTCGGCACCGACCAGATAGCGCGCCTTGACGAGCCGCTCACGCCCCCCAGGACCATCGAGCAGGCGCACCTCGACACCATCATCGGTCTCGCGATGGTCCAGATACTCGGTGTTGAAGGCCAGCACGGCTCCCTGGGCGGCCGCATGCCTGACCAGCACCGGCTCCATCCGGTCCTGCGGCACATCCAGCATCGGACAGGGACTGCCCTGCAGGTAATCGCCGATGCGGTGATCCCCCGTACCCCAGGTGCGCAGGCGCGCAATCTCCGGGCCCGCCAGACTGGTGGTGAACAAGGTGTCGCCCATCCACTCCCAGGGCGTGGCCTCGCGCCGCACGTCCTGCTCCAGACCCAGGTCGCGCAGCACCTCGACTGCACGCTGATTGGTGATGTGGGCACGCGGCGTCGGTGCCGTCCAATTGCTGCGATTGACCAGCAAGACCCGCACCCCCTCGCGGGCCAGCGCCAGCGCAGTGGTGGCGCCCATCGGTCCCGCGCCGATCACCACGACATCGGTATGTTCCAAGGCAAGTGTCTCCTCTTGTATTGATCGCAGCAGTGTGGAAGGCCGCAGACCTGCTGTAAAGTGTGTGCACAGAGTGCACCAACGGGGAGAGGAGCGGACGATGGCAGACGATGGCGCCACCTATCGGGAGGTGCGAGGCCTGTCGCGCGGCCTGGCGGTGCTGCGCGCCCTGAACCTGGCGCCAGCCGGCATTGCCCATGTGGCCGAGCTGGCCACCGCCACCGGCCTGCATCGCACCACCGTCAAGCGCCTGCTTGAAACCCTGCGGGCCGAAGGTCTCGTGCATCAGAAGGACGAGGGCAGCGCCTATTGCCTGGGCTTCGAGGTGCGGCGCCTGTCCGAAGGCTATGTGGCCACCGACTGGATCGATCGCGTGGCGGCACCGGCGATGCGCCGCCACCTGCAGGCCCTGTCCTGGCCCAGCGATCTGGCCACGCCGGACGGCGGCTTCATGATCGTGCGCGAATCGACCCATCGCGCCAGCTTGCTGTCACAGCACCGGGCCACCATCGGCATCCGCATACCGATGCTGGTCTCGGCCCTGGGACGGGCCTGGCTGAGCCACTGCGATGAGGCCGAGCGTGAAGGAACACTGGCACAGCTGCGCGCCCGTACCGACGCCGTGGGCGCCCTCGCCCGCGACAGCCGATACGTCGCACGCATCCTGCGCGAAACCCGGGCCCGTGGCCATGCCATCAATCGCGGCGAATGGGAAGCCGAAGCCAGCGTGGTCGCGATCGCCTTTCCCATCCTGCGCGGCCAGCAGGCGATCGGCGCGATCAACCTGGTGCTGCAAAAGGACGCGGTCAGCGACCGTCAGCTGAGCCGGCACTATGTGCCCCTGCTGCAAAAGCTCGCAGTGGAAATTTCGCAGGGCGCGGAGCTACTCGAGGCCTGAACCGGCGCGCCGCAAGTAGAGCGCAGCAGCCCCTCAGGCCCCCGGATGGATCGGCACCCTCGCCGGATCCGGCACCAGGATGCCCGCCATGCCAATGAAGCCGGGCAGGTGACGGAAGTCCCAGACCCAGCGCCGTAGCGCCGGATAGCGGGCCAGCGAGATGCCACCATCGAGCGACAGGGCCACATAAGGAAAGCAGGCCAGGTCCGCAAGGCTGGCACGCTGCCCGACCAGCCAGTCCAGGCCTGCACTGTGGCGCTCGGCCAGGTGGTCATCCATCATGCGAAACACCGCATGGGCGCCGGCCCGTGCCGCGTCAATGTCGATATGGTCATAACCCAGGGTGTCATGAAGACGCGCGGCCGAGGCGGTACGGGTGATGTCATCGGCCGTGGCCAGCCAGACATGGATCTGCCCCCTGAGCCTGGGGTCGGCCGGATACCAATGGCCGGCCGGATCATGGCGGCTGGCCAGGTACACCAGGATGGCCTGGGCATCGCGCAGGATGAAGCCTTCGTCGTCGATCACCGGCAATTGTCCGAGCGGATTGACCTGCGCCAGGAACTGCGCCGACTTGTGCTGCTTGCCAGGATGGAAATCAATGGCGATACGCTGCAACGGTAGCTGCAGCCAGGCCGCCAGTTGGCGCACCTTGAAGCAATTGCCGGACAGTTCGTAGTCGTACAACGTGATCATGATCGGACTCAGGCAGGCAGCACGCCAAATCGCTGACCACGGTTCCTGAGCCAGCGACGATAGAACACCGAGGTGGTGTCAGCCCGCGTCGGGGTCTCGAGTCCGCCCGTCAGGGGCATGCGCTTGAGGGCATGGTTCTCCAGGATCGGCTTGTCCTGGGCAAAGATCAGGTGCTGGAAGGCGATCAGGTCGGTATCGCTCAACTCGTCCTCGAAGTACATCAGCAGCACATATGCGATCGAGTGCTCCTCATCGACCGGCTGCACGAACAGGCCGATCGCATCGAGCGCATCCTTGCGCTGGACGCAGGTCTTGTACAGCATCGCCGACATCGGCTGCATCACCCGGTACTTGTACTCGGCGAGCACCCCATCGGCCGCAGACGCGGAGGCCTTGGGCTGCCAGAAACGGCATTCGGTCGCCCATATTTCCTGGGTCGCCGCATCGACCGTCACCTTGTAGTCCAGGACCTCGGTATGCGGCACATTGCCCAGGAAATGGGTATGCACATAAGGAAAGTGCGCCATGTCCAGAAAATTCTCGACAACGCGCAGGCCAGACACCGCGACGCCAAAGCCACCGCAATCGACGATGCGCCGGCCCGGCTCGGCATATTCCGGGCAGTCAAACAAGGGCCGTGACGGCTGCCCACTGGGGCAGACCCAGAGATAGCCGTAGCGCTCCATCGCCAGCAGGGCCTGCCCGCCTTCACGGGCCTGCACCTGCCCCTGATCATCCCGCCACAGCAGGATCTCGGCCCCCATCAGCCGGGTGCGACGGGGCGAGCCAGCCTGCGTGCCGCGCAGGCTGAGCGCAGGTCCAAGCGTGAGCCACTCATCGAGCATGTTGCGATCATCGCTGGCAAACCCCATCTCAGTGCTCCTGCCCAGACGTTTCAATCGCGGTGCGCAGGGCCCGCAGGTCGGCGTGGTCCCGCTGCATCGCCGCCGAGCCTGCGGTAGCGCGTGTCCAGACATGCAGCATGCACCAGTCCAGACCAGCCTCGAGCGCAAAGGCGCGCAAATGGTCATCAGGGCTGGCCCATGCCGCCGGGGCGCAGGCGTGCCAACCCAGGCGGGACAGGGACGGCAACAGCGTGGCCACCGGACGAGCAAGCGCCAGGCTGCGGCAAAAATGCCAGGAGCCCGGCAAGGCGTCATCGCCCGGCGGGGGGACATCGGCATCGTCCAGTCGAACCCAGATCATGCCCGCCGCTTCGAGGGCCGGCCAGGTCCTGGCACAGGCCTCACGCGGCGGCAGCATCTGCGGATGCGCCGGAATGCCGGCGCAGCGGCCATCGCCCGCCTGGAACTGCCAGCCGTGGTAGGCACAGGAGAGCCGGTCTCCCACCACCTGGCCCAGGCTGAAGCGGACGCTGCGGTGGGGACAGCGGTCGTCCCATACCTGAACCTGGCCATCGGGCGAGCGCCAGACCACCAGTTCCTTGCCGCGCACCTGGGCGGCTGCGATCGAAAAGCCGGCCTCGATCCAGGCCGAGGGCATGAGGGCTTGCCAGGGGGCTGCGTTCATGATGAGACTTTAGCACTCCCGCAGCGGGCGCCGACCCGGTCGCACAGCCGGGCCGGTCCGCAAAGCGACAGATTCTCCCAATCGCCCTAAGATGGTCCGGATCCCTCAATCCTGCCCGATGGGGCCGTGCCACGCACCGCCATGGGCACACCGCCAAGGAGCCTTCATGAAGCCCTACCTGCGCCTGCGCCAGATCTGCGTCGCCGCACCGGCACTGGAGCCGGCCGTGCAGCAGATCCGCGACCTGTTTGGCCTCGAGGTCTGCTTTCGCGACGAGAACGTGGCCAAGTACGGCCTGGTCAATGCCTTGTTCGTGTTTGGCCACGCCTTCCTCGAAATCGTCGCGCCCACGCGCGAGGGCACAGCAGCCGGCCGCTTCATTGAACGCAGCAAGGGGGTGGGTGGCTACATGGCCATCTTCGATTGCGATGACCCGCTGGCGCGCCGCGCACGGGCCGAAGCAATGGGCGTGCGCATCGCCCACGTCCTCGACTACCCGACCTTCTTTGGCAGCCAGTTGCATCCGCGCGATTGCCGCGCCACGATGCTCGAGTTCGATCACACGGTCGATGGCGAGAAGCTCGACGGGCACTACCACCCTGCAGGCCCGCACTGGCAACAGTTCCAGCGACTGGATCGGGTCAGCGGTATCCCGATGATCGAGGTACGAACACCCGATCCTTCCGGCCTTGCCAGTTTCTGGGCTGGCCTGATGGATCGTCCGGTCGGGCAGCCCTCGGGGAGCCCTGCTGAAATCCGCTTCGATCTGGGCAAGGCTTGCTTCGTACCAACCCTATCGGCCGCGGACCCCGAACACCTGAGCGCGATTACGGTCAGCGTGCCAGATCCCGTACTCACACGCCAGCGTGCCGAGGCACTGGGAATGCTGCGACCCGGCGGCGAAATCTTCTTCGCCGGGATTCAGATCAGGCTGATCGAGGCGGCGTGACACGCCTGGTCTCGCGCATGCTGGCCGGGCCTGGGGACAAGCCCCTGCAACCTCCATGAACGGGGACGCCTCAAGCAGTTCTAGCTTCGGCACGGTCAGCGCGCAGCAACAGGCGCTGCGCGATGTCCAGATGAAGGCGCTCCACCATCTCGCCGTTCAGGTTGATCACACCGGCCTTTTCATTCTCCGGCAGGGCAAAGGCCTCCACAATGCGTCGGGCCTGGGCGACAGCCTGGGGGTCGGGCGAGAACAGCCGGTTGCAGGCCTCGATCTGGCTCGGATGGATCAGGGTCTTGCCATCAAAGCCCATCGCCACCGACTGGGCCAGTTCGCGCTCGTAGCCGGCCATGTTCTTGAAATCATTCCAGACCCCGTCGAGCACGGTGACGCGGCCATGCTTGCCGGCCAGCACGATGTTCATCAGCCAGGGCATCAGGTAGGCACGATCATGCCCCATCGACACGCCAGTCTCCTTGGCAATGTCGTTGGTACCGACCACCAGGCACTCCAGGGCATGCGTCAGCTACCGGCCGGCGTTCACCAGCGCCTGGACGTTCGTAAGGCCCGCCACCGTTTCGATCATGAACCAGGTGCGGACTCCTGCATCGAGCCCGGCACTGCGGGCCAGCGCCGCGAACCGGTCGAGTTCATCAAGCGACGACACCTTGGGCAAGAGCATCGCCCGGGGCTGACAGGCGAGCACCGTGGCCAGGTCGGCGATGATGTCATCGCTGTCGATGGCATTGACGCGGATCACGGTCTCGCGCCCCTCGTACCAGCCGCAGGAAAAGACATCGACCAGTTGCTGCCTTGCCTGGGGCTTGGCAGCCGGTGCGACCGCATCTTCGAGATCGAGCACCAGTGTGTCGGCGGGCAGGTCGCGCGCCTTTTCCAGGGCGCGGGCATTGCTGGCGGGCAGATAGAGGACAGAGCGGCGTGGCGACATCGGAAGGGTGCTCATGGGTTTGAACGGCTGCGCGCAGGCAAGGGGCACCCGCCGGTGCCCAACCCCGCGCACCTCCAGGATACAAGAACACCCCCCAAAGATCAGGCGAATGGGATGAACCGACCACAGCTCTACGAGTACCCGCATAATGACAAGGGCAGGCTTCAATCCCCTGACAAATGCGCCCGAAGCCGCCGACGCAGCCCAACCCCGAACCAGGTCAATCCCGATGAAACGTCGCCAATTCAGCGGCGCTATGGCCGCCAGCAGCCTCGCTACCGCCCTGTCCCCCCTCACGGTTGAGCGCGCCAACGCCCAGCAGACGGCTGCGTTTCCGCGGCGGGCCTTGCGTCTGGTCGTCCCCTGGCCGGCAGGAGGGCTGGTCGATCTGGTAGGGCGTGCGCTTGCCACGCGCCTGGCTGCCTCACTGGGACAAGCGGTCATCGTCGAAAACCGGGTCGGCGCCGCCGGCGCGATCGGCGCCGAGCAGGTCGTTCGCGCAGCACCGGACGGTCACGTGCTGCTGCTCGCCTCCAGTTCTCTGGCCATTCAGTCTGCCCTCAAGGTCAAGTCTTCTTTCCAATGGAACAAGGACCTGACGCCGATCGCCTTGGTTGCCATGGCGCCCGCCGTCCTGCTGGTTTCACCGAACTCGCCGATACAGACCGTCAAGGACCTGATCGCCCGAGCCAGACAGGCGCCGGGAAAATTGAGTTATGCGTCGGCCGGCACGGGCTCGCCAGCCCACATGGCGGCCGAGTTGTTCAAGTCGATGACCGGTACCTTCGCTGTGCATGTCCCCTACACGGGCGCTCCGGCGGCAATCAATGACCAGATCTCAGGTCTGATCGATTTCCAATTCGCCAATCTCTCTGTCGCCCTTCCCCAGGTACGCGCCGGACGCCTGCGGGCACTGGCCGTGACCAGCGTCAAGCGTCTGTCCTCGCTGGCAGATATCCCAACCATGTCCGAGGCGGGTCTTGCCGGGTACCAGGCAGACCAGTGGCTCAGCCTGTTTGCACCGGCCGGTGTTGCAGCGGGCATCTTGGAGCAATTGGCAGGCGAAGTGCACCGAACCTTGCAGCAGGATGACATGCGCAACCAGTTGTCTCAGGCAGGTGCTGTTCCGGCCGGCAGCGAAGCCGAGCCTGTGGCAAGCTTCCTGCGCAGCGACCAGCTGCGCTGGGACGCTCTGGTGCGCAAAGCCCAATTGAAGCCCGATTGATTCAAGCCTGACTGATTGAAATCCCTCTGGCTCAACCCCGACGGGCTGAAGCCATCACGACCTCGCCAACCGCATCCGCCCAACCACTGCCTCTCATGAACCACCCCTCCGGGGCTCACGACAGCCTTGCCAAACCTCCCAACATCCTGCTCCTGATGGCGGATCAACTCACCATCTCGGCGCTGGGCCTGTACGGCAACAAGGTGGTGAAGAGCCCGCACCTGGACGCCCTTGCCGAACGCTCCGTAGTGTTTGACAGCGCCTACTGCAACTTTCCGATCTGCGCTCCCTCGCGCTTCTCGATGCTCAGCGGCCGGCTGCCGCATGTCCTCGAGGCCTATGACAATGCCAGCGAATTCCCTTCCTCGATTCCGACGATGGCCCACTATCTGGCCGATCAGGGTTATCACACCATCCTGTGCGGCAAGATGCATTTCATTGGCGCCGACCAGCGTCACGGTTTCGCAGAGCGTCTGACCACCGACATCTATCCGGCGGATTTTTCCTGGACACCCGACTGGCGAAAGGGACCGGAACATCGTCCAACGGGTGTCAGCATGCGCCCGGTGCTCGAAGCTGGCCCCTGCATCCGAAGCATGCAGGTCGACTATGACGACGAGGTCGAATACAACGCCCGGCAAAAGCTTTACGACCTGGCCCGGGCCCCGGACCAGCAGCCCTTCTTCTTGACGGTCTCGTTTACTCACCCGCATCCGCCCTTCGTGGCCCCGGAGCAGCATTGGCAGAAATACCGCCGTGAGGACATTCCCGGGCCACAGGTACCGCCCATTGCCTACGAAGACCTGGATCCACACAGCCAGTGGCTCTACATCGCCCATGCACAGAACGAATACAGCGTCAGCGACGAGCAGGTCCTGAATGCCCGCCACGCCTACTACGGCATGGTGAGCTATGTCGATGAAAAGATCGGACAAGTGTTGGCCACCCTGAAGGAAACCGGGCTGGACCGCAATACGGTCATCGTCTTCGCGGTCGACCACGGCGAGATGCTGGGCGAGCGCGGCATGTGGTTCAAGCAGACCTTTTTCGAGGACTCGGTGCGCGTCCCGCTGATGCTCAGCTGGCCCGAGCACCTCGAGCCGCGCCGGGTCGCGGCGCACGTGTCCCTGGTGGATCTGCTGCCCACCTTCATGGACATTGCAATGGCAGGCCAGCCCTTCGAGCCCGTGGATACCCTCGACGGCGCCAGCCTGCTGCCCTTGGCACGTGGCGAGGCTTCAGGTGAAGAGCGGGTGGTGATTTCCGAGTACAGCTCGGAAGGCGTCTGCGCGCCCTCGCGGATGGTACGCCAGGGCGATTTCAAGCTGATCCATACCCGAGGCCTGCCTGCGCTGCTGTTCGATCTTCGCCATGATCCGCTGGAATTGCACAACCTGGCCGAGTCACCCGAGCATCAAGGGACACTGCTGGCGCTTGATCGCCTGCTGCGTAACGGTTGGGACCCGGAACAGATGCATCAGCGCATCCTGAGCAGCCAGCACCGGCGCCTGTTCCTGGCCCGGGCGCTGGCCCGCAACCCGCATGCCGACAATTGGGCCTACCAGCCCTTTGTCGATGAATCGAAGCGCTTCATCCGGGGCTCGGGCGCTGCCGGCCCCACGACCGTCAAGGCGCGATCGCGTTTTCCGTTCGTCGAACCCGCCCAGCCGGATCGCCGTTAACGCGCCGGTAACGCACCGTTAACGCGCCGGTTGGCCATCATCGCATCGCCTCCCGGACAGCTTCAACGCGCACATCGAAACCCGATATTGTGATGTCCGGCGCGCGGCGCCCGGGACAGCGCCCGTCCGCGCTGCGTCGTGGTGATCTCGCTGACGGGCGAATCGTGCCCGCCCCCGCGCGTCCCGCGCACCGGTCCGGGGCTGGGGTCTTCGCGGCCGTCATCAGCCCGATAAGGATAGGGCCGATACGCGCTCGACACCCACTCCCAGGCATTGCCCGACATATCCCACACTCCGTAAGGACTGCGCCCTTCGGCAAAGGCATCCACCGGGGCTGTCTGGTTGTAGCCCCGTGCAAATCCTGCGTGCCGCGGCGTGGGTGACGCGCTGCCCCAGGGGTAGGCTCGCCCATCGCTGCCACGCGCCGCCTTCTCCCATTCGGCCTCGGTCGGCAGCCGCTTGCCGGCCCAGGCGCAATAGTCCCGGGCACCGACCCAGCTGGCCTCCACCACCGGGTGACGTTCATACCCGGCATCGGCTTGCCACAGGGCACCCGGCCCGGCCGCGCGATGAATCCGGGCGTCGTGATCATCATCATCGTAGCGACGCTCGCCACTGGCCGTACGGGCACCGGCCACATTCAGAAAGCGTGCAAAATCCGCATGGGTGACCGGAAACAGATCGATCTCGAAGGCGGGCAGGGTCATCTGATGCGCCGGGCGTTCATCCTCCGGGCCGGTGTCGCTGCCCATCGTGAAGGGACCCGCCGGAATCCGCACCATGTCTGTCGCCCGGGCTGGTCCGCAAGGGCCGATCAAAGCCAGCGTCATCAATGCAGTGCCCAGCGGGCCTGCCGTCCACCCCTTCCTGTCTGCTCTCCAAGGCCACATGGTCCGGCCAGCCTGTCAGCGCCGCCCCTCTTCAAAGAACAGTTGCACCTCGCGAAACAGTTGCAGGCGGTTCTTCTCGTTGGAGACGACATGCGTGCCCTCCCCGATCACCACGAGGCGTTTGGAGGGCGCATTGCTCAGCAATGGAAACAGGGTGCGCGCCATGTACAGCGGCGTATCGGCGTCCCATTCGGCAAGGATCAGAAGCGTGGGCACCCGGATGTCTGCAGGGTTGTAACGGGGCTTGCCGACGTTGGCATATTCGCGGCTGTCCAGCACCACGCCATTGGGTGCGCGAAACGCGGGAGGGTTCTGCGTCGCCGACCAGGGATCGCTCGCAAAGGCTGCCTCCAGATAGGCATCGAGCCAGCGCGAGGGCATCAGTTCCTCCTGCTTGCCCGGGGGCAGCCCCGTGCCGCGACGCTTGCGTACGGCCTCGGCGGTGACGATGCGATAAGCACCAAGCGGGCCACCCGCATCGGTCAGCGAGGCGCCCTGGGTGCGGATCCAGCCGGGTGCAAACAGCGCCAGGCGCTCGACTTTCTCGTTGTTCGTCGTGGTGTACACCGCCATGATGGTGGTGCCCCAGGAATGACCCAGCAGGCTGATCTTGTCCACGCCCCTCCGCTTGCGGATGAAGTCCACTGCCGCGCCGACATCGCGCGCCGCAGTATCGGTGCGCACGATCGGCGCATTGTTCATGGGCGGCTCGTCCATCTCGCGTGGGCGGGTCGAGCGCCCGTAGCCCCGCACGCTGACGAAATACACATCATTGCCCTGGCGCGCCATCCATTCCATCCACGACAGGCCATCGAGCTTCAGATCGAAGCCACTCTCGGGAGAGCCTGTCGCACCGTGCACGAACAGGATGATGTTGCCCGGCTTGAACTGCGTCAGGCCCGCCGGTCGCTTGTTGCGCACGTGCAGCTGAAAACCGGCATCGGCCGCCGGCACCATGAAGTCTTCTGTGACCAGCGGTGCTTCGCCCAGCGGCATCTGGTGGGCACAGCCCGCAAGGCCCAGCAAAAGGGCAGAGCCGACCAGCCACGAACAGGCAAACATCCGGCGCAACATATTCATGGGGAAGGCTCCTGAAGGCAAGACGAGGAAGAGCAGGAAAGTCCAACAAGTCTCACACAAATGGCCATGCCGCACCCCGGGCAGGATCGCTTTGCACGCCGGTCGCCGCGGCCGCGTTCGCCCTCATTCCAGGTCAACACTCGCCAAGCCAATGACGGCAAGGTGCACCGGACTCAGCCCGGATGGTTGCGAACCCGGGGCGCCAGGCGCGACAGGCTGATCAGGCTGCCGACGACGCCCATGCCCACGCCGGTCCACAGGGCGGCCTGGATCCCGAGATCGGGCCAGCGCGACAACCAGAAGGCCACGCAGGCTGCGCCGAGCGATTGCCCGAGCAGCCGCGCCGCAGCCAGGATGCCGCCCGCGCTGCCGCTGCGGTGGCTCGGCGCACTGCTCATCAGCACCGTCATGTTGGGCGACTGGAACAAACCGAAGCCCACGCCGCACAGCACGAGACGCCACGAGATGCCCGGCAGGCTGGCATCGCCCGGAAGGGTCGCCAGCAGCATCAGGCCCAGCGCGATGAAGACCAGCCCCACAAAGCCCAGCAGGCCCGGCGCGACATGCTCGGCCAGCCGCGGCGCCACCAGAGTCATCAGGGCAAGGGTGGCGGGCCAGGGCGTGATCAGGAAACCGGCCTCCACCTGGCTGTAGCCCAGCCTGAACTGGAACAGGAAGGGCAACACCACGAAGACCAGACCCTGGATCGCAAAAGCACACACGGCGGTGGCGGCCGACAGCGAAAAAAGCGGGATCCGGAACAGGTCGAAGGCAAGCACCGGCGCGTCGCGTCGCGACTCCCTGCGCTGCAGGGCAAGACTGCAGCCTGCGAACATCAGCAGGGCCAGCAAGGCGGCCTGCCCGCCCAGATGGGCAAACCCGGCGATCGCAAACAACAGGCTGGAGAACATCGCCGCGCACAGCACGGCCGAGACGGCATCAAAGGCGCGGGCGCTGCGCTCGGTGCTGGGCAGGCCCTTGTAGGCCATTGCCACCGCCAGCAAGGCCAGGAGCGCGCTGGGAAAAAACAACCAGGGCCAGGATGCAAGCGACAGGATGGTCGAGGCCGCCGTCGGCCCCACAGTGAAGGCGATGCCGACGATCATTGCGTACAGGCCCAGTCCGCGTCCGAGCCGGTGCGCTGGATACAGGACGCGGATCAGGGCGGGCGTTGTCGCCGAGACCGCCGCCGAGCCCAGTCCCAGCAAGGCCCTGCCCGCCATCAGGCCGGGCAGTGATTGCGACAGGCCGCAGGCCAGCGCGCCCAGCGCGAATACGCCCAGACCCATGAAAAAGATCCGCCGATAGCCGTAGATCTCCCCCAGCGAGGCCAGCGGCAGCAAGGCCGCCACCACCGCCAGGTAGTAGATGTTGATGATCCAGATGGTCTTGGCGGCAGGTGCCCCAATGCCACGCGCAATCGCCGGAATCGCAGTGCTGGTCAGCGAAATGTCCAGGGTGATGATCGACACCCCGAGCAGCACGGCGAACAGCGCCGGCAAGTTCATCGGCCCGGATTTGGCCCCCCGTGCATCAACCGTCATTGCGCAAGCACCCGGCCTGATCCGATCCAGCAGTTCTTACTTGACCGCCGACAGCCCCTGCACCTGATGCCTGGCAATCGAGCGGCCCACGAAACCCGAAGCATTCATATCCTGGACGAAGGCTTTCAGATAGGCTGCAGCCGCCGGCCGGTTGGCGGGCGTGCCCAGGCCGTGATTGACCACCATGAAGTTGCCCTCCAGGAGCCGGTACTCGGCCTTGCCCACCATCAGGTCCAGCAGGTTGGGCTTCAGTCCCGAGAGCGTGTCCGCCTTGCGGTCCTTGAACAGCTCGATGGCGCCCTGCGTCGAGGTGCTGCGCACCAGCGTGGCATGGCGAATGGTGCGGGTCAGGAAAAGTTCATAACCTGCCTTGGCAGGGGCTGCGATGCGGATACCGGGTGCATCGACCTGGTTGGCCGAACGCAGGGGCGAGTCCTTGAAGACCATGTAGCTGGCCTCGATCTCGGTGATGGCCGGAGAGAAGGTGATGGTCTTGGCACGCGCCGGCTCGATGGCCAGGATGGCCACATCCCAGGTGTTCTTCTGCGAAGCATCGGCCACATCGCCCGGCGTGGCGTGCACTACCAGTTCCAGCGGCACACCCAGCCGCGAGGCCAGTTCGCGCATCAGGTCGACGCTCACGCCACGCAGTTCGCCGCTGGCCGGGTCTTTGCCCGTGAACAGGTTGTTGCTCAGGTTCATGCCGGCGCGCAACTTGCCCTGCGGCGCCAATTCGGCCAAGGCCGCAGCCGGCACCGCAGAGGGCGCGGCGGGCATGCCGCCACAGCCTGCGCTCAGTGCGGCGGCGAACACCAGGGTGCTGGCTCTGATCATGTCGTGTCCCCTTCTTGGTACGCGAATGGGTAGGTGATTGGCTGGGCTGATCGGGAAGCTATCCCGCGCTTCAGGCCGGAATCGGCGTCGACTGCCAGGCCGCCATCTGCCAACGGCCGTTGCGCTTGAGCCAGAGATTCAGAAAACGTCCATTGACCGTGCGGCTGCTGCCGTCGGCATTCTTCAGGGTGAGGCGAACATGGCCGGTGACGCGGGCCGCATCACCGAAGACCTCGATCTTCTCCTGCGGCCGCTCGGCCGCCGAATAGGCCCAGCGCTTGTTGACCACGCCCTCGATATAGCTTTGCTTGCTGTCGACCACAGCATTGGAGTGCGTGTAGATCAGGTCATCCGCCAGCAACTCATTGAGCGCCGCCACATCGGCCTCCACCATGGCCTTGTAACGACGATTTTCAAGAGATTGGATGTCTTGCTCGGCAGTCATGGCAGGTCCTTTCAGAGGGAAGCGAGCAAGACTAACCTGCCTCACTGTCAAAGGGACAGGCCGGTTTCAAAGGCGTGATGTTCGGCCCGACACGCCGCGATCGGCGCGTCGACAAACAAGCGAGGGGCGCAGCGATGGCATGGTGTGCCGTACTAGGGATGCCAAGTGTTGCGACCCGATGCGTCAGCTGCGGAAGCGGTTCGTCCCGCAAGCGCATAGGACACCTGGTTGGCAGCGTTCACCACAGCCTGTGCCAGCTCAAGCAATCGTGATTCCGGCAGCCGCGCGGTCGGCCCCGAAATACAGAGTGATCCGAGCAAGCGCCAATTGGCCTCAAAGACCGGTGCCGACACGCTCGACACCTCGGGCTCGCGCTCGCCCAGGGACAGATGAAAACCGCGCCGCCGGATCATCTCGTAGGGTTCGCCCGGCGCGCCCGAGAAAGCCAGAATGACACGCCCGGGTGCGCCCAGATTCAGCGGCAGATTGGCCCCGATCCGAACATGATGGCGAATCGCCTGCGGCCCTTCGACCCGGAACAGGCAGGTGCGAAAGTTCCCTTCACGCACATAGAACGAGGCACTTTCGCCCGTCTTGATCGTCAGCTCGCGAAGCGCGGGCTCGACCAAATCCTGACCGTTGAAGGTGGCCTGATAGCAGGCGCCCAACCATCCCGTGGCGCGACCGAGACGCCAGGTGCCATCCTCTTTCTGCACCAGGTAATGGGCAGCCGCCAGCGTGCGCGCCAGACGCAGGACCGTGGTCTTGTGAAGGCCCGTACGCCGACTCAGTTCGGCCAGATTCAGGAAGGCGTCACCCACCCCGAAGGTTTCTAGGATACGCAAGGCACGCGTGACGGCGATGACGCCTTCTGGCTCGCTCGGCGACGGGACCTCAGCAGGGACGGGTGGATGTTTCAATAGGCAGCCATTGTTTCATTTGGCGAAACCCTATTGTACTCTCCGCAACGCCCTCACACAATGCGCCCCCAGAAAACCAAGGGGAGACCGTGATGACAGGGACACAGGCCGACGCTCAATCATTCGCAGGCAAGCGTCGGCTCGCCTGGGCTGTCTTGTCGCTGGGCATCGTCGCGCTCGTCCCGCCGGCTTGGGGACAAACCTGGCCCACCAAGCCCATCCGGGTGGTGGTCCCCTTCCCGCCTGGCGGCGGCACCGACATCATTGCCCGGGAGATCGTCAGCCGGGTCGCCAGCAACACCGGCTGGACCCTGTTGGTTGAGAATCGTCCTGGTGCGGGCGGCAACCTGGGTGTGGACGCGGTCGCCAAGGCGCCCCGTGATGGTTACAGCATCGTGCTCGGCCAGACCAGCAACCTGGCCATCAATGCCACGCTCTACCCCAAGCTGCCCTACGACCCAGCCAAGGACCTCGCACCGGTGGCTCTGGTGGCCAGCGCACCCCTGGTGTTTGCGGTGGCCAGTGACTCCCCCTACAAGACATTGGCGGACCTGGTGGCGGCCGCCAGGGCCAAGCCGGGTGCCCTGAACTTCGCCTCGCCCGGCAATGGCACCGTGGCCCACCTGGCCAGCGAGATGTTCCAGAAGACCGCCGGCGTGAAGTTCACCCATGTGCCCTACAAGGGCGCCGCGCAAGGCGTCACCGACCTGATCGGTGGCCAGGTGCAGTGGTACGCCTCGTCGATCCCGACCCTGATCGGTCAGATCCGCAACGGCAAGCTGCGCGCACTGGCTGTGACCTCGCTCAAGCGTGTCGACGACCTGCCCAATGTGCCGACCGTCTCGGAAGCGGGCTACAAGGCCTTCGAGGCGGCCTCCTGGTTCGGCTTTGCCGCACCTGCCGGTACGCCCAAGGAAGTCATCGACAAGCTCAATGCCGAGATCAACAAGGCGCTGCGCGACAAGACCTCCCAGCAAAAACTGGCCGACCAGGGCGCCGACGTGCTGGGCGGCACACCCGAGCAGTTCGGGCAATTGATCAAGACCGAGATCACCCGCTGGGCGGTCGTGGTCCGCGAATCCGGCTCAAAGCTGGATTGACCCCCTTCTCGCAGTTCAACCTTCTGGCAATCCTCATGGCCCATCCCGACATCATCAAGGACTTTCCCCGCGTGCCGGCCGACATCGTCGCCAAGGCCGCCCAATTCCAGCCCGCCATTCTGTGCGATGTGGCCGGCCGCCGCGGCGCCCTGCACGGCCGCATCCAGGCCCTGCGCCCGCACATGAAGCTGGCCGGCCCCGCCTTCACCATCGAGGTGCGCCCGGGCGACAACCTGATGATCCATGCGGCCCTGGCCCTGGCCAGGCCTGGTGATGTGCTGGTGATCGATGGAAAGGCGGACCAGACCTGTGCGCTGATGGGTGCGATCATGATGACGGCCGCCAAGCAATTGCAGCTGGGGGGTGTGGTGATGGATGCCGCGGTGCGCGACAGCCTCGAACTGGAGGAACTTGACTTCCCGGTCTTCAGTGTCGGCACCAATCCCAACGGACCCACCAAGAATGTGCCCGGCCGCATCGGCCATCCGGTGTCCTGCGGCGGCGTGACGGTGCACCCGGGCGATTTTGTCTGCGCCGATGCCGACGGCGTCATGGTCGTCGAGCGCAACAAGATCGAAAGCCTGCTCGCCCTGGCCGAGCACAAGGTGGCCGCCGAGGCCAAGCGCATCGCGCAGATCAAGCAAGGCAACGTCGCCGCCTCCTGGCTCAACGACTCCCTCATCAGCGCCGGCATGCTCAAGGCAGGAGAAGGCCTGTGAGCAAAGCCCGCCCCGTCATCCTGGTCACCGGCAGCGATCTGGCCGCGGCCGCAGTGAACCTGCTGTCCGGGTTCGAACTGGTCTACGCCGGCAAGACGCCCCAGCAGGAAGACTTGATCACACTGGTCAAAGCCCATGATCCGGTGGCCATCATCGTGCGCTATGGCGCCATCACCGCCCCCATCATCGCGGCGGCCCGATCACTGAAGGTGATCTCCAAGCACGGCAGCGGCACCGACACCATCGACAAGGCGGCCGCGGCGGCGCGTGGCATCAGCGTGGTTGCTGCCGCCGGTGCCAACGCCGCTGCGGTTGCCGAGCATGCCGCAACCCTGATGCTGGCCTGCGCCAAGTCGGTGGTGCCGCTGAACGAGCGCATGCACGGCGGTCACTGGGACAAGGCCACCCACAAGTCGGTCGAGCTGGCTGGCAAGACCATCGGCCTGGTGGGACTGGGCGCCATCGGCGCCCGCTTTGCCCGCATCTGCCAAGCCATGGAGATGAAGGTGCTGGGCTTTGACCCCTTTGCGGCGCGGCTGCCCGATGGTGTCGAGGCCGTGACGCTTGCAGCGCTCTGGCAGCGCTCAGACGTGATCTCGCTGCACTGTCCCCTGACTCCCGACAATCGCCAGATGGTCAATCGCGCCAGCCTGGCCCAATGTCGCAAGGGCGTGATCCTGGTCAACACCGCACGGGGCGGCCTGATTGACGAACTGGCTCTACTGGAAGCGGTGCGCAGCGGCCAGGTCTTTGCAGCAGGCCTGGACAGCTTCGCCAAGGAGCCGATGAGCGCAGGTCATCCCTTCCATGGCGTGCCGGGTATCGTGTTGAGCCCGCACATTGGTGGCGTCACCGGTGATGCCTACATCAACATGGGCCTGGGCGCAGCACGCAATCTGCTCTCGGTGTTGACAGGCGCAGTTGCACGATGAGCGAGCCGCGCTGGATCAAGGCCCCACCTGGCAGCCATTGGGGCGAGTTCGGCCCCGATGACCAGCGTGGCCGCATGAATCTCGTCGATGAGCGTAAGGTACTGCAAGGCATCGCCGAGGTGAAGGTCGGCAAGACCTTCTGCCTGTCGCTGCCCCTCGATGTGCCAGGGGGTCAGACCCTCAATCCGCGCCGCATGCCGCCGCAGCGCTTTTCGACCTTGCGCGATGGCAAGAGCGCAGGGCAGCAAGGCTTTTGCTGGAGCTACCAGTCGGAAGATCCTGACCTGACCGACATCGTCAACGACGATGTCGTCCTGATGAACCTGCAGTACTCGACGCAATGGGACAGTTTTGCCCATGTCGGCAGTCATTTCGATGCCGATGACGATGGTCAGGCCGAGGGCGTCTTCTACAACGGCTTTCGCGCCGGTGAGGACATCGTCGCAGCACCGGAGGACCCCACCAGCCGCCATCCTGCTTTGCGCTTTCCAGGACCCGAAGCCAGGGCCCTGGACATCGCGGGCCTTGCCGAGCACGGCGCCCAGGGACGGGGCGTGATGATCGACCTGCTTCGTCATCTGGGGCCGGGACGTCAGGCGGTGGGCTATGACGCGCTGATGCGCATCCTGGAGGCTGAACGGATCGAGATCGAGGCCGGTGACATGGTTTGCCTGCACACTGGCTTTGCCGAGCGGCTGTGGTCGATGAACAAGCGCCCCGATCTGCAGGCCCTGCACCAGACCACGCTGGGATTGAATGGGCAGGACGAGCGACTGCTGCAATGGGTCAGCGACACGCGCCTGGCCTGCCTGATCGCCGACAACCCCGCCGTGGAATTGCCCATGGCCAAGCTGCTCAGCCCGCATCCGATCCGCCAGCCGCGCCTGCCCCTGCACGAGCATTGCCTGTTCAAGAATGGCATCCATCTGGGCGAGCTTTGGTTTCTGAGCGATCTTGCGCGCTGGCTGGCCCGTCATCAGCGTTCGCGCTTCCTGCTCACTGCGCCACCGCTTCGCCTGCCCGGTGCGGTCGGTTCTCCGGCCACGCCGATTGCAACCGTTTGATCGAGCACGAGACCCGACATGCTTGCTTCACGACGCAAACACCTGATCAAGGCCGCCTCGCTCGGCCTGGGCCTGGGCGTGCCAGCGCTGGCTCACGCCGCCTGGCCTGAGCGGCCGATCCGCATCGTGGTCCCCTATGCTGCTGGCGGCGCCGCGGACAACACCGCGCGTCTGCTGGCACCCGCCCTGTCCGAGCGCCTGAAGACGCCGGTGGTGGTCGACAACAAGCCCGGCGCCAGCGGCACGATCGGCGCCGCGACCATTGCCAAGGCACCCGCCGACGGTCATCACCTGCTGCTCGATGCCTCGTTCTTCACGGTCAATCCGGCCCTGCTCGCCAGTCTGCCCTACGACCCGGTCAAGGACTTTGCGCCCCTGAGCCAGCTGATGCAGGTCCCTCTGTTGCTGGTGGTACCGGCCAGTTCGCCCTTTGCCAGCCCGCAGGACCTGATCCAGGCGGCACGCAAGGCACCGGGACGCCTGAACTATGCCTCGGCCGGAAACGGGGGCGCGCAGCATCTGGCGGCCGAGTTGTTCAAGCAGGGCTTCAAGCTGTTCATCACCCATCTGCCCTACCGCGGCGGCGCACCGGCGCTGGCCGATCTGGTGGCCGGCCAGAGTGATCTGATGTTCAGCGCGATGTCCGCCTGCCTGCCTTTGGTACGCGCCGGCAAGCTGCGCGCACTGGCCGTGACCAGCGCCGAACGCTCGCCGCTTCTGCCGCAGGTGCCGACCATCGCCGCATCAGGCCTACCTGCCTATGCGGTACACGAATGGAATGGCCTGTGGGCACCGGCAGGGCTGCCTGCCGTCATCGCTGAACGCGTCACCAGCGAGGTCCGCACCGTGCTCGCCTCCAGCGAGATCCAGCGACGCATGCGCGAGACCGGGGCCATGCCCCTGGGTACCAACAGCACCGTCTTCAAGGAGTTCATCCGCGCCGAGATGAGCCAGTGGGCGAGCGTCATCAGCAAAGCCGGCATCAAGCCGGATTGACACCCTCGCCCAGCCCACCGCTTTCGTTTCACCACCGCCACCACGCCGCAACATGACCACCGCACACCTGATCAGCCGCCGCCGCGCCACCCTGATGCACATGACTGGCCTCGCTGCCACTCTGATGCTGATGGCCGGTGCAGCCGGCCCCGCCCGCGCTGATAGCTACCCCAGCAAACCGGTTCGCATCATCGTGCCCTACGCACCGGGCGGCGCCGTCGACGTGGCCACGCGCAAGATGGCACAGCGCCTGAGCCAGCAAACGGGCCAGAGCTTTGTGGTCGAGAACAAGCCAGGAGCCACTGGCACGATCGGTGGTGCCATGGTGGCCAAGGCCGAACCTGACGGCTACACCCTGCTCGCCAACGACACCACCCACGCGTTGATTCCCCACATCTTCAAGAAGCTGCCCTTCGATCCGGCCAAGGATGTGCAGCCGATTGGCGCCTACCTCTTTGCGCCGATGGCCCTGGCGGTCAACGCCAGCTCGCGCTTCAAAACGCTCGCCGAACTGATCGCCGAGGCCCGCCAGAAGCCGAATGCGGTCATGTACGGATCGGGCGGTGCGGGAACGACGCCGCACTTCGCCACCGAGGGGCTGGGCATCGCGACCGGCGTGAACTTCATGCACATTCCCTTCAAGGGCGCAGGTGAGGCCACGCAGGCCGTGCTTTCGAACACCATCGACTTCCAGATCGCGTCGACCACAGGTCTGATGGGTAATGTCAAGGGCGGCAAGATGCGCCTGCTCGCCGTCAGTGGCGACAAGCGCCTGGCTGCCTTGCCCGCTGTGCCCACGTTCGCGGAGGCCGGCGTGAACTGGCCGGGCGTGGTCAACTGGACGGGACTTTGGGCACCCAAGGGGACGCCCGCCGAGGTGGTCAACCGCCTGCAAAAAGAGATCAGCCTGGCCATGGCCTCGCCCGACATGAAGGCCTTCGCGGACGGCATGGGCGCCGATGCCCGCGACATGGGTGCCGAGGCCTTCGCCAAAACCTTGCGCGAGAGCACCGAGGCCTGGGGCAAGGTCGTGGCCCATACCGCCTTCGAGCGCCAATGATGCGCGCTGTGCTCGCCACCGTCCTTGGGTTGCTGGGCTGCAGCCTGGCACTGGCCCAGCCGGCCCCCTGGCCCGCCAAGCCAATACGACTCGTGGTCGGCTTTGCGGCAGGAGGCCCCACCGATCTGGTGGCACGGGCCCTGGCCGAAAGTTTCTCCCGCAACCTCGGGCAACCAGTGGTGGTCGACAACCGGCCCGGCGCCAACACCATCATCGCGGCGGAGGCCGTGGCCAATGCGCCCCCCGATGGCTACACCCTGCTGGTGGCCGCCACCAATCACACCATGATCCCGGCGCTCTATGCTGACCGCATCCGATTCGATGCGCTGCGCTCGTTCAAGCCCATCTGCATCCTGACCGCCGCTCCCACCGTGCTGGTGGTGTCTGCGGCCAGTGGCATCAAGACCCTGGCCGAATTCACCCGCAGGGCCAAGGCCCAGCCCGGCAGCATCACCTATGGCACGCCCGGCATCGGCAGTTCGGTGCACTTTGCCAGCGAGCAGTTCGCGCGCCTGGCCGGCTTGTACATGACCCATGTGCCCTACAAGGGGGCCGCGCCCGCCATTGCCGATGTGATGGCCGGTCAGGTCACCGCCTCGTTTGCCTCGCTTGGCTCGGTGCTGCCGCATCTGAAGGCCGGCAAGCTGCAGGCCCTGGCCGTGGCCGCACCGCAGCGCCTGGCCAGTCTGCCCGAGGTGCCCACCTTCGCCGAATCGGGCGTGCCGGGCTACAGCGCCGATGCCTGGTACGGGCTGCTCGCACCTGCAGGCCTGCCAGCTCCGCTGCAGCAGGTGCTCGAGCAGCAATCACGGCAGTTTCTCGCCCTGCAATCCACCAGCGACAAGCTGCGCAGCCTGGGTCTGGAGCCCGCCCCCCAGTGCGGCGATGCCTTTGCCCGCAGCATGTCGCAAGAGGTCCAGACCTACCGCAGCATTGCCCAGGATCTGAACCTGAAGGCCGATTGATCGGCCTGACCTCGCCCCATCCTTCCGAAGGCGTCCACAGCGTGAACCACCATTGCCTGCCCCCCATACCCGCTGCCCTGGCCTCACCAGGCCGTCGCAAACTCCACAAGGCCCTGGCGGCCAGCCTGAGCTTGATCGGCGCACAAGGCTGCGCCACAGATTCTGGCAACAGCGCGGCCCCCATGCCCCGCCCCACGGCGGTACCGCACTCGGCCGGTACGTCCGTGCCGGCCTTTGACATGCCGGCCAAGGCCTGTGACTGCCATCATCACATCTACGACCGACGCTTCCCGGCCCACCCCAGTGCCAGCTTGCTGCCCGATGACGCCTCGGTCCAGGACTATCGCCTGTTGCAGCAGCGCCTGGGCCTGCAGCGCAATGTCATCGTGCAACCCTCGACCTACGGCGTCGACAATCGCCTGCTGGTGAATGCGCTCCAGGCCTTCGGACCGCAAGCGCGGGGTGTGGCTGTCGTGGCGGCCAGCGTCACTGACACCGAACTGGCTGCCTTGCATGCGGCGGGCGTGCGCGGCATCCGCTTCAACCTCAGTTTTCTGGTGGAGATCACCGAGGCCATGATGGAACCCTTGGCACGGCGCATTGCCCCGCTGGGCTGGCACATGCAGATCAACGGCACGGCCGACCGCCTCCTGCCCCTGGCTGCCACCCTGCGGCGACTGGCCTGCCCCATCGTGTTTGACCACATCGGTCAGCTGCCCCAGCCGCAAGGCATCCGTCATCCGGCCTTTGCGCTGTACAAGGACTTGCTGACCGAAGGCAAGGCCTGGTTCAAGCTTTCGGGTGCCTACCTGACCGCCAGGACGGCCGACTATGCCGATGTGGCCCATGTGGCCCAGTCGCTCGCCGCGCTTGCCCCACAGCGCATGGTCTGGGGCAGCGATTGGCCGCATCCGACCAAGAAGGCTGGCGAGAAGCCGGACGACGCCCAATTGCTCAACCTGCTCGGGCAATGGTTCTCCGAGCCCCAGCGGCGCAGGATTCTGGTGGACAATCCAGCCACCCTGTACGGATTCTGAGAGCGCTACCCGTGTTCCTGACCCAAGCCCCCAAGACCGCGACCCTGCAGCTTTTCTCATCAATGCCGGCGCGCTTCCGGCAAGCCCGTCGCACGGCCTGGGCCGATGCCAACCAGGGTGGCCGGGAGATCGATGGCTTTCTCGAAGGCCCGGTGTTCGATGCCCAGGGCAACCTGTACGTCACCGACATCCCCTATGGCCGCGTGTTCCGGATCGATCCCGCAGGCGAATGGGATCTGGTGGCGCAATGGGACGGTGAACCCAATGGCATGAAGTTTCTCAATGAGCGCGAACTGCTGGTCACCGATTACATGAACGGCCTGATGCTGCTCGATGTTCGCAGCGGCCAGGTGCGCCCCTATCTGGGCCGGCGCAACAGTGAAAGCTTCAAGGGCGTGAACGACTTGTTCATTGATCGCAGCGGCAACATCTGGTTCACCGACCAAGGCCAGACCGGCCTGCACGATCCCACCGGCCGAGTCTATCGACTGAGCCCCGCCGGCAAGCTGGACCTGTTGATCAGCAATGCACCCAGCCCCAATGGCATCGTGCTGTCGCCTGACGAAAAGCTGCTCTTTGTCGCCATGACGCGCGGCAATTGCGTCTGGCGCATGCCGGTGCAGACCGATGGCAGCGTTTCCAAGGTGGGCCAGTTCTTCACTTCGTATGGCCCCAGCGGCCCCGATGGCCTGGCCATGAGTCCGCAGGGTCAGTTGATGGTGGCCAATCCAGGGCTGGGCTATGTCTGGTGCCTGAACGCCCACGCCGAACCCGAGACCGTCTTTCAAGGGCCCAAGGGGCACTCGATCACCAACCTGGCCTTTGCGCCCGGCTCAGACGTCTTCTTCGTGACCGACTCCACCCGCTCGGACATCCTGATGGCTCGCCTAGGCCAAGTAAAGCAGGAACTGGGCATGTGATCGCGACGGTGAATCTGCTTGCTGCGGCTGAGCTTGGCCCATGCCGATCCCAACACGAGACATTCCTGGACGCTGCCCAAGCCTGCCATGGCGAGTCAAGGGTTCACGGCATGACAATCGCGATTGACATTGTCTATTTAAACGATAGACTCTCCGATATTGGACCGCGAGAGGACTCCAAAAGCACGCACGGACCGCATGGCTGGCCGCCTTCTTAGGCATCTGGGTCGCCGCTGGACTGATCCCATCAGGGCACGCCGTAGAGCCGACCCAGCCAGCGCAGATCGTTCAGATCCCGCTCAGCGTCTCGAACATGTACTTGATCAAATCCGCCAAGCCTGTCCTGATCGACGCAGGCAGTTCCGGGGACATGCCCGACCTGGTCAAGGCGCTCAGTGCCCAGGGTTTGAAGCTGCAGGAAGTGTCGCTTGCGGTTCTGACGCACGCCCATTCCGACCATGCAGGACTGGCCCGGAAACTTCAGCGTGCCGGTATCAAGCTCGCCCTGGGCAAGGGCGACGTGCCCATGGCCCAATCGGGGCACAACGATGACCTCAAGCCGACCAACCTCACGGCCTACCTGCTCAAGCATCTGGCCATCGACCCGAAGTTCCCGTCCTTCACCCCGGACATCCTCGTCGATGACCGGCTCGATCTGAGCCCCTGGGGCCTCAAGGGACATGCACAGCAGATGCCTGGGCATACGCCCGGCGCCCTGGTGGTTCACCTGGACGATGGACGCAGCTTTGTCGGCGACATGTTTTTGGGCGGCTACCTAGGCGGGCGCTTCAGCCCGAGCAAGGCCGGCGAACACTATTTCCATGCCGATGCCGCACAGAACCTGCGCAACATCCAGTCCTTGCTCAAGCTACCGATCAAGACCTTTTACCTCGGCCACGGTGGTCCGGTGGACCGAGACTCGGTCATGGAGGCTTTTGGACGCTGACAGCTTGTAGTGACGCTGCGGGCTGATCGCTGATTTTTGGCGACTGGCGGAAGCGGTGAGATTCGAACTCACGATCGGGTTACCCCGACGCCGGTTTTCAAGACCGGTGCATTCAACCGCTCTGCCACGCTTCCGTTGGTGGGCATTATCGCATTTTGGTTCCGG
>JAPOKJ010000065.1 GCA_029977705.1 Burkholderiales bacterium | reverse complement strand
GCGGCAGCCCGTCTTGGGGGCTGCCGAATCGCAGTCATCTGAGGCCGAAGCGGTTGAGCAGGTCGTACATGGTCGGCCGGCTGATGCCGAGCAATTCCGAAGCCTTGGCTATATTGTTGTCGCAATACGCCATCACTTTCAGTACGGCCTGCTTTTCGGCCTCGTCGCGTACTTGACGCAGATTGAAGATCATCTCGCTGTCGGCACCCGCCAATCCCAGATCATCGGCTGTTATCGATGCACCATCGGCCATGATGACGGCCCGTTTGACGCAGTTTTCCAACTCCCGGACGTTTCCTGGCCAGCGATGGTTCTGGATTGCATCCAGCGCATCCTCACGCAATATGAGGCGATCCCGCTTGTTTTCAAGGCAAAAGCGGTTGACGAAGGCGTTGGCAACCAGGATGGCGTCCCCGGCCCGCTCGCGCAGGGGGGGAATTGAGACAATGATCTCGCCCAGACGGTAGAAAAGGTCTTCCCGGAAGCCGCCCTGGGCGATCAGTTCGCGCAGGTTGCGGTGGGTGGCGCAAACCACCCGGACGTCCACCGCGATTTCCTGGCGTCCGCCGATGCGCTCGATGACCCGTTCCTGCAGAAAGCGCAGCAATTTGGCCTGCAGGGGCAGGGGCAGGTCGCCGATCTCATCCAGGAACAGGGTGCCGCCGTCGGCGACCTCGATCTTGCCGGGTGTCTGCTTGACGGCGCCGGTGAAGGCGCCTTTTTCGTAGCCGAACAATTCCGATTCAAGCAAGGTGTCGGGAATCGCGGCGCAATTGATGGCCACGAAGCGCTTGTCCTTGCGCGTCGACAGGTCGTGCAGGGCTTTTGCCAGCAGTTCCTTGCCGGTGCCGCTTTCCCCATGCAACAGCACGGTGGCGTTGGTGGGTGCCAGGCGCTCGATCTGGCGGCACAGCTTGAACATCCCCGGGTCGCGGGTGAGAATGCCCTGCAGCGGTGCGGCGCTCTGGGTCATTGCCAGGCGGCGGTTCTCGGCCTCCAGATCGGCTACCCGGAAGGCCCGTTCCAGGGCCAATGACAGGATGTCGGGCTCGAAGGGCTTGGAGAAAAAGTCGTAAGCCCCGAAACCGATGGCCCGAACCGCATTGGCACGGTCATTCTGGCCGGTGACGGCAATCACCTTGGTGGCCGGTTGAAGGGTCAGCATTTCCTGGAGGGTCTTGAAGCCTTCGCTGGTCGAGTCCTGGTCGGGGGGCAGGCCCAGATCGAGGGTCACCACCTTGGGTTCGAGCCGGCGCAACTGGGCAATGGCTTCCTCACGGTTCGATGCGAAATGCACGTCGTAGCGTTCGAAAGACCATTTCATCTGCTTTTGCAGGCCTGGGTCGTCTTCGACCATCAGCAGGGTTTGTCGATCTTGGGTCATGCGGCTAGTAATCCACGGTTGCGTTCAACTGTCCACTGCGTGGAGAGGAGCGGTCGGCAACTCGATCCTGAAGGTCGTGCCGACCTGTTCCTGGCTCTCCACCGCCAGGCTCCCCCCGATCTCGCGCAGGTACTCCCGGCTCTCGAAGGTGCCGATTCCCATGCCATGGGACTTGGTCGAGTTGAAAGGCTTGAACAGCATGGTTTTCATGAACTGGGGGGTCATCCCGATACCGGTGTCGCTGACCTGGATACCGACCCGGTCGGCTGCGGCCGTGGCCGAGACCACCACCTGGCCGCTGCGACCGCTCATCGCCTCACAGGCGTTTTGCACCAGATGACCGATCACCCGCTCCAGGCGGTCCGGATGGGCCAGGACCCGGGAGCGCGCCACCACCGGGTCGATATGGACGACCGGCTGGGGCTTGAGGGCCTTCTTGGAGGCAATCGCCTTGAGCACCACCTCCTCGACCGGCACGGCCTGGGGCTTTTCGATCGGCTTGGTGCCCAGTCGTAATTGCATGAGCAGGCCTTGCATCCGTTCGAGCACATTCTCGACGGTTTCGATCATGTCCTGCTGAAACTCGGGATCGTGACGGTGTGTCGAGGCGTTGCGCACCAGCAGGGAGAGCTGCGAAACAAGGTTTTTCAGGTCGTGAACAACAAAGGCCGACATCTTGTTGAAGGAGTCGAACTGCCGCGCCTGGACCAGGCTCTCGACCGCGTTTTGCAGGGAGACCAGGCTGGCCAGCTGGCTGGCGGCCACCTTCAGGATGTCGCGTACCTCCCAGTTCAGGGTGGTGGGCGTCAGCGGATGGGTCAGGCCGATCACCCCCTCCAGCTGGCCGGCATTGCTTAGCGGAACGAGGATCCACAAGGCCTTGTTGACCAGCAGGTCGGTGGGCAACTGGATCGATTCATAGGCTGCGCGGTCGCGGCGATACTCATCCATGTCGATGATCCAGTCGCGGCGCGCCATGAATTCGAGTACCGGTTCGGCGGCCTCGAAGTCAAGCTTGAAGTGTTCGATGCCGACACCGCCCATCATCGCGAAATGACCGTCCTTGCGCAGCCACAGCGCGCCGCCCGGACTCTCGACGATGCGGCCCAGGGAGCGGATCAGGTTCTCGCTGGTCAGGGCCGGCTCGCCGCGGTTGGCCCGCGAGGAGTGCAGCGTGTCGGTCAGGCGCAACCACTCGTGACGATAGTCGAAGCGGTAGTTGAAGAAATTCTTGGCCAGGAAGACACGCAGGCGTGCCCGCATCGCGCCCGAAAACGCCACCAGCATCATGCCGACCAGGGCGGCAAAGATCAGCACCGCCTGAGCGACCTCGCCCCAGTTGCCCCCCACATAGCGCACGTAATAGCCGGCCAGCGAGGTGAGGACGAGATACAGCCCGGCCAGCAGAAGGGCGGTCGAATGGAAGACCATGTTCCGCGACACGGCGATCGGGGTTTTCCAGTTGCGGTTGCGCACGGCGGTCACGGCCATCAGAGGTACCAGCAGCAGATTGGTGTAGCCGCGAGCGGTCCACCATTGCAGGTTCAGGCGGGAAAACATGACCGCCTCGCTGTACATCGCCAGGTCGAAGGCAAACAGCCCGGCCAGGGCGATGGCCAGCAACTTCAGGGACCAGCGCTGATCCTGCGGCGTGGCGCGATAGGCCTGCTCGAGGCAGACCAGGCCGACGATCGAGGCCAGGGTCTTGAGCATGAAGCTGGTCTGGCTGGTGAGCCCGGCTTCCCCGAAAATGTCCAGAAGGCTTGCCACGATCGCGATCAGCGATGCGCCGATGATGGCGATGCGGGGCAGGGACGAGAGCGAGGCGGCTGCAGCTTTGCCAGGCGTGGAGGGCGCCTTGTGCTCGCCCCTTATCAGGACGACCAGAAAGGCCGTCCAGCCCAGGGTGCGCAAGGATTCAAGAAAGGCCACCAGTCCGATCGGGGGGGCCAGAGGCGTGAAGGCCAGGGTCAGCGACCAGGCCCAGACGGCTTGCACCATATTGACCAGCAGGAACATCCGCCCCAGGAGGGCCGAGGGCCTGCGCGCGGCCAGCAGGACCGTCAGCGCGGTGAATCCGAGGGCGGTGATCAGGAAGCCGAAAAAACCGATCAGCTTCAGGCTCATCGGTTCTTCGGTGTCGGCTGCAAGCCGTCAGGCCGCCTCATCGCGCCCCCTTGCCCAGCAGCACCACCTGAACCGTGTCGACCAGGATCAGCAGGTCGAGAAAGAGGGAGTGGTTCTTGACGTAATACAAGTCGTACTGCAATTTCTTGAGGGCGTCGTCCTTGGACGCACCGTAGGGGTAGCGCACTTGCGACCAGCCGGTGACGCCGGGCTTGACGCTGTGACGGACGTCGTAGAACGGGATTTCCTCGACCAGCTGGTCGACGAAGAAGGCCCGCTCGGGCCTGGGGCCGACAAAGCTCATGTCGCCGCGAAGCACATTGAACAGCTGGGGCAGCTCGTCGATCCGGGTGCGGCGGATAAAGCGTCCGACCCGGGTGACGCGGGCGTCATTGGTGCCCGCCCAGCGCGGCTTGCCGTCCTTCTCTGCATCCTGGACCATCGAGCGCAGCTTGTAGATGCGAAACGGCTCGGAACCCTGACCGACGCGCTCCTGGCTGTAGAAGATCGGGAAGCCGCTTTCCAGCACCACGGCAATCATCGCCAACAGATGGATGGGCAGGGTGGCCACCAGCAGGATCAGGCTGGCCACCAGGTCGAAGACGCGCTTGACGACATCGCGGAACATGCCCTGGTCGAAACCAGTGCCAAAGATCAGCCAGCTGGCCTTGATGTTGTCAATGTGCAGCAGGCCGAGTTCCCGCTCGTAGAAGCTGGCCAGGTCCGAGACCTTGATGCCTTTCAGCTTGGCATCGAGCAACTGGCGCAGGGGCAAGACCCCGCCGCGGCGCTCGCGTACCGCAATCACGATCTCGCTGACACCCAGGTCATGCACCGTGCGCAGCAGGTGGTCATGGTTGAGCAGGCGCTCGAACTTGCCGCCCTGGCGCTCACCGGTGACCGGATACAGGCCGGCGTACTGCACCGTGCGGCCCCGGGCCCCTTCGTGCAGGAAGCGGATCAGGTCCTCGGCCTCGCGGCCATTGCCCAGGATCAGCACGCGGCGCCGGGGCAGTCCGACATCGGACACCTTGAACAGGACGACCCGCACCAGCATCAGGCTGGCCACCGCAAAGACCGTGGTCAGGGCAAAGACGCCGCGGCCGACGTAGGTTTGGGGAATCAGGTAAAAGATGACGCTCAGGACGATCAGGGTCATCAGGTAGGCCACGATGACCCGCTGGATGGTGGTCTTGAACTCTTCCGAGAAGGTCTCGTACAGGCCCAGGGCCGTCATCATCAGCAGCATGACGACGGTGAAGCACAAGGCCTCGACGATGGGGAAGGGGACGTCCTGGCCCAGATTCCGCACCTGATAGCCCAGGATCATGGCCTGAAACAGCACGAGCGCCTCGATGGCTGTCAGGATCAGGACCCTGGTCGACAGGTAATGATTGAAAACTCGAATCATGTGGGAGGGTTTTCGCTGGCTTGGGCGGGGATTAATATTGTTGGATTAGCCAAACAACGGACAGGAAAAAATACTCGGTCGATCAGTGACTTAGTCGCGTCCCGGGGCATATTTCATGCACTGTAAGATTATCCGACAATTTGCCCATGCCCCCAGGGAATAAGTTTTTGAAGCCTTCCAATCTCCCCCAAGCGGATGGTGGCCCGATGACGGTGTCGGCGCCGGCCGTTGCATTGCAGCAACTTCTGGAGGGCTTGGCCGCTGCCGGTTCTTCTGGCCCAGAGGCCGATACCGCGGACCGGGCCCGGCGGGTGCTCGCCCTGCTGGATCAGGCCCAGGTCGATGAGGTCACCCGGCTGGCGGCGCTGATCGTGCTGTGCCCGGATCTGGCCGGTGCGCGCCGGGCCGACGAGGTTGAGAAGCGCTTCGGGCGCGAGACGGCCACCGTGGTCTCTGCCCTGCAGCGCCTGAGTGCCCTGGCCCCCCAGTTCAGCGCTGTCCATGCCAGTCGCGACGGGCAGGGCAACGAGGCCTTGTCGCGGGAATTGCTGCGCCGCATGCTGCTGGTGATTGCGGCCGACATCCGGGTGGTCATCGTCCACCTGGCCTTCCGGCTCGATCTGCTGCGCCAATACGCGGCCGGCAGCGAGGCCGCCAACCTGCCCGTTTGCCGGGAAACCCGGGAAGTGCTGGTGCCGCTGGCCAACCGCCTGGGGCTGGGCTTTCTCAAGTGGGAGCTCGAGGACCTGGCCTTCCGCTTCCTGGAGCCCGAGGCCTATCGGGCACTGGCCCGATCCCTGGATGAGAAGCGGCAGGCCCGGGAGGCCTTCGTGGCCGATTGCGCCGACCGGGTACGGCAGGCCTTGCTGGAGCGCGGGATCCGCGCGGATGTTTATGGCCGTCCCAAGCACCTGGCCAGCATTGCCCACAAGCTCAACCTCAAGCGTCTGTCGCTTGAGGGGTTGCATGATTTGCGCGCCCTGCGGGTGGTGGTCGCCAGCATCGAGGAGTGCTATCGCGCGCTCGATGTGGTGCAGGGCCTGTGGCCGGCGCGAGCCGAGGAGTTTGATGACTACGTGGCCCGGCCCAAGCCCAATGGGTATCAGTCCATCCACTGTGTCGTGCTGGCCGATGATGGCCGCTCGCTGGAGGTGCAGATCAGGACCCGCGAGATGCACCGCTTTGCCGAATTCGGGGTGGCCTCACACTGGCGCTACAAGGAAGCGGGCGGGACGCCGGCCAGCAAGGGATCGAGCGCGGCCAGTGGTGCCTCGCACGAGGCGCAACTGCGCTGGATGCGGCAACTGCTGGCCTGGCAGCAGGAGTTGCGCACTTCGATCGATGCCGGCAGCGACAGCGACACCGCGAACGGCGGCCCTGCGCCATCCCCTCTGGCACCAGCGCCGATCCCGCCCAGTCCCGAAGCGGGCCCGGAACGGGTCTACGCCCTGACACCCCAGGCCCGCATCATCGAGTTGCCCCATGGCGCCACCCCGCTTGATTTTGCCTACCATCTGCACAGCGATCTGGGGCACCGCTGCCGCGGTGCCAAGGTCAATGGCGTACTGGTGCCCCTGACCCGCCCGCTGGCCAATGCGGACACCGTCGAGATCGTGCTCGCGCCCAAGCATCAGTTCGATGCCGGACCGTCCCGTGACTGGCTGGGCAATGACCCGGTGTACCTGGTCAGCGCCCGTGCCAAGGCCAAGGTTCGGCAATGGTTCGCAGCCCAGAGCGCCGAGCCGGCCGCCAAGCCGCAGGCCGCAGCCGATCCGCGCGCCCGCGGGCTGCCCGAGCGGACCGAGGCCGGCCTGGGCGGTCTCGAAGGCCTGGAGCGCCGACCCGCCTCACCCCAGGGCGAGATTTTGGTGGTCGGGGTCGATGCCCTGATGACCCGTCTGGCGCGCTGCTGCCGTCCGATCCCGCCGGACGAGATCACCGGCTATGTGTCGCTGGGCAAGGGGGTCACGGTGCACCAGAGCGGCTGCCCCAGCCTGCAGCGCCTGTCCGCCGACAAGTCCGAGCGCCTTATCGCGACCAGCTGGGGGGACTGGAGCCGGCATGCCGACAGCCGTCGCTATCCAGTCGATATCGAGTTGACGGCGCGCGATCGCCCTGGCCTGTTGCGCGATGTGTCCGAGGTCTATGCCAAGGGCAAGTGGAATGTCCTGGCGGTCAAGACCCTGTCGCGCAGGGACACGGCGACCATGCGCTTTACCGTCGAGGTGGCCGATGCCACGTCGCTGCGCGAGATCCTGCGCCAGTTGGCTCAGGTACCCGGTGTGGAGTCGGTGCGGCGCAGCGCCGATTTCGGACGGAAGGCCTTGCAGACCTCGTCGCGGGTTTCCAGGTAGGGCCCGCCGATCAGGTCGATGCAATACGGCACGGCGGCAAAGATGCCGCCCACCACGCTCTGGCCGGCATCATCCTTCAGCCCCTCGAGGGTCTCCTTGATCGACTTGGGCTGGCCGGGCAGGTTGATGATCAGGGCCTGCTTGCGGATGACGGCGGTCTGGCGGGACAGGATGGCGGTGGGCACGAAGCGCAGGCTGATCTGACGCATCTGTTCGCCAAAGCCCGGCATGACCTTGTCGGCCACCGCCAGCGTGGCCTCGGGCGTCACATCGCGCAGGGCCGGTCCGGTGCCACCGGTGGTGAGTACCAGATGGCAGCCGTGCTGGTCGACCAGCTCGCGCAGGCAGGCCTCGATGAGGGGCTGTTCGTCCGGGATCAGGCGCTCGATGACCTCCAGCGGGTTATGCAGGGCGGTACCCAGCCACTGGCGCAACGAGGGCAGCCCCAGGTCCTGGTACTGACCGCGAGAGGCGCGGTCGCTGATTGAGACCAACCCGATGCGGGCCGATTCAAAGGGGGGCGTGGCGGTGCTCATCGGTTTTTCCGGTGGGAGGTGACACTTCCCTTGCGCAGTTGGCCGGCCTGCTCGAGCGCTTGCAGGAAGGCCTCGATGGCCGCTGCATCTTCTTCGCGCATTTTCTTGCCCAGGTACTGGCCCTGGCGGCGTCGCGCCTCATGGGCCTTGATGCCCTGGTAGTCCAGCACTGCAGCGCGCATGTCCTCGGAAATCGGTGCCCGGGCCAGTTGCCCGGCATTGAGGGTGCCGAGCAATTCGGCATAGTCCTGCAAGCGGTGCATGGTCCGCTTGCGCTCGCTCTTGGAGGGCTTGTCGATCAGCGAGTGGGCAGTGTCCGCAGGGTCTTGAGGCCAGTCAGGGGGATTCATCGGGGTATGATACCGCGACCCTTTGCGCAGCGGCCAGGCCCGCCGCGCCCCCGAATTTCAGGTTGAAAACATCCATGTTCGAGTACTCTCCGGACAAGCTCAGGGAGCTTGCCCAGTTCACCCTCTCCGAAGCCGCGCTGATCGGTGCCACCCAGGCCGCGGTGGAAATTTCCGAGGCCCAGGGGCTGAACGTGAATGTGCGCAGGACCCGGCTCGAAACCGTCGAGCAGACCCGCGACAAGGGGATCGGCGTCACGGTCTACGCCGGCAAGCGGCGAGGGCATGCGAGCAGCGCCGACTTTTCCGCGCAGTCCATCCGCGAGGTGGTCCGTGCTGCCTTCGACATTGCCCGCCATACCGCCGAGGATGATTGCGCCGGGCTGCCCGAGCCCCAGGACATGGCGACCCGTTTCGCCGACTTCGATCTCTACCATCCCTGGGCGATCGATGCGGCGCGCGCCACCGAGATTGCAATCAGCGCCGAACAGGCCGCCTTCGATGTCGCCCCCCAGATCCGCAACTCGGAGGGCGCCTCGGTATCGGCCAGCCATGGCCAGTTCGTGCTGGGCAACAGCAACGGTTTTCTGGCCGGCTATCCCTACAGCCGCCACGCCATCTCGGTCTCGCCGATCGCCCGCAATGGCCGGGCCATGCAGCGCGACGACTGGTACTCTTCCGAAAACGACCCCCGCAAGCTGGCTGACCCCAAGGCGATCGGTCGCTATGCCGCGCAGCGGGCCCTGTCCAAGCTGGGGGCCCGCAAGGTCAGGACGGCCAATGTCCCGGTCCTGTTCGAGAGCACCCTGGCCTGTGGGCTGGTGGGTACCTTTGTGCAGGCGGTCAGTGGCGGCGCCCTCTACCGAAAGAGCAGCTTCCTGGTCGATTGCCTCGGCACCCAGGTCTTTCCCTCGCACATTGGCCTGCTCGAAGACCCCTTCATCAAGGGCGAATCCGGCAGTTCCTCCTTCGATGGGGAAGGTGTGGCCACGATGAAGCGCCGGATCGTCGACAAGGGCGTGGTGCAGGGCTATTTCCTGGGCACGTATTCGGCCCGCAAGCTGGGCATGAAGACCACCGGCAATGCCAGCGGCTCCCACAACCTGAGGCTGTCCAGCCGCAGGACGCGCCGCGAGGATGACCTCGATGCGATGCTGCGCAAGCTCGACCGGGGCCTTTTCGTCACCGACCTGATCGGACAGGGCGTCAACTATGTCACCGGCGACTATTCACGTGGTGCCAGCGGGTTCTGGGTCGAAAAAGGCCGCATCGTCCATCCGGTCGAGGAAATCACCATTGCCGGCAACCTTCGTGACATGTATCGCCAGATCGTGGCGGTGGGCAGTGACGAAATCCGCCGTGGCAACAAGCGCAGTGGTTCGATCCTGATCGAGTCGATGTCGCTGGCTGGCAACTGAGGCCGGCATGAACAAGGCCTTTGTCCGCGAGGACGATGCCGGGCTCGACGACGACGCGCAGGACCTGCCCGAGGAACCCGGGCAGGCGCGTCCGGCCAAGAACTACATCACCCCCCAGGGCTATGCGAGACTGAAGGCGGAATTGCTCGAGTTGCTGGACGTGGCACGGCCCGAGGTGGTCAAGATTGTCTCCTGGGCGGCCAGCAACGGTGACCGGTCCGAAAATGGCGACTATCTGTATGGCAAGAAGCGCCTGCGCGAGATCGACCGGCGCATCCGCTTCCTGACCAAGCGTATCGACGCGGCGGAGGTGGTCGATGCCAGCCTTCATTACGGCAATGACAAGGTCTTTTTTGGCGCCACGGTCGACATCCTCAGGGCCAATGGCGAGCAGCAGACCCTGCGCATTGCGGGCATCGATGAGGTGGAGACCGGTGCCGGCGTGGTGAGCTGGATCTCGCCGATCGCCAAGGCCCTGATCAAGCATGGCGAGGGGGATGAGGTGATCCTGATGACCCCTCTCGGACCAGAGCGTCTCGAGATTCTAGCGGTCCGCTATCCCGAACCCGAGGCCTGAGCGCCGGGCTCAGCCCGGGCGACTGATCTTCTGGACTTCCTCGAGCTGGCGCAGGTTGCGCATCACGCGCGCCAGGTGGCGTCGGTCGTGAACCTCGATGATGACCTTGAGGGTGGCCAGGCTGTCCATCCCGTCCTCGGTCGAGACGCCGCTCATGTTGGCGTCCGAGGCCGCGATCTCGGCCGCCACCTTGCCCAGGGCGCCACGCTCGTTGCGCACGACAATCTCCAGGCGGCACTTGAAATTCGAGGCCGGGGAGTCTTCGGACCACTTGACGCTGATCCAGCGATCGGCGTCGCGCTCCATCAGTCGTTCCGCCAGGGCGCAGTTCATGCGGTGGATGGTCAGGCCATGGCCCCCCTTGAGCTGTCCGATGATGGGCTCGTCGGGCAGCGGAGAACAGCAGGCCGCCAACTGGATGGCGCCATGTTCGGTGCCCTGGATCAGGACCGGGGCCAGTCGCGGCAGCAGCATCGCAGCGGTGGTCTTGCCGCCCATGCGCAGCGCGATCGCACGCGCTTCGACCTGGGCCAGGCGCTTGCCCAGGCCGATCTCGGCATACAGCTCTTCGGGCGACTTCAGGCCTGCCTCGTGGGCGGCCTTGTCCAGCACACTGGCGGGCAGGGCAGCGGCATCGATGCGCAGCGAGGCCAGGGCCTGCTCGAGCAGGCGCTGGCCCATCAACAGGGACTCCTTGCCCTGCATGCGGCGCAGGTACTGGCGGATTTCGGCACGGGCCTTGCCGGTGCGCACCCAGCCCAGGGCTTCGGGCCCCGGATTGTGGTTCGGATCGGTGATCACCTCGACGATGTCGCTGTTGCGCAGTTCGGTCTTGAGCGGCACTTCCTTCTGGTTGACGCGTGCCGAGACAGCATGCCGGCCGACATCAGTGTGCACGCTGTAGGCATAGTCCAGCGCGGTGGCCCCCCGAACCAGCGAGCGGATCTGCCCGCGCGGCGTGAAGACATAGACTTCGTCGGGAAACAGGTCGACCTTGACGTGCTCGATGAACTCGATGGCATCGCCCGTGTTGCTCTGGATGTCGAGCAGGGACTTGAGCCACTGGTGGGTCAGTTTCTGCAGGTCGGAAAAACTTTGCTTGTCCGACTTGTACAGCCAATGCGCGGCCACACCGGAATCGGCAAAGCGCTGCATCTCTCGGCTTCGGATCTGGAACTCGACCGGCGCGCCCGAGGGGCCGACCAGGGTCGTGTGCAGCGACTGGTAGCCGTTGGTCTTGGGGTTGGCGATGTAGTCCTTGAAGCGGCCCGGCATCGGCTTGAACAGGCTGTGCAGCACCCCCAGGGCGGTATAGCAGCCGATGCGTTCATCGACGATGACCCGAAAGCCATACACATCGAGCACCTGGGCAAAGCTCAGGTGCTTGTGCTTCATCTTTTCATGGATGCTGTGCAGGGTCTTTTCGCGCCCATAGACCTCGGCTGCGATGCCGTACTCGGGCAGGGCCTGCTGCACCTGGGCGAAGATTTCGGTCAGCACCTCGCGCCGGTTGCGTCGCGCATTAAGCATCGCCTTGCGCAGTACCCGGGAGCGCAGCGGATGCAGGGCCTCGAAACCCCGGTCGAGCAATTCCCGGTACAGGTGGTATAGCCCGAGCCGATGGGCAATCGGGGCGTAGATGTCCAGGGTTTCCTGGGCGATTCGTGACTGCTTGTTGCGCGGCAGGCCGGACAGGGTGCGCATGTTGTGCAGCCGGTCGGCGAGCTTGATCAGGATGACCCGGACATCACGGGCCATCGCCAGCAGCATCTTGCGAAAGCTCTCGGCCTGCTGCTGCTCCTTGGAGCTGAAATGCACCCGCTCGAGCTTGGACAGTCCGTCGACCAGTTCGGCCACTGCCGGGCCGAAGCGCTCCATCAGGTCGTGCTTGCTGATCGGGCTGTCCTCGAGCACGTCATGCAGCAGGGCCGCCATGAGGGCTTCAGTATCCAGGCGCCATTCGGCACAGATCTCGGCCACCGCGATCGGGTGGCTGATGTAGGGCTCCCCGCTGCTGCGGAACTGGCCCAGGTGCGCGCCGTCGCTGACCCGATAGGCCTCGCGGACGCGGCGCACGCCTTCCTCGCCCAGATAAGCCAGCTTTTGGGTCAGGCTTGCAAGGGTGGCTACCTGATGCGATTCGGTTTGAACCGCATAGCTGTCGACCCGGGTGATGACGTCCTGAACCTGCATTTCCATGGCTTTAGTGTGCCACGAAAAGGGGGGCGGCTGGCGCACGGGCCAGCATCTTCAGGGTGCTTGCCGACCGGTGGCCGGCGCAATCGGCTTCCGGTTCGCCCGTCATGGGCATTTGCGAGACCGCCGGGCCCATGGCGGGTCCCGATGACGGGAGGGGAGGAGCGCTCAGGCGCTCCCGATGCAGGCTCAGGTCGGGACGCGACGGAGCATTTCGATGCCCACCTTGCCAGCGGCGATTTCACGCAGGGCGGTCACGGTGGGCTTGTCCTTGGACTCGATCTTGGCGCTGTGGCCCTGGGCCAGCATGCGGGCCCGGTAAGTGGCGGCGAGCGCCAATTCGAAGCGGTTGGGGATCTGCTTGAGGCAGTCTTCAACGGTAATGCGTGCCATGAGGGGTCTTCCGGATCCTTGGGGAAGCCGGATTCTAGCCGATTACTCCAGATTCTGGATCTGTTCCCGGATCTGCTCGATCAGCACCTTCAGTTCGACGGAGGTTTGGCTCAGACCGATGGCCACCGACTTGGAACCCAGGGTGTTGGCTTCGCGGTTCAGTTCCTGGACCATGAAGTCGAGCCGCTTGCCGCAGGGCCCGGGCCGTTTCAGGATGGCCCGGCACTCGAGAAGATGGCTCTCGAGACGGCTGATTTCTTCGGCAATGTCGATCTTGATGCCATATAGCGTGATTTCCTGCCGGATGCGGGCCAGGGTCTCCTGGACATCGATCGCCTGGTTCAGGCTTTCGGCCTTGCCCAGGGAAGCTTCCAGCCGTTCGGTCAGGCGCTTTTCATGGGCGGCCAGCAATTCCGGCGTGCGCGCCTGCAAGCCTGCCGCCAGTTCGGCAATGGCATCGAGCCGTTCGCTGACAAAGCTGGCCAGGCTGCGTCCCTCGGTCTGTCTTGACTGGGTCAGCTTGATGATGGCAGCGTCAAGGGCCTGCAGTGCCGCGCCCTCGAAACCCGGGGGCACCTCGCTTTCAGGCACCACGCCGGGCCAGCGCAGGATGTCGGCCACCGACAGTGGCGTGGTCTGCGGCGAGCGGGCCAGCACCTGTGCCTGCAGGGCCAGCAGCGCATCGAGCGAGCGCGCATCGAGCCGTTCGTCGCCGCCCGCACTGGTCTCGGCCATGGCCTGGGCCTGATGCTTGACCATCAGGCGGCATTCGATCTTGCCGCGCAGGAAGGCTGCACCCAGCCGTTCGCGAAGCGCCGGTTCGAGCAGGCGGGTCTCATCGGCCAGCTTGAAACTCAGGTCGAGAAAGCGCGAGTTCACGCTCTTGAGTTCTATCTGCAGGTTGAAGCGGGCGGCGCTGTGGCTGTGCACGGCGGAACCGGTCATGCTTTGTATGGGGCGGGTCATGTCACTGGTACCGTTCGGCGGCCGTGTAGTTTGTCGTGTCAATCAGGGAGCCTTGCGGATAGAATAGAGGGCGATGGGAACGCAACAGAATTCGCCTCTGCCAGACGGGCTTGTGCTCAATGAGTACCGCATTGTAAGAAAGATTGCCAGCGGAGGCTTTTCCATCGTCTATCTGGCCGAGGACGGTCAGGGCAACCGGGTCGCCATCAAGGAGTACATGCCGAGCACGCTGGTGCGGCGTGTGGCCGGGGAACTGGCCCCGCGCGTCCTGCCCGAAAACCTGGCGGTGTTCCGCAACGGCTTGAAGTGTTTCTTCGAGGAAGGCCGCACGCTGGCACAGATCTTCCACCCGAACGTGGTCCGGGTGGTCAATTTCTTTCGTGCCAACGATACCGTCTACATGGTGATGACCTTCGAGCAGGGGCGCAGCCTGCAGGAGATCGTGCTCAAGAACCGCGGCAAGACCCCCGGCATGGTGTTGCCCGAGCGCCACGTTCTGCGTCTTTTCACCCTGGTCATGAATGGCCTGCGCGAGGTACACGCCAATCGCCTGCTTCATCTCGACCTGAAACCGGCCAACATCTTCGTGCGCCTGGACGGCTCTCCCCTGCTGCTCGACTTTGGCGCCGCGCGCAAGATCCTCGACTCGGTGGGCGGCAAGATCTTCCCGATGTACACCCCCGGTTTTGCAGCGCCCGAGTTGTACCGCCGCCAGCCGCAACTGGGGCCCTGGACCGACATCTACAGTCTGGGGGCCACCATGTATGCCTGCATGACGGGCATGCCGCCTCAGCCCTCGGACCAGCGTGAACTGGACGACCGGATGGCGCTCAATATCGAAAAGCTGCGCAGCCATTACTCCCATCCGCTGGTCGACGTGATGGACTGGTGCCTGAAACTGAACAGCATGGAGCGGCCGCAGAGCGTCTTTGCCCTGCAGCGGGCCCTGCGCAATATCGTTGCCCCCGGCGATCCGCTCAAGACGGTCACCTCCGGTCGCTGGTTCGACACCCTGATCGGCAAGCTGTCGGGGCGCCGGGCCGAGGCCCGGCAGGTGGCCCGCAAGGGCGCAGCCGCCCCCGAAGCGCCGGCCCCCGAGGCCGCTCGCATCAAGGCGGAGACCTCCTGAGCCGTATCGCAGTACTGAACGCATGCCCGTCCAGGGCACCCAGAGACTTACCAGGATCAACAGGTGCGATTTTCGATTTTCCAGGATTCATTGCTGGGCGGACGCAGCGTCAATCAGGACCGGATGGGCTACAGCTACACCCGGGACAGCCTGTTGATGGTGGTGGCCGATGGCATGGGCGGGCACATGCAGGGCGAGGTGGCGGCACAGCTGGCCCTGCGCGCGCTGGGCCTGCACTTTCAAAGTCAGGGTCGCGGGCCGATCGCCGAGCCGGCCAGCTTCCTGGATGCGGCCTTCCGAAGGGCCCATCGCGACATCCTGCGCTACTGCGCCGATAACCGGCTGCCCGAATCGCCGCGCACCACGCTGGTTGCGGCCATCGTCCAGGACGGGCGGGCCTGGTGGGCGCACAGTGGCGATTCCCGCTTCTACCTGCTGCGTGGCAACCGGACCCTCTTTCGCACCGTCGACCACTCCAAGGTGCAGGCCCTGATCAACCTGGGCCTGATCGACGAGAGCGAGCAGCATCGTCATCCCGAGCGCAACAAGGTGCTCAACTGCCTGGGCTCCCCGATCGAACCGACGGTCGAGATCGGTGGTCCCGAACCCTTGTCCCCGGGCGATGTGCTGCTGCTGTGCTCCGACGGTGTCTGGTCGGCGCTTGGCGAGATCGAGTTGTGCACCGCCTTCGCCCGCACCCCGGTCGATGTTGCCGTGCCTCGGCTGGTCCAGATGGCGATCGAACGTGAGGGCAGTGCGGCCGACAACACCACCGCGCTGGCCATGCAATGGGAAGGGCTCGATCCAGTCGAGGTGAAGGTCTCCTCGCGCGACCTTCCGGACGGTGCGATGACGACCACCATCGGCCCTGACGCCAACGAGGCAGGGGAACCCTCCGCCGACCTGTCCGAGGACGAGATCGAACAGACCATCCGCGAAATCAAGGCGGCCATCGAGCGCAGCGATGCGCTGGGCATGCGCGCCAGCCCCTCCGCGGAGCCGCCCCTCCTGGCTACCGAACTGGGCAAGGAAGGCGCCAAATGAGCGCGGGTTCTTCGATGGTGCAGCGCCCGAGCGGGCGGGCCCATGACCAGATGCGCCGGGTCGAGATCCTGCGCGGGTTCACCCTCCACGCGGAAGGCTCGGTGCTGGTCAGCTTCGGCAATACCCGTGTGCTGTGCACCGCCTCGGTCGAGGACAAGGTGCCCGGCTTTCTGCGCGGCAAGGGCCAAGGCTGGGTGACGGCCGAGTATGGCATGCTGCCGCGGGCGACCCACACGCGCGGCGACCGCGAGGCGGCCAAGGGCAAGCAAAGTGGTCGTACCCAGGAGATCCAGCGCCTGATCGGGCGCAGCCTGCGCGCCGTCATCGACCTGCAGCGCCTGGGCGAACGCACCATCACGCTCGACTGTGACGTACTGCAGGCCGACGGTGGTACGCGCACCGCCTCGATCACCGGGGCCTACGTGGCCCTTTGCGATGCGATCGCGTCCCTGCAGGCGCGCGGCCTGCTGCCGGAAAGCCCCTTGCGCGATTCCGTGGCCGCCATCTCGGTCGGGGTGTATCAGGGGCATCCCGTCCTCGACCTCGACTATCTCGAGGACTCCTCCGCCGATACCGACCTGAATCTGGTCATGACCGGCTCAGGGGGCTTCATCGAGATCCAGGGTACCGCCGAGGGCGAGCCTTTTTCAGCGCAACAGCTGGACGCACTGCTGGCCCTGGGCCGCAAGGGTTGTCTGAGCCTTGGCGAGGCGCAACGACGCGCGCTGGCCGGTTAGGGCGGCCATGGGCAAGGTCGTCCTGGCCTCGGGCAACCGCGGCAAGCTGCGTGAATTCGGCGAGATGCTGGGCCCCCTGGGCTGGGAGGTCGTGCCCCAGTCACAACTGGGGGTCACCGAAACCGATGAGCCTTTCGAAACCTTTCTTGAAAATGCCTTGCGCAAGGCGCGCAACGCCTCGCTGCAGACCGGACTGCCGGCCCTGGCGGACGACTCCGGCATCTGCGTGCCTGCCCTGCAGGGCGCTCCCGGTGTGTACTCAGCCCGGTTCGCCGCCCGCGCCGGCGCCGGAGAGGGCGATGAGGCCAACAACCGGCACCTGCTGACCTGTCTGCAGGGCCTTGCGGACCGGCGCGCCTGGTACTACTGCGTGCTGGTCTGGGTGGCGCATGCCGGCGATCCCTGTCCTCTCGTCGCCCAGGGGCGATGGTGGGGCCAGGTGCTCGAGGCTCCGCGCGGCAGTGGCGGCTTTGGCTACGATCCCTATTTTCTGATTCCCTCGGCGGGACTCACGGCGGCAGAGATGACTGCCGTCCAGAAGAATGCTGAAAGTCATCGCGGCCAGGCCTTGCGCCAACTGCTGCAGCAACTGTCCGGACCGAACGCTTGACCGGCGGCGAGCCCACCCGTTTTTCGCTCGGGGAGGGACTGCAGGCCAGTCCTCCCCTGTCGCTGTACGTGCATCTGCCATGGTGCATCCGCAAATGTCCCTACTGCGACTTCAACTCGCACCAGCGGCCCGATGACGATGCCGGCTTTGCCGGATTCATCGAAACTTATCTCGCAGCGCTCGAGCGGGATTGCGACCTGTCCGCGCCGCTGGTCTGGGGCAGGGTGGTCGAGTCGGTCTTCATTGGCGGCGGAACGCCCAGCCTGTTTCCCGCGCCGGCGATCGACCGCCTGCTGGCCCTGCTGCGCAGCCGCTTCCAGCTGCGGCCGCAATGCGAGATCACGCTGGAAGCCAATCCGGGGACCTTCGAGGCCGAGCGCTACCGGGGTTTTGCCGCGGCCGGCGTGACGCGCCTGTCGATCGGGGTCCAGAGCTTCTCGGACGCCGCGCTCAAGGCGCTGGGCCGGGTGCACAGCAGCGAACAGGCCCTGCAGGCCATCGCCCTGGCCGCCGAGTGCTTCGACAGCTTCAACATCGACCTGATGTATGGCCTGCCCGGACAGGACCAGGAGGCGCTGGCCCGCGACCTGGGCACGGCCCTGTCGGTGCAACCGCCCCACCTGTCGTACTACCAGTTGACGATGGAGCCCAACACCTATTTCGCCAAGTTCCCGCCGGCCCTGCCGGATGAGGATCGTATCGATGCGATGCACGAGGCCATCGTGGCCCGCTGTGGTGCTGCAGGACTGGCGCAATACGAAGTATCGGCCTATGCCCGGCAAGGCCGCCAGTGCATCCACAACCGCAACTATTGGTCCTTTGGGGACTACCTCGGCCTGGGGGCCGGTGCCCATGGCAAGCTCAGCTTTCATGACCGGATCGTCCGCCAGCAAAAGCTGCGCAAGCCCGAGGACTACATCAAGGCCATGGCAGCCAGCGCCGGCGCCGCTGCGGCGGAGCCGCATCCAGCGGTCGAAATCGAGCGGGTGCTTCATCCGGACGATCTGGTCTTCGAATTTTTCCTCAATGCGTTGCGCCTGAAGCAGGGTGTGCCCACGGCCCTGTTCGGCGAGCGCACCGGGCTGGCCCTCAGCCGCCTGGCCCGCCCTCTGGATCAAGCACTGGCCAGAGGCCTGCTGGTCGATGATCCGCGGGTATTTGCTCCCAGCGAGCAGGGCTTTCGCTTTCTCAATGACCTGCAGATGCTGTTTCTCGCCGATTGATGCACCACAATCGGGCGGCTCTATATGCACCAGCTCGGGGCATTATTTGTAGACGCACCGACCTTGTGCAATTAAGTCGTCAAGTACGAAGGCGGCCCAGCGACCAGGACCTTTGCGTGCGAAGTTCTGGGTCATGGACCGAATCCTGTGCCAGTGATCGCTGCACATGGCGCAAAACCCTTGCGGTTCCTGTCCCCGAGAGCAAACGGCCGGAGGGCGGCTTGGCTTAGAATACGGGCAAGGCCGGATCCGCCACGGGAAGCAGGCTTGCGCAAGTGCGTTGCAGCAAGTCGCTGTGGCGTGGCACGATTTCTGCTTCCCCACCAGCCCAAGCATCGAACTTTTCACTCAATTGGAGAACACCAGGATGAAGACGGCAAAAGACGTCATGAAGATGGTCGCCGACAACGAAGTCAAATTCGTTGATTTCCGTTTTACGGATACCAAGGGCAAGGAACAGCACGTGACCGTGCCGCGCTCCCACTTCGACGATGACAAGTTCACCCAGGGCCACGCCTTTGACGGTTCCTCCATCGCCGGCTGGAAGGGCATTGAAGCCTCCGACATGCTGCTGATGCCGGATCCCAATACCGCCAACATGGACCCGTTCCGTGAAGAGCCGACCTTGATCCTGTCTTGCGACGTGCTCGAGCCCAGCGACGGCAAGGGCTACTCGCGCGATCCGCGCTCGCTGGCCAAGCGTGCCGAGGCCTACCTGAAGTCGACCGGCATCGGCGACTCGGCCTTCTTCGGTCCGGAACCCGAGTTCTTCATCTTCGATTCGATCACCTGGAACGTCGACATGAGCGGCTGTTCGGTCAAGATCGATTCCGAGGAAGCCAGCTGGTCGACCGGCAAGGCCTTCGAAGGCGGCAACATGGGCCATCGCCCAGCGGTCAAGGGCGGTTACTTCCCCGTTCCCCCGGTTGACAGCTTCCAGGACATGCGCTCGGAAATGTGCCTGATCCTCGAGCAGATGGGCGTGCCCGTCGAGGTTCATCACCACGAAGTGGCCGGTCCTGGCCAGTGCGAGATCGGCACCAAGTTCAGCACGCTGGTGCAGCGCGCCGACTGGACCCAGATCCTCAAGTACGTCGTGACCAACGTCGCGCACAGCTACGGCAAGACTGCCACCTTCATGCCCAAGCCGGTCGTGGGGGACAACGGTTCCGGCATGCACGTGCACCAGTCGGTCTGGAAAGATGGCCAGAACCTGTTCGCCGGCGACGGCTATGCCGGCCTGAGCGATTTCGCCCTGTACTACATCGGCGGCATCATCAAGCACGCCCGTGCCCTGAATGCCATCACCAATCCTGGTACGAACTCGTACAAGCGTCTGGTGCCCGGCTTCGAAGCCCCGGTCAAGCTGGCCTACTCGGCCCGCAACCGCTCGGCCTCGATCCGCATCCCCTACGTGCAGAGCCCGAAAGCCCGCCGCATCGAAGTGCGCTTCCCGGATCCCACCGCCAACTCCTACCTGGCCTTCTCGGCCATGCTGATGGCCGGTCTGGATGGTGTGCAGAACAAGATCCATCCGGGCGAAGCCGCCGACAAGAACCTGTACGACCTGCCGCCGGAAGAGGATGCAAAGATCCCGACCGTGTGCAGCTCGCTGGATCAGGCGCTCGATTATCTGGACAAGGACCGCGAGTTCCTGACCCGTGGCGGCGTGTTCACCAACG